>CAYSWY010000013.1:0-107421 GCA_964434975.1 uncultured Lyngbya sp.
AATTCAAATAAAAATGTTAACTTAGATACAGAATTGAATTCCATGACATCGCTGGGGCAATACAAAGATTGACTCCAGCTTTTTACTATAGCAATGCGATGAAAGAATTTCATTTTGTATTCTATTTATCAATATAATAGTGAAGAGATTAGAAAAAAAAGTGATTTGGTATCGGATTTACCTGAAATTTATAAATAGACTCAAAAATCAGGATTGATTCAGTTAATTTGAGTGCAAGAATTTGAGGGCAAAAATTATACTCAAATACCATGAAACTCTTATTATATAAGAGATAGAGACTGAGTACAGAAATACTCAACTCCCCCATCAAAAAGACTAGAGCACCCCCGAAGAAATACTAGCCCCTCATCCCTAAATTTTTTTTTAACCTCCTATTCATCGAGGTTTGAGCCATTGAGTACAACTTGAGTAACCAAATAAACCAGACGCACCACTCAACCCACAAAGCGCTCAAAGGGGGGTGATATAACTGGGCTAACAACAAACACACAAGCCCACTGAGTTAGAACAGCAACTTACAGTTTTAAATCCATCTCGAGTTCAACCCAATAGTCTAAAAACAATGAAGTTGATTAAATTCACTTCTTATCTATATCTCCCACAAGGGAAAGACTAATTGGTTATTATCCGTCACTGGTTATTTGTCTCTCTAACTCCTGACTGCGTCAATAGCCCACCTTTATCAACGGAATTCAATGCTACATCCTACCGGCAGCGTTACACTCGAACCTCAAGTCACAACAAAAACACTTAAAAAATCCTCTGGAAGTTGTGGTTGCAGTTCAACTAAACCCGAAGAAATTAGAGACCAACGCCTCAAAGAACGAATTGAAAAGCATCCTTGTTATAGTGAAGAAGCTCACCACCATTACGCCCGGATGCACGTTGCAGTGGCTCCTGCTTGTAATATTCAATGTAACTACTGTAACCGGAAATATGACTGCGCTAACGAAAGCCGCCCCGGTGTCGTCAGTGAATTGTTAACCCCAGAAGAAGCCGCCCATAAAGTACTGGTTATTGCGGGTAAAATTCCTCAAATGACGGTATTGGGAATTGCAGGCCCCGGTGACCCCTTAGCTAACCCGAAACAAACCTTCCGTACCTTTGAACTCATTGCTGATAAAGCACCGGATATTAAATTGTGCCTTTCTACAAATGGTTTAATGTTACCGGAACACGTCGATAAAATTAAGGCGCTGAATGTGGATCATGTTACGATTACGATTAATATGGTTGACCCCAAAGTCGGCGCGAAGATTTATCCTTGGGTTCGGTTTAACCGCAAACGTTACACAGGGGTTGAAGCTGCAAGAATTCTCCACGAACGGCAAATGGAAGGCTTACAAGCATTGCAAGAAGCCGATATCCTGTGTAAAGTTAATTCTGTAATGATTCCGGGAATTAATGACGAACACCTGGCAGAAGTGGATGAAGTGATTCGGTCTAAAGGTGCATTCTTACATAATATTATGCCCCTGATTTCCGCTCCTGAACATGGCACTCACTTCGGTTTAACCGGACAACGGGGACCGACTTCTAAAGAATTAAAGGCGCTGCAAGATAACTGTTCTGGTAACATGAAGATGATGCGTCACTGCCGTCAATGTCGGGCAGATGCAGTGGGACTGTTGGGTGAAGACCGTTCTCAAGAATTTACTAAAGATAAGTTCTTAGAAATGACTCCAGAGTATGACCTGGAAACTCGCAAAGAAGTTCATGACGGTATCGCCAAATTCCGGGAACAACTTAAAACCGCTAAAGAACAAAAAGCCGCTGAAAAGCAAGCCAGTGATGCACCGGTTGCTGGAGAGAAAGTGTTACTGGCGGTTGCTACCAAAGGTCAACGCTTAGTTAATCAACACTTCGGTCATGCGAAAGAATTCCAAGTGTTTGAAGTAGATGGCGTTGAAGCTAAATTTGTCGGCCACCGTAAGATTGACCTCTATTGCCAAAGCGGTTACGGCGAAGAAGCCACCTTAGAGAATATTATCAAAGCCATTGGTGATTGCAAAGGGGTACTGGTTTCTAAAGTTGGAGAATGTCCGAAGAAAGAACTCTTAGAAGCGGGTATTCAACCCTTTGAAGCCTACGATGTGATTGATAAAGTTGCGCTAGATTTCTACGAACAATTTGTTCGATAAAGGAGACTTCTGACGGGCGCATGCAATGCGCCCCTACTGACTCCTCATCTGCTTATCCCCTATCGTCGGAGTAGAATAATGAATACTATTTATCTTGATAATAACGCCACAACTCGAATTGATGATGAAGTTATAGAGGCGATGCTGCCTTACCTCACCACTTATTACGGTAATCCTTCTAGTATGCATACTTTCGGCGGACAAGTGGGTAAAGCTGTCCGGGAAGCCAGAGAACAAGTTGCTGCTTTATTGGGTGCAGAGACCTCTGAAATTGTCTTCACCAGTTGTGGGACTGAAGGAGATAACGCTGCTATTCGTGCCGCCCTCAAAGCCCAACCGAAAAAGAATCATATCGTCACCACATCTGTTGAACATCCGGCGGTTCTCAACCTCTGTAAGCGCCTCGAAAAGGAAGGATATACCGTTACCTATCTTTCTGTCAATAGCAAAGGACAGCTTGATTTAGACGAGTTAGAGGCATCTATGACGGGCAATACCGCGTTAGTGACGGTGATGTATGCCAACAACGAAACCGGGGTGATTTTTCCTATCGAACAAATCGGACAAATTGCTAAAGAATACGGCGCTATCTTCCATGTGGACGCGGTGCAAGCGGTGGGTAAAATCCCTTTAAATATGAAGACTAGCACCATTGATTTATTAGCGCTATCGGGTCATAAAATCCATGCTCCTAAAGGCATTGGGGCGCTGTATGTTCGTAAAGGGGTGAGATTTCGTCCGCTGCTGGTTGGTGGACATCAAGAACGGGGTCGTCGCGGTGGGACGGAAAATGTTCCCGGTGTGGTGGCGTTAGGTAAAGCGGCGGAATTGGCACAGAAACATTTAGCCAATGTTACCACAGAGAAACGATTACGCGATCGCCTCGAACAAGCTATTCTTGCCACCATTCCTAATACTGTTGTTAATGGTGATTATATTAACCGTTTACCGAATACCACAAATATCGGTTTTAAATATATCGAAGGTGAAGCAATTTTACTGTCATTAAATCAATATGGAATTTGTGCGTCTTCGGGTTCGGCTTGTACTTCTGGTTCTTTGGAACCCTCTCATGTTCTGCGGGCTTTAGGATTACCTTACAGCGTATTACATGGTTCTATTCGCTTTAGTTTATCGAGATATACGACTGAAGCTGAAATTGATGCAGTCTTAGAAATTCTTCCTAGTGTAATTGAACGGCTTCGGGCTTTATCTCCTTTCAATAGTGATGATGCTGGCTGGTTACAAGAGCAGGAACAAGCGTTAGCACTGAGTTAGTTATTCGTTATTCGTTATTAGTCATTCGCTGTTATTTTTCGGACTATCTACTAACAGCATCAACACTCAACAAATGACCCAGAACCCAGAATAAACAACAAAGGAAAAATACCATGTGGGAATATACAGATAAAGTGATGGAACACTTCCACAATCCTCAAAATCAAGGGGCAATTACGGAAGCTGAAGCGGGTACAAAAGTGGTTACAGGAGAAGTGGGAAGTATTGCTTGTGGAGATGCCCTCCGCCTCCATCTCAAGATTGATGAAGAGACTCAAACCATTACGGATGCTCGGTTTCAAACTTTCGGATGTGCGAGTGCGATCGCCTCAAGTTCAGCGTTAACGCAGTTATTAATTGGTAAGAAAGTTGATGACGCGATGACTTTAGATAACCGTCAAATTGCGGATTATTTAGGGGGCTTACCGGAAGAAAAAATGCACTGTTCTGTGATGGGACAAGAAGCGTTAGAAGCGGCAATTTATACTTATAAAGGGATTCCGTTAGAGAGTCATGAAGAAGATGAAGGGGCGTTAATTTGTAGTTGTTTTGGTGTGACGGATAATCGGATTAAACGGATTATTATAGAAAACGATTTAACGACAGCCGAACAAGTGACAAATTATGTGAAAGCAGGCGGCGGTTGTGGTTCTTGCCTAGCGGATATTGATGATATTGTGGCTGAAGTTGAAGAAGCCAGATTAGCTGGAGAAATTACTGTTACTCAACCCACTCCTGCGACAACTCCTGCACCCACTGCGCCTGTTGCGGCCAATGAAATTAAGCCTTTAACCAACTTACAAAAGATTACTAAAATTCAGCAAGTTCTCGAAGATCAAATTAAACCGGTTTTGGCTGAAGATGGCGGTGATGTTGAATTATTTGATGTGGAAGGCGATACCGTTAAAGTGATTTTAAAAGGCTCTTGTAGCGGTTGTGAAAGTAGTACTGAAACGTTAAAGTTTGCGATTGAAGCCACATTAAAAGATGCAGTCCTTCCGACATTAACGGTTGTATCGGTTTAGGGATTAGTTGTTAGTTGTTAGTTGTTAGTTATTCGTGATGAAAAAGTATAACCCGCCAAACTTCAGTAATAATTAACAATAAAAAATTAAGGAGAAAGAAAAAATGACAAATTCAATTAGAGAGCGATCGCCACCTGGCATTTAGCTCTTATCCTAGGGTTTTAGGTGATGTCTATTCAGGTCAAGAGTTCGCTCAGGACGTAATTCCTACTTCATACTCAGGTTAAACTTTTCCGGTTTATTGACCCGAAAAATACTGAATTAAATAACTCAAACTGATCTTAAAGACTCCCTAAAATCTCTACTATTTCATCTGTTTGATTGCACAGTATCACACACAAACCTATCTAGTTTAAGCGAGAAAAAATCATGCGACAAATTGCATTTTACGGAAAAGGCGGTATCGGTAAATCCACTACTTCTCAAAATACGATTGCAGCGTTGTCAGAAACCATGCGGGTGATGATTGTGGGTTGTGACCCGAAAGCGGACTCTACTCGCTTAATGTTGCACTCCAAAGCCCAAACGACTATTCTTAGCTTAGCTGCAGAACGGGGTGCTGTTGAAGACCTCGAACTCGACGAGGTGCTGTTAACGGGTTACAACAATGTCCGTTGCGTTGAGTCGGGTGGTCCAGAGCCTGGTGTAGGATGTGCAGGTCGGGGTATCATCACTGCGATTAACTTCCTCGAAGAAGAAGGCGCTTACGAAGACTTAGATTTAGTGTCTTACGATGTATTGGGTGACGTTGTTTGCGGGGGTTTTGCGATGCCTATCCGCGAAGGTAAAGCCCAAGAAATTTATATTGTCACTTCCGGTGAAATGATGGCAATGTATGCCGCTAATAACATTGCCCGAGGTATTCTCAAGTATGCTCACTCCGGTGGTGTCCGTTTGGGTGGTTTAATTTGTAACAGCCGTAAAGTTGACAAAGAAGTTGAGTTAATTGAAGAACTCGCCAAGCGTCTCGGCACTCAAATGATTCACTTTGTTCCCCGTGATAATGTGGTACAACGGGCAGAATTACGCCGGATGACTGTCATTGAGTATGAGGCAGAACATGCTCAAGCCCAAGAATATCGTCAATTAGCGCGCAAGATTGAACACAATACTAACTTAGTCATTCCAACTCCTATCACTATGGATGAATTGGAAGAACTGTTAGTTGACTTCGGCATGATGGATAGCGACGAAGAATACATGAAAGCCCTTGCTGCTGACAAAGCTCGCAAAGCCGCTGAGGAAGCTGCGACCGCTACTGTTTAATGAGTTATTAGTTATTGGTTATTAGTCATTCGTGATGGGTTGTTGGTTATTGATTTTAAACAATATTTTGACAACGAACAATGCGTGACAAATAACCAATGACTCCCAAAACAAACAAATATCCATCGAGGGGAAAACCATGTCAACTATTGATGAAAGAAAAGAACTGATTCAAGAAGTCCTAGAAGCTTATCCCGAAAAAGCCCAGAAAAAACGGAAAAAGCATTTAAATGTTTATGAAGAAGGCAAGTCTGATTGTGGTGTAAAATCTAACGTTAAGTCGGTTCCTGGTGTGATGACAACTCGCGGTTGTGCCTATGCGGGTGCAAAAGGGGTTGTTTGGGGGCCGGTTAAAGATATGATTCATATCTCCCATGGTCCGGTGGGTTGCGGTTATTATTCTTGGTCAGGTCGTCGTAACTATTATATTGGTACAACGGGTATTGATACATTCGGTACGATGCAGTTTACCTCGGATTTCCAAGAACGAGATATTGTTTTTGGGGGTGATAAAAAACTGGGTAAATTAATTGATGAATTAGAAGTTCTCTTCCCTTTAAGTCAAGGTACCACCATTGAGTCTGAATGTCCCATTGGATTAATTGGGGATGACATCGAAGCGGTTGCGCGGAAGAAAGCTAAAGAAACTGAAAAGCCTGTGATTCCAGTGCGTTGTGAAGGATTCCGGGGTGTCTCCCAATCCCTCGGTCACCACATTGCCAATGATACCGTCCGCGACTGGGTCTTACCGAAAGCCGATGAATATCGTAAACTGCCTGAAGGCTTTGAACCAAGTCCTTATGATGTCAATATTATTGGTGACTACAATATTGGTGGGGATGCCTGGCCGAGTCGGATGCTATTGGAAGAAATGGGTCTACGGGTGATTTCTCAATTCTCCGGTGATGGTACCTTCAATGAGACGGTGATGACACCTTTAGCCAAGTTGAATCTAATTCACTGCTATCGGTCGATGAACTACATCTGCCGTCATATGGAAGAAAAATATAGTATTCCCTGGTTAGAATACAACTTCTTTGGCCCGACTCAAATTGCTGAATCTCTCCGCAATATTGCTGCTCAATTTGACGAAACTATTCAAGCTAAAGCTGAAGCGGTAATTGCTAAATATCAACCGTTAATGGATGAAATCTTAGCGAAATTCACACCGCGTTTAGCAGGTAAAGAAGTGATGATGATGGTGGGTGGACTACGTCCCCGTCACGTCATTCCCGCTTTCCAAGACTTAGGCATGAAGGTTGTGGGGACTGGGTATGAGTTTGGTCACGGCGATGACTACAAACGTACCACTCACTACGTTGACGATGCCACTGTAATTTATGACGATATCAGCGGCTTTGAGTTCGAGGAATTAGCTAAGGAAATGAAGCCTGACTTAGTGGCGGCGGGCATTAAAGAAAAATATGTCTTCCAGAAAATGGGTCTGCCTTTCCGTCAGATGCACTCTTGGGATTATTCTGGCCCTTACCACGGTTATCACGGTTTTGCAGTCTTTGCTCGTGATATGGATATGGCCATTAACAATCCGACTTGGGGCTTAGTAAATGCGCCCTGGGCAACAGAAGAAGAGTAATTTTTAATTCGTTATTCGTTATCGGGAATTGTACAAATTGTTAATAGTCCTTATCGGCTCAAAGAATATCAAGAATGGTTATTTGTTTTCAAGCACAGTGTTTTAACCCAAAGCTTGAACAACCTCAAAACCAATCAAATGACAATCAAGGACTCACGACTGACACCTGATAACGAATGACACACCAACCCCGCCAAACTATCAAACACTAATCATCAACGAGGACAGTGTCATGACTCAAGAGAACACCCCCAACACCGAAAACACTCAAACTCCTGCAACTCCTCAAACTCCTGATACGACAAATGCAGGTAAAATCCTAGACCACGTTGATTTGTTTCAAACCCAAGAATACCAAGATTTATTTGAATACAAGCGTCAGTTTGAAGGCGCTCACAGTCCCGAAAAAGTTAAAGAAGTTGCTGAATGGACAAAATCCTGGGATTATCGGGAAAAGAACTTTGAACGGAAAGCCTTAACCGTTAACCCGACTAAAGCCTGTCAGCCCTTAGGTGCTTTATTCTGTGCATCGGGTTTTGAAGGAACCTTACCCTACAGCCATGGTTCTCAAGGGTGTGTGGCTTACTTCCGCACCCACTTAACCCGGAATTATAAAGAACCTTTCCAAGCGGTTTCTTCTTCCATGACTGAAGATGCAGCGGTCTTCGGTGGTATGAAGAACATGATAGATGGTTTGGCGAACTCCTACGCCCTCTACAAGCCAAAAATGATTGCTCTCTGTACCACTTGTATGGCAGAAGTCATTGGCGATGACTTAGGGTCATTTATTCAAACGGCGAAAAATGAAGGGTCTATTCCCCAAGAGTTCCCCGTTCCTTATGCTCATACCCCAAGTTTTGTCGGTTCCCACATTACGGGTTATGACAATATGCTCAAGGGTATTCTAGAATGCTTAACCAAGGATAAAAAGACTGAAACCACTAACGGTAAGTTTAACTTCAACCTTGGTTTTGACCCCTATATTGGTAATACCCGTGAATTGAAGCGGATTTTAGATTTATTCGGAATTGATTATACTGTTCTTTCGGATAATTCTGATACCTTTGATTCTCCCAACCAGGGTGACTTCCAAATGTACAATGGGTTAACCAAGTTGGAAGATGCGGCAGATTCTATTAATGCTGAAGGTACCTTCTTCTTCCAAAAATACACCACTGCTAAGACTCAAGCCTACGTTGGCAAAGAGTGGGAACAGAAGACTTACAACGCTCGTCCCTTTGGTATTCGGGGCACAGATGAGTTCTTAATGCAGTTATCTGCGGCAACCGGTAAGCCTATTCCCCAGGAACTCCAGGACGAACGGGGTCGCGCTGTTGATGCGTTAACGGACTCTCAAGCGTGGTTACATGGTAAGAAGATTGCCCTTTATGGTGACCCTGACCATCTCATCACCTTAATTAACTTCTTATTAGAAATCGGTGCAGAACCGGTTCATATCCTCCTCAGCAACAGCAACGAAGCGTTTGAAGCGGAGGCCCGTGAAATCTTACAAGCCAGTCCTTATGGTCAAAATGCGACTGTTTGGGGCGGTAAAGACTTATGGCATCTACGGTCTTTACTGTTCACTGAACCGGTTGACCTATTAATTGGTAATTCCTACGGGAAGTACCTGTGGCGCGATACCAAGACTCCTTTAGTTCGCATTGGTTACCCCATCTTTGACCGTCACCATATGCACCGTTATCCCACTTTAGGATATCAAGGCGCACTCAACTTACTCAACTGGATTGTTAATACCATTCTTGATGAGTTAGACCGCAGCACTATTATTCCTGCAAAAACAGATATCTCCTTCGACTTAATTCGTTAATTGTGTTGAAAGCGACGGGGAATTCAATCTGAATTTAATTCAAAAAATAGTAACCCGTCGCTTTGTTATTCGTCCAACCTTGTTAGTCATTAGTTTTCAAGAATATTCTGGCAACAAATGACCAATAACCAATAACAAAGGACTACCATCATGAGACTGAGTGACGAAATTGAACTCGACGGCCCCCCGGTTTTTGATATGAATCAGAAAGTCAGACTGCTTAAACTGATTCGTAATGACGGTACTTTCCCCGGTAAACAAGTGGGTGAACATCTCGCTAAAAAAGGTGACACGGGTTATATCGTTGGTATCGGTACTTACTTGCAAAAAGCCTATATTTATTCGGTTCACTTCATGGAAACGGGTTACACCGTCGGTTGTCTGAAGAAAGAATTGGAATTGGCAGAGTAACGCTGAGGAATATATTATGGCAACTATCATCCACAGTCACGAACACGAACATCCGGTTGTTTCTCAAGTCGTTAAATCTCCCCAAAAACCTCCTCGGTTTGATGTTTTTGCCCCCTTACGTTTATGGGTGGATGGGATTGAAGTTAAACAGATTAAATTAGCTCATAAAATCTGCACTTTAATTCCTTGTACTTGTCCGTTTGAACGCAATGTTAATTTCTTTGGTCGATTGTTGTTTCATGTGCCGCCATTGTGTAAGTTGAATCCACTTTATGATGAGTTGGTGAGTTTGCGATTTCGGGCGCTGAATTATTTGGCAGAAGAGGGAGAGGATATTTCTAGATATTGTTAGTTAGAGGAATGATTCACCACAGAGGTTATTAGAACACAGAGAGTATGTTTTTATCTGTTTCCTAATTTTTTTATTTTCAATCATCAAACCGCTACTAATCACAAAAACAACCAATGACAAAGGAAACATGAAAAATGCCTAAACCGAAAATCCCAGAGTTATTATCTGAACCCGGCTGCGAACATAATCATAAGAAAGGCGAAAAAGGTAAGAATAAATCCTGTAAACAGGTGGCTCAACCAGGGGCGGCGCAAGGGGGTTGTGCTTTTGATGGGGCTTCTATTGCTTTAGTTCCGATTACCGATGCCGCCCATTTAGTTCATGGCCCTATTGCTTGTGCGGGGAATTCTTGGGAAAGTCGCGGTAGTTTATCTTCTGGCCCTACCACTTATAAAATGGGTTTCACTACTGATATTACGGAAAATGATATCATTTTTGGTGGGGAAAAACGGCTTTACAAAGGGATTTCTCAAGTGATTGAACGCTATCAACCGCCTGCGGTTTTTGTTTATTCCACTTGTGTCACGGCGTTAATTGGGGATGATTTAGATGCGGTTTGTAAGGCAGCAACTGATAAGTTTAATACCCCTGTAATTCCGGTACATTCTCCAGGTTTTGCGGGCAGTAAAAACTTAGGCAATCGGTTAGCGGGTGAATCTTTACTTGACCACGTGGTCGGCAGCGCAGAACCAGAATATACAACGCCTTACGATATTAATCTTATCGGTGAATACAATATTGCAGGGGAGATGTGGAACGTCACCCCATTACTTGAAAAACTCGGCATTCGAGTCCTAGCAAAAATCACCGGAGATGCTCGTTATAATGATATTCGTTATGCCCATCGCGCCAAACTTAATGTGATGATTTGTTCTAAGGCGTTGATTAATATGGGTCGGAAAATGGAGGAACGTTACGGCATTCCTTACATTGAAGAGTCATTTTATGGCATCAACGACATGAACCGTTTTCTGCGTAATATTGCCGCTAAATTAGGGGATGCAGAATTACAAGAACGGGTGGAACAATTGATTGTTGAAGAAACCGCAAAGTTAGATATTGCTTTAGAACCTTATCGTCAACGATTAAAAGGAAAACGGGTAGTTTTATACACCGGTGGGGTGAAAAGTTGGTCGATTATTTCGGCGGCAAATGACTTAGGAATTGATGTGGTGGCGACGAGTACTAAAAAAAGTACGGAAGATGATATTGCCCGGATTAAAGATTTATTGGGTAAAGATGGTTTGATGATTGAAAAAGGCAACGCCCAAGAGTTATTAAAAATCATTGAACGCACTAATGCCGATATGTTAATTGCGGGGGGTCGAAATCAATATACTGCTTTAAAAGCCCGAATTCCTTTCCTTGATATTAACCAAGAACGTCATCATCCTTATGCAGGCTACGACGGCATGATTGAGATGGCGAAGGAATTGGAAGAGGCCCTCTACAGTCCGATATGGCAACAAGTTCGTTTACCTGCCCCTTGGGAAGTTGGCATCGGTCAGCCAGACCACCTCGTTAATCGTAACGTAGAGACCTTACATGTAAGGTCCCTACAACAAACAATCAGTAACGAATAACTCATAACAAATGGTTACTACAGTTAAACGCAATAAAAAAGCGGTTGCCGTCAACCCCCTCAAACTGAGTTCTCCTCTGGGCGCATCTTTAGCCTTTTTGGGCTTGAAAGGGATGATGCCGCTGTTTCACGGGTCTCAGGGCTGCACAGCCTTTGCTAAAGTGATTTTAGTCCGTCACTTCCGGGAGGCTATCCCGATGTCTACCACCGCCATGACAGAGGTCAGTACCATTTTAGGCGGCGGTGAAAATATCGAGGCAGCTATTCTCACCTTAGTGGAAAAGTCGAAACCCGATGTAATTGGGTTATTGACCACGGGACTGACGGAAACGCGCGGGGAAGACTTTGTGGGAATTATGAAAAATTTCCGTAAAGCCCATCCTGAATTAGATAATTTACCCATCATCTTTGTTTCCACTCCCGACTATAAAGGGGCATTACAACAGGGTTATGCGGCAGCCGTTGAACAAATTGTGGCGACAGATTATCCTTTATCTTCCCCAGTTTCGGTGCAATCTCGTCAAGTTACGATTTTAGCAGGTTCTCTGCTTTCCCCTGGAGATGTTCAAGAGATTAAAGATATCGTCACGGCTTTTGGTCTGACGGCAACAATTTTACCCGACCTATCGGGGTCTCTGGATGGACATTTGGATGAAGATTACAATACGGTGACTTCTGGCGGGACAACGGTTGATGAACTTAGAACCCTCTCAGAGTCTGCTTTTACCCTTGCTATTGGCGAAAGTATGCGGGGGGCTGCCCAAATTTTACAGCAAAAGTTCGGCACAGACTATGAGGTATTTCCCCGTTTAGCAGGCTTACAAGCGGTTGACCGGTTTATCATGCGCTTAGCTGAAATTGCCCATACCCCGACGGATGTACATCTGGTACAACCTATTCAAGTTCCAAACCAGTTTAATCGTCAACGCTGTCAACTTCAAGATGGTATTCTCGATACTCATTTTTACTTTAGTCGTAAGCGGATTTGTTTAGCCCTTGAACCCGATTTATTGTATCAAACCAGTTGGTTATTACATGAAATGGGGGCAGAAATTCAAGCGGCTGTCACGACAACTAAATCACCGTTGTTGTCAGATTTACCGATAGAATCTGTTACCGTTGGCGACCTAGAAGATTTTGAAGATTTGGCAGCGGGTGCTGATTTAATTATTACCAATTCTCACGGAAAAAGCATCGGTCAACGGTTAAAAGTTCCCTTGTATCGCATGGGCTACCCGATTTTTGATCGCTTAGGTAATGGTCAAAAATGTCTAATTGGATACAGAGGAACTTTACAATTTCTGTTTGATCTCGGTAATATTTTTATTGGATTAGAAGAATCTCAAATAAATCATTAAGAGTAGATAGTAATACTTTTAAATGTTGTATAATATGATTATTAGCTTCGATACAAAACCTATGCTAATTAATCTTTTCAAGCTAGATTCTTCTTGAATTATCATCTATTTAACCTTCAACAAGGACTAGAACAATGATTTGCATTGAAACAGGCTCACTCTCGAAAATAAATCTGATTCGTTCTCAGTTATTGCCAGCGCTTTATCAGCAAATTCTTCAACTCGATTCAGGCTGTGATTGCAAAGTATATGCTCATGAATCTCTGATTAATGTATTACTCAAATCCTCTAGTCATACTTTAACCGGAAAACAACGAGTCAGAATATTCATGAGCGCGATCGCCACCTGTTTAGAACAAGAAACGGGTCAAGATACTGAGATATTTGTCAATCTCAATTCATCAGGTTTAGGTTGGATACTTATTTTTTGCAACCGGGCTTTAGTGGTTTCTCAGTTCTTGCCAAATGCAGAAAGCTTTGAGTTTAAGTCTGTTGAACATCTCGTCCAAGAAGGTGAAAAAGTAATTGAATCTGCCTTAACTGTCGCTCAAAGTTACTTTGATTTTCCCGCTCATAAAGTTTCTTTCCAGCAAGCAAGCTAAAGGAGAAAAACATGAAAGTTGCCTTTGCAACCCGCGATCAAGTTCATATCAACTCTCACTTTGGTTCAGCCAAAAACGTTGATATCTACGATGTTTCTCAAGCCGGATATAACTTTTTAGAAAGGATAGAATTCGGCGGTTCTCTCAAAGAAGATGGTAACGAAGATAAGCTCATTCCTAAAGTGAAAGCCTTATCAAATTGCCAAATCGTCTATGTTTCAGCTATCGGTGGTAGTGCCGCTTCTAAGTTACTTAAAGAAAACATTACCCCCATCAAAGCTCAATCTGAAACCGATGAAATTACAGATACTCTCACTAACTTAGTTGAAACCCTCAACGGGAGTCCGCCTCCTTGGTTGAGAAAGGTCTTAAAGACAGAAACGAATCAAACAAAATCTTTCGAGGATTTCGAGGGTTTTGAAGCAGAAGAATAACTTCTGTCTCTTACAATTGTTCAGCTATTATTATTGAATTAATTAACTATGACTACCACCACTACTCCTGATTTAACCCCTGGAATTGTTGCTGATTCTCCATTTTTAAAGGCTTTAGTTCAACAAATTCGCGCTAACGATCACTACGGTGTTTATCGCAATTGGTCAGATGAATTAGTTCTTGCACCTTTTGTAGTAAGCAAAGAGAAAAAACGCTCTATTTCTGTTGATGGAGATGTTGACCCCACCACTCAATTACGAGTTCTTTGTTTCTATCGCGCCGTGGCTGCGTTAGTGGAAAAAGAAACCGGAAAACTGTGTCAAGTTGTGATTGATTTAAGCCATGAAGGCTTTGGTTGGGCGTTAGTTTGGACAGGACGTTTAATCGTGGTTAGCCGCACTTTAAGAGATGCTCAACGCTTCGGTTTTGACTCCTTAGAAAAATTAGCAGCACAGGGGAATAAATTAACTGAATCTGCCTTAAAAACGTTGGAAAAATGCCCTGATGCGGCAAACATTTAAGTCTCTAATTATGCATTTACTGTCAACAGGAGAACAATATGATAGAAACTCCAACTGTAGAATCTATTGATACCTTAAAAAAACAAATTAAGCGTCTCAATAGTAAAGCCGGACAGATGAAAATGGATCTGCATGATATTGCAGAAGGCTTGCCGACAGACTTAGATAAATTACCCGAAACTGCGGCACGCACTTACAAAATCTATCAAGAATTAGCAGATCTAAAAAAACAATTGAAAACCTTAGAGGCACAAGTTAAATGACATTCACTTCATCTATTCCCAAAACTTTAGTTACATTCAGACAACTCACAGACGCAGAAGACTATCTTCAGTTTTTTGGTATTCCTTACGATCAAGATTTTGTCAATATCAACCGTCTGCATATCCTCAAATATTTTGCTCGCTTACTCACACAAGTTGATGCCGCTTTTCCAGATATTGCGGATGCCGAACGCTTAGCAAAATACAATATCGCTTTAACCGAAGCCTATGAGGTTTTTAAAACCTCTAGTCCTCTAGAAACAAAGCTATTTAAGGTGTTCAAAGATAAGCCAAAAAACGTAGTAATGTTAGAAGATATTGGCATAGAAGACTAAGAGCCATCAATAATGAAATCGAAGTAATGAGGCGTATTAATCGTGATTGAACTAACACCTACTGAACTAGAACGTTATCGGCGACAAATCCAAATTGCCGGCTTTGGTGAAGAAAGTCAAAAAATACTTAAATCAACCACTGGTTTAGTAACAGGAGTGGGTGGACTCGGCGGAACAGTTGCCCTTTATTTAGCGGTTGCTGGGATTGGTAAACTGATTTTAGTTCGGGGTGGAGATTTACGTTTGGATGATCTCAATCGTCAAGTTTTAATGACGGATGATTGGGTGGGAAAACCGAGGGTTTTTAAAGCAAAAGAAACCCTAAATAATATCAATCCAGACGTAGAAGTAGAAGCGATTCATGATTATATTACGGCCGATAATATCGATCAATTAGTGCAGCAATCTGATATTGTTTTAGACTGTTCTCATAACTTCGATGAACGCAATTTAGTTAATGCTGCCTGCGTACTTTGGAACAAGCCAATGATTGAAGCGGCAATGAACAGTATGGAGGCTTATCTCACCGCTATTATTCCAGGAAAAACCCCTTGTTTATCCTGTATTTTTCCAGAAAAACCGGATTGGGATCGTTGGGGTTTTGGAGTACTCGGAGCAGTGTCTGGGACGCTTGCTTGTTTAACCGCTTTAGAGGCAATTAAGTTAATTACTGGGTTAGGAAACCCCCTGATAGGAAAGCTTCTCATGATGGATTTAGGGAATGCAGAATTCAATAAATTACGTCCCTATCATGATCCAGATTGTCCCATTTGTGGTGGTATTCAAAACAAAAGTTTCACGAAAGCCGTTGAACTTTTAAATACTACTGAAATCATTTTTGCTTAATCATTATTCTGTCAACTTTTATCAACGGAGTTAACCTGAAATGACGATTAGTTTAACTGAAAAAGCAGCCTTCCGTATCCGCAGCTTTATTAAGACCAATGCCTCCGATAATCCCACACAAAAAGGAGTTCGTTTTGCAGCGGTTGATGGGGGATGTAGCGGCTATGAATATTCTTTGGATATTACCAGCCATCCCAAAGCAGATGACTTGACTTTTACCCAAGACAAAGTCCTCATTTATGTTGACCGTCCAAGCGCTCCTTTATTAGACGGAATGGTGGTTGATTTTGTCGAAAGTTTAACCCAAAGTGGCTTTACGTTTAGTAATCCCAATGCCACTAATACTTGTGGGTGTGGCAAGTCATTTACAGCCGGAGATTGCGCGCCGGAAGCTGTTCCTTGTAGCTAATATTTTGATTGTTTTTGTCAATCTCAATCTTGAGAATTAAGGAGAACACAAACCATGACTACAACTTATAAAGTTCGTCTGATTAAAGGTAAAAAGAAAAAGCCGCCAGAAATTGATGTCACCATTGAAGTTCCAGAGGATCAATACATCTTAGATGTGGCGGAGGAACAAGAGCTTGATTTACCCTCTTCTTGTCGTTCTGGTGCTTGTTCTAGCTGTGTTGGTCGTCTGGTTGAAGGTGAAGTTGATCAAGAAGAGCAAAGCTTCTTAGATGATGATCAAATTGAGAAAGGTTGGGTTTTATTATGTGTCGCCTATCCTCGCTCTGACTGTACGATTAAAACCCATCAAGAGGCATATTTTGTATAGGTAGATTTAAGTTTTTTGTGATTGATTTGATTCAACCTTCTTAAGATTTGCCTCTAATTTGATCGGTGATAGATGAGAACTTACATCGAAAAGGTGTAAGCTCTCCTCATTTTTTTAAGCAAAGCTCAAAATCTTTAAAGGTTGAATTCATGAAAATAAATTGGACAGTTTTTTTAACAAAAGCAGGATTCTGGTTAGTTGCTGAGGTCGGCTTAAATTTATTGAATTTAGATGACTTAGCAGATTACAGTGAATTTATTTTTGAGCAGAATGCAGCTTTATCATCTAGAAATAATAAAATCATCAAATTTTCTAGTTCTCCTCCTATATTCTGTGTCAAAGTTAATGAATTCTGTCCGAAATATGAAATCATTTCCTCTGAGAGCAATTCTAATAATTTTTATAGACAATATACTTATTATTTTGAAGATCAAAATCATTTAACGATTTTTACAACTAAATGTAAAAAACTCAAAAATCCTTGTATTAAAGTTTTGTGTCTATCTAAACATCACGAACATCCGGTGTAGTTCAAGTTGCTAATTGTGAAAATCTTAATTATGCTAAGTCGAGAATACTTAACTCAAGAATTTACTGATCTAATTCAAAAACTTTATCCAGAAGCCGGGATAATTTTGAGTTACTGTTACGTTAAAATTTTAGAGTGCTATATTGAACGCTCAAAAAAAAAGTTTTATTATTTAGGGATTTATTATCCTGACAATATACAATTTAAAGTCAAAGAGTATCATAATTCTATTAAAGAGATTGCAGAAAGTATAGGATTAGTCGAAGTGGTTTATATTAGTGCAACAAAAATTGTTAGAGATCCGGTTTCTAGACTGAAAAAAGATAATCCGAGACTGTGGTTAGAATTATATTGGGTTGTCACTCAAAGAATTTGAATGTTCTAAAAATAGCGATAGGGATTTTAAATGATGATTATTACTTATTTCATTTTAGCAATTATTTTGACCAGCACAGTCATTATGAAATTTATTCATAACGATGAAATTCATCATTTAATTTTTATACTCTCGATGGCAGTGACTTTGAGTGGGTTTTTCTTAGGAAGTCCTTTAGCTATAAAATTTATTATTTCTTGTGGTATCTTGTTACTTTGTGAGTATCTTTATGTAGTTCATGGCAAAGCTTAAGTTAAAATTATCTTGTAATCAAACAAACAGTTTTTAAGCCTAAAAATAATTATATTAAAGTTATGCTTTATCGAGTCAAAACAGTCAGGGTTAACACAAAACAGCAGTAGGAGTTTGTCAAATGATTAACCTCAAACTTAATGGAAAAGATTGGTTTGTGAATGATAATGGAGAGTGCCAAGTTCGTCCTTCTGTGAGAGAATGGGATTTAATTCGCGAGCGCTATTATCTCCATCAGTTTCTAACTGAAATTACCGATCTTTTAGATGAAGTAAAAAATGAATTTGAGGAATGGGAACGCCTGCCTCAAATTCGGATGCGCGTCAGGCAACTGATTATTAATTCCTACTGGGTACAAACTCAATATCGCGCACCTCATCCTCAAACCGGGAGTTCTGTTCTGGTTTTATACGATGAAATTGGCTATCCTTTATCAGTACAAAACGTTGTGTTTTCTCCAGGGATAAAATCCCCTATTCATAATCATGGAACTTGGGGTGTGGTTGCCGTTTTAAAAGGTCAAGAAAAACATACATTTTGGCGACGAGTTCCCACTTCAGAATATCCTCACAACATTGAAATTGTGGGTGAACATATTTTAAATGAAGGAGAAATTATTAGTTTTACCCCTAATGCCATTCATCAAATTGAAGCTATTGCAGATAAACCGACAGTTAGTTTCCATTTGTATGGGGATACTCAACCTCAATCTCGGATGTTATTTGACCCAGTAAACCAAACTGCAAAACCCTTCTAAATACACTTTTGAAAGTCTAACTAAACATAATTATGACACCTGAACGCCAAGAACAATACTTTTCTTTAATTGAACAACTGTTAAACTGTCCCAACGGTGAAGAACCGGCTATCTTAGATGCTAAAATTGAGCTAATTGACGCAGATTTTGTTAAAACGGTGATGCAAGTTGCCACATCATTTGCTCATAACGGTAATCAAGAATCAGCTAAGTTTTTAATTTATATTGCGCGAGAATTAGCAAAACAACTTGATTTATATCCTCAGCTTTCTTCAGAATCTTCATCATCATAGAAATCTGATAATTTTATGAAATTATACCGCCATCAGTTACTCAAATTTTTCCTATTATTTATCTTGTCAATTACTACTTCAATCAGTCTTCAATCCTGTCTTGATAGTGGACAAGAGATATCTGCTGGTTCATCCTCTACATCGTCTCAAATTACAGTTTCTGCCGCAGCCAGTTTGAGTGATGTTATGGCAGCAATTCAACCCCTTTATACTCAACAAAACCCTAATGTAAAGTTAACCTATAACTTCGGTTCTTCTGGTTCTTTGCAACAACAAATTGAACAAGGCGCACCTGTTGATGTGTTTATTTCTGCTGCCCCTAAACAGATGAATAACCTCGAACAAAAAGAATTATTATTACCAGAAACTCGGAAGAATATATTAACGAATAGTATGGTTTTAGTAGTGCCAGAAGGAAAAGAAAATATTAGCAGCTTTGAGGATTTAACACAGAATAATATTCAAAGAATTGCTATCGGTGAACCTGAAAGTGTGCCAGCCGGAAGATATGCTAAAGAAGTTCTTTCTTCTTTAAATCTGTTTAAAACATTAGAATCAAAAATTATTTATGCTAAAAATGTTCGTCAAGTTTTAAACTATGTAGAAACTGGAAACATTGATGCTGGAATTATTTATCAAACAGATGCTAAAATTTCTGAAAAAGTGGATATCGTAGCAACAGCACCTACTGGTTCTCATTCTCCTATTATTTATCCTGTTGCTGTCATTAAAGATAGTAAAAATTCCGAAATAGCTCAAGCATTTATTACATTTATTTCGGATAATCAAACACAAGAAGTATTTGAACAGCATGGATTTAAAGGAGCAAGTTAGATGATAACAGATTTTTCTCCCGCTTGGATATCTTTTAGAGCCGCAATTATCGCCACTTTTATTACCTTCTTTTTAGGCGTTATTATCGCGCGTTTAATGCTCAACTATCGCGGTAAATATGCTGGAATTATTGATACAGTTTTAACCGCACCTTTAGTTTTACCCCCTACAGTTGTTGGTTTTTTACTATTGCTTTTATTAGGAAGAAATAGCCCCTTAGGACAGCTTTTATCCTTGTTAAACTTATCGGTTATTTTTACATGGTATGCCACCGTTATTGCGGCTACAATTGTTGCTTTTCCATTAATGTATAAAACCGCTTTGGGGGCATTTAAACAAATTGATTATACCTTAATTGCCGCTGCCCGAACTTTAGGCACTTCTGAATGGATGATTTTTGGGAAAATTATTCTTCCTTTAGCTAAACCGGGACTGATAGCAGGAACATTATTAGCCTTTGCGCGATCGCTTGGGGAATTTGGCGCTACATTAATGTTAGCAGGCAGTATTCCCGGTCAAACTCAAACCATTCCTATCGCTATTTTCTTTGCCGCAGAAGCGGGGAAAATGAACGAAGCTTTAGCTTGGGTGAGTATTATTTTAGTGATTTCTTTAGGTATTGTTACAGCCGTTAATTTACTGTCCAAAGAACAAAAATTCAAAATCAATTATAGAAATAAATTTAATTTTAGATTTAAACCGCTAATTCGTAAATCTGATAAAAATTATCAATATAACTCTTTATTAGAGCAAGAATTAATTGTTGAAATCCAAAAGCAGCTTCCCGGATTTTTTATCAATATTTCGTTTAAAACAAATGGTCAACCGTTAGGATTATTAGGCGCTTCTGGTGCGGGAAAAAGCTTTGTTTTAAGATGTATTGCCGGGTTAGAAACGCCTGACACAGGTAGAATTATTCTCAATGGTCGAACGTTATTTGATTCTGAAAAAGGGATTAACTTACCCAGTAGAGAGCGCAAAATCGGCTATTTGTTTCAAAATTATGCCCTATTTCCCCATTTAACAGTTGCTCAAAATATTGCTTTTGCTTTACCCAAAGGCTTATCAAATCTTCAAAAAAAACAACGCATTGAACAACAATTAATAGCCGTTGATTTAGCAGGTTTAGGTCATCGTTATCCTCAAGAATTATCCGGCGGTCAACAGCAACGGGTGGCTTTAGCTAGGGTTTTAGCCAGTGAACCAGAGGTATTATTACTCGATGAACCCTTCTCAGCGTTGGATACTTATTTGCGCGATCGCATGGAAAAGTTATTAAGATTAACGTTAACTTATTATCAAGGTATTACCCTATTTATTACTCATAATTTAGAGGAAGCTTATCGGGTTTGTGAGAACTTATTAGTGATTGATGAAGGACAGATTATTGATCAAGGTTCAAAGTATGATATTTTTGAACACCCGAGTTGTTTTCGAGTTGCACAAATCACTGGATGTAAGAATTTTTCCTTAGCATTACCGTTAGAAAATCATCAAGTTAAAGCCGTTGAATGGAATTGTATTTTAGATACAATTGAACCCGTTTCTCAAAAATTAACCCAGGTAGGAATTCGCGCTCATCAAATTACTTTTTTACCGACAAATTCTCCTATTAATTCTCATCAGAATATTTTCCCTTGTTGGTTAGCGGCAATGAGTGAAACCCAACATCGAGTTACTTTATATATTAAATTAAATTCGCCTCCTAATTCAGCTTCGGATTATCATTTACAAGCTGAGGTTTTTAAAGAAAATTGGAGCATGATTAAAGATGATGCTTTTCCTTGGAAAGTTCAGTTGAAGCCAACTCAGTTAATTTTGATGTAAACAGATTTCACCACAAAGACACAAAGAATACAAAGATGTTATATATTAACGTATCATCAGCTTCATCAAAGCTTTACAAAAACTCTAGCAAACTTTAAAAAACTGTATTGATTTACAGAAATATCTTGATGTATTGTAAAACTCAGGAACTTACATCAGTGAGTTATCCTAATTGATACCATCCTTGAGAACACCTATATTCCCTATCTTCAGCCATTTGAACTGGAGAAATGCTTCACATCTATTAATAAATAATTTGTTTTATGATCCGATGTAAAATCTTTTCTGAAGATGAGATATCGGCTCAATATTTCAATAGAGTATTATTGACTTGTGAAAATCTTTAACGAGATTCTATAAAGTCAAGCAGCTTAAGTTGCTTAAAATTTAGTTTAACGTTTACAGTTTATTCAATTAATCCCTATGAAATTCAACTTAATTAATGGGTAAGTTTCTGGGGGCATCTTGTTCAAAATTATCATAAGGGAGATCAAATAATGAGTGATAATTCTTTCCAAACTACCGCTGATAAAGATAAGGTTTTTGCTGACTCAGAAGATAATATTATTAACGGACTTGGCGAAAATGATATCCTATTTGCAGGGGCGGGTGCAGATACTGTTTCCGGTGATGCAGGTAATGATAAGGTATTTGGAGAGGATGGCAATGACTCCCTCGGCGGCGGTGAAGGCAATGATTTAGTTAGGGCAGACGCAGGTGACGATACCCTAAATGGCGGTGTGGGTAATGATAAATTGTTGGCGGGTGAAGGCGATGACAACCTCGAAGGAGATGCGGGTAAAGACTTGCTGAAGGGAGACGCAGGTGACGATACCCTCAGCGGTGGCGCAGATGGAGATAAGATTTTAGCAGGAGACGGCGATAATTTAGGCGATGGCGGTGATGGCAATGATCTCCTCACTGGTGGATCGGGAAATGATACCTTTACAGGCGGTAGTGGTAATGATAATTTAATTGCGCGAGAGGGAGACGATAACCTCACAGGGGGGGATGGGAATGATTTTATCCGCGCCGACGAAGGGAATGATGTCGCCACTGGTGATGCGGGTAATGATAAGTTAAAAGGCGGTGAAGGGGAAGACTCTCTCGGGGGTGGTGAAGGGAATGACCTAATTAAGGGAGAGGAAGGCAATGATGAGTTGTTTGGGGATGCCAACGATGATAAACTGTTTGGGGGCGATGGTGATGATACTCTGCATGGCGGTGACGGTAACGATCTCATTAAAGGACAGGTTGGAAATGATGTCCTCTTAGGTCAAAAGGGTGATGATGAACTCCTGGGGGGTGACGACAATGATATTCTGTATGCAGGTCAAGGTAATGATTTAGCCAAGGGACAGTTTGGTAATGACCTCATCTTCGGGGATATTGGAGATGATGAAGTGTTGGGAGATGCGGGAGACGATACTGTCCTCGGTGGAGAAGGCAATGATTTAGTTAAAGGAGATGATGGCAATGATGCAGTCTTCGGCGGTAAGGGAGATGATCAGTTATTTGGCGGCAATGGAAATGATACCTTGCGTGGTGATGTTGGGAATGACCAGTTAAACGGAAAAGTCGGAGATGATATTCTCTTAGGCGGTGAAGGTGACGATACTCTTACCGGAGATTTAGGTTTCGATACGTTAATGGGTGGCGATGGGATAGATGTATTCCTGTTAACACCTGGGGAAGATACAGATATTATCACAGATTTTGAGACTGTTGATCTAATTGCGTTAGGTCGGGGTTTAGAATTTGCTGATGTCAGTTTTGCCGGAAGTGATATTATCTTTACGTTGACGGGTGAAGTGTTAGCAACGTTAGCAGGTTTTGATGCCACAACATTAACCCAGTCTGATTTTACATCGATTTAAGTTAATATTAACCACAAAGACACAAAGGGAATATTTTAGGCAGTTGCAAATTCCGTTAGTTTTCGATCTTCAGGATGATAGAATGCTAAAACGATATCACTTTTAGGGATACCACGATTAAGTAAATCTTGAGTAATTCCCTCCTCTGTTTCATCCCGTTCGATCCAAAACTTCCCTTCTACAATTCGTAGATGTATAATTGCACTGTGAACTCGGCGATCGCCATTCCATCCAAAACTCATAAGTAGATAATGGTTATTATTGGCTATTGCTTGTAACTCAATCTCTCCCAGACTGGGTTAATAACGTGCATAATCATTAATTAGATCTTGTGCGGTCGCTTGGTATAATTGTAGTCGATTATCCATTTTACGATTTCTTCTAAAGCGGAAGGTAGTAAATTTGTCCTTCTAATTCATCTTCCAAACTACAATCTACAATCAGTAGAATATCCTCTATCACTTGCCCTATTCGTATATCTGTACTCACTTCAATTACACCAGGCATCTGTAAACCTTGCGTGATCCTTTCATAAGCAAAGCGGGTAATTGTGGCTACATCATGAGTTAGCAATATTCTCTTTTCCGAAGCCGCCCAAGTTAAAATAGTAGGGTCATCTTCGCCTGAAAACCGACATCTTGAACTTGAACCCGATCAATATCGGGTCTGCGACGCAATAATCCCCTTACAATAGTATTATCAAAGTTCTCATCGGACAGTAACTTCAACATTATTGTTGTTCAGCGTTACGGGAGAGTAATCTATCACGTAAACCTTGAGGATCAAACTTTGCCTGATTCATTTGACGAATTTGTTGGGCTTGCTGTTGTCGTTTTTGTAAGTAAGCTTCAACCTCTAACTCATGGTTGAGATAAAAAGCAATGGTCGCGTAAACCTCTGCCAGTTTTAGGGAGGGATAACGATACACTATTTCTTCTGCGGTTACCCCTTGTTTAAACACTGCAACAATAGTATCTAATGTGACACGAGTTTTTCCTACTTGAACAATACCATCTGGCGTTGTTTGTAGGGGTACAGGTTCGGCTACAATTTCTAGTGGCATAATTGAGACTCAAAGGTTTACCTTCATATTTTAAGCGATACGGCTACCGCCGAGCTACGCGATCGCCATTCAAATAGATAACTTCTAATCAGATCTTACCATCCTAACTGGGCTTTGGCTGCATTAACTGCAATTCTAATGTTATTTACACCTGTTGAAATTTTATAGGGCTTTGCTGGGTTTTTCGGATTGGGGTCTTTGGTAACGACGTTATTTTCCCAAAGATGGTTACTTCTTGACCAGTCTAGTTGTGCCAGTTGTGAGACTTTCTCAGAGTTAAATGATTGATATTGTTGCTCATAAGTAGAGTAGAGTAATCGACCTAATATTTCTAAGCCGATACTGACACCCAGTATAGAGTTTTCTTTAAATTGATCGATTTCTTCTACAGTTAAGTTATCAGTCTCTGTGTTAGCGATATATTGAGTTTGAGAATATTCATCAAAGAATTGATTGAAAGCTTTTGCCAGTTCATTCGTTGCGGCTTCTACGTCATAGTCCTGTAAAGTTGCATTTTTATCATTTTCAAAAGCACAACCGACAGCATTAGCAATATAGTTACTAGTATAAATCAGCTTATGCTTAGAAGCGGGTGTTCTTTTTATTTTTTCTATTTTTCCTTTGAATATTTTGACTTGTTCAATTAACTGTTTAGTAATACCTACTCTCCCTTCAAATTCTCCAAACGAAACCAGTAAAGATTGATCGAGTTGTTTTGACTGTGCCATATCTCGAAAATCTGTTTGACACTGATTAAAGTCTTCTTCTAAAACTAGCGTAATCGGAAAATCATTATCACCAATTAATTCACTGTGATGACTTTCAATCAATTCATGAATTGCTCTTTTTCGATGTTGTCCATCTGTAATATCTAACTTTATTCCTCTGGGAATAGCAACAAAACAAACACCTCGTCCTAATTCTTCCAATTCAATTTTATTCGGATCAACATTAGCGGTTAATGTGCCAATAATCCAAGGCTTATCATGTTTAACTCGCTTAATCACATAATCCTTTATTTCTTCTGCGTGACCTTTAACTTCAGGACGATTTTTACCCGAATCTGGATCATTATTCTCAGAAGGTTTCGCTTGTAATAGTGTGGGTAAATCTTCAGCCGGAACATTGATTTGAATCATTTTCCGTTTTCCTTGCTTAAAAATTAGCCCTAAATAACATTTTTGACGATGATGTTCTGAAAAGAGTGGGTCGACTAAATTACTTATATTATAATTTTCGTTCATTGTTATTTTTATTAATTTCAACAAAAACTTGTGGAGTTCTATTAACCATTATAGAATTTTTGTCCCTGTGCTGTACACCCCTAATATTACTGATGAGCTTATTTTAATTATAAAATATATGTTTTGCCAACGCGCGCGCGTGCCGCTATGAGCATATCGTGTCATTTTACTCAAATAAATTAATCGGACTTTAATGATCAATTCTTTTACAAAAGATCTGATAACCCCACCTATTTTGACTTAACAAAGCCTACTTCAAA
Organism: uncultured Lyngbya sp.; assembly: GCA_964434975.1. Lineage (GTDB taxonomy): Bacteria > Cyanobacteriota > Cyanobacteriia > Cyanobacteriales > Microcoleaceae > JAAURB01. The sequence continues at coordinate 25,952 of CAYSWY010000013.1, forward strand.
ACTAATGGTTTTCTTCTCTAAAGTTTAGTCGTAAGTTAAAGGGGGACAAAATAATATGCACATTTTTGTATTTTTGTCAATCCCCCGTCTCCACAGAGTCTGTCATCTCCGTTTTTTATGGCTTATCTTAAAATGACTTAAATGAGGTTTTGTAGTGATCGCCTATTCGAGATAATCAGGGTTTGAGGAGAATACAACTGAGAATTTGAGCTTGTAGGCACTATTTAGATCAATCGTACTCTATATCTCATATCATACAGAACTGGATTTCTCTTTGTCAACCCCTCTCAATTCCCTATAAATTCGTAACGTCTATACCCATTACATTTCTTTACAATTTCATCATTCGTTGACAGCTAGATTGATTTTTAATACTTTAACTTTGAGTCACTAAGCAGAAACTATCAAATAGAGGACTTGAGTCTAACTTTATATTATTAAACTATAACCAAAATTGGCGATCGCCTTCTAATGCGCTACTCGGATAAATCCCTTGTAGTCTTAATCCTGCCACACGATCTGCACCAAAGATAGGCATGGGTAAGCGAGGTGCTTTTAATGCTCCATGATGTAGTAATGTGAGCTTAAGAGTTGTCTCGACAACTTGTTCAATGGATGCAGGTTCACTTGCTTCATGAATGGTTAACCGAATGGGTCTTGCTAAACCTATTTTTTCAGATACTTTTGTGGTGACTAATAAAGCTTCACGAGGGGATAAATATAATGTTAGTCCTTCCGGGGGGGCGGTTAAAGTTGCTTGTTTTTTATGCTCAGATTTGATCGATTTATACAGTCTTGGAACGCCCGATTTCCTGCACTCCACTAAAATAAACTTAGCTTGAATTGCTTTTGCCCTTTCTAACAGGCGAGGGACTTCCTGTCCACAAAATCGACCATCACGATAAATGAGAACAGTCTTACCTTCTAGATTCGTTGGCAGCAAACGTTCTAGTAGGCGTTGAGGTATTTCTTCCCCCTCTATTAATGCATCTTCCATTGCATAGCGAATAAACTCTCCTTGCTTTCCATAAAGCCTAATACTGGCACAAGCATTCATACTTCCAGCACTTTTTGTTTTAGGAGATCGAGAAATATCTAATCCAATAAAGTAATCTGCAATTGGTAAAGGTTCAGCGAGAATAAAGGGTAGATTTCCTAATTTTGCAAGTATGCCTGGAATAACTTGATTAAGTATATATCCATCACCAACTGTTTTTAATGTATCTTCGTAAATAAATTGACTTGCAATCTTACGACGTAGTAGGAGAGAGTAAATTAATTGGTATAAACTACCGCCATCATCATTATCTGCTTCCCTATCCCGTGTCGGTAAAAATATCAGCATAATATCAACGGGAACGATATTTAATTCATCGACAGCTTTTTCTACCTCTGCTCTAGCAGTTGCAGCATCTAAAGTATTAACTAAAATTTCTTTACGAGCAATAATTTCGCTATCAAATTTATATTTTTTCAAACGCTCTTGAGCAGCTTGATAAAATCCACTAACTCTTTGATTGCATAATTTAAGAACTGAAATCCGAATCATTTCTGATTGAAAATCTGGATGACGACGATAAACACCACCCGCTGATAATCCATTCAACATTTGTCCATGAATTCCTTTGTGACCCTTCCCAAATAGTAAAGGAGTTTGAGCTATTACAATATTAGGCAGGCTAAAATTTGGGGGACATTTAAAACTATTTAGACTTTTATATAGTTTTAAATCATAATTTATTAATGCTTTATTGGCTTGGTCTTTACAATAAATTAATAGCTTTTTTCTATCTTGATACAAAATTTTAGTATGTCGCAATAACTGTCCATAATCAAATCCAAACATTTTTGCAGTTTCAACTGTGATTGAAGGACGAAGTGCTGAAAGGGGATAATAGAATAATTTGCCTCCTTTCTTAAACTGAATTGCTACAACAAGCTCGTTATCGGGTGCAGTTTGAATAGCTTTTTGAGCCGATAGATTTGTTGCCATATTGAGTAAGTTCTGACGATGTTCTCTAAGTTCTCCAATAATTTTTTTAACAACTCCAGAACCATCAGAGTCAAAATTCCGAACAGGTAAACCAATTAAAAGTTCTTCAGGACTTACAATAGAACTATTACTAGCATAAAAATTGGCGAGGTTTCCTTTATATGTAATCTCTGTACGAATTGTTAATCCTAATGCAGAGAAAAGCTGATTTTGAAACTCAAAAGATTCGGGCCAAAACTGTAGTTTACGATTGACTTCAACTTTCTCAACGGAATGAACTAGAATGGGTTGATAAAATTTCTGAGTTTTTAAGATTTGAACAGCCAGCTTGGATAAAACTTTTTCTGTTATAGCTGATTCCTTATAACCTTTAATGAGAAGAGGAAGATCACCAGTATTACCTAGATTCTGCTGAGCTTTCGTTAGTGCTTCTTGACACTGGTTTTCATCCGGTATCGCTTCTTGGCTATGATTGAGTATCCAAAATTTACCCTCATCCAAAATAGCTATACTTTTACCTAAGAGTTGACAGAGACGATAACTTAAACGATTTCCTAATTCTCGATCTATTTCGGGATTTGTTTGAAAACTGATAATAGTTTTACGAGCCAATGATAATGGAAAAACCTCACTAAAAAAATACTCTTGTTGAGATAGCTGTGCTGGAATAGCAGTCATACTGTAACCTCCTGTTCAGAAAATTGACAAATAGAATTAAACTGACAATATTGGCAGCGAAAACCTGGATTAGGTGGAAAAATCTGCTCAAACTCAGTATTATTATTCCAATATCGCTCTTTTTCTTTAACATGGCGCTGAGCTAATCTCATCAGTTCAATCCGAACTGCATTAAGCTGGTTTTTTGTCGCTGTGATCGGCTCTGAACATTGACAAGATTCAAGATTGTAAAAAGAAGCACACGCTTTAGATTGAGGATATAGATAACTTGCTGCTAGCAAATAAACAAATGCCTGTCGTAAATCAAATTCAGATTGACCTGTTTTAAAATCAATAATATGTAGGGTGTTATCCGGTTCAAGTATAATGCAGTCAATGGCAGCAAAGAGATTGAAAGTTATACTTCCAGAATCAACTTTGATAGGTTCTGGAAATCCTTCATCACCACGACTGAGGCTAAAAATTGTTTGATTAGAAAGAATGGGATCTTTATAGTAGTTTTCTAATATTTGAATAACTCTGGTTTGAACCTCCAAGTTCTCTTGAGTTAACTGCAAAATACTTGCGATTTGTTCAACCCCATCTGAACAGTTTAAAATATCAGTATTTTGATGAAATTCATAAACTCCTTGCTGCGCTAATAAACCCACTCGCTGGGGGATTGTATCTGTGTCTAAGATCGCTTTAACCTCCGGTATCTCTTTGTACATTATTTTCCTGAAGCCTCGCTTCATATCACAATGCCAGTGTTCTTGACCTACAGGCGCAGCAAATAATGACCATAAGTTATAACTGGAGAACGGTAAGTAAGGTTTCTTCATTGTCTAACAATATTTCAAAACTTAACTCATAAATATCATTATAAAGTATCCGGCAAACCAATTTGTTTGGGCTTGACAAACCGTCCTTCAAAACTAATAGCTTTATTCTCAAACGTTCTGGCATTAACTAACGCTTGCCGTAATTGCGCCAGATCCATCGGTTCTTGAATTCCCCCTAATAAATAAACCATTAATTTCGCCGCTAAATCTTTTCCCGCTACCCGAATACGCCGTTTATTCGGATCATATAAAACTCCATACCATAATGACTCTGGGTATTCCATCCCCGCAAACCCACCTGCTTTATCGAATAAACGTAATTTTTCAATTATTTCTATTAAAGAAAAGTTTAACCGAAATACCAATATTCCTAACGCTGTGGCGATCGCCACTTGCCCCACTGGACGAAATAAAATATTACCTTCTCCGCCATTATTCTCAAAGCTAAACCGCCGCAGTATTGGGGTTTCTACTCCTTGTTCTAAACGTTGATAACTGGGTAAACTTGCCAACCCATCCCACAACCGCCGTAACTCCTGGATGCCTTCTTGTAACTCCTCATCAGCCGGACGCAGAGGAACTAAACCGGGTTTCGGGGCTGCCCAACGAGGAAAGCGATCGCCTAAATAGCGTTGACTCACTTCTTTTAATGCTTGTAAAGTTGTTAATACGGTAGACTTGGTGGCAACTGTGGCACTATCCCAATTCACCCGAGGATTACGTTCGGGTTTCTCAATAAATAAGGGATGAGTAACTGCGACATGACGAGTAATAATGGAAAAGCCATCATCTTCATCTAATAACGCTAACTGTCCTTTACTTAGTTTCACCGCCATTAAATTAACGTGAACAAAAATAGATCGAATACGTTGACGGGCTTGTTGACGGGTTTCTCCTGGAATCACTGCTGGGATAAATTCAATGCCAATCGTTTCTGTAGATAATGCTTGTAATTGCGTTATTGTTAATGGAGATACTGCCGCCATATCCGCCAAAGTAATAGCTTCTCCAACGGGTTTTTTAACTTTAGAATAGGGTTGTAATTCTCCGGTTTGTAGTAATTGCATTAACCCCTGAATACCCATAAGGCGATGTTGTCCATCCAAAGCATAGATAGAAATAGGGGAAGAGAGGTTTAATAACCCCATTTTGCCCTGACTATCCAACGCTTGAAATATTGCTGCTGACTCCGTTGCCTGTCCGTTATTATCCCATTCTGTCGCGTTTGAGTCATTGACCCAAGCTGGACTGAAAACCACCAATAATGCCGGGAATTTATGGGCAGTATGAGTCGCGAGATATTGGGCCAGGGGCAATTGGCGTGACCAGTCTAGGGGACGTTGTAAGATCTCTTCAACAGTATCGGCTACCCGTTCAATATTACCGCTTTGTTGTTCTCGGAAAGGTTGAAACAAGGGTAATTCTGAGGCAAATTGAACTTGCTGACTTAGCCATTCCAACGTTACAGACCCGAGATATGCCTCTGTTCCCCCCATCTGTGTTTTTTGTACCAGGAGTTGAGTTGGGTTGTGGAGAAGGGGTTCGAGGAGTTGGGCTAAATTGGCAGTTGCAGGATTCATCAATCAGGTTTAAGCTATTAAAGCAAGTTAAGAACAAGTTTTTAAAAACTTACTAATCATACCTGAATCAGAGGAATTCTGGAATAGGGGTCAGTTCGTCGGAAAGGGGCAATGAGTCAGATGCAGCAGTCTCGGGATAACAGAACACTTATAGATTATTGCGATCGCTTTGCTGAGTTGAAGGTCAATCGGACTCGGAAGCGAGGGAATGCCCCCTATAAACCTATTTTATTATTATCTATTATTGAGTTAATCGCTCAAGGAAAAATCCTGGAGAATAAAATTTTAATCTCAGATGTCCTGGTAGAGACATTTGATAAATATTGGAATATTCTAAACTCTGAAACGTTTAATGGCGGATTAGCTTTACCTTTTTTTCATCTAAAGAACGAAGATCGGAGATTTTGGTATTTACAGTACACTCAAGAGTATGACGGAGGTCGGCCCCAAACTCTCAAGAAAATTAGGGAAGATGTGGAATATGCTTACATGGATGAAGAACTATTTGATTTAATCCAAACATCGGATAGTCGTAAAGAATTAATTGATTCACTGGTATCGGCTTGGTTTTCTACAAAAGAAAGCGAACTTCAAGATATTATAAAAGCAAATCAAGACTTTCAATCCTCGTCGGAAGCAGAAATTAACGAACCTCGGTATAGTCTAAAAAAGTCATTAGTTAGAAATGCTTTTTTCCGTAAAGCAATTGTACATTTGTATAATTATCAGTGTGCATTCTGTGGATTAAAAGTTTCTCGAACTCTATCTCAGAATATTGTAGATGGCGCACACATTAAACCTTTATCAAAATTTTATGATAATCAACTGGATAACGGGATGTCATTTTGTAAAAATCATCACTGGGCTTTTGATCGCGGCTTATTTACTATAGATGAAAAATATAATATCGTGGTTTCTGATAATTTTGACGAATTTTCGCCAAATACGAAGCCCATTAAAGAATTTCATGGTTTGTCTATAGAGTTGCCTAATGAGAAAAGTCACTATCCTAGGTTAGAGGCGATTCAATGGCATCAAAATAACGTATTTATTTCATAACTATTTATAAGGAGATTTATTTTTATGGTTAAAATTAAAGAAAAAAATGAAAATCGTACAGTTGATGAGTTTATTGAAGAGTTAGAAATACTCACAGCAGAAATTCAAGAGTTTTATTGTGAAGATGAAATTCCTTTAGTCATAGGCTGGAGTGGCGGAAAAGATAGTACTGCTGTATTACAGTTAATTTGGAATGCCGTTTCTAAGTTACCGAAGGAAAAGCGAAAAAGAACAATTCATGTAATTAGTAATGATACTTTGGTTGAAAACCCAATTATTTCTACATGGGTACGTCGTTCTTTAGAACAAATGAAAGTAGCAGCTATTGAACAAGAAATACCGATAGAAACCCATTTAACTTATCCTGATGTTAAACAAACATTCTGGGCTTGTTTGATTGGGAAAGGATATCCAGCCCCAAGAAAGAAATTTAGATGGTGTACTGATCGTTTAAAGATTAATCCGACTGATTCATTTATTCGAGAAGTCATTAAAAGTCATGGTCAGGTTATTCTTACATTAGGAACTAGAAAAGCTGAGAGTAGTAGGCGAGCAGCTAGTATGGCTAAATATCGTCAATGGCGAGTCCGCGACCGCCTAAATACTAATCCTAATTGTCCTAATTGTCTAGTTTATAGTCCTATTGAAGATTGGCGCACAGATGAAGTTTGGTTATATTTAATGCAATGGGAAAATCCTTGGGGACAAAGTAACAAAGATTTATTTGTGATGTATCGTGGAGCAACTGCTGATAACGAATGTCCTTTAGTTATTGATACTTCAACTCCTAGTTGTGGTGATTCTCGTTTTGGTTGCTGGGTCTGTACATTGGTCAATAAAGATAAATCAATGGAAGCAATGATTATAAACGACGAGGATAAAGAATGGATGCAACCATTGTTAGATATCCGAAATGAACTTGATCAGTTAGATGATCGCGATCGCAGAGATTTTAGAAGAATATTTGGTAAAGTTCAATTGTTTGAAAGAAATGTCGATGGCGAAGTATCAGTTGAACCTATTCCTGGTCCTTATACTAAGAAATGGCGAGAACATTGGTTAAGAAGAGTATTAGAAGCCCAAACTCAAATTCGTCAAACTGCCTCTGAAGAGTTCAAGGAGATTACATTGATACAACCGGAAGAATTAAGCGAAATCAGAAGAATTTGGCTAGAAGAAAAGCATGAGTTTGATGATAGTCTGCCGCGTATTTATCAAGATGTGACGGGAGAAGCGTTTAAAGATTTACGGCGAGGTATTGGTAGTAGTTTATTGGGGTTAGATGAATGGAATACTTTAGAGGAGATTTGTGGTGAGGATGCCATGCATTTGGAATTGATGGCAAAACTGTTAGATACAGAACGTCAATATCATGTAAAGTCTTATCGAACCGGAATTTTTCAAAGTTTAGAAAAGTGTTTTGAAAGTAGTTCTCGGTCTAAAGATGAAGCGATTGAAAATGCTCATTTTAAGCGAGATTTAAAGACGGCTGTTGAAGAGAAAGATACGGATAAGGTGAAACAGTTAACTTGGGCAAGTTTGAAGTTTTCTACAGATGAGTCTGCTGTAGATGAGGAGGAAGAATGATTTTTCTTGAACTGGTTTTACAGAATTTCGGCCCCTATCAAGGACGACAAGTTATCAATTTAAGACCTGAGGAAGACCCAGAACTTTGTCCTATTATTTTATTGGGGGGAATGAATGGTGGCGGAAAAACAACGTTAATGGATGCTATTCGTCTAGCGTTATATGGGTCTCGCGCCCAATGTTCGACGCGGGGAAGTTTGAGTTATAGTGATTTTTTAAATCAGTGTGTCAATAGTCATGCTTCGACGTTTGAGAAGACTCGAATTGAGTTAGTGTTTGAAGGGTTAAGGGAGGGAAAGTTAACGGAATTTAGAATAGTTAGAACTTGGGAAGTTAACCCTAAAGATAATAAAGATCATCTAGGAATTTTAGTAAAAGATGAAGACTCAAATGGAGATTGGCCGGATGAAGGGTTAACGGCTATTTGGGATGAATATATTGAGAATTTACTCCCTTTGGGAATTTCTAATCTGTTTTTATTTGATGGAGAACAGGTTAAAGAATTAGCAGATTTAGAAACACCGCCTCAACCTGTTGTGGATGCAATTTCAACGTTATTAGGATTAGAATTAGCGGAAAGGTTATCAATAGATTTAGATATTCTGCAAAGTCGGAAACGAAAGAAATTAGCCAGTGATAAACAGTTGGAAGAATTAGAAGAAATTGAAGATAAGTTAAATCTGCAAGAGAAAGCAGAACAGAAGGCAAAAGCAGAGTTAGAAAAGATAGAAAAGCAACTTAAACAAGCTGAGAAAAAGCAAAAACAGGCGGCGGAAAAGTTTATTGCTGAAGGGGGTAAAGTTGCTAAAGAAAGTCAACAGCTTGAACAGCAGGTTAAACAGTTAGAGGAAAGTGTAAAGTTACAACGAGAATCTTTAGGTCAATTAGCGGAAGGTATTTTGCCTTTAGGGTTAATTACACCGCTGTTAAACACTGCGAAAATACAGTTAGAAACGGATTTAAATCGTAAACAATCTTCGGCTGCTAGAGAAGTTTTGAAAGAACGCGATCGCCGTTTACTGAGTTATATTAAAGATTTGTCTTTATCGGGTAAAAAATTAGATCAAATTCAATCTTTTTTAGAACAGGAAGATCAAGCTTTAGCTAATACAATTGATTCGGGTAAAACGGTTTTTGAAGAGGCGAATACTGAGATTTTAAGTCAGTTAAATACCGTTTTAGATCATCAATTACCTGAACAAATTAATCAAGCAAAAAGTTATACTCAGAAGATTAAAGAGATTGAAACTGAAATTGATACTATTGAAGTTAAGTTAAAAACGGCTGCCCCTGAGGAGTTGCAACAACAGCTTGAAAGTAACCTAAAACAGACACAAGCGGAGTTTTTAAAAACTCAAACTGAGAAAGAACATGCCCAGGAAAAGCTAGATAAAATTAGTCGAGAAATTGCTAAAACTAAAAAAGAGTTAGAAAAATATAGTGAAAAATCGCTAGAATCTAAAAATAATGAACATATCGTTAGTTCTATTAATAAAGTTCAGGCAACATTGAAGCTATTTAAGGAAAAACTAACGTTAAAGAAATTGAATAAGTTAGAAGGGGAAGTCACTGAATGTTTTCGTTATTTATTGCATAAATCAGATTTAGTTCATCGAGTTACTATTGATACTGATAATTTTAGTTTATCCTTGTATGATCCTCAAGGAAAACCGTTGCCGAAACATCGTCTTTCTGCCGGAGAAAAGCAACTATTAGCCATTGCCTTTTTATGGGGGTTAGCGCGGGTTTCTGGACGTAATTTACCCGTTGCCATTGATACCCCGTTAGGACGTTTAGATTCTTCTCATCGTCATAATTTAGTGGAACGTTATTTCCCAGCAGCCAGTCATCAGGTGATATTGTTATCAACGGATACTGAAATTGATCAAACTCAGATAAAGCAGTTACGAGAAATGAATGCTATTTCTCAAGAATATTTACTGAAATATGATCCAAAAAAACGTCAAACTACAGTTGAGAAAGGGTATTTTTGGTAAGTTTTTTAATGGGTTTTAATTGAACAAACTTGTATATTTGAAACCTGTAATATAGGAATTTCTTCTCTAATCATGAGGAAGACAATCTAAAGTAAAGACGTTACATGTAATATCTCTACGGAAAGGTGAATTTTGTCTCTATGATATTTAGTATAAAATAACACAGTAAAGTATTTCCTTTAAGTTGAACCATAATTGAGATTGATTGAGGTGTGTATTGTGAAGGTTTTTAAAAATTTTAGTATCGGTCTGGGTTTTATCCTCATTAGTACAGTTTTCACCATCGGTTGTGAATCTACCTCAACAGCTTCCTGGAACTTCTTTAAGCGAACGCCAGCGGTTATTTTGACGAAACAGTCCAAACCGAAGCAATACACGACAGAGGCAGAATTAATCGCGGTTGGGGATATTATGATGCATGGTTCCCAGATTAAATCGGGTTATAATTCTCAAACGAAGAGTTATAATTATGACCACTTTTTTACTGAAGTTCAACCCATTTTATCAGCGGGAGATTGGGTGATTGGAAATTTAGAAACAACTTTAGCAGGAGAGGCGGCAAAATATACAGGTTATCCGTTATTTAATGCACCAGATACGTTGGCGGATGCGATTAAACTGGCGGGATTTAATATTTTAACAACGGCGAATAATCATTCTTTAGATCGAAGGGAAGCAGGAGTTTTAAAGACTTTAGAAAATATTCGTCAACGCGGTTTAAAACCTGTGGGGACAAATGCTTCTGCGGAAGAAGCGCAAGAGATTTTAGTGGTTGAGAAGAATGATATTTCTATGGCATTTTTAGCCTATACTTATAGTACAAATGGCATCCCAATTCCCAAAGGAAAGGATTATTTAGTGGCGTTAATTGATGAGGATAAAATGATTGCGGATATTAATCAAGCAGAACAGTTAGGAGTAGATGTGATTACTGTTGCGCTGCATTTTGGTAGTGAATATCAACGTCAACCGAATCAACAACAGAAAGAGTTAGTGAAAACTTTAGTAGCAGCCGGCGCTGATATTATACTCGGAAGTCATCCCCATGTAGTGCAACCTTATGAAGTTTTTGAGATTGAAGAAATGGGAGAGGTTCGTAAAGCAGTGGCGATTTATTCGATGGGAAATTTTGTGTCTAATCAACGAGATGATTATAAAGATTTAGGGGTAATTTTTACCGTTCAATTAACGAAGCAATTTCCAGATGAAACAGTAGAAATTACAACTGTTGATGGCATTCCAACTTGGGTACATCGTTACTGGGAAAATAATAAATATCAGTTTCGGATTTTACCGATAGAAGCGACACTTGAGGCTAAAAATGATCCCTTATTAACAGCAAGTCAATATAGACAATTGGCACAAGATTTGGAAAAAATGAAGACACATATTCATTCTTTTAATCAAGATGAAACAACGGCTCGTTCTCTGGTAAAATAAATGTTGTTTCAGTGGTAGGAGTGAGAGAGGTGAATGAAATGAGAGTTTCGGAAGCTTTGTGAGGTAGAAATGATAGAAAAAAAGGTTCTGTTGGGATAAACTGAAAAGTCACAGCTAACTTGACATCTTCAGTGTTTAACGTTTGCGTTTAAGGAATAAACCGCTAAAGCTTCCCATGGCCAGCAGTCCTAAAATAGTTCCCGGTTCAGGAACTTTTGCTGTATAAATTGTAGTGGTTCCGCTCACTTCATTGGCCACTACTAATAATGCTTCCCCGGTGGGACTATCTTCAGCCGGAATAAAGCTTAAACCTTCTGGTCCTAAGTCACCAATAGCTGACAATTCTGCCGCAGTGGGGTCAGGGTCGCCGTCTTCATCGAGGGTTAATTCTACAGAAAAATCTCGATTATTTTGATAGGTGACAAAGAAAGGGTTATTGGGGTCGGTAATATTGTACACCATTTGCCCGCCAATTCGTTCTAAACCGATGAAAGCATAGGTTTGATCTTCAACCTTTCCGAGAACAACTCCTTCGGGTTCAATGGCTTTATTATCGCTGCGGTTATCGAAGTTATTCTCATCATTATTCGCGTTAAAAAAGTCAGGGAATAATTCAGCCGTAATTTGTTCAAAATCATCTCCACTATCGAAGACTAATTCACCGCTATCATTGAAGATGGAAAAACTACGACCACCGAAGGCATAAAGTTCGTCAAAATCACCATCACCATCCGTATCACCCAGGGTATTGGTAATTTCTAACCGACCTAAATTTTCATCAGCTTGTAATTCTTCGGCATTGGGAAAAGCGTCGGGGTCAAGTTCAACATCTCCCACGGTTGTTTCTTCATCAAAAGCAACTTGTTCTTCACCATTTTCGTCTTCAAATTCATATTGACGACTGTCTCCTTCGTTAGCCGTAACAAAAAAGGTTTCATCACCAAAAGAATAGGCTTCTAATTCATCAGGTTGATAGATGCCGAATACGGGCCAATTTTGGATATTAATTCCATCATCTCTATCACTGGCATCGAGCATATTTTCAGGCAAACTAAAGTCTTTAAATCCTAAACCCACGACTTCATCAAACTCAAACGTTTCTAGGTTTAAAATCCCAACCGCGTTATTTTCTTGTAATGTGACATAAGCCACTGTTCCATCTTCAGAAACTGTGATATCTTCCGGTTCTAAATCTTGTGCCACAGTTGCATCTGGCCCGAAAATCCGCACGCTATCATCTAGAGTTGCGTCATTAAACGCTTGGAAATCAGCCGTCAATACGTTCCAATTGTTAGTATCAATAATGCTGACAGTTCCTAACGGATCAACGGTATAATCATCGCTAGGTTCTCCTTCGTTAGCGACTAACACTTTACTGCCATCTGGGGTAAATGTCAGTGAATCTGGTAAAGCACCCACTGTGATCTGTTCTTGTAGATCTCCCAAGGGATTAAAGAATAGTACACTACCCGGATCGGTAACCGTTTCATTCTCTACAGAAACCGCAAATAAACCATTACCATAAGCAACATTGGTCACCTGACCAAAGGGATCTAAATCAAGATTAAATGACAACAATGGATTAGTTGGATCGCTAATATTGAGCGCATCAATTTGATTGGTGCTACCATTTGCGACAAATAACGTTTGATTTAAGGGATCATAAGCAGAGTGCAATGCTGCACCATCATCAAATATTCCGGTTGAGAAAGTTCCTGTTTTAATTAAACTGAAAGCGGAGGCAGAGGTGGGAAAAGTCAGCAATCCCAGAAATAATGTTGAAGGTAGGATGGCTGTTTTAATTTGATTGATAAGAGTTGGTGAATTCCAGTGACCCTGAATAAATTTCATTGTTGTTGAGTTCTCCTCTGTTTCGATACAGTTGTTGAATGATAGATAATGCACCTGAGTGTCAAAGTACTCAGAGGTAGTGTAAGCTTTTAATGAGTATAAAGGATAAGATACTATAGAATATCATGAATTTCTAATAATCTTAACCTTTTTAATGATGAATAGCTGACTCAAAGCTGTTCTTGAGAAATCACAACTTTAACTTCAATATCATAGACTGATGAATCGTTGATTAAACTTAAACGATTGCCATCTAAGATAACTTTTTAGCATGAGTTAGTCGTAATTCTACCGAATTGTTGCATCTTTAGTATAAGGATGACAAGACAGTCAGTGAAACTTCGATAAAATCTTTACCGAATCTTTAAGAAACTTGTCCGGATCTCCGGATTATAATCCGTTATATAAAGGAAATATGATGAAGTCAGACCCAGATCCGAGAAGACGAATTTACTCTTGATTGTCCATTAAGTCTTCTCAATCAAATTCTCTAAGAGAATACCCTGATGCGTTACCGAGCGCCGATTAACATCTATGATATGACTGAGCTGAAAATTAGAATCAAAATTTATCATGCATATAGTCCATCTGTGTATCTACTGACCCCGTCGGCTGTGTATGATCAAGATATGAACCTTTAACTGGGTTAGTTTACTGAGTCTCTGTTACAGAGTTAGACAATATGCTGCATAATTTTCTGAGTCATATTCTCATTGTGAGTGTAGCCACAGTTTTGATGGGTTGTAACCCTGAGGGATCAACGACCTCAACTACAAATCCCACCCCATCAGAATCGACTACTTCGACTTATACAGAAAAGATTGTTATCGCCGATATCTCCAATAATCCGGCTAAAAAAATTAAACGTTATCAACCCTTGGCAGATTATTTAGCCACCCGATTAAATGAATTTGAGATTGGAGTGGGTGAAGTTCAAGTGGCCTCCGATATGCCGACCATGATTCAGTGGTTAAAAAATGGAGAAGTCGATCTGTATTTTGATAGTCCCTATCCGGCAATGTATATTACAGATCAATCGGGTGCAAAACCAATCTTACGACGTTGGAAAGGCGGACAGGCTGATTATTATACCGTCTTTTTTACCATGAAAGATCGAGAGATCAATTCTGTTGAAGACTTACAAGGGAAAATCGTTGCCTTTGATGAAATTAGTTCAACCTCGGGTTATATGCTGCCAATGGCCTATTTACAACAGGCCAACCTCAAACCACAAGAAAAAAGCTCTGTGAATGAAACCGTGGCAGCAGATGAAATTGGCTATATCTTCAGTGATGATGATGAAAATACCATTCAGTGGGTGATTAGTGGCAAGGTCGATGCCGGAGCCGTTGATATTGGGACATTTTTGGAGATCCCCGAAGCCAATCGAGAAGCCATGCAGGTGTTGGCAGAAACGGATAAAGTGGCTCGCCATGTGGTGATGATTCAACCCGGAATGGAACCTGAGAAAGTGGAGGCCATCAAACAAATCCTGCTGTCGATGGATCAAACCGAAGAAGGAAAAGTTGTCCTCGAGGAGTTTGAAGAAACAGCCAAATTTGATGACTTCCCTCCCGAGGCAGATCTTGCCAAAATGCGAGAATTATATCAACAGGTGCAAAATCAGTGAGCTGGATGGGTCAGTTCCAAATTAAACGAGTTTCGCTAGCCACGAAGTTAACATTGGCCATGACAAGCTTGGTGATTGTTGCCGTGGTTGGCGTGACTTGGCTATCTTTGCGACGTGAACAGGAAACCTTTCGCAACGAACTACAACAGCAGGCACAACTATTGTTAGATGCCTTATCAGTCACGACTGCTGATGCCTTGTATAAGCTTGATGCCGACTTCATGGAAGAAATTATGCAACAGTTGGGTCAAGAAGACAAAGTCTTATCAGCAGGCCGTATTTATGAACGAGAAGGCCGGGTGGTGGCTGATGCTTACGGGAATGATGTCTTGGTTTATAGCGTTGAACCTGATCCTTTTGGTCAAGAGTTACTGGAGGCTGAGGAAACTACCTTTCGCTGGGAAGAAGACCAACTGTTAGCGGGTAAGGCGGTGAGAGTGGGAAATCAAACCTTAGGCGCGGTTAGCGTGGGGTTATCCACCGATAAACTCGAAGAAAAAATTGAGGCCGTCCGTAACCAAGGTTTAGCTGCTGCCTTAGCTGCCGCCACAGCCGGGACATTCTTGGCGTTAGTCATGAGTCGCTCAGTGACTGAACCCCTGAAGCAAATGACCCACGCTAGCAAACGCATTGCAGAAGGGAATTTAAGCCAAAGAGTCAATGTCCAAACTCAAGACGAATTGAAGCTATTGGCTGATGCCTTTAATAGCATGAATGATCAGCTTCAGGAGTTATTAGAAAGTAAAGAACAACTGATTCAAAGTTTAGGAAACCGCGCTGAAGAACTCCGGCAAAGCGAGACAAAAAACCGCGCTTTACTCAATGCCATACCGGATTTAATGTTCCGTTTTAGTCATCATGGGGTGATGTTGGATTTTAAAGAATCTCGTCGGGGAGGTTTACGAGAATCCTTAGGTAAATATTTGAATAAAACCGTTTATGATTTATTGCCGTATCATGTGGCTCAGTTATATGTTTATTATTTAGAAGAAGCGCTCTCAACCCATCAAATTCAGATTTTTGAATACGAACTGTTTTTACAAGAAAAGCGGTTACATTTTGAAGCTCGAATTGTGGTGAGTGGCGATGATGAAGTGTTGGCAATTGTTCGAGATATTACCGACAGTAAGCTCGCTCAAATTGAGCTACAGCAAGCCAAAGAAGCCGCAGAAAGCGCCAACCATGCTAAAAGTGAGTTTCTCGCCAGTATGAGTCATGAACTTCGTACCCCTTTAAATGCAATTATTGGATATAGTGATTTATTAACAGAAGAAGCCGAAGACGCTGAACTTCCTGAGTTTTTTGGTCAGGATTTACAGCAAATTAAAGCATCTGGAATGCATCTATTAACCTTGATTCAAGATATTTTAGATATTTCCAAACTAGAGTCAGGAGAAATGTCTCTTTATCTGGAATTGTTTGATTTAACGATTTTAATTGATGAAGTTCGAGCCTTAGTTCAACCGCTGACCGATAAGAATCAGAATACCTTTAAGGTGGTGTGCGATCCACATATCGGCTCAATGACAGGCGATCGCACAAAAATTATACAAATCTTATTAAATTTATTGAGTAATGCGGCAAAGTTTACCCACGAGGGACTCGTTACCCTCAAAGTAATGCGAAGTAATCCGATTGAAACCCTTCCGGAAAATGGTCAATCTCATTCTAGATCTAAATTAGAAAGTGAACAAAATGGGAATCATGAGGGAGAAGAAAGCTGGGTAATTTTTAGCGTCTTAGATACAGGAATTGGGATGACACCTGAACAAGTGAATAAGGTTTTTGATCCATTTGTTCAAGCTGATAATTCTACTAGCCGAAAATACGGCGGAACAGGACTCGGATTATCAATTATCCAGCGTTTTTGTACGATGATGGGTGGAAAAATTTTGGTTAAAAGTGAGCCGGATGTCGGTTCAGAATTTACAGTGTTTATCCCTTCAACCGTAAAAGAAATAGATAAATCTGATAGTGAAGAAGAGTGTCAAGAAGCTGTTTCTGTAGAATCATTACCCGCAACATCTTAATGAGTCATTGGTTATTAGTTATTAGTTCTGAGCTATAGTAATCCGAAATAATTCGTGATCATTCACCGAGTCAGTATTCACGCCCGTCAGCATTTTTATCCAAGAGTGCCTATAGCAAGATTGCCAACTTGCCGACTTGTAAAAGATTTTCTTACAACTCTTAGGAAATTGCTATATGCGACTAACAACGAATCACTAAAAATAAATAACAATCAGATTAATGTTCTATTTTCCAATGGTGCATTTGCATAATAATCGGTTTTAAACTTTCGCCTAATGGAGTGAGAGAATATTCCACGCGAGGTGGAACTTCTGGATAAACCTCTCGATGAACAATCCCATCTGCTTCTAACTCCCTCAACTGCTGAGTTAAGACTTTATGAGTAATTCCGGTTAATGTTTTTTGTAATTGATTAAATCGCTGAATTCCTGCAAATAATTCTCGTATAATTAAGATTTTCCATCGTCCTGTTATTAGTTGCAAAGCTTCTTGAGCCGGGCAAGTTTCTTTATCCGGATTGACGGGAGAAATTGACATAGTTACCTTGAGGATACTTCCTTACTTAAAAGTGCGTACTTTTCATTGTACTAGGGTTTGAATTAAACTAAAAATATGAAATAAAAACCCTAAATAACAGGAGGAATAAGTTATGATTACCATTAGAAAATTATCTGAAAGAGGACAAGCAAATTTTGGCTGGTTAGATAGTCGTCATACTTTTTCTTTCGGTCAATATTATGATCCCAATCACATGGGATTTAGCAGCCTGAGGGTAATTAACGAAGACAAAGTGACTCCGGGTGCTGGGTTTGGTACCCATGGTCATCGAGATATGGAAATCATCACCTATGTGTTAGAAGGGGCATTAGAACACAAAGATAGCATCGGTACAGGCTCAATTATTCGTGCCGGTGAAGTCCAACGCATGAGCGCCGGAACGGGTATTCTTCACAGTGAATTTAACCATTCCAACAGTAGTCCGGTTCATTTTCTACAAATTTGGCTACTGCCTCAAACGAAAGGGTTAACCCCCAGTTATGAACAACAATACACTCACCTGACTCAAACCCCTGGACAACTTAAACTTATTGCTTCTCCAAACGGAGGAGACGGAACACTCAAAGTCCATCAAGATGTCAACTTATATGGCGCAGTCTTGTCAACAGGCGATCGCATCCGTCATACTTTCAATAGCGATCGCCAAGGTTGGTTACAAGTGGCTCGTGGTGCGCTCAAGCTGAATGAGACAACACTACAAGCAGGAGACGGAACCGCCATTGGTGATCAATCTCATCTAGAGATCACCGCAACCGAGGATGCAGAAATTCTGTTATTTGATCTAGCTTAAGCAGGTTATTGGTTATGAGTTGAGCGGCTATTGGTGGGAGTTGGGGAGAAATTTAGTCAGAAGTAGGAAGTAGGGAGTGGGGAATGGGGAGTGGGGAGATAAGGCAGACGAGGAGAAACCTAAAATTTCCCTACTACCTGTAACACAAGCGTGCCATATCCGCCGTTCCCTCTAACAACCAACAACAAACAACAAAGAACAAATAACTGATTCAAACGTGACCGTTTCCCCGTAAACTCATAGAATATTGTAAAGCTGTTATAACTTTCTTTTCTGTAATCCTGATTCAACTGATATCGCTATGGCTATTGGCTATCTTGCTCTGGTGCTTCACGCCCATCTCCCTTTTGTTCGACATCCTGAAAGTGACTATGTTTTAGAAGAAGAATGGTTATATGAAGCCATTATTGAAACCTATGTCCCTTTAATTAGAATGTTTGAAGGGTTAAAGCGAGATGGGGTCGAATTTAAACTGACCATGAGTTTGACACCACCCTTGGTGTCGATGTTGCGTGACCCACTGCTTCAAGAACGATTTGAACATCACCTCAACCAACTGCAAGAACTGACCGAAAAAGAAATAGAACGTCATCGCAACAACGGTCATCTGCGTTATCTAGCCGAACACTATTACAACGAATGTGAGACAGTCCGAGAAACCTGGACAAAATATCAAGCTGACTTAATTACAGCCTTCAAACAGTTTCAAGATAGCAATAACCTAGAAATTATCACCTGTGGGGCGACTCACGGGTATTTTCCGTTAATGGAAATGTATCCAGAGGCGGTTTGGGCGCAAATTCGAGTCGCTTGCGAACATTACGAAGACAACTTTGGTCGTTCCCCCAAAGGCATTTGGTTACCCGAATGCGGCTATTACAATGGCGTAGAACGGATGTTAGCCGATGCCGGGTTACGTTACTTCCTCAGTGATGGTCATGGGGTGCTTTATGCCCGTCCTCGGCCCCGGTTTGGCACTTATGCGCCCCTATTTACCGAAACAGGCGTTGCGGTGTTTGCCCGTGACCAAGAGTCCTCTCAGCAGGTGTGGTCGTCTGAATTGGGTTATCCGGGTTCACCAGAATATCGGGAATTTTATAAAGACTTGGGTTGGGAAGCCGAATATGAGTATATTTTGCCCTACATCATGCCGGATGGTCAGCGCAAAAATACAGGGATTAAATATTATAAAATTACAGGTCGTGGCTTAGGCTTAAGCGATAAAGAACTGTATGATCCTTATTGGGCCAAAGAAAAAGCCGCAGAACACGCGGGCAACTTCTTGTTCAACCGAGAACAGCAAGTGGAGCATCTCTACAATATTATGCAACAGCCCCCCATTATCGTCTCGCCATACGACGCGGAATTATTCGGTCATTGGTGGTACGAAGGACCCTGGTTTTTAGACTCTCTCTTCCGTAAAACCTGGGCTGACCAAGACACATATGCCATGACTCATTTGGCAGACTATTTACAAGAACATACCACCCATCAAGTCAGTAAACCCGCCCAGTCGAGTTGGGGTTATAAAGGCTTTCATGAATATTGGCTTAATCATACCAACAGTTGGATTTATCCCCATCTGCATAAAGCCGTTGAACGTATGACAAAAATGGCCTGTCGGGAAGCAGGGGATGAATTAGAACGCCGCGCCCTCAACCAAGCGGCACGGGAATTGTTATTGGCTCAATCTTCTGACTGGGCATTTATTATGAGTACAGGAACCATGGTTCCCTATGCCGTTCGCCGGACGCGATCGCATTTAATGCGGTTTAATAAGATTTATGAAGACCTGAAAGTGGGTAAAGTAGATTCAGGTTGGCTCGAAAAAGTTGAAGCGATTGATAATATTTTCCCTAATATTGATTATCAGGTTTATCGACCCATGACATTACAGAATAGTTGGGGAGAAGAAGCCACAGGATAAGTGAATGGGAGACATTTCATGGCACAATCATTATAAAGAAAGTATAAAGATTTATCACAATTTCTACGCTTGATATCGGACTCAGTATCATTTTTTTGAAAAGTGGAATAAACTTGAATGTTTTGCATATCCTATAGCAAGCCCGGCTGGTTTAGTTACAGATCGCTATTGTAATAAATTGCTCAAAGCCTTGCACCATCAGTATTTATTCCCAAAGAGTGCCGTTGGCGTAGCCTTTCCTTCGGAAATATGCCGATTGCCGATTGCCGGAGCGATCGCGCTATAGCTTCTGAGTGGCTGAGATGTCAATTCATTCGCCGTTTGAGTTAACTCATCAATGTTATGAGTATTTTTATACATTTATACACTAAGGAGGCCGTTACAATTTCAATTTTAAAATATAATCTCTATCAATCTTGTTCAATCATCACTGATCCACCCATGAGATCAGTAAGCTTCTCAATCACAACAGACTCACGCTCTCTCTAAGAGCGATTAGAATATCAGTCAAGAATGTGACTTCTACGATGTAGGCTGCTGTTGATTGATGAGAATTGATTTTCTCCCAACTAACCCAATCAGGTAACTATAATGACAACTGCTCAATCAACTCAACACAGATCTGTCTCTAATTGTGAGTGGTCTATTTCTCAACTCCCAGGAATAGCACCACAGAATTACAAACGCCTAAGAAAGCTCGGCATTGAAACAACAGCCCAACTCCTCCGTAGTGGCAAAACCCAAGCGCAACAAATGATGTTGGCTAACTTAATGCACTTGAATGTTCGCGATGTCAGTAAGTGGGTGGCGATGTCAGATTTAGCGCGAATTCCAGGGGTGAGTTATCAATACTGTGGCTTACTGCTTCATGCGGGAGTCGGTTCAGTGGCTCAACTGGCTAAAATTCCCGCCCATCGCCTCCATCAACAAATTTTACGGTTACAGGTCGCCACTTTACACCGTCGAGATCTCTGTCCTCCGGTTGACCAGGTACACAAGTGGGTTCAACAAGCGCAACGATTAGCTTAATTAGACTCACTCACCCTGTGACTATCCCCTACCCTAAAATATTAAGCAAAAATATTAAGTGAATTAATAACAAAGCTTTACTGAATTTATCGAACTGTTTCAGAATTGCAATCCTGTTGATCACAGCAGGTATGGTAATCGTAGATCCAGCAATTCTTTATTACAGAAAAAACGTGAAGGTTTTAGTGGTTGGTAATGGCGGTCGAGAACACGCCCTGGCTTGGTCTTTATTGCGCTCTGGCGACGTGAAGCAACTCATCTGTACTCCTGGTAATGGCGGCACATCTGCTGTGGAAGGATGTCAAAATTTACCCATCTCTGTGGATGATTTTGCGGCGATTAAACGCTTAATCGAAGAACAAGAGATTCAACTTGTGGTCGTAGGGCCAGAACTCCCCCTGACTTTAGGGATTAAGGATGTTTTGCAATCGGATACCGTTCAAGTCTTTGGCCCGGACAAAGTGGGCGCTCAATTAGAAGCGAGTAAGGCTTGGGCAAAGGAATTAATGAATGATTCCAACATTCCCACCGCTGCTTCTAACACGTTTACTGATGCTCAGGCGGCTAAGGCTGCTGTGACAACAGCCCCCATTGTGATTAAAGCCGATGGTTTAGCGGCGGGAAAAGGGGTAACGGTTGCCACGTCCGTTGAGATGGCGCATCAGGCGATTGATAGTATTTTTGCTGGGGAATTGAATTCTGGCCCTCAAAAGGTGGTGGTGGAGGAGTATTTAGTCGGTCAAGAAGTCTCTATTCTGGCCCTCACCGATGGTCGTACCATTCGGGCGTTGTTACCTGCTCAAGATCATAAACAAATTGGGGAAGGAGATGTCGGCCCCAATACGGGGGGAATGGGAGCCTATGCCCCAACGCCTCTGGTTACCCCAGAACTGCAACAGCGCATTCAAACAGTCGTATTAGAACCCACTCTCGCTGCTTTACAACGTCGAGGGATTGACTATCGGGGTGTGATTTACGCGGGTTTAATGATTACCCCAGAAGGAGAACCGAAGGTTTTAGAATATAACTGCCGATTTGGTGACCCGGAAACTCAAGCGGTGCTAGCGTTATTAGAAACACCCTTAGAGCAGTTATTACTGGCTTGTTGCCAGCAACGACTGGAACAGTTTCCTCAGATTGAATGGAAATCAGGAACGGCGGTCTGTGTGGTATTAGCCGCAGCAGGGTATCCCGGAGATTATCAAAAAGGTCAACCCATTACAGGCTTAGAGAAGGCCGCCGCAACGGGAGCGATGATTTTTCATGCTGGTACTCAACAACAGAATAACCAAATTCTCACCAATGGCGGTCGGGTTTTAGGGGTAACCGCAGTGGGGGCAACCTTTGAACAAGCCATTGCAAATGCTTACAGTGCGGTGGATTGCATCTCATTTGAGCAAATGTATTATCGTCGAGATATTGGGTTTCGGATTGCTCATATTATTAACCCGGCGATGTAATCTGTAGGATTGATCTCATCAGCCTTGGGCAAGATTATAGTAAAATATAACTACCGAAGATTTAACAAATCTTAACTTTCTTGGGAGATCACTTATGCTAAAGGCTGACTCCCTCTCTGTCCACCCCTATTTTTACTCATAAAACCTGGTGCGATGCTGGCTGTAGTCAAAAAAATTAGTCAAATTATTGCCAATTGGTGGTCTGAGTTTACTCTCCAAACCCGCTTAATGGCGGGGGCGACTTTGGTTGTCTCCCTGCTGATGAGTGGTTTAACATTTTGGGCAGTCAACACCATTCAGCAAGATGCCCGCCTCAACGATACTCGCTATGGTCGAGACCTGGGTTTGTTGCTGGCTGCCAATGTAGCGCCGTTAATTGCAGAAAACAGACGGGATGAAGTGGCACGGTTTTCTCGCCAATTCTACACCAGCACCACCAGCGTTCGTTATATGCTTTATGCTGACCCAGAAGGAGAGATTTTTCTCGGGTTACCGTTTTCAGACTCGGCGGTGCAAAACTCCCTCACCCTCAGGCGACGGATGCAACTGCCGGAAAACTTCTTAGAGAGTGTAGAGTCCGGTCACTCTGGCGGAATTCCCCTGGTCAAGCAACATAAAACCCCTCTGGGAGAAATTACAGATGTGTTTGTGCCGTTACTCGATGACGGTGAATATTTGGGAATTTTAGCGATTGGAATTAATCCTAATCCCACGGTGGTTGTGTCTTCTAATCTCACCCGCGATGTGACTTTAGCGGTGTTTGTTTCGATTTGGGTGATGGTAATTTTGGGGGCGGTATTTAATGCTTTAACGATTACTCAACCGATTAAAGAGTTATTAAAAGGAGTTAAAAGCATTACGGCAGGTAATTTTAATCAACGAATTAATTTACCGTTTGGCGGAGAATTGGGAGAATTAATTGTTAGTTTTAATGAGATGGCAGAGCGTCTAGAACGCTACGAAGAACAGAATATTGAAGAGTTGACGACGGGAAAAGCAAAGCTCGAAACCTTAGTTTCAACGATTGCAGATGGTGCCGTTTTATTAGATGCTCAGCTTAATTTAATTTTAGTTAATCCCACCGCGCGCCGACTGTTAAGTTGGGAAAATTTGGATGTAATTGGTAACTCGGTTCTGGAACGTTTACCCACTCAACTTTTACAAGATCTTTCTCAACCGCTGCAAGATATTTCAAGTGGAACCTTAGAACGAGGAGAGTTTCGCTGTTCATTAACCGAGCCTAATAACCGTACCCTAAGAATTGTATTAAATACTGTTTCCCTGCACCGCTCAACAGCAGCAGAATCTCTTTGTCTGAGTTGTAATAATCAGAATCAAGAAGGTTCTACAGAGACTGAACCGGTTCAAGACTGTTCAGAGTATGAAGCCAATCAGCTTAAAGTTTTAGAGGATAATTATCGAGAAAACCTCAAGGGGATTGCGATAACGGTTCAAGATATTACCCGTGAGGCTGAACTGAATGAGGCGAAAAGTCAGTTTATTAGTAATGTTTCCCATGAGTTAAGAACGCCTTTGTTTAATATTAAATCTTTTATTGAAACCTTACATGATTATGGGGAAGATTTAACAGAAGAAGAACAACGGGAGTTTTTAGCAACTGCAAATCATGAAACAGATCGACTCACTCGTTTAGTTAATGATGTGTTAGATTTATCTCGTTTAGAATCTTGCCGAATTTATCATTTTGAACCGGTAGATCTGGCTCAAGCGATTGAACAAACGCTACGAACTTATCAGCTCAACGCTAAAGATAAAGGGATAGAATTAAATCAAGATGTTGAACTGAATTTACCCTCTGTTTTAGGTCATTACGATTTATTATTACAAGTTTTTGCTAACTTAGTGGGAAATGCGTTAAAGTTTACCGAATCTGGCGGTCGGGTGATGATTCGAGCCTATGTTTTAGAGGAATCTATTAAGGCCGGACATCAGGAGTATGAAGAAATTGAGCATGGAGGATGGATTATTTCGCCTCCACCGCCGCGTCCCATTGAACAAATTATTTCCGAGAGTCAAGAAACTCGCTATGTCAGAATTGAAATCTCTGATACCGGCAGCGGCATTGCCCCGGAAGATCAAGAAGCAGTGTTTACGCGGTTTTTCCGAGTAGAAAATCGAGTCCATACTCTCGAAGGAACAGGACTGGGGTTATCGATTGTTCGTAGTATTATTGATAAGCATCGCAGTCAAGTTCATATCATTAGTGAGTTAGGCGTGGGAACGACATTTTGGTTTGATTTACAGGTTTATCCCCAACATACCCGACATACAGTTGAACCGGAATCATTTGAAAGAATCAATCGATCTTTACCAATGCCTAATCTTTAACTCAAAAATAGGTTCTGAGCCTATCATACAACGTTATAATTTCAGGATAGACGGTAAACGTCAAAAAAAATGGACAAATTATATTTGCCCATTCAATAACCTAGATAAAACGTTAAAAACCGACGTAGAGGCATTTCACACAATGTCTCTACACTCAATGATTAGAGAGTGAGAAAATCATCACTCGTTAGATCAACTGCATCAACTCCAGTTAACGTCGCTAATCTTTCTGTTGCCATCGTGTTGGGATCAATGTAACGAATAATGGTATCTGCGCCATCTTGAGTCAAGCGTATATCGCTAAAGTCAATGTTTTCGAGCAAGAAGTTATCTGTACCATCGTCATAGTCTTGAATGGTATCATTACCATCACCCAAGCGTAACAGGAAGCTATCTGCACCGTCGCCGCCAATCATAGTATCACGACCAGCACCGCCATCTAGGATATCATTATCGAAACCACCAATTAAGCGGTCTGCACCATTCCCGCCAAACAGCTCATCTTGTCCCTCATTTCCAATCAGCGTATCCGCACCGCCATCTCCGTTAAGGATATCGTTACCACTCCCCCCTAACAAAGAGTCTAAACCACCACCCCCAAAGACCGCATCATCTCCTCCTTGACCATTAATGGTGTCGTTACCACCACTGCCAAACAGTTGGTCATTGCCAGTGCGACCTTCAATCATGTCGTCACCGCCTAGACCATCGTAAATATCATCACCATCGCCACCAATAAACATATCATTACCACTGGTGCCTGTAATGGGTGGGTTGGTAGGAGGAGTAGCAGAATCATTATCTGTGATATTGACCATTACATCGTCAACGGCAATACTATTATAGTTAGCATCACTGGTACTAATCGAATGAGAGATAGTGCCGCTGTGGTCGCCTTCTACGATATCATCATCAATCGCGAAGACCGTGATACTTTGAGGAATATTCCAATTGGTTTGATCAAATAGCGCGATATTGGGAGTAAAGAACTGTTGACCATCCGTATCTAAGGAAATACTCACCAGAGAAGTGGGTTGAGAATTGAGTACAACTTCATAAGTATCAGTTGCGCCGTCTTCTGTAATATCTGTACTACCGTCAGACTCAATAATTGTGACTCCTGCAATATCATTATCTGTGATATTAGCAACCACATCTTCTACTGTTAAACCATCGTACTCAATTGCGCCACTAACAGTATGACTAATAGTGCTGGTGTGATCTCCTTCTGCGATATCATCATCCACCGCTTCAACAGTCACCGTTTGGGCGATATTCCAGTCACTACTATTAAAGGTGAGGGTGGTGACATCGGTTGTAGACTCACCATCAGGCGTAATGGTAACGGTAACATCTCCAGTGGGTTGAGAATCTAACGTTACCTCGTAAGTGTCAGTATCTCCATCTTCACTAATATCTGTATCGCTATCGGTTTGAGTGATGGTTACGCCTGGCATAAGTCCAGTCACATCGCCAGTTTGATTAAACGCACCAATCGCGTTACCTTTACCAATATTGTTGTTACCGCCGCTGGTGAAGGAATTTTGACTCTGGGTCGTAAAGACAACATCACTATTGCCAACATTACCCGCAACCACACTAGAAGTAACCGTTGTAGAGGTTCTGTCGGTATTCCCGAAGCTAGCAATACCGCCACCGCCGCCGGTGCCATCTTTGTCTAATGCTTCGTTTTGAGTAATGGTACTATCGGTAATGATTGCTTCACCGAAGTTAAAGATCGCGCCACCATCAGAAGCGGCTGTATTGCCACTCATTGTTGTGCCAGTAATGGTTGCTGTGGGGACACTACTACCGACGCGATCTTTAATATAAACACCGCCGCCGTCATCCCCAGCAGAATTGCCTGTAATTGTGCTATTGGTAATGGTGATATCATCAAAAACAGCGACACCGCCGCCATCTGCAATATCAGAAAGAACTTGGTTATTGCTAATGGTTGTATCGGTAACGGTAGCATCCCCGAAGTTAAATAAGCCACCCCCATCGTTGTTGGCAGTGTTACCATCAATCACACTACCGGAGATAGTGGCACTACCGAGATCATTATTGTAAACTCCACCGCCGTCATCCGAGGCAAAGTTACCGCTAACTTCACTATTGGTGAGGGTTAGTTGGGCGTTATTATTGTTAAAAATACCGCCACCGTCTGCGAAACCCACAGTGACTTCGTTATTGGTGATATCACTATCTGTAACGGTGAGAGTGCCGTCGTTGAAAATTCCGCCTCCATCGTTGGTGGCAGTGTTAGCATCAATTGTACTGTCGGTAATGGTGAGATTTTCATCATTAAAGATACCGCCTCCATTACCTGTCAGGTTTCCGCCTGTGACGTTTCCGCCTGTGATAGTGAGTCCTTCAATGAAGACATCGACTTCTGCATTGGTGCCATCGTCAATGTTGAATACGCGGGAGTTACCACCTGCATCGATGATAATATCGTTAGTTCCGCCATCAATTGTAAGAGGTTTGTTAATAACCAGTTCACCCGCAGTCAGAACAATAGTTCCACTTGCATTAAAGGTAATAACTTCGCCTGGAGTTGCGTTAGCGATCGCATTACGAAGGGCGCTCTCAGAAGGTGTAATAATAGCCATATTTCGTGAATTTTTCAATCTTTCAGGGTGTTAATGGACTTAAATTAGTTTGACTAGATTAAATCCTTTTTACTTAACATTCCCTCAACGCTATTATCCGGAAAACCTGTTTTAAATTTTTTATTTTTAGCAGTATTTTTTTTATAAACTCTATGTTTTTTTAGGAATTATTCATAAATTTAGATGTAATTAAAACCGGATGAATTGAGAGGATATTACCGGATGCAGTATAAAATCAGTATTTTAAGACTGGCTGAAAATACTTATATAATTTGCTTTTAGCGAATTTAGTTAATTTTTCTCACATAGCGACTCCATAAAAATATCGATATAAAAAAATATTATTTATCAAAAAATACGTATATTCACTATATTCCTAAAACTATTGATCATCTTTCTGATACATTGACCATTGTCCGGATACTTAAGTGTAAAAAAATAATAATTTGATCAGATTATTTTAGCGGTGTTCTCAATCTTTATGGGATTAGATTAGGATAATATATTGATTTATTGGTAATCTTAAATCTGTATGGAGTGCGGGTCAAAAATCCGCAGCCGCAACCTCACACCGATCACCTGATCGATAAAAATCCCCCATTGAGCCAGATGGAGGATAACAGACATCAGGGCATACATCTAATATCACGAAGTGTAACCCGATCAGAACTAATGCAATTGCTCGATTAATATAGCGCGCTACGCGACCGCAAGTCAGCAAGTAGTGCTATAGAAGTATAAAATTCTAAGAATTGGCAGTTTCTCTATGATTGAGCTGCGTTTACCATACAGGGTCATGGGAAAGAATCTGAGACAGAGAAATAAGAATATAGAATTTATTATCAAATATTGAGACTCTTTTTTCTCTATTCCTCTGAATCATAAATGATCACAAACTAGCCACAATTAACCAATCAGTTTCTTGGCTCTTTCTGCCCTTGCTTCTGCTGATTCCATCACTTCTGACATCTTTTCTACCATTTCTCCGGGATAGTTTTCTAATAATCGAGTGGAAAGAGACACTCGGCGACGACCTTCATCTAAATCAATAATTAATGCTTTAACAGATTGATTGAGCGGGAATAAATCAGCTAAAGATTCAATAAATTTTTGGCTGACTTCTTTAATATGAATTAAGCCTGTTACCCCATCTAAATCGACAAAAACGCCGAATGGCTTGACACTGTTGACTGTTCCTTCCACTAGTTGACCGATCTCTAACTGACTTAAACCGACGGCTTCTGTTGCCATGCGTTGAGATAAGACTAATTTATTGCGATCGCGGTCTAACTCTATAATATTAACCGTTAATAAATCATCAATTAATCGATTCAGATTCTCTCTTTCTGATAGATGCGAGCGGGGAATAAATCCTCGTAAGCCATCGATATCAACAGTTACGCCACCTTTATTCACCCCTGTGACTTGAACTTGTAAAGATTTGCCACTTCTTTGAGCTTCTGCTAATTCATTCCAAACCCGTTGTAATTCTAGTTGTCGGATGGATAATAACACTTGACCATCGGCATTTTGGTCTCGAATAATTAAAAAATCTCGTTCTTCATTTAACGGTAAAATTTCTGCTAAATCATCCACTTCAGCCACGCTTGCTTCTTTGCGGGGAAGAAAGCCAGGAGATTTGGCCCCAGCAATATCTACGAAAGCTCCATCGGTACCGTATTCAAACACTTGACCGCTGACTATTTGACCTTTTTGAAGCTCATAATCATGCTCATTTAAAGCTTTAGCAAAATCATCTAATGAAAATGTTGTTTTATTAGTCGCCATAATTAATCACTCGAACGCAAACACTATTTATTGACTTACTGCGGTAGGCACTCTTATTGTCCTACGCTATTTTTTGAATTCAGTTGATTCAGTTGTGTCCCAATATAATCACTTGGGATACTTCAATATAGCTGAATCTAGGAAAAATTGGGAATTTGTGATTAAACTTGTCTTTTTGATTAACTCTTGATTGAAAATAGACGTTCGCGAACTGGCTCATCCTAGCTGTGCTGTTGACTTAATGCATAATTTTGCGCTTTTGTCAACTCACTCACTGACTCCTCTTGTTTAAGAAGGTGTTGACTGTCAGGTGATAATTTGATCTTCACCCGTGAGAAATTTCATAGACTGATCGATGCCATCACGATAGAGTCAGGACTGTGACAAGAGATAGATCAAAACCTAATTTTTTTGACGAGTCTATCCAACTTACTATATAGACTCTATCTTTGCCGATTGTAGAAAATTTCACTTGAACCTGTCAACCCTTTGTTAATTCGTGAAATGGATTGACTTAACGAAACGTCATAATGTCATCATAGCTTGATATGTATATGATTTATCAATCATTTAACGATTGATAGCGAAAAAAAACTAATATCAAAGATTTTATATTAACCGTTTTAACTGAATCTCGTCAATTAGAAAGGAAAATTTTCCCGAGGTTTAAACGTTTCAATTTGACGTAATTTTTCGTATAATTCTTGTTCTTGAAGACTCGGTTCGGGCGGAACAACGATTTGAATTTCAACCAATTGATCCCCCCTTTCTCCTTGTTCATTGGGATAACCTTTATGGGCTAAACGTAACCGCCGTCCTGAAGTAACGCCTGCTGGAATTCTCATTTTAACCCAACCATCGAGGGTAGGAATTTTAATTTCACCGCCTAACACTGCTTCGGCGGGTGTAACTGGGATTTGACAATATAAATTAAACCGTTCGAGGCGGAAAAATGAATGGGGAGAAAGATTAATTTTTAGGAATAAATCTCCGCCACCAATGCCTTGATTGCGTAAACGAATGCGTTGACCGGGTATCATTCCGGAGGGCATATTCACTTCTAGCGATCGCCCATCTTCGATCCGAATCCGTTCTATACCGCCTGTGTATGCCTTCTCTAAGGGTAATGTGAGGCGGGCTTCGATATCCCGCTTGGCTTCACGGGGGGCGGCTTTATAAACGGCTTTTTTGCGCGGGTTACGATAGGGATCGGGGGTTTGAGATCGGGTATTATTATTAACAGTACGAACTTCTCGCCGCCGACCGAGGAGTTGATCGACAAAGGTATTAAAGTCTGGATATTCAGCAAAATCCATCTCTTCTGAGGTATCCCGACCGTTGGTTTGACGGTTTCCCCAGGTGGTTTTAAATCCGGCAAAGGGTGACTTTATCCGACTATTAAATCCTTGTTGATTCCAAAACTGACTATACTCATCATATTGAGCGCGTTTTTCTGGATCGGATAAGATACTATAGGCTTCTCCAATATCTTTAAATTTTTCCTCGGCTGCTTTATCTCCCGGATTGAGATCGGGGTGATACTGTCTGGCTAATTTACGATAAATCCGCTTAATTTCTTCGAGAGGGGCCTCTTGAGACACCCCCAATACTTGATAGTAATTCCGAAAATTTTGCATTCTTTGTTAGTGAGTGTTCAGGCAACCAATTAATCTGAAATCTTTTCAGAAAAACCCATAGTTAAAATATTAAATTTTTCTCTGTGGAGACATTAGATATAACGTCTCTACCCTTAATCATGATGTTACAACCAATCATCATCATCTTCATCCCAATCTTCACTTTGATAATAGCGCCGAGATCGGCTTGCGCCCCGATTATCATACCGATTATCATACCGAGGATAATCTCGCGACTCATAGGCATCATATCCTTCAATAATACGCCGTTCTCCGTTACCGGAAAAGGTTCGACGAATTGATCCAAATAAATCATCCTCGTCTTCTTCTACAGCAAACGCTGCAACTTCTTTATTTAAATCATAGAGGGCATCTTGTAAATCTGCCCCAGTTTGATCGATACCGCGTTCATCATCGCGTTCTAAACTATCCCGTAATGCCCGAATTAAAGTTTCAACTCGTCCCCGTTGACGTTGGGCAAATTGCATTCCTTGATCGAGGGCAATTTCTCGCAGTTGTCGTTCGGCTTGATAGGTTAAAGCTTGGGCGCGGTTGCGTTTCTCGACCCGTTCCCGTTGTAGACGATCTTGATCGGCAAATTGTTCCGCTTCTTGGATCATGCGGCTAATTTCTTCTTGAGACAGGGTAGACGCGCCTTGAATGGTTACCCTTTGTTCGCGTCCAGTGGTTTTGTCTAATGCCGTTACCAATAAAATACCGTTGGCATCAATATCTAAAGCGACTTGAACTTGAGGGACACCGCGCGGGGCTGGGGGAATTCCGGTGAGTTTAAACCGTCCTAATGATTTATTATCGACGGCAAGTTCTCGTTCTCCTTGTAGAATATGAACTTCAACCAGGGTTTGATTGTTTTCGGAAGTGGAAAAAATATCAGATCTTCGGACAGGAATTGTAGTGTTGCGGGGAATTAATTTTTTCATTACACCGCCAATGGTTTCTAAACCCAACGATAGCGGTGTCACATCTAACAATAAAATATCCTGAACATCTCCAGCCAAAATACCCGCTTGAATAGCGGCCCCCACGGCTACGACTTCATCGGGGTTAACGCCTTGGTTGGGTTCGAGATCAATTAAACTACGAACCAATTGTTGTACCATTGGCATTCGGGTTGATCCCCCCACCAGTACCACTTCATCAATACGACTGGGACTAATATTAGCATCCATCACGGCTTGTTTCACCGGACGGCGTAACCGTTGGACTAAGTCGGCACATAACCCTTCAAATTCTCCCCGAGTTAGGCGAGTTTCTAAATGTTTCGGGCCGTCTTCGGTGGCGGTAATAAAGGGTAAATTAATTTCCGTTACCCCCACGCCGGATAACTCAATTTTGGCTTTTTCTGCGGCTTCGGTTAACCGTTGTAGGGCTTGGCGATCGCGTCTTAAATCAACCCCATCGGTTTCGAGGAATTGTTCTGCTAACCAGTCTACAATCTTTTGGTCAAAATCTGTACCGCCCAGTTGGGTATCGCCACTGGTTGACTTGACTTCAAATACCCCGTCTCCCACTTCTAAAATGGAAACATCAAACGTCCCGCCGCCTAAGTCAAATACCAGTAAGGTTTCATAGTCTCGTTTTTCTAAACCATAGGCCAAAGATGCCGCCGTGGGTTCATTTAAAATGCGTTTGACTTCTAACCCGGCAATACGTCCTGCGTCTCGTGTGGCTTGGCGTTGGGAGTCGTTAAAATAAGCCGGAACGGTAATGACGGCCCCCGTCACATCTTCTCCTAAATAGCGAGTGGCTTCATCTGCCAATTTACGCAAAATCATCGCTGAAATTTCTTCCGGGGCAAAATCTCGTTTAACGCGAGGGCATTTAATTTTAACGTTACCTGTTTCATCGCGACGTATCGTATAGGGAACGCGCTTTGAGGCGGGGTTTAAATCAGCATATTTACTCCCCATTAACCGTTTGACCCCAAAATAGGTATTTTGAGGATTAAGGACTGCTTGTCGCCTT
Organism: uncultured Lyngbya sp.; assembly: GCA_964434975.1. Lineage (GTDB taxonomy): Bacteria > Cyanobacteriota > Cyanobacteriia > Cyanobacteriales > Microcoleaceae > JAAURB01. The sequence goes on from CAYSWY010000013.1 coordinate 58,758, forward strand.
GCCATCTGTCCGACAATGCGTTCCCCTTCTTTGGTAAAACCAACAACGGAGGGCGTAGTCCGCATTCCTTCAGAATTCGCTATTACAATGGGTTTTCCCCCTTCCATGATGGCAACCACAGAGTTTGTTGTCCCCAAGTCTATGCCGACTACTCTACCCATGCGAATGCGTTCTCCTTTTTAGTCTCCAATCTTGCCTGATTTTCTACTTTCCAGTGTACCGCGTCAACGTCAAAGTCGGGTCAGGAGTGGTTATGGGTTCTTTTTTAGTGGTGATGGGTTGTCTGTAAAAACAGCGACTTTCTTACAAAAAACAAATTATCGAGAACGAATGACACAGACCCGATAACCCTTACATTAATAATTCAATTAATTCTTGTTTTTTCAGTTTACTATATCCTGTCAGTTGACGTTGCTTAGCCATTGCTTTTAATTCTTTCACCGTTAAATTTTCCCAACTTGAGGGGTCTGAAGTCTCTGAGGAAACCTGTTGAGATGTTGCATCTTCTTCAGAACTCTCAGGCGTGAGATAAAATACTTCTGCTAAAGCTGTTAATTTATTGCCTTTGGTAATTCCACATTTTAGCTTGGTAATTGGATTTAAACTTTGCCAATATTGACGCGGGGCTTCATCTATTCGCGTGGTTGCCGTTGATAATTTAACTCCTTTGAGTACTGTTCCTGGTTTTTCAATCAGATATTCCAATGCATCTTTAATTTCATCATGGCTAGCCGTTGATAAATTAATTTTCGGTATTTTTTCTCCCGATAATATTTGAGTTAAGTTTTTAGTTTCTTCGCTATCATCAGCAATAATACACCAAACTTTTTCTAATCCCGCAAATTCGGCAACAGCATAAATAAAAGTATTGCCAATGACCTGATATTGATCAATTCCTGTTTCTTTAACAATAATCGGAACCCAATTTCTCTGTTCAGACTGACTCAAAAGTTTAGCCGCTGCTGTAATTAAAAAAGATGGCGCATCTGTTCCTTCTCCTGGATTAATATCATCCAGATAAAGATGCATTAAATTACCAATATCACTGATATTACTCATTGTAAAAAATACTCCTTAGCTAAAGCGGCATAGTATTCACGGGATTTTTTACTTTTATAAACCGCAGGAACTTGATCAAAGCCAGCATTCGCAATATAAGCATAGCTAGGAATTTCAAAAATATGACGATCTTTTCGAGAGGTTGTATAACGAGGATAAAAATAAGGCTGTAAATTAAATTGATAAACTGGATCTTTTTTCGTCTTAGCAATAATTTTGTCAATGGCTTGATGAACTGTTGTTCTTTGAAAGTCTGTCATCTTCTCTCCATTAAAGAAAATAGGCAATGCGACAGGCCCTCCATTTTTTCGGATGATTTGCACTTCTGGGATATATTTACAAATAGCTGTGGCTGCATTTTTTAAGGAAAATATATTATTATGTTTGGTGGGAATTAAGACAACATCTGCGGCATAAACTGCACTGGTACTGAGAAAACGCCAATTAGGAGGAGAATCAATTAAAATATAATCATACTCCGATTTTATTGTTTCTAAAATTTGCTGCAGTCGATAGATTTTTAGTTCTTGCCGCAATTCATTTTCAGTTTTATTGGCAAAGATTTGATCCGCTGGAATAATATCAATTTCTAAGGTTTTCTTTTGAGTGGGAAACTGATAGTGCTTAATTACTGTTTTAATATCAACTTCTCTATTTTTTAAACAAGCATAAAATCCTTGATGCTCAATTTCAAAACCAAGAGCGTGAGTTAAATCTTGCTGATTTGGATCAAAATCAATTACCAATACTTTTTTATTATATAAAGTTAAAATTGCTGCTAGATTAACCGTTGTTGTTGTTTTACCGACTCCGCCTTTGTTGTTATAAACGGCGACTGTTAATGCTGTTTTATTAGCTAAAATTTGAGAGCGTATTTCTGAAATAATCTCACTGATATTCTCGGGATTGAGTTCTAGACAAGGTGTGGCGGGATAAACAACTTTTCCATGCTTTCTAAACAGTTGAATATGTTGTGAATTGGTAATAATTCCCCAATTTACGGTTTTACAATTTGCACCTAAACAATAGCTTTTAAGCTGTTGAACTGTTCTAACATATTGCGGTGATCCTTCGCTTAAATTAACATCTTTTCCTTTAACTTCTACCAGTAAATAAGGATAATCTCTATTTTCTAAAAAATTATTTTCTTCTATACTTTTTCGCGCTGCAAAATCAACTGCTTTAGAACCCTGTCCAGTAGGAAATTCTGAAATAATATCTAACTGATTAAAACCCAGTGCCGTTAACAACTCCGAGACAAAAATCCGACTTACCGTTGCTTCTGGTGCTTTCTCTGGTAGATTAATTAAAGATTGTTTGAGTTTTTCCGTATTCATTTTGACATCAACCATCACATAAACGAGGATAATTTTATTTTCTATCTTAAGATCCAATCATAGGATAGATTGTATAGATTGCTAGAGATGAATAGAATTCATCCTATTTTTGAGTATACCCAATCTGACTCTAGTTTTGCCATATGAGTTATATTTTCTGTCATATTAATCCCAATCCGGATATACTGCTGTCTCTGATGATAAAAAAACAAGGAAACCACTTTCAGCGCGTCAGTCAAAACTTTAACTGAAAAAGCGGTAACCCAGTTTAATTAAAATGAAGTTAGAATAATCTCAAGACAAAAAGGTTAATTTTAAGACTCCAAATACTTGAGATAATCAATAGTAGTGTGACGCTTTTCAAACCCTATAGATTCGTAAAAATTTAATGCACCCGATGGATTTTGAGCATCCACTCCTAAAATTGCAATCTCCATTCCTTTTGCTTTGAGTCGATGCATTCCCGTTAGTAACATCGCCCGTCCTAAACCCTGTTTACGGAAGCCTCGCCGAGTTCCTAATATATTAATCCAACCTTCATTCCGACCATTTTTTTGATTATCATAGGGATAAATCATACCTTCACAAAAGCCAGTAAATGTCCCATCTTTTGCAATCACAACTAAGTCTAAATCAGGATCATAGTCAGGCTGTTTAATATGGTGTTGATATTGTTCTAAAGTTAAATCATGATGATTCCAATGATCAATAAAGGTTTGATTAAACATCTCTATCCAGGCTTGCGCGTCCTGTTGAGAATTGACTGAACGTACTACAAACCCGTCAGGCAACTGAGGCTGAGGAATAGGTAGATTTAAATCCCGTTGCATCTCGAAGAAATAGCGATCGCAAGCAAACCCAAACTCTTCTAAAAGATTAATCCGTTGCTGTTGGTGACTTCGACAATCTGCACGGAGTTTAATCTGTTTTTGTTGTGGGAAACTCTCTCGAACTCGTTTAATTCCCCAAGTGATAATATCACGGTCTAGATTTTGGTCTCTAAATTGAGGATGTACCCGAAATCCTAAAAAACTCTCTGGATTATCAGTGGATATTGAACGATGTACGACTCCTACTGCAATTAATTGACCTTGATTATTTTCCCACAAACATAAGTCTAATTGAGGATTAAACCCCGGAAAACTGTAAGATTGGCGTAAATTATCAGCCGTCAGCCAATAGCCGAATTGATCGACTTGTTCACATTCATTGTAAAATTGAGCAATTGTTTCTAAATCGCTTTCGCCCTGATAAGGACGGATTAATAGAGTATCCATAACTGACACTACTGTTGTAACACTACAAATGTACTACATTACAGTTTGAGTGTCAATCGCTCATTTGAGTGACATTGATGTTGTCGTCGTTTAGAATAATCAAAAAAATACTAAACTTTGCCTATCTAATTATCGGGTAATTATGAGAATAATCAAGTTGTATCTATTAGAATTTGAGTCAATCATAATCTTTTAGTTTATATTCAATTTAATAAAGTTCGTATTTTAATAAAGTACAAGGTAAACTGCCGTTATAGACAGCGGTGCGGCGAGATGTTCTTAAACCCACTTGCTTAGACAAGGCTTTATTCCCACATAAAATAAAAGCCGTCCAACCTTTAAATCGTTGCTTAAAAGTATCTCCTAGCTGCTTATATAATCCGCCTAATTCTGCGGCATTTCCTAAACGTTCTCCATAGGGAGGATTACATAAAATAACACCTTTATCACTCGGTGCTTCTAATTGCTCAAGGGAACGTTGAATTAAAGTAATTTGGTCGGCAACGCCACATTGTTGAGCATTACAATCAGCTTGATAAATCATTTCAGAATCGCGATCGCATCCCATAATCATCGCCGGAAGTTGGGCTTTTTGACGGTCTTCTGCTTCAGTTTCTAACTCTTGCCATAACTCAGAATCAAAATCTTTCCAGTTCATAAATCCGAAGCTTTCTCGAAACAATCCCGGTGCAACATTTAACGCTTTTAAACTCGCTTCTAAAGGTAATGTTCCTGAACCACACAGAGGATCAAGAAACGGTAGGTTAGTATCCCATTCTGCGAGTTCTAATAATGCCGCTGCTAAGGTTTCTTTTAAAGGCGCTTTACCCATGGCTGCTCGATATCCCCGCCGATGTAAGCTGCTGCCGGAACTATCTAAACTTAAAATACCTTTAGTTTGATGAATATGAAAGTTAATGTTTAAATCAGGATTTTTAGGGTCAATATCTGATCGTTGTTTAAACTGTTGACGCTGTTGATCAATGATGGCATTTTTAACCTGTAAGGCGGTAAAATGAGTATGATTAAGCTGACGATTTGACCCGGTACAATGGACTGCAAAGGTTTGATCGGGCGTTAAATAATCACTCCAGTCAATTTCTTGAATATTGCGGTAAAGTTGCTGAGCATTGTGACAAGGAAATTGAGCAATAGGAACTAAGACTCGAAAGATAATTCGACTCCATAGATTAACCCGATAAAGTAGTTTTTTATCCCCTGTAAACCGAACCCCCGTAAATTCGGGTTGAATATTAGTTGCACCCAGTTGGGCTAATTCTTCAGCGGCAACTTCTTCTAAACCTCGGGCAACAGTCGCAAAATAATTAATCATTTTTATTGGTTATTTGTTGTTAGTTATTTGTTGTTAGGCAATTTATCAAAAATCTCAACTCCTGAATTCTGTACAGACGTTACATGTAACGTCTCTACTGTCTCCTGACTCCCCATCAATAAATCTTCTGCTAAAGCAACAGCGCCCCAAAGGGGGGCAACATCGCCGAGTTTTGCGGGAACAATTTCAAAATTGACCTCGGGTAAAGCGGTTTGACGGGCAACTTGACGGACTTCTTGCCAGAATAAATCTCCGGCTTTTGTGACTCCTCCACCCGGGATAAACCGCTGCGGGTTAATTAAATTCGCTGCATTACCAATTCCTCGACCAATTGCCCAACCGGCTTGGAGAATTGCGGCTTGAGAGAGTTTATCTCCTTGGTTTGCCGCCTGACTCACTAATTCGGCGGTAATATTATTTAAATTATTGTTAACTAATTCTCGTAAAATCTGACCGTCTTCGGGATGTTGAGTTAAGCTTTCTTGAACCTGCTGAGCAATATATGGCCCGGAAGCCAACCGTTCGACACAACCGCGTTTACCGCATAAACATAAAGGCCCATCGGGTTTGACAACAGTATGACCCATTTCTCCCGCCATACCGTCTGCACCGCGCCAGGGTTGCCGATTTAAAATCCAACCACCCCCCACACCTGTACTGACCGTAATATAACAAAGATGAGCATATCCCTGTCCGGCTCCGAAGCGATGTTCTCCTAAAGCAGCAACATTGGCATCATTATCGACCGCAACGGGTACGCCATATTCCGTTTGTAACTGTTGCGCTAAGGGTATATTCTCCCAACCAGGAACATGGTGAGATAACCGCACAGTGCCTGTTGTGGCATCAACCGGGCCGCCAAAACTCACACCAATTGCCAGGGGTTTTTCCTGTTGTAAAATATCATCAATGAGCGACCCCATGATTGCCAAATCGGACTCTGCCGAAGGAGAATAGGGTGACATTAGACGCTGATGGCGATACCATTTTTGTGTTCCTTGAACCCAGGTAGCGGCGGCTAATTTTGTACCACCAAAATCAAGGGCTAAAATTTTATCTGTCATCTTTATATCAAATCCTGTTAAATAATTATAGATAGGAGATAGGAGTCACGCCTGTCAGGATAAAGGAGTCACCGAGGAAAGAGAATTACGACGATTGTATAGTGTTTTATGTGAAATTCAGCAGATTTTATCTTACGATTTAAAATCTAGATTGAGAGTGTCTTTAACTGGCGTATTGAAATCTTCAGTGGAGTTCGTCAAATTTATATGCAAAATCGGCAAGCAATTCCTATTATTTTAATCAGTGTGATCACAGCAGGGATTTTCGCAATGTTATCTTGGCGCAATCCCAACCGTGTTTATCATCTTACCTTAGCGACTGGCGGAAAAACTGGTGAATATTATGCTTTTGGTCAAGCCTTAGCGGAAGTGGTGGCTCAACATCAACCTCGGATTAAAATTAATGTGATTGAAACCAAGGGTTCGATTAATAATCTAGAATTATTGGAACAAAATCAAGCACAATTAGCATTAATTCAAAGTAATTCATCGGTTTCTCCCAACGTTAAAGCCGTTGCTTTTTTATTTCCTGAAGTGTTTCATTTGATTGCAAATACTGAATCTGGAATTAATAGTGTTAGCGATTTAAAAGGGAAACGAATTGCGTTAATGCCGTCAGGGAGTGGTTCCTATCAACTCTTTTGGCCCCTGAGTCAACATTACGGTTTAACACCACAAGATTTTCAAACTTTTCCCTTAGCTCCGACTGCTGCACATACCGCTTTAAAACAAGGTCGCGTGGATGCTTTATTTCGGATTATTGCGTTAGGAAATCCAGCCGTTAATGAGCTGTTACAAACTGAAAAACATCGTTTAGTACCGATTGATCAAGCGGCAGCTTTACAACTGTTTCAACCCACCTTAGAAGCTAGTACAATTCCCAAGGGAACTTATAATGGAGCGATTCCTATTCCTTCAGAAGATTTATTAGTGGTTTCTGTTCGTTCTGTGATGGTCACTCGCCCAAATATTGAGCCTTGGGTGATTCAAGAAATTACTAGAATTCTCTATGAAGCCCGAAATGATTTAGTTGCTAAAACTCCGCAAGCGTCTCTGGTTGCGCCTCCTGATTCTACCCGAAAATTAGGGTTTTCATTTCATCCGGGGGCTTTAATCTATTATCAGCAAGATGAACCGAGTTTTCTTGAAAAATATGCAGAGACAATGGGATTTATTTTATCGGTTTCTGTTTTAGCCATTTCGAGTTTTTGGCAATTTCGAGTTTGGTTAAGTGGACGACAAAAAAATAGAGCTGATTTTTATAACTTAGAAATTTTACACATAATTGAGCAAATTCAGGGTAGTCAAACGTTAGAAGAGTTACAAGATTTACGCTCCAAACTGTTTGTGATGTTAAATGAAGTGGTGGTGGAGTTAGATGAAGATCGAATTTCTCCTGAGTCTTTTCAATCTTTTACTTTTACCTGGCAAGTCGCGATTTCTACTGCTCGTCACCAAGATCATTTACTCAGAAATTCACAGCTTCAGCCGTCTTCTTAACAGTTTAAGGATTTAATACAGTACAGAAAAATAATTGATAATTTTATACCATGCAACTCTCAAAGTTATCGAAAATAGAATATCAAGTTTATTGTTTACGACATCCTATTAAAGCAGCCGCTAAGGAATTTAATATTTCTCCAGAAATTATCGGCGCTATTTTGTTAGATGAACTGAAGCGACGCAGTTTAGAAGATGATATTGAAGAAATTTTAGCTAAAATTATCCCCCAACTTGTTTATTATGCAGATTGGTCTATTGGAGTGGCTCAAATTAAACCAAAAACGGCTGAACGGACTTATCAAGCTATTTTAAAACAACAGCCTTCACCTGAAGTTATTGTTAAATCTTTACTCGATGCCCGTGTTTCTTGCCGATTGATTGCTGCTTATATTCGATATATTATTAATCTGTGGAAATCCACTTATCCCCCAGCCGAACAAACTGAGATTAATGCCAATGGGGCTAAATTAGTGGGTACACTTTATTCCATGGGGGAAATGGGTTGCCGGGGCGTTAATGCCAATCCAAAATTTAATCGTCGCGGTGAGGCGATTGTTGCCAGTATGCCCCTAATTCACGATTTAATTGATTTAAGTTAGGTTTAGATGAGACTCAACGCGGTGAGTTTTAATTCTGAAGCTGCTGGCGATGGAAACAAAATCGATGATCAAAGGGTGGATGCATAGCGGATAATTTGTTAGACTTGTAAAAGATGTGAGTCCAGGTCATGAGATTCCAACCTAGATTGAATCATATTGTTGCCCATAGTGGAATGAAGCGAATATATATCTCCAAAATTTGACGCAGAATCTAGCATAAATTCAGTCAAAATTCAATGTAGTTTTTAGCCAATTTAGTAACATTAACAAGCCATGATTTGATCCAATTTCGGTAAAAAAAATGGCAGGAACTATAGTGGCCTAAGATCATCTAACTCTTTTACCATAGTAGATACAGGTTCAAGCCTATCTGTGGGTAGAGATGAGTGTAAGCGAGTTTGTTGTGACTTACCCCACAACGTTCGTTAATCAACAGGGTTGGAATCAAGGACAAATCAGACTTACAATAGTCTGTGATGGTGACCCAAACTGAGCCCGTACCGTGAAACAAACCATTGTTGTTGTCGATGATCATGAAGTTGTCTTGGGAGGAACTATTAGTCTTCTCAAACAGCACTATTCAGCATCAGAGATCCACACTGCTCAATCTGCCTCAGATGCAATCGAACTTGTAACACAGGTTCAACCCAATCTGGTTGTTTTTGATCTTTCAATTCCAGAAACAACTGGAGGAATGGCTCGAACAGAAGTGGGGATCGAAGCGCTCAAAACCTTAATGCAGCGTTATCCTAATCTCAATTTTATGGTACAAAGCACTTATGTCAAAGCATTGGTGCGAATCAAACCAGAAATTGATGCCCATCAAGGGGGATTTACCATCGTAGACAAAAGCCTCTCTGGCCAAGAAATGTTAACTCGGGTAGAGTGGGCAACGCAAGGGGTAACCCATACCAAAGACTTGCAAACTGGCTTAGAAGTTAAACCTGAGTGGATTGAAGTCCTCAGACTGGCTTTTCAAGAAGGATTGCAAGATCGCGCGATCGCTCAGAGAATGTCGGTCTCAGAACGAACCGTTCGTCACTACTGGACTAAAATTCAGGATGTGCTGGGAATTTATCCCGAAGACGACAAAAAAGATGGTAAAAACATTCGTATCCAAACAGAGATTCGGGCCAGAGTTGTAGGGTTGATTGACTGATGAATTGAATCTGGGGCTAGAGATATGGATCACCGCATCTGGTGTCAACTGGAAAAAAGCGCTGTTCCTGGGATTGGGGTTCTGCCCGGGTTATTGATGATCGCACTTGTAGTCTGTGCTCGTTTAACAGGACTGTTGCAAGTTGTGGAGTTGAGAACCCTCGATCTATTCTTACGATGGCGACCCGCCGAACCCATAGACGAACGGATCGTGATTGTTGGAATTGATCGGGCTGATGTCCAAGCCATGGGCAGTTATCCCATACCCGATGAAGATATTGCTCAACTTTTAGAGGATTTGCAGCAGTATAATCCAGCGGTGATCGGTCTGAATATCCGGCGCGAAGTTCCCGTTGAACCCGGTTCTGCTCAACTGCGGGCGGTGTTTGCAGCCAATGAAACGTTTATTGCTGTCGAACGAGTTCTACCCCCTAAAATTAAACCCCCACAAGGACTTGACCCCAATCAAGTTGGATTTGATGACTATCCCTATGATGCCGATCTCAATGTGAGACGACAGTATCTCGGTATTCCCACCCGAGATGATGGATACAAATTCTCCTTGTCATTGCGCTTAGCCGATGCCTATCTGAAACAACAAAGCTTTGCCCTAGGCAATGGCTTACGGGATGAGAATGCCATGCGATTTTACTCTGATCAACTCGGTTCTACAGAGTTACCCATGGTTTATGCCCATTCCGGCAGCTATGTTGGGATTGATGCGGGTGGGGTACAAGTGTTGCTGAATTACAGAAGTAATCCTCAATCGTTTCGTACCTTATCTTTGCAAGATATCAAAACCAATAATTTTGATCCAGATTGGCTGCGCGATCGCATTGTTATCATTGGTTTAACAGCCCCTGACTACAGTGACAAAGTCAATGTCTCTGCAATTTCAGATCAGGGTTTTTCTAAAAAAACCATTATTGGGGTTGAATTTCAAGCTCATGCCGTTAGCCAAATTATCAGCGCGGTATTAGATGAACGGCCTCTACTGAAAAGCTGGTACGATTTTGCAGAATATTTCTGGATTATCGCTTGGGGTGGAGTCAGTATTTACCTCAGTTATCGTCGGCAACGCTCACCCGTTCAGCATTTTTTAGAACTGATATTAGTCGGTTTCAGTCTGCTGGTGACGAGTGTGTTACTGTTGATGTGGGGTTGGTGGGTTCCCATGGTCCCACCGATGATTGCCTTAGTCTTGGGAGATATCTCCTGTATTGCTTTCAAGGCTTATGACCAAGCGTTACGATCAAGACTCAATGAGCGTCAACAAACCATTGAACGCACGTTTGATGTGATTCACAATGGACCTCTACAGACCCTCGCCAGTTTACTGAGACAGGTGCAAGATGGTCAAATTCAGACTCCTCAGTTACTGACGGAATTGGACGAGCTAAATCAAGAAATTCGTGCGGTGGGAGAACGCTTGAAGCAAGAAGCACTTTCTCGCGAAGAAAGTTTGTATCTCAGTAGCAAGCTGACATTGGATCTGAAATCTCCCATTCATGAGCTATTCTACCAGGTGTATACCAGTACTTTAGAGCGAGATCTACCAGGCTTTAAAACCTTAAAAGTAAAGATTCGATACTTTGATGCCATTGAGGAAGAACCACTCAGCTTGGATGATAAACGGGGATTGTGTCGCTTCCTAGAAGAAGCGTTGTGTAATGTCGGTAAGCACGCCACAGGGGTAACTCGTGTCAGTGCCACGGGTAAACAGAGCCAAGGCTGGTATACCTTGTGTGTGACGGATAATGGGCCGGGGGTTCATTCTAACCTCAAAGGTCAAGGCACAAAACAAGTTCTCAATCTCAAAACCCGGCTGAGGGGAAAATTTAAGCGAGAATCTTTGTCTCCTAAAGGAACGCTTTGTGAATTAAGCTGGCCGATCGGAATATCTTCAGCGTAGTTAATTCTTCGTTAAAGTTGAAACTTTTAAGGGTTTTAATTATTCTGAAGATAAACGTTATACAATGAATATTGGACAGGTGTAGTAAGTCAGGGTAAGCTCAAAACATGAAGCAGGGTTGCTCTGCTTGTCCTCAAAAAATTGACCATTTTCAAATCAAGTTGGTTCCTTAGTTTGTCTTAAAATCCTCATTAAGAAGGAACCCTATAAATATCAAACGCATCTATCATCATTAGATGGTTTTCGCCTATCTATTTATTCCCATAAAAAGTCCACGAAGGAGATAAATGTCATCATGAAAATTACTGATAAATCTATTAGTCTGAAAAGTTATCGTTGTCTGGAAAAACAGATATCATTAGCCCTAATGTTGGTGATTTCACCCATGCTAATATTCGGATACAATCCACCCAGAGATCAACAACCCCCTAGTGCTCCAGGCGGTGGCACGGGTTTTGCTCCTGTTGAAATCGGTGAGGTCTTATTGTAATCTCTGTGAAGATTATCAACTGCTGTGACAGAGCAACAGTAGCTGAATAGGAAAATTTGCTCTTATAATAAGAAATCATATCAGGTGTAACTACCCGCATTTTACCAATTTGAAAAAAATAATATTTTAGGCTAGCTCTACCCGTGAATTGAGCTAACCTAGCTTGTAATGAATATTCTCACTTGAAAGGAAATTTAAGGATGATAGTCAATGTCGTTTTCAGCAAAAAAAATTGCAGAATTCTGCAATGCAAATGTCTAAAACTATGCAATCAATTCGGTCAAAAAGTTTAGTGCATAATTGAGAAATAAGTTTTAACGTAGATCGTAACAGGATGGTTATCTGTAGAACTCAATCAATTATGACTTGCTCCCGAAACAGTTATTTGTCAATCAGCTTGTTTGATTACAGCAAATCTGGCCAGAGTCCCAAAAACATCTCCAAATCTATCGCTGAGTGTATTGGGCGATCGCAGTTCTAACTGTACAGGTTATGACTAAAGCTATAAGAGTTCAGTCTGCTCCCCTGTGTCACAACCGGTTTTTCAATTTGAAACCCTATAGTGAGGTGCGCTCTGTCTGGGCCCAACTGAACAAAACCAAGCTGTAACCCCAATAATGTACTTACAACCCGTAAAATGATCAATCACTGTTAAATAGCATCACGGGCAACCAGTTGATGAATCGTCTACTCAACCACTTCTACTATTTCGTGCCATCTACATGACCGTTTCGATCCGCCAAATGCATACATAATAAGAATTTCAGGGTGACTAGCAGCGCGTGCATAAGGCGAAAAAATACTTCGGTGATAATAACCGAACCTAAGCCGATTAAAAGGGTGCAACACCACCGTCACAGTCGTTATCTTGCTGCTTCTACTATTCAAAGTGAAGAGAGTCGAATCAGGACAGAGCATCAATCCGGTTTTACTCATATGCGTCTCTAACGGTGCTTTACCCAAGGAAAAAAAAATGTTTGTGAATACTCAATCTTTAAATTCTGTCACCCCCACCCCCTACGCAACTCCCGATGTTACCCCTGAATATCTTCCCTCAACCACTGCGGTTGAAATGGATGTAGAAACCTTAACCGAGATTTTGTTACGGGAACTTCAAACCAGCATCAAAACCAAGCCGGCTGGGGCTAAAATGGTGATGCTGCGAATTGCCTTAGAAGTTGAACGCATTTGTCAAAAAAGCGATCGCATTCAAGATTCTGGTGAAATTCAAACTTGGCAGCTTAACTTAGGTCGCCATCGCTTACAAAAGTGCATCCATTACTACAAACTGGGTTCTACGCAAGGTCGGGTTGAACTGCATTCTAGTTTGGCTGCAATGGTGTATCGTCACATTGCTTACTTTGAAGCTCAGTTAAGCTTCCAAGCTCGTTACAACTTAATTGAAGACTTTCTACAAGCGTTCTATATCGAATCATTACGAGCGTTTCGCCGCGAACATGACGTGGTAGAAGATTACACCCCCCGCACTCGTTTAGAATTGTCTGAATACATGGCATTCACCGAACAGTACGCCAAGCGTCAAATTGGTTTACCGGGTCGTAACCGCCAACGTTTGATTGTATTACGCGCTCAAAGCTTTGCGAAAGGTCAACCCCCAGAAACTTCAATTGATATCGAAATGGCGGTTGAAGGGGCAAAAACAGAGGAAGCTGAAGCCCAAAGCCGTTCCTACGTCATGCAACAAGTCCGGGAACAAATGGTCTCTGAAGCGGTTGATCCGGCTGAAGCAGTACTGCGCGATCGCGTTGTTGTAGAGTTAAAGCGCTATCTCGAAGATCAAGGACAACTCGACTGTGTGCGCTATCTTGAATTGAAAATGCAAGATTTACAAGCTTGTGATATTGATCATGCCCTGGGTTTAACCACTCGTCAGCGGGACTATCTACAACAACGGTTTAAGTACCATGTTGAAAAGTTCTCTCGTTCTAGCCAATGGAAATTAGTTCATCAGTGGTTAGGGGCTGATTTAGACCAAAAACTAGGCATGAATGCTAACCAATGGGAACAGTTCTACGGAGAGTTATCTGAAGCTGAGAAAACGTTGATACAACTCAAACAAGCACAGCACAGTGATAAAGAAATTGGTAAAGTGCTGAAATGTACTCCCAAGCAAGCTCAAAAACGGTGGGCTAAATTGTTAGAGGCCGCCGCCGCTCAACGTAATACTCAACAAGCATAGGATCAGGTAGATCGGAACATGGTGATATTCCTACTTATTGGGTTTTCACCCGATTTATCTGGCTCTGGTCGCGACTGAACGCCGCCATGTTCACCCTGATCCTATTGCATTGACATCTTAGATACAAGAGTCTATTGACTCATCTATAAGAACTTTTAATCTTTAGCAGGTTGCGAGTCGTATATTGATAAATATATGGGCTGAAGAATGGCTCAAAGCCTGATGTAATCAGTATTTATCCTCCCTATAGCCAATTGCCATAGTGCAAGAGTGCGACTAGGGCGTAACGCTTAAAAATTGTTTCTAATTTGGCAGATCGCCTGACGTTTACCGAATAAATTAGATACAGTAGATGAAGTAACAATATATTAAGACAAACCGAATTAACAATTATGTCGGTCAAGCTTGCCTCAACTTCACGGGACATTTTACACTACGCTGGGTCTATTGATTATTCCCATAAAGTTGAGGAGCAATTATCCTCAATGCCAATCGCTCAAAATCATTTTCTATTCCGTCATATCTTACAAACGGTTGATGCTCAGAGTTGTCCCCGTTCTTACAACTTCCATATGCATACCGTCAAGTCAGATGGACAACTGCAGCCGGCTGAAATTATCGAACAAGCGCTAAAGATTGGTTTAAGCGGATTGGCTATTACCGATCACCACACTACAAAAGGATATTACGAAGCTCAAAGATATCTCGATACTTGGAAAGCGCGGCAGTCAGAGAATCACTCAAAAGTACCGATTTTATGGACAGGGATTGAAATTAACGCCAATTTATTAAATACAGAGGTTCATATTCTGGGTTATGCTTTTGACCCGACGGCAAGCTGTTTACAGCCTTATCTACAACGTCAGGTAACCACCGGAAATGATTATCAAGCGAAAACGGTGATTGCTGCCATTCAACAGGCAGGAGGCTTAGCAGTATTGGCTCATCCAGCACGATATCGCCGCCAGGCAGCCAAACTCATCCCAGAAGCAGCACGTTTAGGGATTGATGGGGTTGAAACTTATTATAATTACCGCTTTACTAACCCCTGGTCACCCACTCCTGAGATTACAGAAGAAATAGACAATCTTGCTGAAACCTACGGATTATTGAGAACTTGCGGTACAGATACTCACGGTACTAATTTGTTATTACGTCGATAGAGTTAGGCTCACTATCAATGTCTGAGATGGTTTTATCAATTTGATCAATAGAGTTAAAGTACTTTGAAAGATATAGTCAATCAGAGTACTCTGTTTCTATGCATTTGAATCAAGTTTAAATCCGGCTTGCGCTTGAATATACTCTTCTAATTCAATCGAAACGGGTTGAATCTGCCAAATCTGATTACAATATTCTCGAATAGCGCGATCGCTAGAAAAATATCCACTTCTTGCGGTATTTAGAATAGACATTTTCGTCCAATTTTCTTGATCTCGATAAGCCAAATTTACCTGTTCTTGACTGTCAATATAAGCTTGATAATCTGCTAAGACAAGATATTCATCATGATACAACAGCGAGTCTAGCAATGCTTTAAATAAGTCCGTATCGCCATTGGAAAAGTATCCAGAGGCAATTTGATCGATGATTTGTTGTAGTTCTTTGTTAGAACGATAATAATCCCAAGGATTATAACCTTGATGTTTTTTCTGTTGGACTTCTTCTGCGGTTAAACCAAATAAAAAGAAATTTTCTTCCCCAACTCGTTGACGAATTTCTACATTTGCACCATCTAAAGTTCCAATGGTTAATGCACCATTGAGAGAAAACTTCATATTTCCTGTGCCGGAGGCTTCTTTCCCCGCCGTAGAAATTTGTTCGGATAAGTCGGCTGCTGGGTAAATAGCTTGAGAATTTGTCACATTATAGTCTGGAATGAATACCACTTTCAGGCGATCGCAAATATCGGGATCATTGTTTACCACATCTGCCACAGAATTAATCAATTTAATCATTAATTTTGCCATAAAATAGCCGGGTGCAGCTTTTCCAGCAAAGATAAATGTCCGGGGAATCATATTTAAATCCGGGAAGTTTTTCAGGCGATTATATAAGGTGATGATATGCAATATATTCAGATGTTGACGTTTATATTCATGAATTCTTTTGACTTGAATATCAAACATCGTTTGAGGGTTAACAGTGATGCCGCATTGTTGTTGAATTTGCTGCATTAATTTCTGTTTGGCTTGAGATTTAACTTGTCGCCATGCTTGCCGAAATTCTGGATCATCGACGAATGTTTCTAGTTGTGATAAATCTTCTAAATGTTTAATCCAATTTTTCCCTATTTTAGAGGTGATTAATTCGGTTAAACCAGGATTTGATAATACCATCCAACGTCGCGGGGTAACGCCATTGGTTTTATTACTAAATTTATCGGGATAAAGTTGATAGAAATCCTCTAGAGTATATTGTTTCAAAAGTTCTGTATGTAGCCTCGCCACTCCATTAATAGAATAACTCCCAACACAGGCTAAATTTGCCATCCGAACAGATTTTCCGCCGGCTTCATCAATAATAGATAAACGAGATAATTTATCGTGATCACCCGCATATTTTTCCTGCATTTGCTTCAAGAAACGACTATTAATTTCATAGATAATTTCTAAATGACGCGGTAAGAGGAAATCTAATAAATCAACAGACCATTTTTCTAAAGCTTCTGGCAGTAAAGTATGATTGGTATAAGCAAAGGTTTTCTGAGTAATTTCCCAGGCTGGTTCCCACTCAAAATCATGTTCATCAACAAGTAATCGCATCAACTCCACAATGGCAATTGTTGGGTGAGTATCATTCAATTGAACTGCATATTTCTGATGAAATGTTTCTAAAGTATTTCCCCGATAAAGATGAATCCGAATCATATCTTGCAGGGTACAAGAAACGAAAAAATATTGTTGTTTTAAACGCAGTTGTTTGCCTTGAATGGGTTCATCATTGGGATAAAGAACTTTTGTAATATTTTCAGCAAAGGTTTTTTCATTGACTGATCCATAATAATCTCCCACATTAAAGGCTTGAAAATTAAAAGATTCTGGCGCTTCTGCTTTCCACAATCTTAAGGTATTTGCAGTATTGGTTTGATAGCCTAAAATCGGAGTATCATAAGGAACCCCTTTAATCATTTGTGCGGGTATCCATTTCACCCGATAACGCCCATTTTCATCAAAATTCCCTTCAGTATATCCGCCTAATTTAACCTCTACTGTTGATTCTGTTCTCGCAATTTCCCAAGGATTACCAAATCTTAACCATTTATCGGTGATTTCTGCTTGCCAACCGTTGCGAATTTCTTGATCAAAAATACCAAATTCATAGCGAATTCCATACCCAATTGCTGGTATTTCTAAGCTTGCCATTGAGTCCATATAACAAGCCGCTAATCGCCCTAAACCCCCATTCCCTAAACCGGGTTCTTCTTCAATTTTAATCAATTCCTCTAAGTTTAACCCACAGGCTTCTACCGCTTGACGAACGGATTCAAAAATTCCTAAATTAATTAAGTTATTACCTAAATGTGGTCCTAACAAATATTCAGCGGATAAATAACAAACCACTTTTACATTTTGTTTGAGGTACGTTTCTGTTGTATTTAACCATCGATGCAACAGGCGATCGCGTACAGTATAAGCCAATGCCATATAAAGGTCATTTTTTGTGGCAATTTCTGGAAACTTTCCCTGAATATAAAATAAGTTATCTGCAAAAGCACGTTTAAGGGTTTCTACATCAATTCCCGTACGATCATCTTCAATTTTAATGTTTGGATTAGACATTGGCTGATTTATCATAATTTTTAAAATATTATTTTAATTAGTTTTTACTCATATTATTTTATCATAGAATAAAATTAATTTAGTTATATAAAAAGGGCATGAATTCTATTGTAAAACATACCCTTTTAAACTAATCTAGCGGATGAATAATCAACCCATTTTTAAGAAGCTAAACGAAACGCTGCCCCCAGTCCAGCGGACATTTCTTCGGGTGTAATTTTACCGTCTTTATTTTCATCTAATGCATCAAATACCGCATCCGTTCCTGCCCATTCTTCACGGGTAATAAAGCCATCCCCATCTAAATCATAAGTGCGGAAAATATCTTCAGCGGCATGATTTACCACCTCTTCCCCTTCTAAACGGGCGAGGCGTTCTGCTAACAAACTTTCTAAGGCTTCTAATGCTTTTGAAAACCCTTTAATTCCTTCTTCTAATTTCTCAGAAGCCATCTTATCTTCAGCGTGCATCTGATCAAATTTAGCCTTGTCTATAGAGACTTTCTCAATCTCCATTTCCTTGGCTTTTTCTGGATCAAGTTTTCGAGGTAAGTCAGTATCAGTAGACTTTAACGCATCCAATAATTTAGGAGAAATAGTCAGTAAATCACAGCCAGCTAATTCTGTAATTTCTCCAATATTCCGGAAACTTGCCCCCATGACTTCTGTCTTGTAGTCAAACTTTTTGTAATAGTTGTAAATCTCGGTGACAGACATAACACCCGGATCTTCTGCTGGGGGATAAGAATCTCGTCCGGTTTCTTTTTTATACCAATCTAAAATTCGACCGACAAACGGAGAAATTAACGTTACTTTAGCCTCGGCGCAAGCAATAGCTTGATGGATGCCAAACAGTAACGTTAAATTACAGTGAATTCCTTCTTGTTCTAAGATTTCTGCGGCTTTAATGCCTTCCCAAGTCGAGGCAATTTTAATTAAAATGCGATCGCGCGACACTCCGGCGGCTTGATATTGAGTAATTAATTCTCGGGCTTGGGCTAGAGTCGCTTCCGTATCATAGGATAAGCGAGCGTCTACCTCCGTTGAAACCCGGCCGGGAATAATTTCTAAGATTTTTAACCCAAAAGCCACGGCTAAGCGTTTAAAGGCGAGAGTTGCCACATCATTTGCAGCCGCATCCGCCCCTAATTCTTGACGCGCAGTGGTTAGGGTCTCATCCACAATTCCTTGATATTCTGGCATTTGTGCCGCTGCGGTGATCAAGGATGGGTTCGTGGTTGCGTCTTGGGGTTCAAAGGTTTGGATCGCCTTAATATCTCCAGTATCGGCGACCACAATTGTGAATTGCCGTAACTGTTCTAGCAATGTTGTCATATCTCTCGCTACTCCGATTCGGGTAAGATCTAGAACACCTTCATGGTACTATGATCGCCGGGTGATAATAGTTAAGAAAACGTTAGAAGTTATCCCAGATGAGTGGCGAAGTAGAGTTGATATAATTGGCAACTGGGAATGATTTGATTACCTCTTAAAGTGACTAACCCTATATTTTCTAATTGATGGGCTAAAATTGGGTTTATTTTAATACTATTTTCTGAGTTTACCACTTTTTTAAATGCAGTAGCTAGTTCAGGTTTAGTATTCAATATTATCAGATAATGCCATAAGAAATCACGATAAATACCTGCCATTGTGGGGGCTTGTTGCAGGAGTTCTGTGAATGTTATTTCAGTTTGAGCCAGATAATAAAAGGCTAATTGGGTTAAGTAAGGATGTCCTCCGAGAAGATGGTATAAAGCTTCGAGTTGTTTTATTCCTTCTGCTTCTACTACCCAATCTAACTGATAACGCAGGGCTAATTCTTGGGTTTGTTCGAGGGTAAAAGGGGATAATTGAATCGGTAAGCCAATAGGATTTAAGTAACCTGGATAAAACGGAATTTCAATTTCTGTCGAATGTAGTAGAATAAAGCGGATCTGTTTCATAATTTCAAATCGCTTAGATTCTTCATGGCAGGAACGTAATAACATAAATATTTCTTGAATCATTTGAGGAGAGTTAAATAAAAGATGAGTTCCGTCAAAACCAATGACTAAAGGACGATTAATTTGAGGAAGTAAATATTGTTTAAAATAGCGGATACAATTGAATTTACCACCCATCTCTTGCTGCCAAAAGTCATCTATATTTAGATTTAATTCGAGTTTATGAGTAATGTTTAAACACAGCCAACGAAAAAAATGATCTAGATTATTGATATCACAGAGAGTCATTTGCTGAAAATCAATTATAGTAGTTTGATAACCTTGAGAATTAGCACGAGCTATAACTCTTTCAAGTAGAGAACTTTTACCCATTTTTTGCGGTGCTTTTATCCAAATAATATTACCGGGTTTTTCAATTTCTCGGAAAACAATAGTTTCTAAGGGGGGACGCTCAATATAAAAGATTGAACCCAAAGGAATTAGATGACCGGGAAATTCAATGATATTAGGATTTAAAGAGTTATAATTTATTACAGTTTTTCCTTGTAAATGGAGGTGATATTTTTTAATTAACTGTTGCTGTTGAGGCGTAATTTCTAATGATTCAATAAGAGAGCGAAAGCTGGCTTTAGAAATTGATTTTCCCAATAAAGCGGAGACAATATGCCAGAGTTTATAAGCAACTTTTTTAAGATAATCTGCATCAAAATGATACTCCTGCGCCATATCACTATATGTTTTACCCTCCCAAGTTTGACACAGTATAATTTCTTGCACAGAATTTAAATGACCTGTTGCTTTCATTAGTTTTAATAATTCCTCAAGCCTCATTCTCAATGCATATTCCCCAATTATTTATCAGTAAAAAAACTAATTTATTCTCTTTATCGTAGAGGAATCTGTCTCTGAACTTACTAATTTTCACAGAAAGTCTGACTAAAAATTGATTGGGAGTAACTTTTAGTTTGAGTCGGCTATCTGAATTAGTTACTTTCTCTCATTGACAAATAAACTTAAATATGGGTATCTAATTAAAGGCAACTAGAAAAGCGTTATAGCTCAATATTGATTGATTGGTTTAACAAAAAATATATACTTTGTCATATGATGGGAAATATCTTGTAATCTTATTTACGAAGAGTATAATATCCTCTGGCTAACAGGATTAATTTTTGTATCCAAAAAAGCAACTCTCGTAAAAAAACATTGGTTTTCTTTACAATTCAGGTCACTTTCCTCACAGCCAGAGAGTTACTTTTATCCCTTCCCAATTAAATGATCTGCGGGTAAGGTTAAAAATACATCCCACAGATAATCACTCTACGGGATAATCAACAACCAGAAACGTTGTTCATACAATTTTGAGATGCAGGTCAGGTCTGTTGTCTCAGATTATGTGATTTTACCTCAATATTGCTACCTCATGATTGCTATAGAGTAATGGGAATGAGCCTCACTATTTTTTATAGGATTTATACCCATTCTCTATCTTTTTAAACTAATCAATTTCTCATTCATCTTTTTCTCATCTATTTAATCCCTCGCTTATTCTGTGACGATCAGGAATACGACAAATGACTGATAAAAAAATTAATTTAACCGCCCTCATGGTCATGAAGGAAATTGAAGATTTCTTAATGGCTTCTGATAACCCAGTTGATCGGCTGATCTTTTCTGATGTATCTTTACGGAACAATTTAATCAAGCGGGTTTTAGCTTGTATTCCCAATCGTTATAAACAGGTTAAAAACTTACAAGATTTAACAGATAAATCCCTCAACTGTTCTCACAAACCCTTAGAAGAACGACTGATGATTGAAAGCGTTATTCGTCAGAATATCTCAATCATTTTATTAGAATCTTATCAAGACCTAAATCAGCAAAATCTTCGCCAGAAAATTTTAAATTAAGCTGTGGTTTCTAGATGGAGTAAGGTTAAAGCATTAAATTAATAATCTCCTACTTCATTTCCTGGTGAGAAAATTAATAGGAGATTAACTTTAAAATTCAATTCAATATTGGCGCTGTGTCAACCCTAACCGGACACCTGTACCGAAGAAGTCGGGGACTCGACATTTTCTTCTGGGGTTTTGTCCTCAACGGGATCGAGATTTGTAATTAAACACGCCCCTCCCTGACCCGTAAAGTATCGCCAAGCCCACTGAATCATCACAATTAACTGATTGTCAAATTCAATTAAGAACAAGACATGAACAAACACCCAAGCCAGCCAAGCAAAGATACCCGAGAAACGGGTGAATTTTAGATCCACTACGGCTTTGTTGCGACCAATCACCGCCAAACTACCATAATCTTTATAATGGAATGGCGGCAAAGTTTGGGCTTTGAGACGCTTCTGAATCAGTTTGGCGACGTATATTCCCTCCTGTTGGGCAACGGGGGCAACACCGGGTAAAGGACGTTCTCCTTGGTGGCCAAAGTGAGCTAAATCCCCAATTACAAAAATATTGGGATGCTTTGGTACACTCAAATTAGGCTCAACCATCACTCGTCCTGAACGATCAAGTTCTGCCCCTGTGCGATCAGCGATCGCCTTACCCATGGCTGAAGCTTTAACCCCTGCTGCCCAGAGAACGGTTTTAGCAGCAATTTGTTCTGTTTGATCGCCTGACTTGACCGTAATCTGATCGCCTTCAATATTGGTCACCAGTGTTTTAGTTCTGACGGTTACCCCTAAATCAGTTAAATCTGCTGCTGCTTTTTGAGATAAATCTGGCGCATAGGGAGGCAATACTCGATCCATCCCTTCTAACAGCAGAATTTTGGTTTCTGAGGTATCAATACTGCGGAAATTATCCCGTAATGTTCGGTAAGCAATCTCTGCTAAAGCCCCTGCCAATTCAACGCCAGTTGGGCCACCACCGACAACCACAAAGGTCAGTAACGCTTTACGTTTTTCTGGGTCTGACTCTTTTTCAGCCGCTTCAAAGGCAGAGAAAATACGTTTACGCATTTCTAAGGCATCTTCAACGGTTTTCAAACCGGGGGCAGCATCAGCCCATTGATCATTGCCAAAATAGTGATGACTTACGCCTGTGGCAACAATCAGACTGTCGTAGTTGAGTTGACCATCTTTCAAAACCAGTTGATTCTCTTCGGGTTTAAGATCAACCACTTCTCCTGTTAACACTTGAGTATTTTTGTTGCGACTCAATACGGATCTTAGTGGGGAAGCGATGTCTCCGGCCGATAAACTACCCGTTGCCACTTGGTATAACAGGGGTTGGAAGAGGTGAAAATTTCGCTTATCGACAAGGGTAACTTTAACGGGTGCTCGTCCGAGGAGTTTGGCTGCATATAACCCACCGAACCCGCCACCGACAATAACGACATGATGGAGAGACTGCTGATTTGAGCGATCTGACATGGGGATAATTTCCTTGGCTTTACAGGAACCTGCCGTATTACACAGTTAAACTGTGGGGCTAAGTTAGGAAAAAAGTGTTAAGAATCCTATATATTAATTTACATTACTTTTGCTTGTTTTACCAGTATCTGTTGATACGACAGACGGATTCAGCCAAGGATAAAAGGGGGATTTAGTCAAGGAGATTGAACAGGCGATTGATTTGAAAGATGATTTGTCGCAGAATTTGTAAATGTTCTTGTTGAGCCGCGCTGAGTCCTTCCACTTCTAATAGTTCTGTCGAGAGATTTAATGCGGTTAATAATGAACAAAGCCGATCAAAGTCTTGAGTGTCGAGTTGATTTTTCATCGAGAGTTAAGAATAAAATTCAGTAGTAGTCTGGGGTGATTTCTCTATTCTTAATCTATCACTCAGATTAATATTGTTCTTCAAGCTTTTGTAAATTATAGGGTGATTTTTGTAAAACAAATTGAATTTACTTTCTGCTTATATTTAATATTTTCTTACAATAAATAGAAAAATATAACTCTTGTGAATAGTCTCTTTTTATATTAATTCAGTAGTTTTATCGATTGATTTCAGTAATATATTAAACTAAACCTTTAAAGTTCTCAGTAATTTATGGGAGAAATAGGCAAACTCATTCAATTAAATGTTGATTTTTCTGAGTGAATTATTACTATCAAGAAAAACAAGATATTAATCTCCATAAAAATACTGAAAACAGAGCGTGATATTTGTGGGACTGTATTTAGCTTAAGTTAAACTTAAATTCGGAGAATTAACCGCGCTAAATTAAAATAAATCAAAACGCCTAAAACATCAACAGCAGTAGTAATAAACGGGGCAGACATCAACGCCGGGTCTAAATCGAGGCGACGGAATAAAAAAGGTAAAGCTGAACCCGCAACAGAGGCTAATACCGAAATGGCCACTAAACTTAAACCCACAGAAACGGCAACCGACCAGTTCCCATCAACCACAAATAAACTCGCCCAAGCCGTTGCTAGAATACCCAAAATCGTTCCGAGTAACATTCCGGCTAACGCTTCTCGCCAGACCACTTGAGCAGGCCCCAGGGCGCGAATTTCATCCGTATTCATCCCCCTTATCACCACCGTAGAAGATTGCGCCCCCACATTTCCACCCGTCCCCGTTAATAGTGGGATAAAGAAAGACAGTGAGACTACTTGTTGAATAATATCCTGCTGGGTTTTGAGGATCGAACCCGTGACGCTATTGGTGAGTAACAACACCAGCAACCATACCACCCGTCGTCGGGCAATTGTCAGTAAACTGGCTTGGAAGTAATTATCTCCTTCAGACTGCACTCCGCTGAGGGCATAAATATCTTCTGTGGTTTCTTCTTGCAGAATATCTAAAATATCATCAACGGTAATAATCCCCACCAGTCGCTGTTCTCGATCTACCACAGGCACAGCTAAAAAGTCGTATCGTTGAATAATCCGGGCAACCTCTTCTTGATCGGTATCGGTTTGAACAGAGACAAAATCCCGGCTGAGAATTTCACCAATGGTTTGATTGAGTTGAGCCGTGACTAAATCCCGTAATGATAAAATCCCAATTAACTGCCGATCGCCATCAGTAACATAAAGTGAATAAATCGTTTCTGTGACGTTGGCTAAACTGCGAATTCTCTCCAAACTCTCAGCCACAGTATTGTTCTGCTTCAAAGAAATATATTCTGGGGTCATCACCCGACCTGCCGTCCCCGGTTCATAGCCTAACAGCAAAGCAGTAGCTTGTCGTTCAGTTAAACTCAGTTGAGACACTAACCGTCTAACCACAGTCGCGGGCAGTTCTTCAAATAACTTAGCCCGGTCATCGGGGGACATTTTATCAACAATATCTAAGACTTCCTGACGCTTAAACTTCTCACAGAGAGACTGTTGTACAGTAGAACCTAATTGCTCATAGACTTCGATAGCCTCATCTTTAGACAGTAAACGAAAGGCGATCACTTGCATGGTTTCGGGTAACCCTTCAATCGCTTCAGCAATATCTGCTGGTTGTACAGGAATTAAAATCGCCTTTGCCGCCTGTAAATCTCCTTGTTCCAGCAAAACTTGAAGTTGCGATCGCACCAATTCCCGTAATTCTTGACGAGACATGGCAGTTAAACTGGATTGGGAGGGGGGATGATTCTCGCTCAAGGGCAATCCTCCATAAATTTAGAATACTAATATCACCCATCACCAGTATATTGTTATTGGTCAAGTGCTGATTTGTCTTTTGTTGAGGCGACTCAGTCGCGCGATAGGTTTTGGCTCAACTGAATGATTTAAACAAAAAGAAACAGCCAAAATCTCCTATAATCTAGGGTGAGTTGTAATATCGGCTGTAAGAAACGCGATACTGCTATATTGCAACGCGATCGCGATCGCCGTTTCAGCTCAGGGAAATCAAATTATAGATATCAACGACAGCTTTATAAAAAATTCGATTATGCAAACTTTACCCAAGCCATCAGAAACATCCTCCAGTCAATCCCCAGTTGATACAGTGATTCATCGCCGCAAAACCCGGCCAGTGAAAGTGGGAAATATCACCATTGGCGGCGGTCATCCTGTGGTGGTTCAATCCATGATTAATGAAGATACCATGGATATTGACGGTGCAGTTGCAGCGATCCGTCGCTTGCATGAAATGGGTTGTGAAATTGTGCGGGTGACCGTTCCCAGTGTGGGTCATGCTAAAGCCGTGGGTCAAATTAGACAACAACTGGAACAAACCTATCAAGCGGTTCCGTTGGTGGCAGATGTTCATCACAATGGCATGAAAATTGCTTTAGAAGTTGCCAAACACGTTGATAAGGTTCGGGTTAATCCTGGGTTATACGTGTTTGAGAAGCCGAAATCAGACCGGACAGAATATACTGAAGCTGAATTTAATGAGATTGGTGAAAAAATTCGTGAAACTTTAAAACCGTTGATTGTTTCTCTACGAGATCAAGGTAAAGCCATGCGAATTGGGGTTAATCATGGATCTTTAGCCGAACGGATGTTATTTACTTACGGAGATACGCCATTCGGGATGGTAGAGTCTGCCCTTGAGTTTATCCGGATTTGTGAATCGTTTGATTTTTATAATATTGTAATTTCCCTCAAAGCTTCACGAGTCCCGGTGATGTTAGCCGCTTATCGGTTAATGGCGAAACGTATGGATGAACTGGGAATGGATTATCCGTTACATTTGGGCGTGACTGAAGCTGGGGACGGAGAATATGGCCGGATTAAATCGACTGCTGGAATTGGAACATTATTAGCTGAAGGAATAGGGGATACGATTCGGGTTTCGTTGACAGAAGCCCCCGAAAAAGAAATCCCGGTTTGTTATAGTATTCTGCAAGCCCTGGGACTGCGGAAAACCATGGTGGAATACGTCGCTTGTCCTTCCTGTGGCCGGACGCTATTTAATTTAGAAGAAGTTCTGCATAAAGTCCGAGAAGCAACAAAACATTTAACCGGGTTAGATATTGCGGTGATGGGATGTATTGTTAATGGCCCTGGAGAAATGGCGGATGCGGATTATGGTTATGTAGGTAAACAACCCGGTTATATTTCTCTGTATCGCGGACGAGAAGAGATTAAAAAAGTTCCTGAAGATCAAGGAGTAGTCGAATTAATTAATCTGATTAAATCAGATGATCGTTGGGTTGAACCGTAATAGCCATTTCTGAAACAATTCACGCAATATAGCCCTCAATTATTCAGTTTCACTACAGTATAATTGAGGGTTTTATCTCAACTCTGACACTCCTCAATCATCTTCGTCAACTCATGAGACTTGAGGAACTGACAAAAACTGGGATGATACCAACGATAACAAGTTTCCGATTCAATTTCATCACATTGTAAAAACTCAATCCAATCTGCCAAAACCAGTTCAATTTCATACTCATCTTCATCTAATGTTTCAGCAATGACTTCAGCCGAAAGCCATTCATTTTGTTCTGTCCAACAGTCAATAATATTTAATTGTAATTCTGTAGGATTTTTTGTTACCATTTGCTGCCAATGGTTTTGATAATATTTAATTAACTTCTGTGGCAGTTCAGAACTATCATTATCAACTTTTTTAGCCATTTCTACAGCAAATTTAAAGTTTAATTGACTCTGATTTAAAATGTTTTCAATGTTCTCATCGCCTAAATTAAACTGATTCAGATAAGCTTGAATATCTTGTTGATTTTGTTGAGAATATTGACTTAAATCTAATATTTGACTAGGCGTTTCAACGAGTAACCTAGACTGTTCTGATAAAAACGGACGACGACTGAGAATAAAATAAACATTATCCGGAAGATAACGAGGAAGATAGAGAAGATTTGAACCCAGGGGTTGAGTTGAATTGTTGAGGCGTTCGCGTAGCGTTGCGTTAGCAGTATCGCAGCCATCAATAATAATCACTAATCGTTCATTGGGTGATAATAAATCACTGATTTGTTGCAGAATAACCGATAAAAACCAGCCATCTGCTGTCGCATTTTTGGGTAATTTTGAATAACTGAGAGAATAAGCCTGAATCAGTTGGTTAAATAAGATTTCTAGAAAGACTTCAGTTTGATTGAAATGATTAATTTCACAGGGATAAAAAATAGTCTGGGGGTTTTTAAAAACAAATTGAGATAAAATTGCACTTTTTCCCATACCAGGGAACCCCATCAGAGTAAAATATCCCCGTGAATAGCGGTTGATGAAGGTTTGAATAGCATCAAACACAAATTGCCGTCCGACAAAGTTATGGCGTTTATTAGTAATGAAATGTTGTATTTCTGGTGAATGGTTAACGGTGATGAGAGTTGGAGGTCTAGGATCTGAGTTCATCATTTTCTTTTATTTGTTATAAATTTATGATGGGTATTATTATTTATTTTCATGCCTTCTATTCTAAGAAAATGAACGAGTCCTGAAGCATCTACTGCCACAATGATATGAAAATCATGACTGATTGCACAATAGTAAAAAGCTGCTTCTCCAATCAATGTCATTATTTCTTCTCCAGTAGCTAAATCCCAGATTTTTATAGTATTGTCGCGCGAAGCAGAAACGACTTTTGCCCCATCGGGAGTAATTGCTACTGCTTGTACCCGACTACGATGACCCCTAAGAGTTAACAGTTCGGTTCGAGTGGCTAAATCCCATATTTTTACTGTTTTATTCCGTGAAGCAGAGACGACTTTTAATCCATCGGGAGTAATTGCTACTGCTTCTAGCAAATCACTATGACCTCTAAAGGTAAATTGCTCAGTTCCAGTAGCTAAATCCCATATTTTTATAGTTTTATCCCATGAAGCAGAAACAACTTTTGACCCATTGGGAGTAATTGCTACTGCTTTTACCGAATCACTATGACCTCTAAAGGTAAATTGCTCAGTTCCAGTTTTTATATCCCATATTTTTATAGTTTTATCCCATGAAGCAGAAACAACTTTTGACCCATTGGGAGTAATTGCTACTGATGTCACCCAATCACTATGACCTCTAAGGGTAAATTGCTCAGTTCCAGTAGCTAAATCCCATATTTTTATTATTCGCTCTACTGAACCAGAAACAACCTTTGACCCATTGGGAGTAATTGCTACTGATGTCACCCAATCACTATGACCTCTAAAAGTAAATTGCTCAGTTCCAGTTTTTATATCCCATATTTTTACTGTTTTATCCCGTGAGCCAGAGATGACTTTTGACCCATCGGGAGTAATTACTACTGCTTCTACCCGACTACCATGACCTCTAAAGGTAAATTGCTCATTTCCAGTTTTTATATCCCATATTTTTACTGTTTTATTCCGTAAGCCAGAGATGACTTTTGACCCATCGGGAGTAATTACTACTGATGTCACCGAATCACTGTGACCTCTAAAGGTAAATTGCTCATTTCCAGTTTTTATATCCCATATTTTTATAGTTTTATCCCATGAAGCAGAAACAACTTTTGACCCATCGGGAGTAATTGCTACTGCTTTTACCGAATCACTATGACCTGTAAAGGTAAATTGCTCAGTTCCAGTAGCTAAATCCCATATTTTTATAGTTTTATCCCATGAAGCAGAAACAACTTTTGACCCATCGGGAGTAATTGCTACTGCTTTTACCGAATCACTATGACCTGTAAAGGTAAATTGCTCAGTTCCAGTAGCTAAATCCCATATTTTTATAGTTTTATCCCGTGAAGCAGAAACAACTTTTGACCCATCGGAAGTAATTGCTACTGCTTTTACCGAATCACTATGACCTGTAAAGGTAAATTGCTCAGTTCCAGTAGCTAAATCCCATATTTTTATAGTTTTATCCCGTGAAGCAGAAACAACTTTTGACCCATCGGAAGTAATTGCTACTGCTTTTACCGAATCACTATGACCTGTAAAGGTAAATTGCTCAGTTCCAGTAGCTAAATCCCATATTTTTATAGTTTTATCCCGTGAAGCAGAAACAACTTTTGACCCATCGGGAGTAATTGCTACTGATGTCACCCAATCACTGTGATCCCTTAAAGTTAACTGTTCAGTTCCAGTAATTAAATCCCATACTTTTAAAGTCTTATCGTTAGAGGCAGAGACGACTGTTAAACCGTCGGGAGTAATGGCAACTGCTGTGACAGCATCTTCATGTCCACTTAATGTGCGAATTAATGCGCCCCCAGGTGGGGTTAAATTAGGAACAATAGGACGTAACCAAGGCTGTTTTTGACGTTGTTTAGCCGTTTCTAGTAATTGTTGAATTGCGGGATAATGTTTAAAAGATAATAACCTTCCCCAAAGTTGTGAGGCGAGTTGTGTTGTGTCTTGAGATAAAATATGTGCGGATAATTCAAAAGTTCGTTGTAGCAGATGGAGTATTTTATCTTGTTCAGGTTGCAATTGAATATCATCAGTAATATCAGCTTCAGCAATCAGATTATAATCCTCAATTAATGCCTGAACGCCAAAATATGGATGTTCTATTTTTTGTTTAATAAAATCAAAATTGGTGAGTAAATTATAGTAATCTAGAAGATTGCCTGAACGCACCAATGCTAGAGGATAACTTTTTAGATAACCCCGAACTCTGGCTGCTGTTAGTTTTCTCATATTCTCCCCCCTTTAAGTCATTAATAACGCCGAAAAATCGGTTCTAAATCAATTATTAATCCCGGTAAAATGGATTCTCCCGATAATCTGGGGGGATGCTGTGAATTAGAAAAATCAATGATTTCTACTGCTTGGTTTTGTCGGTAAATTTCAACCTGTTTTGTTTTGGGATCAATCAACCACCCTAACTGAATCCCATTTTCTAGATATTCTAACAGTTTAGAACGCAGGGGTTCTAGGTTGTCGGTTTCGGATCGCAGTTCAATCACAAAGTCTGGACAGATTGGGGGAAATCGTCGCTTTTCTTCAGTGGATAAACGATTCCAACGTTCTAGCTTAATCCAGGCAACATCAGGCGATCGCTTTGCGCCATTTGGGAGTTTAAAAATAGTAGAAGAATCAAAGACATAGCCTAGTTGTGTTTGACGGTTCCAATATACGATTTGAAAGTTAAGGTCAGCATTTCTAATCCCACTTTCTCCTCCAGTTGGCGGCATAATAATCAGTTCTCCGGTTGCAGTTAGTTCTATTTTAAAGGCTTCATTTGCCAGGCATAATTGATAGAATTGTTCATCTGTCAGATTAAAATTATGAGGAATATTCAAAGTTAAATTATCCATATTTTCCTTTTTTTATTATTGTATAAATTTACAGTTTTAAAAATATTGATAATAATTAACAATTCTTTGATTCACTTCTTTAAATAGTTTACGAGTTGCTTTTAATTCTCGCTTCTGACTGAGAAACTGTAAGAAACTGGCATGATACAGCGTCCAGCAGGTTTCCTCTTCAATGTCTTGAACGGTTAAATATTCTCGCCATCGTTCTAAAATATCCCCGACATCGGCTTCATCTGCATCAGCAATTTCAGCAATCATTTCACAGGGAATCGCTGTACCAATTTCAACTAAAATAAATAGAATCATGACCATTAACGGTTGACGATCTTCCATCCCCATTCTCACCCAATGGATTTGATAATATTCTTGTAATCCTTGGGGTAAGTTTTTTAGTTCAAGATCGTTATAGTTACCATTGGCGATCGCAGGCAATAAATAACGAATATACATAAAGTTATTTTCACTTTTATTCGCGACCTGTTCAACAAATTGTTCGACTGTAACATCTTGATGATGAATCCATTGATTCAGGGTTTCTTGATGTTCTGAATCACTATTAATAAATAAATGAATATAGGATTTAATATCTTCCCGACTTAATTGACAGTATTTCTCTTCGGTTAAATCTAATTCCTGCATGGGAATTCCAGGATCGACAAATAGCTGTTTGTTGCGGAGGATATAAGGTCTACGGGTGAGAAAGAAATAGACTTGATCGGGTAAATTTTTCGGTAAATCGAGTAAATTACTACCCGGTTGTTGTTCGACTTCATCTAATGCATCAACCAGTAAAATTAAGCGATCGCCTGTGGCTAATTGTTGACTGACTTTTGCGAGTAATGTCGATAAGTTATCCTGTTCTGCATTTTTCAGTTGATAACGGTTGATCATTTGTTGACGAACGCTTCTGAGGAATAATTCGGGGCGGTTACGGCGTTCTGCTAAGACGTTAAAATAACAAATAGTCCCATGATCTGCAACGTATTTGGCAGCGATCGCGCTTTTCCCCATACCTGCATCGCCAATAACGGTAAAATAGCCGTGAGGATGGCTGTTTAGGAATTGGTCAAATCGGGAAAATACAAACTGACGACCGCAGAAGTTACGGATTTTCTCTTCAATTAAAGATTTAAATTCTGAAGGATAAAGGGTTTCTTGAAGATTCCAAATTTTCGGGTCAACAATATCAGTCGGTTTCAGCTTTAAAACACGGGCAACATTTTCAATCACCCAACGTTCAACCCCATTTTCAGATCCCTTGGTTCCTAGCAAGCGTTTAATGGTGTCGATGGCGGTATTCGCGCGATCTGCTAACTTTTCTTGCGTTAGCTTGTTTTCCTTATAGCTTTTTCTCACAAGATTGACTCCTTCTGGAGTTAAGCGATAACCACGACTCATAGATATTAATATGATCTATTATGTACTTTGACCCTGTCTCTATTTTAGGGCAGATGGGGTATTTTTATCATTTCTAACTGCCCTACTCAAAAATCATTTAATCATTTAAACTGACTGCGCCGCTTAATTTACCCTGATTAAAAATAGGGCAGAGATTAATTTTTTCTTTTCCCTATCTGCCCTTTAAAGGATTGTTTTTTTATTAGAAAGTAATAATCAAATAAGAAAACAAGGAAGACAGATGCCTATCATCAATTCAGCTAAAAATGCCCTATTATTCACCATAGCATTCAGTGTTACAGCACAACTGAATCTGAATTTAGTTACTGTTAAAATCAATCCAACACATCCTATGGTTTGTCTGTCCAGAAATATTCAATCACAAAACAATAACAATTCTCCATTCAATCGGGAGAGAAAGCCAGGAGGCGGTCGTTTGTTTGAGGATGATATTAGCTCATGATAAAATTGAAATATTACAGCAGTTTGCCATCAAATCCATAACATCTTTAGACTCTCTAATGAGTTCTAAAAATAGCCCACAATGATTAAACCCATTCATAGCATTCTTATCAGTGATAGAGATGAATCGCTTCAGCAAGAGCGATCGCCACTTTTCTTTGAGGCATAACCCGAAAGTCTAATGGGACTTTAGCTATAATCTGGACTCAATAGTAGCGCTAAGATAGGTAGGATAAGTGTTTTAGGTTGATAGCGATCGCGAATCTGCCCATGAGAGAAACAATTTTCTTCGGCTATGCTCCCTTGCGCGCGATAGATGGTGTAAACGCGAGAGATGATATTTTCAACACAAAAGCTCAACGAAAGGAGTTTAGACATTAGACATCTCCGAAAATAGTCAAACTACTGCTATCACTATCTTACGGAGTCTAGCTGTTGATGGTAAAGATAGCGAGTTTGTACGTTTTAATCAGCATTAGAGCTACTTACTATTTAAAACTTGCCCATAAATTCCCTATTCTTTTCACTCATTTTACCAGATGTGTCACCGTTTTTATTATTACAAAATTAAACCCCCTATCCGGAGTCTAACTAACCCACATCGAAGTGTAGATTATTGTTTGGTATTTCTCAGGTTTTAATCTAAATCTTTCCTGAACTACTCTAAATATTTTGACTAACCTGATTACATATTCTACAAAAATTCGAGATTGAGCGAGTTCTCGGTTCTTCAATTTTTCTGCCAGTTGTCAATTTTCCATTTCGGGGCTTTTTCTTTGGTGTCTTAATCCCAACTTCTCCGACATAAGCCTTATCCCCACTAAATTTTTGCTGATGAATAAATTTATCTTGGGTTTCACCAAAGTTATTCGTGAATATGTTTTAGGTAACTTGAGCAGTGCTTACACTGCTTAGAATGCATATTTACCTATTTTTGTCAATGCGTAAGTCCTAGGTTCTACAAATTCTACATACAGACCAGATTGAGAGTTGGACTTCAGTCGATGGCATAGCCCACCTAGCACAAAAACACAGTTCAAGATTTGCCAAAAGCGAAAGCTGCTTGTCGTAAACCTGCCACTATACCTGATGCAAGGGATAAGAGAGAAAGGCTTGTCAAACAGCTATTCCCGTAACTTCTCCCTAGAATAACTTCCCGATTTCAAAGCCATAGCCTAAAATAAGATTATAATATGTAAAATTTTGTTAAACTCAAGCCGGAGTCGGCCCATCCATGACCTCTCGCACTCTTTTGTTTTCTCCTGTTGAAACCGACTTACAATTATTAACGGATAATCTCAAGCAGCTTGTAGGTGCTCGTCATCCTATCCTGTACGCTGCAGCAGAGCATCTCTTCAGTGTACAAGGCAAACGGGTACGCCCTGCAATTGTCTTTTTAATTTCTCGGGCAACCTGCCCTAACTCAGAGATTACAGCCAAGCATCGCCGACTTGCAGAAATCACGGAGATGATTCATACGGCCAGCCTGGTGCATGATGATATTGTAGATGAGTCTGAACTGCGCCGGGGTATCCCAACGGTTCATAGTTTATTTAGTAACCGGGTGGCGGTGTTAGCGGGAGATTTTCTGTTTGCTCAATCTTCTTGGTATTTGGCTAATCTGGATAACTTGACAGTGGTTAAACTCCTGTCTCAAGTGATTATGGATTTGGCAGAAGGAGAAATTCAACAAGGACTAAATCGCTTTGATACCAGCTTATCCATTGAGGCTTATTTAGAAAAAAGTTATTACAAAACAGCTTCTTTAATTGCCAATAGCTCTAAAGCGGCTGGTGTTTTAAGTCATGTTTCTGAAGAGATGACTGAAGAATTATACAGCTATGGTCGTAATATCGGATTAGCATTTCAAATTGTAGATGATATTCTAGATTTTACAGGTTCAACCAAAGATTTAGGGAAACCTGCTGCCACTGATTTAAGTAGTGGAAATTTAACTGCTCCTGCCCTTTATGCTTTAGAAGAACAGCCTGTTCTCGAAACTTTAATTGAGCGAGAATTTGCTCAAGAAGGAGATTTAGAGCAAGCTTTGGATTTGATTAAAGAAAGTTCAGGTATTCAAAAATCCCGTGAATTAGCGGCTCACCATGCTCAGAAAGCAGTAGAATCTATTTCTAAACTTCCCGCTTCTGAATCTCGCCGAGTTTTGATTGAATTAGCTGATTATGTGCTGAGTCGATTGTACTAAACTTGAGCCTAAATACCTGTAAAATCAGATTCTGTGTGATAAAGCTGCCAATTTGAAACCTATTATTTTCTGTTGCCTATCTAGCCCGAATATTAACGTTATTGCTTATGCTTCCTGAACAGTTTTCTATTTGGCAAGAGACATTAAATTGGCAACCCACGCCTCAACAGCAAGGGTTATTTCAGCAGCTTTACCAAGGTATTGTACAGGGAAATAAACAGTTTAATTTAACACGAATTACTCAACCCGAAGATTTTTGGGAAAAACATTTATGGGATTCTTTGACCGGAATTTCTTCGTGGTTAAATGCTGATCAATCTCCAGTCAGAATTGTTGATATTGGTACAGGGGCAGGGTTTCCGGGTTTACCCGTAGCCATTGTAAAACCTGAATCTGAAATGACGCTGTTAGACAGTACTCGCAAGAAAATTACATTTTTAGATGAATTAATTACCAAGTTAAATTTAAGTAATGTCAAGACAATTGTTGGTAGAGCTGAAGCGGTTAATCTGGTTCCTAGCTATGAAAAATACTTTGATTTAGCGTTATTAAGAGCAGTTGCAGCTCCCAAAATTTGTGCAAAATATGCTTTACCTTTTCTGAAAACCGGAGGCACAGCAATTCTTTATCGTGGGAATTGGACAGTCGAAGAAGAGCAAGAATTAACCGAAGCTGTTAAAAAATGGGGCGGAACAATAGAATCTATTCATCCATTTACAACTCCTTTAACTCAAAGTGTACGTCATTGTGTTGTCCTGAAAAAAATTAAAGATTAATATTTTGTAGCGCAGCCAGTTATAACTACAATTTATACAGTGTAACGGGATCAGTGTTGATGATCTTCTCATCAGCGCGATGCTACAAATCACCCACAACCCATAACCAATGATTAACGACAAGCGGTATGATAGTTGAGGCTTTTTGTATATTAGATTGAATGACTCAACAACTGCGTGTATATGTCCCGCCCCATCCCTTAGTAAAACATTGGCTGGCGATCGCCCGCGATCAAGCAACGCCTCCGGTATTATTTCGCACGGCTATGATAGAATTAGGCCGTTGGCTGACCTATGAAGCAGCGCGCGATTGGCTACCCACGATAGAAACAACGGTACAAACGCCCTTAACTGAATGTCCTGCTACTTTTGTTGACCCCACTGTTCCCATTGCGATTATTCCCATTTTAAGAGCGGGTTTAGCATTGATGGAAGGCATTCAAGCTGTTGTTCCGGCGGCTTCAGTGTATCATTTGGGGATGGTTCGCAACGAAGAAACCTTAGAATGTAGCAGCTATTTAAATAAGTTACCGCCTCAATTTGCCCCGGAAACACGGATCATTGTGAGTGAACCGATGTTAGCCACCGGAGGAACAATGATGGCAACAATGGCGGAATTAACGCAACGACAAATTGATCCAGCCCATATCCGAATTATCTCAATTATGGCGGCACCTCCAGCGCTGCAACGCCTCAGCCAAGCTTATCCCAGTTTACAAATTTATAGCGCTATTATCGATGAGGGACTCAATAGCAAAGGCTATATTGTCCCAGGACTTGGGGATGCAGGCGATCGCACTTTCGGCACTTAGATCAACCCTGTTTGCGATCGCAGCACTGTACAATTGGATCATTAAGAGATCAATTTAGTCCTATGAGTAATCGAGATGGATTTACTAGCGGGTTAGTATTCGGTAGTGTATTAGGAGGCTTGGTGGGGGGAGTGTTAGGGGTGGTGCTTTCGTCGCGTCTCTCGAAAGAACCCTCTACTCGAGAGCGTTCTGAATTGAACCGTCAGTCTGATAATTCCCAAGAGTCTGAAAATATTGAGACAGCGCGTCTGAGTTTAGAAGATAAAATTGCCCAACTCAATCAAGCCATTGATGATGTTCGTCACCAGCTTAATACGGTGAATGGGAATGCTGTAGTCGAACGCCCAAATCAGTCTTTTGGTAATGATGGTTGAGCCCAGTTTCATCGAGCGACAGATATGCTACACTGAAATTTAGTGTAATTTTTAAAGATAAAGCATTAGGTTAATTAAAATCAATGAGTTCACCATTACTTCTATTGGCGCAAACCATCTCCCAATTTCTGCAAATCTACATGGTTCTAATCTTTGTTAGAATCCTGTTGAGCTGGTTTCCCAATATTGATTTATACAGTTCACCTTGGTCAATTTTAACTCAATTAACTGATCCCTATTTGAATATTTTTCGCAATTTGATTCCGCCGTTAGGAGGAATTGATTTTTCTGCGATTATTGCGATCTTTTTACTGCAAATTGTCGCTTCTATTGTTCCCCAATTACTGTTTAGCTTAGCTTAATTCAGCTCAATCTCAAGGCTATGAGCCGTAACACTCATGCCGTAACACTCAAGCAGGATGGCAGTTAAATATCGCCATCTTTTTTTATTTTTAATCCGCTTTAATTAAAACAGCAAAGGCATTGCCCTAAATTGATTAAAAGAGACAATGCCTTGATCAAGTTATTAATATTTTAGAGAGAACCGTTAAGTGTTTGACTGAGAGTCTGGAATAATCGGTTCCGGCTAACAAGCGGTGAAGATGAAAATCGGTTTAACTTAAGCGAGATTAAACGCTCAAGCCTGTTTAATTCAGAGAGATAGTATTAGTATTTGTTGTTTTATATGTCCTGACCGCCGTAGCCAAAGAACAAAAAAATAAGTCAGTTCGCGTTGGGTTTAGCATCCGTTGGAGTATCTGAGCGCTGTTGTTTCAAGGTTTGTAAACGCAAGAGTAGGGTTTCTATCTCAGCCTGGAGATGGAGATATTTAACCTGTTGATCGACGCTATATACAGACTTCATCATTGCTTCAGCCTTAGAAGAAGATTGATTGTGACCTTGGACTGTCTCGGTAGATTTTGCTAGAGACAAGGTAGATGAACGAGTTGACATGAGCAGTTGACTAGGCATCTATACTTAATTAACAAACTTTAACTATATCCTAACTTAAAAGTAAACAATTGTTAAGACAAAGTTAAATAGTGTTCAGCAGCTCGTGACTACAGTCGCAAAAATTTTGAGCTAAACAAGAATCGCACTCAACCCCCTTTTTTGTCAAGAGGATGGCAAATTGGGCGATCTGAAGTGAAAGTCTTGACTAACAATAGAAGTAGAGAACTATATCGATCAATTGCAACCCAATTACCTTTAACATTCTTAACAACTATGACTATCGCACTCAGTTTGAACGAAACTAAATCTCGCCTTAACTGTTGGCCTGGGCTAATTGAAGCCTATCGTCCCTACCTTCCCGTCACCGATGCTACCCCCGTTGTTACGCTGCAAGAAGGCAATACACCCCTATTACCCGTCCCTGCCATTGCCAACTTAATTGGTAAATCTGTCCAAGTCTACGTTAAGTACGATGGCCTTAACCCCACAGGCAGCTTCAAAGACCGAGGCATGACTATGGCGGTCTCAAAAGCCAAGGAAGCCGGGGCAAAAGCGGTGATTTGTGCCAGTACAGGTAATACTTCCGCCGCCGCTGCTGCCTATGCCAGACGGGCAGGGATGAAGGCTTTTGTCGTCATTCCTGATGGTTATGTCGCCTTAGGAAAATTGGCCCAAGCATTATTATATGGGGCAGAAGTGATCGCTATCAATGGTAACTTTGACCAAGCTTTAACCATTGTCCAGGAGGCCGCCGCCCAATATCCCGTCACTCTAGTGAATTCAGTTAACCCTTACCGTCTAGAAGGGCAAAAAACAGGGGCATTTGAAATCGTTGATGCCTTGGGAGACTCCCCGGACTGGCTGTGTATCCCTGTGGGTAACGCCGGGAATATCACGGCTTACTGGATGGGATTTTGCCAATATCATAGGGATGGTAAATGCGATCGCTTACCGAAAATGATGGGGTTTCAAGCGGCTGGTGCGGCCCCTATTGTCAATGGTCATCCTGTGCCTGCCCCAGAAACCCTAGCCACTGCCATTCGTATTGGCAACCCTGCCAGTTGGGATAAGGCGATCGCAGCCCAGGAAGCCAGTCAAGGGAATTTTGCGGCGGTGACAGACGAGGAGATTTTAGAAGCTTACCGTATCTTAGCAGGGGAAGAAGGCATTTTTTGTGAACCGGCAAGCGCTGCTTCTGTGGCGGGTTTATTGAAAGTCAAAGATCAAGTTCGTCAAGGGGCAAAAATTGTGTGTGTGTTAACGGGTAATGG
Source organism: uncultured Lyngbya sp. (assembly GCA_964434975.1). Taxonomy (GTDB): domain Bacteria; phylum Cyanobacteriota; class Cyanobacteriia; order Cyanobacteriales; family Microcoleaceae; genus JAAURB01. Next base: position 97,772 of record CAYSWY010000013.1, read on the forward strand.
CCTCAAAGATCCTGATACTGCAATTAAACATAGTAGTAACCCCGTCAAAGCGGGAGTTGCAGCCCATATTGATGCAGTGGCCCAGGTGATGGGATTCTAAATTCTACCCAAAGCACAATCTAACTTCACACTCTGATATTCACTCACAAGTTCGCTGTATTTATCACATTCAGCCCCAGCTTGTGAGTTTTTTTCGTGACTTAGCCTCAGAAAAATACATAACTTCCGCTCTGCGATAACTATTCATTAACAGAACAGCAAATTAAATGCTGTATTTCTAAACCGCAATAGATATTTACAGAGTGGAGAATAACACCCATGATTCAGTTTACTTTAACTGCATTATTGATTCAATTAATAACAGTCGCTTTCCCAGACATGACTGTAGAAATACCATCAGCATCTCAGTTATCTAATCTCTCAGAAGATGATGTTGTTCCGCCAAGAATAGTACCTTTACCTGCTTCTAATGATGACGATGATATTGTACCTCCCAGAATGCTGCCTCTACCCCATTCTAATCATGACGATGATATCGTTCCCCCACGATAAATTAAGAAGATGTTGAGTCTGATTTTTGTAGGTATTGATGAGCCATTGCTCTCCAGCCTTCTAACTCGGGCAGTCGCCAAGAAAACTCTTTACTTTTTTCACCGAAACGATCATATTTCAGGGCATTTGACCAAAATTGTTTTGCAGCAGTTAACTCTCCTTTTTCGACCAATACTTTTGCCATCAGATAATGAGCCGAGGCATATTTTGAATCTAAACTTAGGGCTGTTTGTAAATATTCTTCTGCCTGATTGTATTGACTTTTCATCAGATATGCCCAGCCTAGATTTTTATAAATTGAGAGTTTGAGTTTCTCGAATGGCGCGATTTCAAGGGCAGCATTAATCCAACTGATGGCAGTTTCAATATTTCCATCTAAAATATCCAAGCGTCCTAAGTTATTCCGAGCAAAAATAGCTGAGTTTCCTGAACCTTGAGCGGCTTGTTGATAATGTTGTCGAGCCAGTTGATAATCTTCCAATTCTTCATAGGTTGAACCCAGATTATAATGAGCTTTCTCAAAATCTGGATTAAATTCTAATGCCCACAGTAAATACTTTTTGGCAACAATAAAGTCACCTGTAAAGTATTTATCATAACCCATCCTATTGAGATGCTTAGCAATCTGAGAATAAGTGAATGTTTGTCCGATTATTTGCTGACCTTCATTCAGTAGCTCTGAATTTATCATACCAAGATGAGTTAAAAAGTCCCCTAGATTAAACGCTTGAGTGTTTTGACGAGCAACAAACAGAGACATTTTTTCTCGAACTTGATGAATTACATATTGTTTCATCATCGGTTGAATTGTCCACTGAACTTTATCTTTTTCAGTTATCGTTTCTAGTAATGATCTTCGTTTGAGAGATTCTAAGCTATTTAGAATATCCGATGAATTTCCTAAGCTAGAAAAATAAGACTGTAATTGAGCCGGATGAACAGGTGCTTGATGTAAGGCAAAATCATACAATATTTGCTTTTCAAAATTAGATAAGCGCTGTAATGATTGTTGTAAGGCTTGAGTTAAAATATCTCCTAAAAATAAATCATGTTGCAGGAATTGAGCAATGTTTCCATTAAATAATTCTCGAATAGTTGTTGCAGCAGTTTTCAGTGCCAGAGGATTTCCACTATAGCGCTGAACTAAAGCAGAAATTGTTTCAGAAGAAATAGAAGTAATGATTATAGCTTCTACCATCTTTTGAGCATCTACATTAGTTAATCCCGTTAAGGATAAAGTTTGTACAGGTAAACCTTCCCCTGACATTCTGATTAATTCTAAAGGTTTATCTTGAGTTAAAATAATCAGACAACTTTGATGATTAGAGTCGGCAACGCTTTGTAAAAATTGTTGGTAAAATTGATAATTTTGCTGATAGTTTCCGGCAAGCTGTTGAGATTGAAATAAACATTCAAATTGATCTAGAATTAACAGACAGCGGAACTGCCGAAAATATTGAATTAATGAGGTAATTTGCTGATCTAAGTTATCATAATCAGAAATAGATTGATCCTGAGAAAAATATGATAACCAACTCGGTAATATTTGATCAAGTGGGGGAGGTTGTCGTAAATTCCACCAGAGAATAAAGTCAAATTGTTCTTTAACTTGTTGAGTAAAATAAGCAGCTAAGGTTGTTTTTCCCATCCCCACCATCCCCGCTATACTCACCAAGGGACAACCCTCTTTTATCACCCATTGGTTTAAGAGAGATAATTCTGCCTGACGACCCTGAAAACCTGAGATGCGGGGTATATTTTCCCCGTCATGATGGGAAGGTTCAACTGTTGAAGGTTGGGTTGTCGTAACAGTAGAAATTGTTTCAGGTTGCAGATGTTGTTGGAGTTTATAACGTAATGTGGCTAATTTTCCTGGCCCTTTACCGCTAATTTCAAATTTACTGTAAACCTGACCCAGGCGCTTGCGAACCGCATCTGGACTACAACCCAACTGAGTCGCAATTTCTGCCGTGGGTAAACCATCCAACGCCAAGGATAGGGTCGTCAGTTCAGTATCAGAAATTTGATAAGCCTCTGCAATTGTTTTCAGAGAAGTGTCAATATTCACCACAGCTAAACTCTGAGTATAAGGTTATCTTTTTATTATAGTCACATTGTGAGATAAAAATCTCACTTCCTCGCCGTCACCCCCAATCATAGGGGTATTTCTGGAGGATTGTGAAACCGGAAAACAGACTGACTTTTGCTGAAAACTGCCAAACTCTCAACTGAAAACTACGGAAAGTTTGGAAGAATCCTGCAACCTATCCCCTCATCCTCGTAGTAGGATATCGATAGATTTACACAGAACAAGCAATATAACATCTGTTGCAGTTCGACAAAACTTTCCTCATCCCCTTGACTAAATCTCACAATGTGTATATTATTTATGTGAGATCCAGCCTTTCTTGAGTGAGAGTTATGGATAGCGTGACTCATTTCTCACATCGATCCCATACTATACAATCACCCAGAATTCCTATGTCAACTTATCAAGATCCTTCTGAACCGATTAACCAGTTACTCGATCAAGTCCGACATATTCTGTTACAAACTTGGACAGAAACAGGTTTCGGACATATTGAAATCGATAGCGAACGCATTAGACAGGATAAAGTAGCCGTTACCCTCAAGGGGTCTACGTTTTATCGGTATGTAATTCGTCAAACAGATATTGAACAATTTACCCCGCCTGAGACTGATTCGTGCGACGATCATTCTTCATAGAAAATAACGATTTCAAAGTTAATCTCACATTAAACTGCATAGTCGGGAAGATTAGCAGATTTGAGATAAACAGGTAAAAAATAGATATAAATACATGATCTGGTGATTGATGAGTGAGAGTCTCACACGCCAGCAAAGTGCAACACATTGAGTGCGCCTTGCTGGTTTTTTTTATGACAAGTTAACAGCTTCACACAGGAGAATTCTCATGGTGTTTCTACCCGATAATACAATTACAGGTTTACCAACTGACGACGTGATGATCGGTACTCCCGGTAGCGATGAGATGTATGGTTTTGAAGGGATCGATGTCGTTATTGGTGCAGAGAATATTGATCTACTCTACGGAAATGAAGACGCTGACCTGCTTTACGGTTCCCAAGGCGACGATACATTATACGGCGGTCAAGCGGATGATATCCTATTCGGCGGTCAAGGAAATGACTTCCTCCACGGCGATGCTGGCAATGATACCTTATATGGCGATCAAGGTGCAGATACTCTCACGGGTGGTACTGGAAATGATGTCATTGTTATTGGTCGAGGAACAGGTGGGCCTAACCTATTGACAGCCGATGTCATGACTGATTTTGATGTCACAGGAGGAGAGAATATCACCGATCAGATTTTACTATTGGATGGTTTATCTTATGGAGATTTAACCATTGCAAGTACCGAAACAGGCGGTACAGTAATTAGTGAGGCAATTACCGGAGAAGTCTTCATTGTTTTAGAAGGGGTTGCGCCAGAAGCGATGACACCGGATCATTTTATTCCAGAAACCACTACTACAACCACATCAACAGTTATATTTGAAGATCCCCCTGTCAGTCCAGAAGAAGGCTTTGAGAATGTTGAACTCACTCCCCCTGTCATTGAAGCACAACTGACTAACGATAACGGAAATAGCAATACAGATAATATTACCTCTGACCCTACTATTACCGGAACCGTAACAGATAGTTCAGGTCTAAGAAATCTAGAAGCCAGTTTCGGCGATCGCGATGGCGAATTTGTCGATGTTTCCGATGCACTTTCCCCTGATGGTACATTTACCCTGACTCAAACTCAGTTAGAATCAGTATTTCGGGGAGAATTAACTGATGGAAATTATACGTTACAGTTGCGATCGCAAGATACAGTATTAAATACCTCTCAACCCCCTACATTAGTTAGCTTTAGCCTAGATACTACCGCACCCGATATTAGTCTTGAGTTAGCAAATGATACGGGTGATAGCAATACTGATGGCGTGACCACAGATCCAACTGTTACGGGAACTATTACGGACGCGGGTGAAATTGTTGCGTTACGCGCTGGCTTTGATGGCAACTTAACGGATATTTCCGATGAATTAGGCGCAGATGGTCGCTTTGAACTCAATCAACTCGACTTACAAATTCTTCAAGGTACACCGTTAGCCGATGGAGAAATTAGCCTGGAAGTGGAAGCCGAGGATGAGTTTGGTCAAGTTTCCGGGACAACTCTCAGCTTTACGTTAGATACCACAACTCCGCCGCCACCACCACCAACAGGAGGTGATGATGGTGATGATGACCCGACTGACGATCCAGGTGATGATGGCAATGAGGATGAGGGTGATGAAGAACAAAACCCACCAGATGTTGATATCCCTGACGAGGATGATCCAGTTGAGATGGTCAACAACGAGGATATGGAAGTCACACCGCCATCAACCGATCTAGCTGTAGAAGGGGAAGTTGAAGGAGATCCGGGTGATACCCCAGAAGAAGCACTGAATATTACCGTTAGTTCCGATGAAACTGTTTACACAGAGGAAGTAGGAGAAGAAGATCTCAACGACTTCTATACCTTTACTATTGGTGCAAATAGCGGTCTTGATATTTCCTTAGAAAATATCACTGAAGAAGTTGACCTATTCTTACTCGATAGTAACCAAGAGGTGATTGATAGTTCCCAGCAACTGGGTGTAACTTCAGAGTCTATCACTCGACCGTTAGAAGCCGGAACTTATACGGTTCAAGTCACATCTGTTAATGAACAAACCACAGAATATGATCTCAACATTAGCGTTACTCCCAATATCCCCGGTGTTTCCACTACAGGTTCAGATGAATTGATTGTTGGTGGGTTTGATACCGATGTTTCTAGTACATTAATTAACTTAGAACCTCCCGCATCCGATCCAACAATGGATGCCTTCCGCACCGATCCTCGCTTTGCCGATATTGACGGTAGTGGATATTCAGTCGTTGTTTTAGACACTGGAATGGATCTAGATAACGACTTCTTCGGGCCAGATAGTGATGGCGATGGGGTGGCTGACCGAGTGGTTTACCAGTTTGACTACGGTAACTATGATGCCGATGCCAGCGACTTTGTGGGTCATGGTACAGGCATGACCAGTATTATTGCTTCCGAAGATGAAACCTTTACGGGAATAGCACCGGGAGTCGATATTATCCATCTGAAGATTAGTAATGATTTCGGCGAAATTCCCATCGGGGCCGTCGAACAAGCGTTACAGTGGGTGGCAGATAACGTTGATGAATACAATATTGCCAGTGTTAATATGTCGTTTACTCTGGCGAACTCTATAGAGTTACTCAATTCTCAAGAAGAACAAACCCCGGCTTCGATTGGTATTTCCGATGAATTAGCAGAAATAGCTTCTCAAGATGTGATTGTTGTTTCCTCTTCTGGAAATGGTTTCTTCGACTACGGCAGTACTCTCGGTGTATCTTATCCGTCTTCTGATCCTAACGCTTTGTCAGTGGGTGCAGTTTGGGAAGAAGACCAAGGAGGGCCGTTTACGTTGCGAGGCGCTATTGACTCTACCACTGATGCAGATCGTATTGCTGCCTTCTCTCAACGTGACCCAGATTTAACCGATGTATTTGCACCCGGTGGTGTCCTCAGCGTTGCCTCCCCAGATGGAGAAGTCACCACTACAGGCGGAACCAGCGCTGCTGCGGCTCATGTTACAGGAATTGCAGTTCTCGCACAACAGCTTGCTGAAGATGAACTGGGTCGCCGACTGACATTTGAGGAATTCCAAACTTTAATTAATCAGACAGGTGTCAGCATCTTTGATGGGGATGACGAAGATGATAACGTTATCAATACCTTTGAAGAATATCAACGGGTAGATGTACTCGCCTTAGCAGAAGCTATTACAGAACTAGGTGCACCGCCACCGCCACCGCTTCCCGAACTATTACGGTATGACTTTACCTATTTCTATGATGGGGATAACTTCGATATTCTAGATAACGATTTCTATGTCGGTTATGTCTACGATGAACCCGGTGCATATAGCGTCAATACCTTATATGATGTCTTCTCCTTTGACAACGAAGCTGACTCTAATGGTTTGTACTTCGTCTCTGGGGTCAGTGAAGCACCCGATAACGCCTTTGAAGATGCAGTCTACATTACTGACTATTATGATGCTGATTTCAGTGAAGAACTGTATACCCCTTATTGGTCCGGTTTAGGCTTTGCCTCGGGTTATGCAGGGTTAGGCAGTGAGTATGACTATGTTGAAGATGAGGATGGTGATTTCTTTGACTTCGGCAATGATTTCTACGAAGCCGATGTATTTGACCCGTTCTTTGTCAGCCAACTGTTTACCCGGACGGACTATGATGCCACTAATGTCCCTGGAGGATTAGTCAATGCAGATTTGAATAACGACGGCGCTGATGAACTGATTGTTGCAAATATTGATGATATTGATAGCGGTTTCTCAGTACTGCCTAATCTAGGAAATGGATCTTTTGGTTTACCTGAAGACTATATTACTGAGTTCTTCTCTTCTGGTGCAGGTGATGATCCTTCATTAGATGTAGGAGATTTTGACGCGGATGGCAATATTGATATCGTCGCGGCTAACCCAGAAACAGATGAAGTATCTATTTTCTTCGGCGATGGCAACGGTAACATCAGTGTACCAACTGTTCTTGGTGTTGGCGATCGCCCCATTGTGAGTGAAACCGCTGATATTGATAGTGATGGCACAACCGATATTGTGTTAGTGGACTCCGAAGAGTTTAACTTCCCCTTCTATACTGGAGATGGAGTTTCAATCCTATTTAATGAACCTTCTTTACCCGTTACGACCTTATTTGCAGGGGAAGGGGTAACAGATGTTGTATCGGCTGACCTTGATGGAGATGGTGATGTTGATTTGGCAACCGCAAATGAGTTAGATGATACGTTATCAATTCTCTATAATTTTGGTAATCTTGCCTTTTCTGTCCCTGTTACAGTTCCTGTGGGTTCACGACCAGTAAGTATTGTTGCCGATGACTTTGATGGCGATGGTAGCACCGACTTAGCCACCGCTAACTTTGAATTCGGAACCGTTTCAGTGGTTCTTAATAATGGAGATGGTAGCTTTGGGTCGGCTGATTTCTTCTTTGCTAATGACTTCCCCAGTACTATGAGTTCAGCGGATTTAGATGCAGATGGAGACGCTGACTTAATTCTACGAAATTCGGTCTTCAATGATGATGGAACTCAAGAAGGAAACTCTATTTCTATTCTGCAAAATAACGGAGATGGTACATTCGCATTTCCTCAAAGTTTCACGGTCGGTGATGTTCCGGTTGGATTAATTGTTGAAGATTTGGACGGCAATGGTTTATTAGATATTGCAACTTCTAACTTTGAAAGTCAGGATATTACAGTTTATCTGCAGTCGCTATTAATTACAACCTAATTAATTATTGCGACATCTAGCAATACAATTTTTCGTTCTATTCATTCCCTAAGTTAATAAAATTTAGGGAGTTTTTTGTATCTATTAATATTTTCTGTTTTCCAAACTAAGGTTAACAGTGGTAATTTTCTAACCTACAATATAATTAAAGAAACTCAGTTTAAATATTTGGAGATAATACAATGCACTCCACCCTTTCTCTAGAAATTCCTATTCCTACTTCTATTATTCTCCATGTCACGCCTGAACAATTTACCGAATTAGCGATTAACAACCGTGATTTAAGATTAGAATTAACTCACACGGGAGAATTAATTGTGAATCCACCCGCTGGCGGTGAATCTGGACGACGAAATAGCAGTATTACCGGACAATTAGGGATGTGGGTTGAAGCCAACGAAAGTTTAGGAGAAGGGTTTGACTCTTCTGGCGGATTTGTTCTTCCTAATGGCGCAATTCTTTCCCCGGATGCATCTTGGGTAAAGCGTGAATGTTGGGATGCTTTAACGCCTCAACAACGGCGGGGTTTTGTACCGTTATGTCCGGATTTTGTTGTTGAGTTACGTTCGGCGACAGATAGTCTTTCTAAACTACAAAATAAGATGCAAGAATATATTAATAATGGTGCAAAACTCGGTTGGTTAATCGATCCTCAAAATAAACAAGTAGAGATTTATCGTCCTGGGCAAGATGTAGAAATATTAGACAATCCTACAGAATTATCGGGGGAAAATATTCTGCCGGGATTTATTTTAAATTTAAAGCGAATCTTTCGATAATTTTATTCTGTTTTATAATAGGAAATTTTAAAATTATACTTGTAATTATTCAGCAACAGAAAGATATCCTTCAATTAAATAGTCTGAACCAATAGAACGCATTGTGATAGAATTTATTGTTAATGCTTCTGTCATTTTCATAAAACCTAAATCTCCAACGGGAGAAGGGGCGGTTTGTCCGCCGATAATTTTGGGGGCAATAAAGGCTAAAACTTTTTGAATACATCCCTCAGTAATTGCCTTTGCTGCCAGTTGTCCGCCACATTCCCACAACACCGATAATAACTGTTTTTCATACAAATAATGCATCGCGGCTTTGCAAGTTAATGTAGAAAATTCCTTTACTTCAACGCCTTGTTGTTGTAGAATATTTTGTAACTCTGGGTTAGCGCCAACCGTTGTCATCACTAAGGTTTTCGCAGTTGTGGTATCCCATAAATGGGCTTGATGCGGTAAGTCTAAAGTTCGACTCATCACCACTCGTAACGGGTTGGGTTCTCCCTGGTTGTGAGTGGTTAAGCGAGGATTATCTCGCCGGACGGTATTGCCGCCGACAATAACGGCATCACAAGCCACTCGTAAGCGATGGACTTCCTGTCGGGCAGTGGGTGAAGTGACCCAAGCGCTATGACCACTGGTTGCGGCAATTTTACCATCTAAGGTCATTGCATATTTTAATATACCAAAGGGCTGACGGCAACGAATTCGATGCACAAACGCTTCATTCAACTGTTGACAAGCGGCTTCCTCTATTCCCACCACCACTTCAATTCCAGCCTCAATTAACCGTTCTATTCCCTGACCGGATACCAACGGATTGGGGTCAACCATCCCCACCACCACTTTTGCCACCTGAGCCGCAATTAAAGCTTCAGTGCAGGGAGGGG
>CAYSWY010000014.1:0-76121 GCA_964434975.1 uncultured Lyngbya sp.
TAAACCGACTCATTCGTAAAGGTCGAATTCGTTCACATCTGGCAGAAAAATGTGGCGGTTGTACCCATTGCCATCAACAAATGTTTGAAATGTATGAATGGGTCGGCAAGAATTAGTTGTTAGTTGTTAGTTGTTAGTTGTTAGTTGTTAGTTGTTAGTTGTTAGTTGTTATTTGTTATTTATTAAATGTCGGCTTGATTAATTATCATGTAGAGACGTTACGTGTAACGTCTCTACGCAGGGATAGGATTTTTAAGATATAGCGCGTAGCGCTATACTACAAACTTTTACCCGATCTCTTGAATATTTGTCATGGACCAATTTGTCATGCAACAATGGATAATATAAAAGTTAAATTGAAGGGGTTGGCTGTTGAGGTTGAGCTAAACTATTCAAGTGAGTTCGTAACCTGATTAATGTTGCCGTTTGACCTAAATTTAAAGGGAGTAAAGAAATCCCTTCTAGACGAGACTGTACCCAACCTTCGCCCCAATACCATTCATGAAACCCATCAATTCCTTGACTGAGTAATAATCTTAAACAGTTGGGTTCAGCCCGATCAACATAATGATCAATAATAATCGGCCCTAACGTACTTTTAAAGGTGATTCCCGTCTGAAACTGTTCGGGAAGTCCAGGAGAAAATTGCTGCGGCCATAGCCATTTTTGCATTTGACTTGGATACAGCAAATTTTCTCGAATTGTGCTTTGGGAAGCTTCGACTTCTATGCGTAAGCTGCTTTGTTGAAATGTACCAAACATCGTAATTTTTAATTATAAAGTGAGGAATGGAGAACAACAAATCAGCCTATTTTTAGCTGGAAATGCGTTTGATCTCTATTACATAGTATAGAGAGAATTTTACACAGTTGTAGAAGCTGCGGTTGACTCTGCCAATTCGACTAACCGTTCTTGTTGATCTTTAACCACACAAGCTTGAACCATATCTTCAATATCCCCTTCTAAGGCTGGGTTTAAAGAGAAATTATGACTTAAACGGTGATCGGTAACGCGGTTGTCTTTATAATTGTAAGTACGAATTTTCTCTGAACGTGATCCAGTTCCAACTTGACTGCGCCGCATGGAAGTGACAGCTTCTTTTTGTTCCCGCAGCTTCATTTCATACAGTTTTGCCCGCAAAATTTGCATGGCCCGTTCTCGGTTTTGTAACTGACTGCGTTCTTCCGTACAGAAAATCCGAATTCCTGTGGGTTTGTGGAATAAATCAGCCGCAGTTTCCACCTTGTTAACGTTTTGTCCACCCGCACCACCAGACCGGGCCGTACTCATCTCAATATCTTTGGGATCAATCTTGATTTCCACATCATCCACTTCAGGCATAATTGCCACCGTTGCGGTTGAAGTATGAACCCGTCCTCCCGCTTCAGTCAGTGGTACTCTTTGTACCCGATGAACCCCTGCTTCAAACTTGAGTTTACTATAAACCCGATCTCCTTGTATTTCTAAGATCGCCTCTTTAAAACCCCCCATATCGGCCAGAGACTCACTGAGCATTTTTACCCGCCAATTCTGACCCTCGGCATAACGGGAATACATCCGGACTAAGTCACCCGCCCAAATACTGGCTTCATCTCCCCCTGTTCCAGCCCGTATTTCTAACATGATATTCTTATCATCATTCGGATCGCTGGGTAATAACAGAATTTTGAGGCGAGTTTCTAATTCTGAGATTTGATTTTCTAACTCTTCGACTTCCAAAGATGCCATTTCTTTGAGTTCAGGATCGTTCCCGGCTTCCCGTAAAATTTGTTTTGCCCCGGTTAATTCTTCAGTTGCCGTTTGCCACTGTTGATAAGTATTAACAGTTTCTTCTAAAGAAGCTCTGGCTTTAGCAATATTTTGAAATTCGTCTGGATTTTTTGCGGTATCGGGATCTGCTAAACGTAGGGTTAATTCATTAAACGTTTGTTCAACAGATTTTAGTTTTTCGAGTAAATAGGTTTCAGCCATGATGATGTTGTCCTTTATCAGTTGTTAGTTGTCATTACAATAGAAATCTGGAGCGAAAATATCCGGTTAGTTGCTGTAGAAGGGAATCAAAATTATCCTGTCACTCCCTTCCAACAACAAATAACTCAGGAAAAATGACAAATAACAACCTCGCTATTGCTCAGGATTTTGGTCTGAATCTTCACTCATCATTCCATATTTCCGCAAGAAGCGTTCTACCCGACCTTCAGTATCAATAATCTTTTGAGTCCCTGTATAAAAGGGATGATTTCCAGACCATACATCGACCTGAATAGTGGGTTGAGTTGAACCGACTTTCATCACAACTTCGCCGTTGCAATACACTTCGGCTTCTGGATACCATTCGGGATGAATATCAGGTTTTGGCATAACTTTAACTTACTCCAATGAATCAACTGTAATTTTATTTTATAGCGCTGCGCGAGGGAACGCTTAACAGGCAACGGGGAACAGGTGATGAAAAACCTTGTCACACAAAGGTTTGATAAATTCTCTGTCCTCTGAATTTGTCAATATCTTAATACGCAGTGCTATCGCGTTCGGAGAACAAATTGAAAGGGAAGTTTATTAATTTATTGATTAAAGAAAACTTCCCAATATTTCTAACTGCTTTAGCGTTTGGAGAACTGAGGCGCTTTACGGGCTTTGCGTAAACCGTATTTCTTCCGTTCTTTGGCGCGGGGATCGCGAGTTAAGTAGCCCTCAATTTTCAATGGGGGCCGGTTATCGGGACTGAGTTCACATAAAGCTCGAGCAACGCCTAAGCGAATGGCTTCTGCTTGTCCAGTTATACCGCCACCTTTAACGTTTACGAGGATATCGTAATCACCCTCTAAGCCTAAAATCTCTAAAGGGGCTTTGGTGGTGGAAAGATAACTCTGGTTGTATTGGAGGTAATTTTCTCCGTCGCGACCATTAATCACAACTTTGCCTTCGCCGGGAATGAGACGGACGCGGGCGATCGCCTCTTTTCGACGGCCAGTTCCCCAATAAACCGCCTGACCACTATCAGTTGCTTGCATAATTAATTATCTCCTTTTGTATTAGTCTCAATGATGAGAGTTTCCGGTTGTTGAGCCGTGTGGGGATGATCGGAACCTGCATAAACTTTTAACTTTCTAAACAGTTGCCGACCGAGGACATTTTTCGGTAACATCCCTTTAACAGCCTGCTCAATAATCCGTTCGGGAACACGATCTTGGAGTTGCTCGAAGGTTTCGATTTTCATCCCCCCCGGTCTACCGGAATGGCGACGATATAATTTTTGGCTGCGTTTTCGTCCCGTTACATTAACTTTATCGGCATTCAACACAATCACAAAGTCCCCGGTATCCATGTGGGGAGTATAAGTCGGTTTATTTTTACCCCGCAGAATACGAGCAATTTCGGTAGCTAAACGGCCTAAACGTTGATCGGCTGCATCCACCACATACCACTTGGGTTCTAGGGTATCTGCGTTAGGTAAATAGGTTTTAGTCATCATAATGGATTGATCCTATATTTAAGAATTGGCCTGATCCATAACAAAATGGGGAAATGCATCAAACCACAGAGGCGTTGGAAACGGAAACTCGGGATAACCCACCCGGAGTAGGCATAAGCCTTTGGCGGGGGCGGAATATTTCACCACTTCTCGCCGTTGGTTGACCCAGATGTCTTTGAACTCCGAGAGCGATCGCTCTTTTGTTCCCACCTGTACTAATAGTCCCACCAATAGCCGCATCATCCCGTACAGAAAACCGCTGGCTTGGACTTCGATTTGAACTAGCGGCCCAAACCGTTGGCATTGTACATCTTGGACTTCTACCCAAGCATGGGGGCGAGAAGATCCGGCCCGTTGAAAGGCTGCCAGATGATGGGTTCCCAGTAATGGATCTAAAGCCGCCTGCATTAATGATTCATCTAAAGGATGATGGTAATAATGCCAACTATAAGGGGCAAGAAATAAGTTGGCAGACGGATCGGTATAGAGAGTATAACGATAACGTCGCCACAGGGCCGAAAACCGCGCGTGCCAGTCATTGGGGACAGTTGCTGAACCCCGGATTAACACATCGTCTGCCAGGCGACCATTGAGGATTGATTTCCAACGATAGTCTGGAATATGACGGGGCGCTTCAAAATGGGCAACTTGAGCAGCGGCATGAACTCCAGCATCGGTACGCCCGGCGCTATGAACGGTAACAGGATGATTTAGAAAATCTGCTAAAGCGGTTTCTAAGTCTTCCTGGACGGTGCGGCCATTGGGTTGACGTTGCCAACCGTGAAACTGAGTCCCCAGATATTGAATCACAAGGGCGATCCGTTGATAATCTGTTGGACTGCTTTGTTTAGGGTCACCGGGTGCTGAAAGTTGAGCCATTGAAGATATCTAGGGGCTGCAATGGTTGTTCTCAAGTTGAGATTAAACCAATTCAATCACTGCCATTTCTGAATTATCTCCCCGACGGCGGATGGTACGGATAATCCGGGTATAGCCACCATTACGAGAGCCATAGCGATCTTTGGCTGCTTCAAATAGGGCGTGAACCAATTGTTTATCATAGATATATCCCATCGCTAAGCGACGCGCACTTAAAGAGCCATCTTTAGCGAGGGTAATCATTTTTTCGGCTTGTGATTGAACAGCTTTTGCCCGCACTTTTGTCGTGGTGATCCGACCATGACGGATCAGTTCTGTGGTTAGCGATCGCAACAGTGCTTTTCGCTGGTCAGCGGGTTTTCCCAGTTGAGGGATTCGACGACGATGACGCATAATCTGTTTAAGTGAATAATTTCAGGTTATATTTGCCCCACAGTTAATTTTGTTATTTTGTGGGATGACTCAATGATTGATGATTGAGTATTCCTAAACACTCCAAAGGTGAAGATGCTTAGGTTGACTAGGTTTTCGCTGCCCGTTCTTGAGGCAATGTAATTCCTAGACGTTTTTGTAATGCTTCGATCACTTCTTCGGCTGATTTTTGACCAAAGTTTTTGATCTCGAGCAAGTCTTCTTGGGTATAATCCCGTAAGTCAGCCACAGAGTTAATCTGTGCCCGCTTCAGACAGTTATAGGCCCGTACAGAGAGATGGAGTTCCTCGATGGGAATTTGACTCGTGGGATCAACATCGTCTGTTTGATCACTCTTCATCGTTTCTGGAGTGATATCTTGCAGCGGTGCAAACAGATCCACTAACACGGTTGCTGCCTGACTCAAAGCGTCTTGAGGCGTTACACTACCGTTTGTCCAAATTTCCATAATCAGCCGATCTTGCTCAAGCGAACCCCCTACACGGGCATCTTCTACCATGTAGTTGACTTTCCGCACTGGCATGAAGACGGCATCAATTTGTAGGAAATCTACAGCCGTTGCTTCATCTCGATTTCGATCTACGGTGCGATATCCAATCCCTTGTTCAAATTGAACCTCCATTTCTAGAGTTGATCCAGGGGATAGGGTTGCGATATATTGACTTTTATCGACAACTTCTGCTTCAGAGGGAACGTCAAAGTCTCCTGCTGTCACTGTTGCTGGACCTTGAACCAATAAACGCCCAATTTGTTTTTGGGGCGTATAACATTTCAAAACAACATCTTTTAAATTCAGTAGAATTTCTAGGACATCTTCTCGAACTCCTTCAATTGTGGCAAATTCGTGATTTACACCCGCGATCCGAACGGCGGTAATAGCGGCTCCTTCTAAGTTCGAGAGTAAAACTCGTCTCAGGGCATTTCCCACTGTTGTACCTTGACCCCGACCGAGTGGTTCGAGGACGAATTTACCATATTGACTTTTGTTGGCATCTGTACTGGACTCAATACACTCAATTTTAAACTGCGCCACCGCTTCTGACCTCCCTTCTCCTTTCAACCCCAAAGTGTAATGCTTTATTTAAGATGAACAACGAAAAATGTCAATGTTTTTGTTTTCAGCTTTCATGAACTGTTCTGGCTCGTAGTCGTGATTCAATCTGTTTACACTCGGCGGCGTTTGGGGGGGCGGCAACCATTGTGAGGAATGGGGGTGATATCTCGAATTAGGGTAATTTCTAATCCCGCCCCTTGTAGTGCCCGAATGGCAGTCTCTCGACCGGCTCCAGGGCCACTCACCATCACCTCAACTTGACGCATTCCTTGGTCGTTAGCACGGCGACCTGCGGCTTCAGCGGCGGTTTGGGCCGCAAAAGGTGTGCCTTTCTTTGCCCCTTTAAAACCGGTTGCCCCAGCCGAAGACCAAGAAATGACTTCTCCATTAGGATCGGTAATTGTCACAATGGTGTTGTTGAAGGTAGATTGAATATAGGCTACTCCATTGGGAACATTGCGTTTTGACTTTTTCGCGCCTGATTTTTTGGTTTGTCGCGCCATAATGCTTGTTGAATTAGATAAATGAATTGTGTAATTGAACCTAAAATTAGATAGATTTCATCATATGGATTAATTGATGAAATTAAGCATTGTGATGAATTACTTCTTAGCGGCGGCTTTTTTCTTCCCTGCAACAGTCCGACGTACACCCCGCCGAGTCCGAGCATTGGTTCGAGTCCGCTGACCTCTGACTGGTAAGCCCATACGATGACGGCGACCTCGATAGGTACCAATATCCATCAAACGTTTGACGTTCATCGCTTCCCAGCGTCTGAGATCCCCTTCGACTTGATACTCTTGCAGCGCACCCCGCAGAGCCGCTACATCTGAGTCACTCAGGTCTTTGACTCGAGTATCAGGGTTGACCCCTGTTTTTTCTAGGATTTCTTGGGAGCGGGTTAATCCCACTCCGTAGATATAAGTCAAACCAATCTCAACCCGCTTGTTGCGGGGAAGATCGATTCCGGAAATCCGTGCCATGGCTGTTTATTCTCCCTAATTGTTCACGACTAAACGGGTAAGCTGAGTTACAGTCTACAGTTAGGCCAACTGTAGACAAACCTAGCCCTTTTTTGAACAGCGTGATGCTGCTGAAACCATCATGAATAAAGATGATTAACTTCTCTGTTGACCACAATGAATTAGAACTTTGCGGCGCAGCAGAGTTATATTGGAGATGATGGCGATTGAGCCGACAGCAGCGTGTTATGGCTCAGGGCTCACTTCACCCCAATGGAAGTCTGGTATTAACCTTGACGCTGTTTATGCTTGGGGTTATCGCAGATGACCATCACGCGACCTCGTCGGCGGATGACCCGACACTTTTCACAAATTTTCCGCACTGATGCTCGTACTTTCATGCGATGATATTTAAGACAACACTACAACAAATTTATTATTATATCATTGTCTGAGCTTTTTTATCTGTTTTAGCTCATAGAAATTTTGCAGCGCAAAATTTGTTTTATATAGAGCTATTTTTTCTTGAGTCGATATGTAATTCGTCCTTTGGTGAGGTCGTAAGGTGTCAGCTCAACTTTGACCCGATCTCCGGGTAAAATCTTGATATAGTTTCGCCGAATCTTACCCGAGATATGACCAAGAACGTTAAATCCATTATCGAGATCGACCCGAAACATCGCGTTAGGAAGAGACTCAGTCACGGTCCCTTCCATTTCAATTAGATCTTGTTTAGACAAGCTGTGATTTCCTCAATTCAACATAAGCTAGCCGTGATATTTATGACCCCATTCAGTTGAGGTCCTAAACACCATAAAGCTGTAGAAATTCAGGAGAATTTCTTAACATATTTTATCAAAAATTTGCACCATTATGCTTGACTTTTGTCAAGATCTTTATCCACAGCTTAGTACCCAGATTCAAGAGACAATTGATCTCATTGGCGATCAATCAGCATCAAATAGACGACACTTCTACTTTTAAACCGCAACCGCTTGCTTTAACTCAACAGTGACTTCATCCATCGATAAACTCCCGTCAATATAACTCAGTTGATCGCGCTCTTGATAAAACTCAATTAAAGGGGCTGTTTGTTCTCGATAGACTTGTAAGCGACGACGAATGGTTTCTTCGTTGTCATCACGACGACCCCGAGCCAGTAACCGTTTGACGACCACATCATCGGGGGCATCGAGGTTAATCACCTGTAGACCTGTGCCAATCGATCCCTGAGATGAGCTGTCTGCGCCCTGCAAGAGTTGTTCAACGAAAATCGCCTGAGGGACATTGCGGGGAAATCCATCGAGAATCCAACCTTGAGTTGTATCTGCTTGATCTAAGCGATACTTGACCATATCCAAAATCAGTTGATCGGGTACTAACTCTCCTTGATCCATATAGCGTTTAGCCTCAGTTCCTAGGGCGGTTTGTTCGGCCACATGCTGTCTGAGAATATCCCCGGTTGAAATATGGGGAATTGTCAGCATTTCAGCAATGATTGCAGCTTGAGTCCCTTTACCCGCCCCAGGAGGGCCTAGAAAAATCATTCGCATAGGACTATTTCACCATTCCTTCGTATCTTTGAGAGATGACGTAGGTTTGTACTTGTTTAGCCGTTTCAATGGCAACCCCAACTAGAATTAACAGAGACGTGGCACCAAATCCGCGAAAAGTGGGAACTCGCGTTGCGCTTTCAACGACAGTGGGAATAATCGCGACTAATCCGAGAAAGATTGCACCCAGGAAAGTTAAGCGATTTAACACTCGTTCAATATATTCACTTGTTGTCTTTCCTGGACGAATTCCGGGAATACTGGCCCCCATCTTTTTCAAGTTTTGGGACATATCCACGGGATTCATAATTAGGGAAGCATAGAAGTAGCTGAAAAACAGAATCAACACCAAATAAAATAGGGCATACAGCCAAGGTGTTGGGCCGTTTGGACTCAAGTAAGTTGAGAGGCGCAGCAATGTGGGATTATTGGTGAATTGAGACAGAGAAGCGGGTAAAATGAGTACAGCCGATGCAAAAATAATCGGCATCACTCCCCCCTGATTCAGCCGCAGCGGTAAATAGCTGGTTTTTTCTCGGTATAACTTGCGACCGACTTGACGACGAGCGGATAAAATCGGAATCCGACGAGTTCCTTCTTGGACAAATACAATCCCGACAATCATTGCCAAGAATATCAGTAATAATACAATTACCCGACCGACAATTGCGCGATCGCCACTTTGAGCCAGTTCAATCGTATTTCCCAGAGAACTGGGTAATACTGCCACAATGTTGACAAAAATCAGCAAAGAAGCTCCATTACCAATACCCCGTTCTGTAATTAACTCAGAGACCCACATCACAAACATTGAGCCAGCAGCTAGGGCTAAAATCACCTCTAAGGTAAAGAAAAACCCAGGATTTCGAGCAAATGGGGTCACCCAAATAGAAATCCCAATACTTTGTAATAAAGCCCAACCGAGGGCAACATAACGGGTAATTTGAGAAATTTTGCGTCGTCCCGCTTCCCCTTCGTTTTTCTGCAAATCTTCTAGACTAGGCAAGGCTGCCGTCATCAATTGCATAATAATAGAAGCGTTAATAAAGGGAATAATCCCCAACGCAAAAATCCCTAGGGCTGATAATCCACCCCCAGAAAATAAATCCAGTAAACCAATGACCGGACTATTTTGTACATTTGCAGCAAACGCGGCTCGATCTATCCCCGGAATGGGTAAGAAAACCCCTAAACGCACTAACACGAGCAACCCAATGGTTATGAGGATACGACCTCGTAAACCGGCTGCTTGTGCCATCTGCATGAAGGTTTCTTGAGCCGTCGGTGCTTTATCTCGACTAACAACCATAGAAGACAACCTCGTTTAAACCGTTTTCAGCCAATGCCATCAGCTTTGCTGATTCGCATCAGTTTCTGTATTAGGCTTGCTAGCATCCACCACTTCACAACTCCCACCTGCGGCCTCAATTTTGGATTGAGCAGTTTTGGTAAATCCACCCGCTTGTACTTGAAGTGCCACAGTCAGTTCACCATCTCCGAGGACTTTCAGCGGCCCGTTACTACTATTGAGTAAGCCGGCTTCCATCAAAGATGCTAGGGTAACGGTTGTGTTTGGGCTAAGAGAGGCTAGCTTGCCTACATTAATGGTAGTGTAACGCTTACGGTTGACCAGAGGAAAGCCTTTTAATTTAGGTAAGCGACGATAAAGCGGATTTTGTCCCCCTTCAAATCCAGGACGAGTACCGCCACCGGAGCGCGATTTTTGTCCCCGCATCCCTTTACCACAGCTTGCCCCTTGTCCGGCAGAAATTCCCCGGCCTAAACGGCGTTTACGACGACGGGAGCCGTCTTTTGGAACAGCATCTTGTAATCTCATAACGAATCATTAATAAAGTAAATTCAGTCGGATTAACTAAATAGTTGATCGACGGGAATGCCTCGTTCTTTGGAAACTTCAGAGAAGGTTCGCAGGCCTTCGAGGGCATCAAGAGTGGCTCGGGCGTTATTGAGCGGGCTACTCGAACCGAGTTGTTTAGCCAGGATATTTTGAACGCCAGCCAGTTCTAGTACAGTTCGCACAGCGCCCCCGGCAATTACACCCGTACCGGGAGAAGCGGGACGGACCATGACTTTAGCACCGCCACCAATACCATTGACGGGATGGGGAATAGAATTCGCCTTTGTCAGCGGGACGCTAATCACATTTTTGCGACCATCAGCGACCCCTTTTTTCACCGCACCAATGACATCAGCGGCCTTACCGACTCCCACTCCCACTTGACCCCGTTCGTTGCCTACAATCACAATGGCACGGAAACTGAGCTTTTTACCGCCTTTGACCACTTTAGTCACCCGGCGGATTTGCACAACCCGTTCTTGCCATTCGGTGTCTTTTTCTTTGGTACGATTGCCTTTTTTACGGCGTTGTTGTTGTTGTTGTTCTGCCATCTTATCTAAATATCAAAAGTGAATTGAGAATATGACTGACAGCAACAGAGTAGAAACTTGCCAATATATCGACAGCGTTCAATTCTGCTGTTGTAGTGTCAAAGATTTGACTTAGAAATCTAATCCGGCTTCTCGAGCTGCCTCGGCCAGGGCTTTAACCCGACCGTGATATAAATATCCCCCCCGGTCAAACACAACCTTTTCTACGCCTTGAGCGATAGAGCGTTGAGCAATCAATTGACCGACTTTAGTTGAGGCATCACAGTTGCCCCCGTTGTCTAATTGTTCTCGAACTTCAGGGTCTAATGTCGAAGCGGCAGCTAAAGTGTGTTGTTTGCTATCATCAATCAGTTGAGCATAGATATGCTTATGAGAGCGGAACACGCATAAACGAGGGCGTTCAGTGGTTCCTTCGGCTTTACGACGCACACGCCGATGCCGCCGCAAACGGGATTCTGTACGGGTAGTTTTCATGGTTTATTTCTTGCCTGATTTACCAGCTTTTCGTCGAATTTGTTCTCCGGCATATCGAATGCCTTTACCTTTGTAGGGTTCAGGAGGCCGAACCGCACGAATGGTAGCCGCAGTGTTACCGACAACTTCTTTATTAACGCCGCTGACAATCACGTTGGTGTTGTTTTCCACCGCCAGAGTAATTCCTTCGGGGGGTTTAATTTCAACAGGCTTACTGTATCCCACATTCAGGATTAAGTTCTTGCCTTGGACTTGCGCCCGATATCCCACCCCTTGGATTTGTAAGCGCCGTTCAAATCCTTGAGACACGCCTTCTACCATATTGGCAACCAAGGAACGACATAAACCGTGACGTTCCCTAGAGCGGCGGCTCTCGTCTTTACGCTTGATGGTGATTGTATTGTCTTCTTGACCAATCACAGCTTCTGGCGGTAATACCCGAGAGAGTTCTCCTTTAGGGCCTTTAACCGTAACGGTTTGACCGTCGATTGTAATATTGACCTTGGCTGGAATCGGAATAGGCTGTTTACCAATTCGAGACATGATATTTGTTTAATGTTGCTAAGGGTACATAAAAGCAGATTTAACTGCTACCAGATATAGCAAAGCACTTCGCCACCAATCCCTTGACGACGGGCTTCACGGTCAGTCATCACCCCGTGAGAGGTTGAAATAATTGCAATTCCAATTCCTCCGAGGACACGAGGCAGTTCTTTACGGTTCTTGTAAACTCGTAATCCCGGACGACTCACCCGTTTCAAGGTTTTAATGGTGGGTTTACGGGTTTTAGGATTGTACTTGAGGGACAATACCAACTTTTGGGTAATACCTTCGCCGCTTTCTTCGACATTATCAATAAAGCCTTCGCTTTTAAGAACGCGAGCGATACTGCGGGTCATGCGGGTTGCTGGAATATCTGTCGTTTGATGCCGCGCCATGCAAGAGTTGCGGATGCGCGTAAGCATATCTGCAATGGTGTCGTTTGTTGCCATAATTGCCTAAATATTAATAGTGCCTTAGTTCTCCCGGAAGGGCATTCCCATTTCTTTGAGCAAGGCGCGTCCTTCTTCGTCAGTTTGGGCGGAAGTGACAATGGAAATATCTAAACCTCGAATTTGATCGATACTGTCGTAATCGATTTCAGGAAAAATTAACTGTTCCCGCACCCCTAAGCAATAGTTGCCTCGGCCGTCAAAGCTTTTCGGACTAATCCCGCGAAAGTCTCTAATCCGGGGGAGTGCCAAATGAATCAGTCGATTCGCAAAGGCGTACATCCGCTCAGAACGTAGCGTTACCATCACACCGACGGGCATTCCTTTACGGATTTTAAACCCCGCAATGGCTTTCTTGGCGCGGGTGACGATGGGTTTTTGGCCAGTAATGATAGCCATTTCCTGAATGGAAGATTCTAATGCCTTGGCATTTTGTGAGGCTTCCCCTAAACCCCGGTTAAGGGTAACTTTAACCAGTTTGGGGACTTGATGAATATTGTCGTACTTAAACTGTTCCATTAATTTGGGAACAATTTCTTCTTCGTACCGTGTTTTCAGTAGAGATACCATCGCTGTTTGTTTTTTTAATTATCCCTGGGCTGGGTCAGGGAAAGTTAACAATATCAGAGTGTTTCACACTCAACCATTGGAACAACTGCTGCTTGTGGGAGAGAAAAATTCACAAGTTTGGAATTAATCAAGAATTTCCCCGGTTTTTTTCAGCATCCGCACTTTACGACCCTCTTCAGTAAAGGTATAAGACACCCGACTGGCAACTTTTTCCTTTTCTGAATAAAGCATGACGTTAGAACTATGAATCGGGGCCTCAAAGGTAATAATCCGGCCAGATTCTCCTTCTTGTTGAGGTTTGACGTGTTTGGTGCGGACATTCACATCACGAACCACCACTTTACTGACTCGGGGCATGGTTTTAATAATTTCCCCGACTTTACCTTTATCCCGTCCGGTAATGACCTGAACAGTGTCCCCTTTTTTGATGTGCATTTTCATCTTTTGAGGGGGGGTTTGACTCTTGCGTTTTACCATTAGAGTACCTCCGGTGCTAAAGAAACAATTTTCATGTAACTTTTCTCCCGCAGTTCCCGTGCGACCGGGCCAAATACACGAGTTCCTCTGGGATTGCCTTCCGGGTTGATAATCACGGCGGCGTTATCATCAAACCGAATACTCATGCCACTATCGCGGCGCAGGCTATGGCGAGTCCGGACAATCACGGCCCTGACCACATCGGATTTTTTGACGGCCATATTGGGAATGGCATCTTTTACAACGGCGATAATTTCATCGCCAATCCCGCCGTAGCGGCGGTTGCCGCCCCCTAACACCCGGATGCACATGAGTTTTCGTGCTCCGCTGTTATCGGCGACATTCAATAAGCTTTCCTGTTGAATCATGGTGTCTATTTAAATAGGGAGAAAATCTCAGGTTAAGATTTAACGCCCGGTTGACAGCAAACAGATAAAAATCCTAAATTGCCCGAGTACTGAGAATTTCTATAACATTCCAGCACTTGGTTTTACTCAGGGGACGAGTTTCTTGAATTCTGACTCGGTCTCCTTCTTGACATTTGTTTTCCTCATCATGCACTTTATAGTGCTTGGTTTTGACGACAATTTTGCCGTATTTGGGATGGGGAGAACGGTTTTCAATGGCAACAACTACGGTTTTATCCATTTTGTTGCTAATTACAAAGCCGACTCGTTCTTTGATTGCCATAACTTTATGGGTTCAGACTCACTCAATAAAGGTTTACTCAGAAACTGCTGTTTCAGTTTGTCGTTGACGTTCCCCTTCTACTGTGAGTAATTGGGCAAGCCAATGACGAGCGTGTTTAAACTCGTGGGTTTTTTCTAAGCGGCCGGTGGCTTGGAGTAAACGTAGATTTGCCAATTTTTTCTTGGTTTCTACAATTTCTCCAGACAAGTTTTCATCACTTAAATCTCTTGCGTCTGCAATCTTTGGCAATGCCATAATGATTTATTCCTCTAGTCTTCAGCCGTTACTTGAGAACGGGCAATAAACTTGGTTTTAATCGGCAATTTTGAGTCTGCCAGGCGCATGGCTTCTCGGGCAACCGATTCAGGCACCCCGGTTAACTCAAACATAATCCGACCGGGTTTAACCACAGCCACCCAAAATTCTGGGTTTCCTTTCCCGGAACCCATCCGGGTTTCAGCCGCCCGCATGGTAACGGGTTTATCGGGGAAAATCCGAATCCAGATTTTACCGCCCCGGCGAATATAACGAGTCATTGCTCGTCGGGCTGCCTCGATTTGACGAGAGGTAATCCAGCAGGGTTCTAAGGCTTGCAGGGCATAATCTCCAAAGTTGAGAGTATTGCCTCGAGTGGCCAGGCCCCGCATTCGTCCTCGTTGTTGTTTACGGAATTTTGTTCTTCTCGGACTTAACATAACTGGTTATTACTGAGAGATGGACCAAATCATCAATTATCCTTCGTTAGAACGATCATCATATTTCTGACGACGGGGTTGACGATTACGTCGAGGTTGGGTATTCGTGGGGGGAGCTGTTTCTTCTTGTCCGGGAATAATTTCGCCTTTAAAGATCCAAACTTTAATCCCTAAAATTCCGTAAATGGTCAAAGCGGTACAGTAGGCATAATCAATATCTGCCCGTAAGGTATGTAGCGGTACTCGGCCTTCACGAGTCCACTCGGTTCGAGCGATTTCTGCCCCATTTAACCGACCACTGACTTGAATTTTGATGCCTTCAACCCCAGCTTTTTGAGCGCGAGTAATGGCTTGACGCACCACTCGACGAAAAGAAACCCGTTTTTCGAGTTGTTGGGCAATGTATTCACCAATTAATGTGGCATCGGCATCGACACGCGCTACTTCTACAACATTAATCCGAATTTGGCGCTGATTGCCGAGTTCTTTCTGTAAACCAACTCTCAGAGCTTCAATTCCGCTACCACCACGACCCACAACGACCCCAGGACGGGCCGTAAAGACTTCTAGGTCAATTTGGTCTGCTTTACGTTCAATCCGCACATCAGAGATGCCCGCATTACTTAAGTTTTTGCGAATATATTCGCGGATTTGATGGTCTTCCTGGAGTAACTCCGGATATTGTCTCGCATCGGCAAACCAGCGAGATTTATGTTCCTGAGTAATTCCCAGACGAAAACCAACTGGATGTATTTTTTGTCCCATAACAGTCTGAGGATACTATTAACTGTTGACGTATGAAACCTGTCGGATGGGGAGTTGACATCATCACAACGGATGAATTGATCACTCGCTCACCGGTGCAACCGCAACGGTAATATGACAGGTGGGTTTACGAATTTGATAGGCACGACCCTGTGCTCGGGGGCGATACCGTCGTAAACTGGGGCCTTGATCGGCGAAAGCTTCGGAAACCACGAGGCTCGCTGGGTCAAGACCTTGATTATGTTCGGCATTGGCAACCGCTGAACGTAATACCTTGAGTACAGGCTGACAGGCCCGATAGGGCATGAATTCAAGGATAATTAATGCTTCCCGATAAGAACGGCCCCGAATTTGATCCAGGACTCGTCGCACTTTATGGGGAGACATCCGAATATAACGGGCGATTGCTTGGACTTGTTCTGAGTTATCTACTGCCATAATTGTTTACCGACGTGCTTTTTTATCACTTTTAGCGTGACCTCTAAAGGTGCGCGTTGGGGCAAATTCCCCCAGTTTATGGCCCACCATCTGTTCGGAAACAAATACCGGAACATGAGTGCGGCCGTTGTGAACAGCAATTGTATGACCAATCATTTGAGGCAGGATAGTCGAAGCGCGTGACCAAGTCTTAATCACTTCTTTTTTGCTTTTAGCATTTAAGGCTTCAATTTTTTTCATTAACTTGTCTGCGACAAATGGGCCTTTTTTTAGTGAACGAGGCATAGTTTTGTTCCGACTTCACATCTAACTTTGACGACCGCCTTTTCCGCGTTTAGAAGATTTCCGACGACGACGGACAATTAAAGCAGTACTGCGTTTTTTCTTATTGCGAGTTTTCGCACCGAGTGCCGGTTTACCCCAAGGGGTCATCGGGCCACTGCGACCAATGGGGGCGCGTCCTTCACCACCACCGTGGGGGTGATCGACTGGGTTCATAACACTTCCCCGGACGGTCGGGCGCTTGCCTCTCCAACGGTTACGCCCTGCTTTACCCGTGCTGGTATTACGGACATCGGCGTTACCCACTTGACCAATAGTGGCGTAGCAATCGGCGGGAACTTTACGTTGTTCCCCAGAGGGCAATTTCAAGGTGACGTATTTACCTTCTTTTGCCATGATTTGGGCGATCGCCCCAGCGGCTCGGACAATTTGGCCACCTTTACCGGGAAGTAACTCAACGTTATGAATGGCGGTTCCTAATGGAATTTTCGCCAGGGGTAGGGCATTGCCCACTTCAATCGGGGCATCGGGGCCTGCGGTAATTAAAGTTCCGACTTCTAACCCGGCTGGATGCAGAATATAACGTTTTTCCCCGTCGATATAATGCAATAGCGCAATTCGGGCATTACGATTGGGATCGTATTCAATCTCGGCAACTTTAGCGGGAATGTTATGTTTATCCCGTTTAAAATCAATAATTCGATAGAGTTTTTTGTGTCCACCACCCCGATGGCGACAGGTAATTACCCCTCTATTATTCCGGCCTTGATGACGATGTTTATGGGTCGTTAAGGAACGCTCCGGTTCAGAGCGCGTGACTTCGGAAAAGTTGGAGGTAGATAACTGGCGAGTGCCAGGGGTCATTGGACGATAAGCACGAATTCCCATAGTTTTCTCTCTTCTACAAGGATGTACAACCGTTGATTGTCTATGTACTTACTATTGAAGTATTCTTTAGACTTCTGGGAAGAGAATTTTCCGTAACGGTTCGCCGTCTTCTAAGGTGACAATGGCGCGTTTATAACGAGATTTAAACCCGACAAATTTACCAACTCTCCGCCGTTTTCTGGGCGGGTTATGGGTATTGACGCTTCTGACTTTAACGTCAAATAACTGTTCAATCGCTTGTTTAATAATGGGTTTAGTCGCTTTAGGATCAACATCAAAGGTAAACTGATCCAGTTCCATTTTGATGGTGGCTTTCTCGGTGACGATGGGACGCTTGACCACATCAGCCAGATCCCGTTCACTATATTTAGTCACTGTAAATCTCCTGTATTTTGGCGATCGCAGCAGCAGTTGTAATCACGTGATCGGCCGACAACAGATCGTAGACATTGATACTATCAGCCACACAAATTCTCATGGTGGGAATATTGCGACCGGAGAGATAAACGTTGTGCTGTCTTTCAGGCAAAATCAACAGAATTTTTTGTTCTGGATCAATACCCCAACGATCAATGGCTCCCACTAATTCCTTAGTTTTCGGCTGGGGAAACTGATCTACAAATTCCTCAACCACCACCATGTCTTCAACTCGGCTTTGGAAGGCGGTACGCAGGGCTAAACGCCGTTCCTTGCGATTCATTTTCGTACCATAATCTCTGGGTTTAGGCCCAAAGATAATCCCACCCCCACGCCAGAGGGGTGAACGAATTGAACCGGCTCTGGCTCGACCTGTTCCTTTTTGCCGCCAGGGTTTACGTCCACCCCCACGAACTTCAGAACGAGTTTTGGTGCTGGCATTTCCTTGGCGGGCATTATTCATTTGCCGCACCACAGCCCGGTGTAGGATATGCGCCGCATTTTCTTCTTTGGCAACTTTTAACTCAAAGGAGGTTTGTCCGGCTTCCTCCCCTTGCCAATTTTTCACAGTACATTCAACCATATTTTTCCCCTTGTGTTTCTATTAACCGCCGACGATGTTGGCAGGGGCAATACTGATTAAACTACCGGGTTTACCAGGAACAGCGCCTTTAATCAGCAATAGATTACGCTCTGGGTCAACTCGCACAACGGTTAATTTACGAGTGGTAATTTGTTTACCGCCGTAGCGTCCTGCCATTTTCTTACCGGGATAGACCCGACCGGGAGTGGTACCTGGGCCAATTGAACCGGGTTGACGGTGGTTCTTAGAACCGTGTGACATTGGCCCCCGACGGAAATTATGCCGCTTTTGAAATCCGGCAAAACCACGACCCATGCTGGTTCCGGTCACATCGACTAATTGACCGGGTTCAAACAGGTCGGCTTTGAGTTGTTGACCTAGTTCATAAGAACCCGTGTCATCAATTCGATATTCCTGTAAGTGACGCAATAAGGTTCCCCCAGACTTGGCGAGGTGACCTTGCTCTGCACAACTCAGATATTTGTTAACCTCTCGGCCAGGGTTTTTCTGAGTGTTGAGCTTGCGGGTTTTGTTTTTCACTTCCCCATAACCAATTTGCAGGGCATTATAGCCATCTGTTGAATCGGTTTTGATTTGGGTAACTTTGCATGGCCCAGCTTGGACAACAGTCACTGGAATCGCTTTTCCAGTCTCTGACTCAAAGACCTGAGTCATGCCAAGTTTTGTGCCGAGGATTCCTACAGACACTTAAACTAGCCTCTCTTTTCTAAGCATTACAATAGAGCCGGATTCGTGCTTTACGCACCAGAACCCGTCAGCTTGAGCGGATATTAGTGGCGTGCATTAGCAGCGCCGAGAGCGCGCGATCGCGCGGGCAGCTTGACTACCATTTCCTGTTCAATCGGCTCTAAACCGCTAACCCAGGAATTCTCTAGGTAACCTACTTGTTTTTTTAAGCTGCTGTCTAACCAAGATTTAACTTAGTTCTGCCCAACTGTCGTGAGGACTTGAGCAGTTTTCTGCCCAGTATCCCATATTAATCGTTAAGGAGTAGCTAATACCAATAATTGGCTGATACTCTGCTTGACTTTAACTTCCTTCTGATTAGTCTCCTAATATCTGCAATCCCCCTCATACACAGAGTGTAAGCATCGAGGATAACTTTACATCCGCTTTGGGTGCGGTGGTCAAATTTTGGCAGCGACAGGGAACTAGAATCGAGTTATTTTACGACAATACTTAATATTAGATAAAAATTTTCAATTTGTCAATGATTTGACCCCAATGATTGATGAAATAGCAAGTCCTAAAACAGCAACTGGGAATATTAGACTTCGTGGCAGTTGTAGGGAACAGGCAACAGTGGGAAAAAATAGAGACAAAATTACTAGAAATGATGACTTTTTTAATGGCTGCAAGAGGTCTATTCTCAGATTAAGTCGATCTCAAGTTAGGAGATAATTCTCAAGCACTCATTCCGTTAGTGATAAACCGGACTAAACCTTCAATCAACTGATCTATTTGCTGTGTAGATTCTGGTGAAAAGGGTTGAGCCTGTTCAATTTGAGTTAAAACCCGCACTAACATTGCCACGACTAAATCTAATTTCCAAGAGAGTTCTTGCTCAGACTGATGAGGTAGCATTTTCTGCAAAGCACTGAGAAAACGTTCGTGACTCAAACTAAATTCAGCGCTTGCCAGTTGTTGAATGGGATGGGGTTCAATCCGACATTGACCCATGAATTGAGCATGAACCAAGCAAGATGGTTCTCCCTTTTGCAACATTTCTAACGTCGGCGCAATATAGGCTCGGATGACATCAGCCATAGACAAAGGGCTATTGCGCTTTTCAAGTTGCTCTAAACGCCGCACTTGTTCCGTAACAATAGGTTCTGCCACTCGCCGCACTGCTGCTTTGAATAGTTCCTCTTTTGAACCGAAATGATAATGAACTGCGGCTAAATTCACATTGGCATCTCGTGTGACGGCTCGTAGTGATGTCCCAGCAAAGCCGAGTAGCGCAAATTGACGCTCTGCTGCATCAAGAATTTGGATTTTAGTATCTATTTTCGGATCGCCGGAAGGAACAGAACTCATTGTATATAGGGGTTAGGGAGTAGGGGGTAGGGAGTAGGAGTTTGGGTTTTAGGGGTTGGGTTTGGGTTTTGGGTTTTGGCGCATTGCATACGCCCACTACTGTTTGTGATGATTCGTCACCATCAGTTTGTGAATGGGCGATCGCTTGTTGCTATAGGACGGGCATATCTTCATCAAAGCAGAATGTTGCAATTATTTCAAACGTCTGTTTTAATTAAATCAAACGACTGTTTAAATTTTACCATTGAATCTATCAGCGTCATCTCACTGACGGCTCTAAACTTATGAGTACACCGCAACAGGATAATTCTCAATCGGCAGAGCAAACAGAACAAAGCCCTGCAATGGAATACCAGACAACAGATAGAGATCTATCCCAAGCTTTGACAAAACCTGGGCCGAAAGATCTTTACCACCCTTCAACCCAGCCAGATGAGGAAACCGCGTTTGAAGATATCGGAGTTCAATATCAGCCAAAATCAAAGCGTTGGCAGCGAACTATTGCGGTCGGAATTCTGCTGGCTGTTGGACTGGGAGGGATTGCATTTTTCCATCGCAATAGTTTTATATCACAATCCGACACAGCCAAACCGCAACAAAATTTACCAACTATTCTCCCAGTTGAAACTATTACGGTAGAAAGTGTGAATTCCTATTCGGTTGCCAGAGGCTATACGGGGATAGTAGAAGCTCAACGGACGAGTGAATTAAGCTTTGAACAATCGGGGTTACTGCGATCGCTCAGTGTCGATGAAGGGCAGCAAGTCAGTCAAGGTGAGGTGATGGCTCGTTTGGATACTCGTCAACTAGAGGCTCAGCGCCAAGGATTAATTGCTCAAAAAGATCAGGCGATCGCGACATTAACAGAATTGCAAAATGGGCCACGTCAGGAAACGATTGCAGCCACTCGATCTAGACTGGCGCAAGAACAAGCGAGATTACGGGAATTGCAAGCAGGGCCACGAACTGAAAATATTGATGCGGCGGGTTCACGGCTAGAAGATTTACAGCAACAATTGGAATTAGCACAGCTACAAACTCAACGTCGTCGTAACCTTTATGCTGAGGGTGCTATTTCTCGGGAAGATTTAGATGAAACTATTACGACAGAGGATTCCCTTTTAGCCAGAATTAATGAAGCGCGCAGCAATTTAGCGGAGTTACAAACAGGAACCCGTCCCGAACAAATTGATGCTCAAATGGCTCAAGTTCAGCAGGTGCAAAGTCAGTTAGATGAATTGTTAGCAGGAACTCGGATAGAGCAAATTCAGGCTCAACAAGCACAAGTTCGTCGAATAGAATCTCAGATTAATGAATTAGAAATACTATTAGAAAAAAGTGTATTATCTGCTCCTTTTTCGGGTCAAATTTCCCGTCGTTATATTGATGAAGGAACGGTTGTTTCGGCAGGTCAACAGGTTGTGCGGTTAGTGGAAGCCAGACAACCTGAGGTGCGAGTGGGTGTTCCTTCTGAAGCGTTATCAGATTTGAGGATAGGCCGTCAATATCCAGTTGAAATGGGGGCAGAGGTTTATTCAGCCGAACTGATTTCAATTTTACCGGAAGTCGATTCTGCGACTCGTACCCGTACTGTGATTTTGTTACTTCCTCAAACCGTTGCACCCGGTACAATAGCGCGTTTGCAACTCACCCGCATTCAGTCTACAGAGGGGTTTTGGTTACCGACAAGCGCTTTAATTCGAGGAGAACGGGGTTTATGGGCTTGTTATACCTTGGTTCCGGTGGAAAACTCAACTGATAACTTACCCCCTAGAACAAAGCAATTAGAACGGCGCACAGTAGAAGTATTGCATAGCGAAGGCGATCGCTCTTTAGTGCGGGGACTGCTACAACCGGGTGAACAAGTTGTGGCAAATGGTGTTCAACAATTTGTAGCGGGTCAATGGGTCATAGGTAGTAGGTAGTAGGGTTTAGTTAGTTGGCAATAGTAA
Organism: uncultured Lyngbya sp.; assembly: GCA_964434975.1. GTDB lineage: Bacteria > Cyanobacteriota > Cyanobacteriia > Cyanobacteriales > Microcoleaceae > JAAURB01. The sequence continues at coordinate 22,046 of CAYSWY010000014.1, forward strand.
AGAGTGTAATCTCGATATTTTTCTATCTTTTTTTACGGATTTGTTACTTTTATGACTACTTTATTTTATCGTAATTTTCGGTTATTAATTCTCACAATAATTTTAATTGTGGTTTGGGGAACGTCTGCTTTTTTAACGTTACCGCGATTAGAAGATCCAGAGTTAGTTTCTCGTAATGCTATTGTTAAAACATTTTTTCCGGGGGCGGATGCAGAAAGAGTTGAAGCGTTAATTACCGATCCCATTGAACAGGAATTAGCAAAAATTGAAGAGATTGATTATTATTCTTCTACCTCTAGTACGGGAAGTTCAATTATTGAAATTGGATTAAAAGATAGAATTCAAGAAGCAGAAGTTGATCCGATTTGGTCACGAATTCGCGATCAGATTGGTCAAGCTGCAAATCGCTTACCGAATGCAGCTACTACGCCAGAATTGGAAGAATTAGAAGTGAAAGCTTATGCTTTAATTACGTCTTTAGTTTGGCAACGTTCTGAACCGCCAAATTATGCGATTTTAAATCGATTAGCAGAATCCTTAGAAGATGAATTATCAGGATTAGCTGGAACTGAAAAAGTAGAATTATTTGGAGAACGTCAGGAAGAAATATTAGTTGAAATTAATCCGACTCAACTAGCGAATTTAGGATTAACAGCTCAAGCGTTATCTCGTCAAATTCAACAAAGTGATGCGAAGGTTTCGGCGGGAGAATTTAGAGGGGAAAATAATGATTTATTATTGGAAGTTGAATCAAATTTAGATTCTTTAGAAAGAATTCGACAAATTCCCATTCAATTTGGTAATCAAGGTCAGTTTGCTCAACTTAGAGATGTCGCCACGGTTGAAAAAACGGTGATTGATCCTGCGAATGAATTAACGTTAATTGATGGCGAACCGGGGATTGCTTTGGCTGTATTTGTTGAGTCGAATTATCAATTAGATCAATGGGCAAAAACAGCAGAAATTACTTTAAATGATTTTCAGGAAACATTAGGAACAGGTCTAAAGCTAGAAACTATTTTTAATCAAAGTGATTATGTTACTGCTCGTTTAAAAAGCTTAGTTATTAATTTAATTATTAGTGGAGTTTTGGTTTTTTGTGTTACCTTTTTTCTGATGGGTTGGAAATCCGCGTTAATTGTTGGATTAACTTTACCATTATGTAGTTGTATGGTTTTAGGATTAATGCAATTGCTGGGAATTCCGCTACATCAGATGTCAATTACTGGGTTAATTGTAGCGCTGGGATTGTTAATTGATACAGCCATTATTGTGGTTGATGAAGTGACTCATAAATTAACTTCTGGATTAAAGCCTGAAGTCGCTATTTCAAAAACAGTTAATCATTTATTTATGCCGTTATTGGCTTCAACACTGACAACGGCTTTGGCTTTTGTTCCCATTGTTATCCTTCCCGGTAGTGCCGGAGAGTTTGTCGGTACAATTGGAGTCAGTGTGATTTTAGCGGTTATTTCTTCTTTATTTATTTCCATTACGATTGATACAGCATTAGCGGCTAAAATTAATCAACAGAACAATAGTAAAAATTATCCTAATCATCAAGCTCACAGTCATTCTAAATGGTGGAAAAATGGCTTTTATTCGGCTCCACTTGCCCGACTCTATCAAATCAGTTTACAAGGGTTATTTCGCGCTCCTATTTTAGGAATAATATTAGGGTTAATTCTACCAATTTTAGGTTTTGTACAAGTGAGTCAATTACCTCAGCAATTTTTTCCCACTGTAGAACGCGACCAACTGCAAATTGAAATCGAACTTCCGGCTTCTGCCTCAATTCAACAAACAGAAAATATTGCTTTACAAGCTCGCCAAACTTTACTAAATTATCCTGAAATTCAACAAGTTCACTGGTTTTTAGGACGAAGTGCGCCGCGATATTATTACAATTTAATTGGCGGTCAAGAACAGGCAGCAAACTATGCTCAAGGCTTTTTAGAATTAGCGCAAGTTGCCGAAACCAACTTGATTAATACTTTGCAAGCTGAAATGGATTTAAAGTTCCCTCAAGCTAGAATATTGGTGCGACAACTCGAGCAAGGGCCGCCCTTTGATGCACCTGTAGAATTGCGAATTTATGGCGCTGACTTGACACGTTTACGGCAATTGGGAGAACAAGCGCGGGGACTGTTGGCAGCGGTGCCGGGTGTAACTCATACCCGTGATAGTTTGAATGAAATACAGCCTCAACTTCAGTTTCAAATGGATGAAGAGGAAGCACAACTGGCGGGAGTTGACTATACTGAGATTTCCCAACAATTAGCCGCTTTACTCGAAGGAAATTTGGGCGGGTCAATTATTGAAGAAACGGAAGAATTGCCTGTGCGTGTTAGAGTTTCTAATGCTAAACGTGGCGCTGTCGAACAAATTACAGGATTAGAATTGCAGGCAACAGATGTTAATTTAGATCAAAATCGTCAAAGTTCTATTAATACAATTCCGGTTTCAAGTTTAGGTGAATTAACACTATATCCGGAGTCATCTGATATTACTCGCCGCAATGGTCAACGCTTCAATTTAATTCAAGGTTATATCGCCGCAGGAAAACTCCCGTCAGAGATTTTAACAAATTGGCAACAGCAATTAACAGTATCTCAGTTTGAATTGCCCTCTGGCTATTGGTCTGAGGTGGCAGGAGAAGCCGGAGAACAGGGAGATGCACAAGGGGGTTTATTTGCCACTTTACCCATTATTCTGGTATTGTCGTCTTCTCTATTAATACTGTCGCTGAATTCATTTCGCTCGACATTAATTGTAGGAGGTGTGGCGGTCTGTTCAGTGGGTTTAGGATTTTTTGGTTTAGCATTATTTGGCTATCCGTTTGGGTTTATGAGTTTAATTGGAACCTTCGCACTGGTGGGAATTGCCATTAATGATTCTGTTGTAGTGTTAGCTGCGTTGCAGGATAATCCTGAGGCGGCTACGGGGAATGCTCGGGCGGCTCGTCAGGTGGTGCTACAATCAACTCGTCATGTGATGGCAACGACGTTGAGTACAATGGTGGGGTTTGTACCACTATTGCTGGGTGGGGGAGGATTTTGGCCGCCGTTAGCAGTAGCAGTTGCCGGGGGTGTGGGCGGTGCAACCTTACTGGCGCTTTATTTTGTGCCTTGTTCTTACTTGATTATCGCTAATCTCAGCCGTCGTCCGAAACAGGGTATGAAGATGAAAGCTTAGAATCCTTTTATTGCTGAAGATGAAAGTTTAAACGTGAGACGTGACTTCGGAGAAAAACCCCTCTTAAAACCCCTCTCCAAACCTCTCCATTTAAAAATAGTCCTATAAGGACACAATTTCCCTCTCCTAGTAGGAGAGGGCAGGGAGAGGTGGAGAGAGGCTTTAAAGCTGTAATTTTTCGTTGTTTTCAAGGATGTTAAAGCCCCTTTCCGCCTCGGAGAGGGGTTGGGGAGAGGTCATCGAACTTAATTGGTTTGAGGATATGGTAGAATACCCTTAATTTAAACTCTAGCTAACTTCTGTTTTTAACGCAGTAGAGTCAGCACCCCTTCGGCTGTTATTGAAATCTGACGGGACAATAGCTAAATAGTACTCTATGGTTTAATCCGGAAGTTAACTGATTATTTTTCTTAGATTTATCGATTAAGATTTAATTTTATGGCATTAATTACAACAGGCGGCAAACTGCTGAAAGACTTAGAAACTCATGGCGCTTTAGGTCTTTATGTTCCCCTCGAAGGCGGATTTGAAGGACGTTATATTCGTCGCCTCAGAGCAAAAGGCTATACTCCTCTTAGTTTATCTGCTCGTGGCTTAGGAGATTTAGGAGCCTATTTAACAGGGGTTCATGGAGTACGTCCGCCACATTTGGGTAAGAAAAGTAGCGGTAACAAGGCAGCCGTCGGAAATGTTTACTATCTACCTCCGATTATTCAATCTGAACTGGAAAACTTACCTGCAAATTCAAAAGGATTGTTACTTTGGATTATTGAAGGTCATATTTTATCTAGTGAAGAAATTACCTTTTTAACAGAACTCCCGCAACAAATGAGTCAAGTTAAAATTGTGATTGAAATGGGAGGAAGTCGTTATTTCCGTTGGCAACCCCTGAAAGAGGTTTCTTTTGCGGCGTAGTTGGGGTAAAAGGGCAGATTTTAGGCATCATAAGCAGTGCAATACGGCGTACCACCACGCTCCGCGATACGATGTACAGCCACATGACCTGATCGCCTAAGATCTTCCCCAAGTAACAATAGACAGCAAGGATCTTGTACGCTTAAACCAATTTGTGCGTCATGTCTTCAAACAGCTCTTCAGCTCAGTTCCACTAGGAATGTTGATCGTCATAAAATTCGTTGTAGGCTTCATGCACCGCAAAGCAAACTTCAAATATTTTTGACTGCACTGCATCTGGAAAGAGCATCCGACCTCCGGTTTCACTCATTTGCCGAATCCCTTCAGCCATTGCTCCGCACACAGCCCCGGAGATTTGAGCGACTGCAGCAGCAACTTGTGCTTTGGGTGAGGGTGAGTTCGATGCCAGACCACCGACTTGTTTAGCGACTTCACCTTGAAGTTCAAAGATACTGGCGATGGGATCATAATCATTTATTTGCAAGTCATAATCGACTTTGACAGGTACCCCATGTTCATCGAAGGTAATGTTAAATGAAGCGTGATCGTCGGGTGCACCCCCTCGAATGTGATCCATCTTGGTGTTGACAAATACAGTCTTAGAAGTCATGGGGGTGATACTGGGTGTCCACATGCGATAATGATGATCGGAGACTTCAAACTCACTGGCTTGTCCACCTTTTGCGGGGAATGGACCTGCTTCTTCAACCATAGAATCTTGGACATAATCCTGAATCGCTCGCTGTGGTTGAGGCGGTGAAGCAATCACAACCCGAGAGATTTTGCCATTGAGTCCATTTTTACGACTAAATTCCATACGATAGTCATTATTATTTACGTTTTCTTCAAAGTGACGGATCAAGATCTTCCGCTTGTACTGTTTGACATATATAATAGTCCAATCATCATTTTTTTTACCATCAGGATTATCGAAGACGCTAATCTCTGAACCTTCTGGTACATACTCTAAAAGCGCAGAGCGAATTTCATCGTTTTGTCCCTTTTCCTTTTTCAGATTGGATGCAATATAGTAGCGATTTGAGTTGGAATATGTATCTCGACGAACGACATTTTGAGATCCATTATTTCCTTCAAACCATGTAATTTTTGCCATTTTGTATGTGTCCTTAATAGAGTCACTTTTGTTTGTTTGAGTTTAGGGATAGGAATCAACTTTGAATATAATTCCTGATGATTCCCGCAAGTATTGAATGAATACTGCACCCTAAATTTTTCTCTGCTCAAGCCTATCACAGGAAATATAATAATTTAGTATAAAAAGTTTATAGATTTTCTGTAAGCTGTATAACACTTTTAGAACTATAAACTATAAAAAGTACAGGAAGTACAGAAACTATAAAAAGTACAGGAAGTACAAAAAGTATAAAAAGCACATTATTTTAGTGATGATAGTATGTAAAACTAGACAATTAGCTAAATTATTTTTAGTTGGCTTTAGAGAACATCATGGATATAGAAACTGCTATTAATCTGGTTGATGATTTTATTTATCAAGAAAATGAACAACATCTGAATAGTATTCAAATCAATTTATTACGAGGGGTTTGGTTAAATCAGTCTTATGAAGAAATCGCAGAAGCTTGTTATTGTTCATTATCGAATATAAAAGTTGTAGGAGCAGCCTTCTGGACAGAGCTTTCACGAATGTTTGGAGAAAAAGTAACGAAGAAAACGATACGATTTATTTTAGAATCCTATCACCAAGATTTAACCACAGGAAAATTAAGAAGTACAAGAGTAAAAACTCAGCACAATCAAAATAACTTAAACGAAAGACTGGATCATACAAATATAATTCAACCCCAAGAAATATCCGATTCTTGGTTTAATTCTGAGATGCTATTGCGAATGACGGAGCGGTTGGATTATTCTTTAAAGATAATTTCGAGTGATTATAATGCAGATCTTAGTCCGCTTCAGTTCTTTGCCGAAAAACTTAAACTGATTCACTATTTAAGTGCAGAAAATTATATCTTAAATTGTGCTGACTTAGATATTATCAAGATTTGTCGGGATATTATTCATCATTTATCTTTAGATTTTCCGAATCGTACCATTACTTTTTCCCTATTTGAAGAAGCTATTTTACCTCATTATAATCTGAGTATTAGTACTTTTATCGATCAAAAATTGGTTGAATATATTCTGACAAATTTACTCTCTAATGCTTTACAGTATTCTTTGCCAAATACTCCCATTACCCTCGATCTGAATGTAGAAGATCAAAAAGCTATCTTTACCATAGTCGATCAGGGAGTAGGAATTCCTCAAGATGAATTATTACAGGTTTTTCAACCTTTTTACTGTGCAGCGAATACCCATCACCAGTCTGGAGATGGCTTAGGGTTAACAATTGTAGAGAAAAGTGTTAAATTACACAAAGGTCAGGTTTCTGTGGATAGTCAGATCAAGCAGGGTTCTACGTTTACAGTCGTGTTACCTGTGGTTTAAATATGTTTAGTCGATTAGAGCAAGTTAAAATAAAAAAAAAGAAACTGATATTTATTCTAGTATCTATTCTTTTAGTATTCTGTTTTTTACTATCGTTAAGCTTTGAACCGAATAAAAGCGCTAATAATCCAGTTGTGTTCCATAATCAACCTATTATTTTAAACAGCGATAATATTAAATATCCTATTGGCTTAAATTTAGAGATATTAGAAGATAAAAGTCGTCAATTAACGATACAAGAAATTACCTCTCCTACCTATTCCAGTCAATTTATTTCCAATGATCAAGGATTACCAAATTTAGGTTTCTCGAAAAGTAATTTCTGGGTAAAATTTTCAGTTGAAAATGAAGCAGACCCAGCAATACAGTGGCTATTGTTACTCAATGATGCTCGCATGAGTTACATTGACTTTTATGTTCCTTCTGAGGATCAATCTGGTTTTATTGTTAAAAAAACAGGTACAGCTTTTCCTTTTAACACCAGAGAAATTGATCATCATAGTTTTGTGTTTAACTTACCCATCGTGCCGGGAGAAAAAAAGACATTTTATTTACGATTGAATAGTGTGAGTGCTGTATATTTTCCGTTATTAATTTGGCAAAAAAGAGCTTTCTTTAGACAAGAAATTAAAATATTATTTATATGGGGATTACACTACGGCATATTTTTCATTATGATAGTGTATAATTTTTTCTTATTTATTTCTTTGAAAGATAAGAGCTATTTTTATTATGTGCTGCTTGTAATTTCGATCACTATCATGCAAGGACTTCGTCAAGGTTTTTTTGAACAATATATACGGACTGATTCTTCAAATCTATTATCAACGCCCATAATTGCCATACTTGTTTTAATTGTACTCTCACAATTTGGGGCAACTTTTCTCAACTTAAAAAAGTTTTTTTTAAGCTTCCAACGAATCACAATTGTTACACAATATCTGTGTTTTATTTTATTAATTTTATTACCACTCGATCCTTATTTAATTAATAAAGTAGAGACATTTTTTGCTTTTTTAGTTATTCTTTTCTTAATCATGAGTGGTGTTTTAGTTTATCGAAAAGGATACCAACCGGCTAGATTTTATTTATTAGCTTTGATTTTTCCCTTTATATCTGTTTTCACCTCAAATTTATCTAGCTTTTCTCCGCTGCCTGCATTTCCAGGGTTATTTAATAGTCAGTTAACGTCTATTATTGTATTGGTTTCATTATTTTCTTTTGCGTTAGCAGACAGAATTAACTTAATTAAAAAAGAGAAAACTGAAGCCTTGTCTTTAGCCTTAGAAGCGGCACAAAAGAATGAAAAATTAATCCAAGAACAAAATATTATCTTAGAAACTAAAGTTAATGAACGGACTCAAGCGTTGCAAGAAAGAGAAAGACAGTTAACACAAGCCAAGGAAAAAGCAGAAGCTGCAAATCAAGCTAAAAGTACTTTTATTGCCAATATGAGTCATGAGTTACGGACTCCTCTGAATGCGATTTTAGGCTTTAGTGAATTAATGAATAATTCGGATCAATTATCGCCGGATTATCAAGAAAATATCAATATTATTCATTCGAGTGGTGAACATTTACTCACTTTAATTAATCAAGTTTTAAATTTATCAAAAATTGAAGCTGGGAAATTTGTTTTAAATTCTACAACTGTTGATTTACACAAGTTACTGAATGAAGTCAAGAATATTTTTATTCTTTCGGCTCAAAATAAAGATTTGAACTTATATTTCACTCAAGATTCTGATGTTCCGCAATGGATTAAAACAGATGCAACTAAATTAAAAGAAGTCTTAATTAATCTTTTAGGAAATGCCATTAAGTTTACACATTCAGGTGCGGTATCATTACGAGTGACGAGAAAAGAAAATATCCTAAATTTTGAAGTTCGGGATACAGGAATAGGGATTCATCCAGAAGAAATAGGTAATATTTTTAAATCCTTTTATCAATCCACAAATTCGTCTCAACTCCAAGAAGGTACCGGATTAGGTTTAACCATTAGTCAAAAGTTTGTTAATTTAATGGGCGGTGAAATTACGGTTAAAAGTATTATCAATCGAGGAACGACTTTTCAGTTTTTTATTGAAATGATTGAAGTTCATGATGCTCAAATCAAAAACCCGGCAAATTTACAACAAGTCGTTGGTTTAGCACCCCATCAACCTGACTATAAAATTTTGATTGTCGATGATAATAAACCCAATCGTCAGTTACTTTTAAAACGATTACAACCCCTAAAGTTTTTTCTGAAAGAAGCAACCAATGGACAAGAAGCAATTGATATTTGGCAAGAATGGCATCCTGATTTAATTTTTATGGATATTAGAATGCCAGTCATGGATGGTTTTCAAGCCACCCGAATGATTAAAGCAACACCCCAAGGAAAATCAACGATTATTATTGCCGTCACAGCCAGTGTTTTAGAAGAAAAAGAAACACTAATTTATCAGGCAGGTTGTGATGGACTGATTCGTAAACCTTTTAATGATACTGAAATCTTTGATGCTTTATCTCAATATTTAGGGGTACGTTATCTTTATCAGTCTATCACCCATCCTCAATTATTACCGACTGCAGAAGAACCACTCACTCCTGAAGATTTTAAAAACTTACCTTCATCATGGTTAGAGCAAATGTACACTGCTATTTTGAAAGGTAATATTCTGTTAGCTTCAGAACTGATTACAGAAATTAGTGTTGATTATCCGATGCTAGGGCAAAAATTGATACAATTACTAGATAATTATGAGTTTGAACAACTCTTACAATTAACTCAATAGGAAATAGGAAATAGGTAATAGGTAATAGGCAGTAGGTAATAGGTAAGTAGGCACTCCTGCTACAAGGATTAAGTCAGCTTTTCTGACTCCTTATCTATCACAAATCATAAATAAATTGCCATATTAATCCTAACTGGAACTAACATTGAACCAGCGATGAAAAACACTTACGGTGAACCAGCCTAACCCCGAAGTGCCGATACTCTTGCCTCGTCATCCAACTTCCATATTCACTCAGGAACGGTACTATCTTATCTGCTCCCCGCCAAGCGCCATTTTCAGGCTCAGCGACTTCAATCACTCTGACTGTCTCTGTTGGCTGTGCCAGTAGTGCCACCCATTTCTGAATTTTACGGGCAATTCCGGGGAACATAGAACTATTACCCGTGAGAATAATATTCTTATACAGTGTAGAACGGACATCATCAGAGCATCTGTCAATCGATTGGTAAATTGTTGCGCCGATATCTGCAATGTCATCGTCGCTTAAATGATTGCTATAAAAAGAACGCTGAATAATTGTATGAGGGTAAAAAGTTCCTTCATAAGACGGTACGACCACCATAAAATGACCATCAGCACAAAAGTTCACCACAGTTCCTATGACGTTGTCGGCATCGTAAAGGGCTAAGATTTCACCCATTGACAGATATAACCCGGATACATTGAATGTCTCGAAGAAAATTTGCATCATTTTTTCTCGATTGGCTTTTGGGTTGAGGGGGGGTTCAGTCACGAGTACCGAATGCTCCGAGGGGTCGATACCCAGTTGCTTAAAAGTATGAGACCAAACCGCCGTCATGCTATCCCAATTCGTTACAATACCATCAATATTCATGGGGGATTTAGATGTCACCGAATCAGTACGAAATACAACCATAGGCGCATTAGCGCTTGATAATCCGGCTCTGATATAATCAGGTTTATTGTCGATAACGATAGGTGAATTAGCATTCATAATTTTTTGCTGAGTATTGAGTTTTTGCTTGAGTAACGTCTAACGGAAAATTACTAGCTCAACACTATCACCATCAGTTTATAAATTCAGTCTAAAAAGTATAAACTTTGTCTTTATTGGATTTCAAAAGTATAAAACGTATAATGTTAAGATTAATGTATAGGGGTGAACAGCAGAAAAAAGGTAGATTAATGATTAATCTATCCAAATCTTTAGAATCTATAAAATTTATCTAAGTCACTCACTAACGGAATCAGAGTGCATTCTAAATAGCGTTTAAATTCATTTTGAAAGAGAATATTAATGAGCAGCAACAATGAAATTAAAAAGGTAAGTATTTTAATTATTGATGATAACCCCAGCAATTTAAAGTTATTAACCAAGATTTTATTTGAAAATGACTATGCGGTTCGTATTGCTCCCAGTGCCAAGCTAGGAATTAATAGTATTATGGCTGAATCTCCTGATTTGATTCTTTTAGATATTAAAATGCCAGATATCGATGGTTATACAGTCTGTCAGCAATTGAAAGCCAATACAAAAACCTATGATATTCCTGTGATTTTTATTAGTGCTTTAGAAGATGTGATGAATAAAGTCAAAGCATTTAAAATGGGCGGTGTTGATTATATTGTGAAACCTTTTGCCCCTCTAGAAGTGATTGTGAGAATAGAAAATCAATTACAAATGATCAAAAAAATTCAAGAATTTGGATAAAGGGATTGACAGGTGTGCAATAACAGTTAGTATAGAAAAGACCTGAAGTGTTGAGGGTGGATATCTCTCTACTCCGACAGCCGTTGCTTCTCTGAAAAAAAACCCAAACTGCCATAAAGCTTGAGGAAAAAAGGGTGAGATTATCAGCTTTGTTTAAAAACTTAGTATGGGTCGATCTGCAATTAAGTTACATTTTCTAGTATCCAAAGTGAAATATCAGGCCCATGGAACCTCCTTTAGAACGAATTCAGCTTTCTCAAACGGCAAAAGATCAGCTTTTAAAGCTAAAACGAATCACCCAAATTGATCAGTGGAATATTCTTTGTCGTTGGGCATTTTGTTACTCTTTAGCCGAACCTACAACACCATCCCCTGTGACAATTCCAGCTAATAGTAACGTAATCTTAACCTGGCGTGTTTTTGGGGGAACAAGTTGCGATCTGCTATTAATTGCATTAAAACAACGATGCTATCAAGATGGTCTAGGGACTGATCAAGAAACATTAGCCACTCAATTTCGCTTACATCTGCATCGAGGAATTGGTTATCTAGCTGGAGACTCACATCTTGAAAATTTGGAAGATTTAATCACTATCACCTCAAAATCTACAGAGAAGGTATAACAATTTTTACTGTTATTCTATTGATAGATAACTAGCCTTTTAAACTTTAACTTAAATAGATTAATATTTTCTCTGCTGTCAATCTCCTTCTATCAAGCCATTAGGTGTATTATTGCTTTCGCCTTACCATCTGGTATGCTAATTTTAGATGATGTTGTGGCTATGACAGAAAGAAAGAAGGAAAAAAAATTACACTAGGAACAATCAATCTTGATGCGCGTATAATTACAGAATAGATTTCTTTTTAGGTAACAACTATGGCGCTCAAGCGATCCAAAAAGTACTATAACGTGATGGAAGATCTGGTTTCTGAAGAAGTACGAGGACAACTGGCGAGTTTATCTCCCAAACTGACTCAATATATCAAGCAATTTGAAGTAGAAACTTATGCGCTAAATCGTTTACCGACATTGTATGCTTCGAGTCGAGAAGGATGGATGCATCAGCAAAAGCGAGCCAGAAAAGAGTTTCAAGGAACAATCAAAACCGCTGTTCGTCAAGCGATCGCAGCAGTACAACGGGATTTATTGAGAAGTTCGACACCCTTATTCCAAGATGACGAGGCAACGTCCGAGTTATCCTCCCGAAAAGACACCTCTACTAAATCTAAATATTGGAGTCATTCTGCCTATGCCTATAGCAATGAGCGGCGGCAAAGTAACTCCAAGATTGTTTGAGATCAACTCAATCATCCTGCAATAATGGGTAAAAATGTCCCACAGGCCCTTGACCCGCCCCGATATTGAGAGCATGATGAAGCGCTTGAGTCACATAATGTTTTGCGCTTTTAACAGCAGTGAATAAATCCATTCCCCTCGCTAACTGAGCTGTAATTGCAGCAGATAATGTACAACCTGTGCCATGAGTGTTGGGTGTATCTACGATTTCAGTCCGCAATGTCTGTAGTTGTTCCCCGTCAAACCAGACATCTACCCCTCGTAATTCACCCCTCATTCCACCGCCTTTGACTAAAACAGCTTCGACTCCCAATTGATAGATTTGTTGAGCGGCTTGCTGCATGTGTTCTAAGCAATTAATCTCCATCCCCGTTAAAATCTGAGCTTCATAACGATTGGGTGTCACTAACGTCGCTCGCCGAATCAGTTGATCTCGCAATGTCGCCACTGCATTCTCATCTAACAATTGAACCCCAGCTCGAGAAACCATTACGGGGTCAACCACTAATGGTAAAATTTCTAGCGCTTTAATCGAGTCCGCGACGGCTTGAATAATTCCGCCATTGAGGAGCATCCCTGTTTTGAGCGCTTGTACACCAATATCACCCACCACCGCTTCAATTTGAGCCACCACCGCTTCAGGAGCCAGAGAATCAACCCGATTGACTCCTAGGGTGTTTTGAGCCGTGACGCAAGTAATAGCACTGGTTCCGTGGACTCGATGAAAAGCAAAAGTGCGTAAATCAGCCTGAATCCCTGCACCGCCCCCACTATCAGAACCCGCAATCGTTAAAGCAACGGGAACATTAACTCGATCAGTATTAGGTGTCATGAGTCAGTTAGCGAGTGGGTCGTCTGCGTCTGAGGAAGTCAGGAATATCTAACCCCGGGGGTGTTTTCGACTCTTCATTAGTAGACAAAGGAGAAGAAGTCGAAATAGGATTCGCCGGAATCACAGGTTTAGTTCCGGTGGGTTCAGGGGGTTTTTCTTTCGTCACGCTCAGGGGTTGTTGTTTCGATTCTGCTGAAAATCCTGTGGCAATCACCGTAATTTTAACTTCTCCTTGGAGACGTTCATCAATCACAGCGCCGAAAATAATATTCGCATTGGGGTCAACAACTTCATAAATTGTTTCTGCCGCCGAATTCACCTCATGTAACGTTAAGTCGGTTCCCCCTGTAATATTAAAGACAACGCCCTTAGCCCCTTCAATGGAAGATTCGAGTAAGGGAGAAGAAATTGCGGCCATGGCTGCTTCTCTGGCGCGAGACTTCCCTGAACCTAAACCAATTCCCAGTAAAGCTGAACCGGCATCAGCCATCACCGCGCGAACATCGGCAAAGTCAACATTAACTAAACCCGGAATAGTAATAATATCAGAAATCCCTTGAACCCCTTGGCGCAGGACATCATCGGCGTAACGAAAGGCTTCTTGTACAGGGGTTTGCTCATTAATCACCGAGAGCAATTTATTATTGGGAATCACAATTAAGGTATCAACCCGACTTTGCAAGCCATTGATGCCATCTTCAGCTTGGGTAATGCGGCGACGACCTTCAAAGGTAAAGGGTTTGGTGACGACACCAATGGTTAAAGCTCCCACTTCCTTGGCAATTTCGGCAACAATGGGCGCTCCTCCGGTTCCGGTTCCCCCGCCGAGTCCGGCTGTGATAAACACCAAATCTGCTTCAGAGAGGGCATTAGCAATTTCATCTCGGGATTCTTCCGCTGCTTTTTGTCCGATGGCTGGATTTCCCCCAGCGCCTAAGCCTCGAGTTAATTTCTGACCAATTTGTAACCGCTGTTGTGCTTTAGATTGAGCTAAGGCTTGAGCATCAGTATTAATTGCCCAAAATTCAACGCCCGAGACTTCACTTTCAACCATGCGATTAATCGCATTTCCCCCACTACCCCCGACACCAATAACTTTGATCCGAGCAGCATTACTCGGAACGATATCATTGATCCGAGGTTCTTCATAGGGGATAGGATTATTATCGTTACTCGGGTTTGCCAACATTTCACCTTTGCGAAACGGATTAGATGAGTCAGATGTTAACCGTAAGTTCCCCGTTTCTTCAGACTGATTATTGCCTTGGGGATGACCCAGATTATTCATAGATGTCATTTTAATCGATAGGGGTAGATAATAAAAGTTCAAATTTTAACTCATTTGTACTCCGGCTTTAAAAGTCGGAGCCTAGGATGACCGCTTTGGGCAGTAACTTAAACTCAACTATAGGGTAAGTTGGGTGATAAACCAAGAGAAATAACGGCGTTGCTTGAGTTGAGATTACCTATTATTTTGATCAAGCGATCAACTGATGTTTAGTGAATGTTGCTGACTCAATCCTTCACAGAAAAGTTCATGGGTTTGAGAACACTTGAAGCATCGGAGCGGCTGGATTTTTCAGATCAATGTAGTCAATTGTGGCAACATTAAGTTGTTCTGGTAATTGTCTCATCCGATCTATGGCTCGTAATTGTTCCGGAAAGCGAGGGGTATAGGGGCCGAGGTGAATACTGCCAATTTCGGTCTTTAAAATAATGTTAGCCGGATCTTGCCAGTTAATTTCTTCAATCAAAACTGGACTGCGGCTAATGGCTGCATAAACAGGCGGCCAATTGGGTCGATATTGTTCTAGGTTACCAATAATTTTCAGTGAGGGGAGTTGACGAGTTCGTTGCAGCTCAGTATAGCTTTCTAAAGGCATCCAGCCTCCTTCTGCATCGAGCCATCCTAGCTGCTGAATTTGAATGGGTTGAGCCATGGTGGCAGACGGTTGGGCGATCGCAACTGGACGACGTTCTGTAACTTCTACCGTTAAGCTGGGGGGAAATAGTTGACGAGTGACACGCGCCTTGGCAATTGCACTTTCTAATTCTAAGGTTTCTTCTAAAGTTTTAGGTTGAACTTGCCACAGGGGTTGAGGATAGGATAGGGGCAGTAAGGACTTGATCCCGGCGTTAGACAGAATATAGTTTCCTTCTACTTTAACCTGTTGGGGCTGACGAATGAACCAAACCGGCTGATGAATCAGCCAGAATAATCCTCCGGTGAGTCCACTCACTGCTAAGGTTTGCCAAATGACTTGAAGCAATTTTAGGCGACGCTGACGACGGAGTTGTTGCCGCCGCTGACCCAATTCAGTAGACGAAATTGAAATCATGTTAGTCATGGTAGATTCGTTGTTAGTGATTCTGTAAAGGGCTAACGAGGGCAAGAAACTGGCATATATTATATGTTATGGCTGGTAAATCGTTCGCCATCAACTGTTGATTGAGATCAATCACTCATAACCTATGACCGCATTGTTGCTGAGGGAAGTCGCACATTTCAAGTCGGATGTAGTGTTAACTCAAACACCCAGCCACGGGCGAAGGACAAACAATCACACCCCTAGGGATTATCTCCCCTCACCCTATTACAAGCGTGTCAATTTATACTTTAAATTAAGATAAACAGTGATATCAGGGCGTTATGGTCAGCTTGGACTTTAATCGATTTTATAAGGCTTGTAACCCTAGTAAAACCATTAATATGGCAAGTCCGGAGGATCGGAAATACTACATTGACTTTTCCGATGTTCGTGGTAATGATATCGTTCGAGAATTGAGCCGTACCATTACCTTACTTTCGGGGGATGAACCCAGTTGTCAGCTATTTTCTGGACATATTGGTTGCGGTAAATCAACCGAATTATTTCGCCTTAGGGATAGTTTAGAACGACAGGGGTATCATGTGGTTTATTTTGAGTCTTCTCAAGACCTAGACATGGCTGATGTAGACGTAAGTGACATTGTATTAGCGATCGCCCGTCAAGTCAGTGAAAGTATAGAATCGGCTCAAATTCGGATTAAGCCGGGATATTTTTCCAACTTATTTAATGAAATTTCAGGCTTTTTACAGACACCCATTGATTTATCGGCTGAGGCTGAACTTTCGGTGGGAATTGCTCGCATTACGGCAAAAACGAAAGATTCTCCTAAGTTGCGTTCTCAGTTGAGACAATACTTAGAACCTCGAACCAGTAGTATTTTGACGGCGATTAATGATGAGTTACTTGAACCTGCCAATCAAATGTTAAAGGCAAAAGGCCACAAAGAACTGGTTGTGATTATCGATAACTTAGATCGAGTTGATAGTTCACCTAAGCCATGGGGACGAACTCAACCCGAGTATTTATTTGTTGATCGAGGGGAACAATTAAAGCGATTGAATTGCCATGTGGTCTATACAATTCCTCTGACCCTGATGTTTTCCAATGATTATGGCCGGCTCTCGAGTCGCTTTGGCGTCAAACCGAAGGTACTTCCCATGGTACCTGTTCGACAGCGTCAAGGTCAAGATCATTCTCAAGGAATGGAATTACTGAAGCAAATGGTCTTGGCTCGGGCTTTTCCGGATGTTGAGGTCACAAAACGGGCAGCTTTAATTCCTAACTTATTTGATACACCCGAAACATTAGATAGACTGTGTCGCATTAGTGGCGGACATCTGCGACGATTATTAATGTTGATGTATAGTTGTTTACAACAGCAAGATCCGCCGTTCTCACGGGATTGCTTAGAAGGGGTGATTCAAGAGTATCGCGATGATCTGCTGGGGGCCATTGCAGAGGAGGAATGGAAACTATTGCTCCAGGTGGTCAAATGTCAAAATGTGAAAGGAGAAGAGGAATGTCAAACGTTACTACGGAGTATGTTTGTCTTTGAATATCGAGATCGACAAGGTCGTTGGTTTGGCATTAATCCAGCCTTAGAGGAAACCGCTCAATATCAAGCCTTTTTGAACGATCAACAGCAAAATTCCGTTGTTGCTAAACTTTAACTTGTCTCTTTTCCGATAATCTGATTATACTGATCTATATCGTCTTTCACTTCACATCTAACAAATCGATATTGAGTATTCATTATTGAGAATACTTTAGGTTTTTCTAAGAACCATACATCATATAATCGTCACGATTTCAATCATCACAGAGAGCCTGTTTTTCAAATTAATCATCTATTCTATTTCACTCTGAGATCAAGTCGATTCAACTGATCACAAATAATTGATTAATCATCTATTTTTTACTGTTGATATTTTTGATCACAATGTAAGGGGAACAATAACTATAGCAATCTGATATGAGTTGTCAGAAAATCTTTTTGTAGAAGGCAAGGCTTCTTGTAGGCTTAGAGGCAAATAGGCAATAGGTAAGTAGGCTTAGAGGCAAATAGGCAATAGGTAAGTAGGCAATAGGTAAGTAGGCAATAGGTAAGTAGGCAATAGGTAAGTAGGCAATAGGGATAAAAATGCTTTCCGTGCCACCTGACCCCCGCCTACGCCCAAGGGCGCAGGCTTCTGACTTGCAGTCTCCTGACTCTCCGTCTCCTTAGAATGAATTGCGATATATTCAATTCTGATTTAATTTGATGATAACGGAGTTGAGAAAACGAGTATTCGCTTCAATAAAAAATAGATAAAACCCTGTAATATAAATTGAAATTTCCCCTCGTTAAAGAACTTAATTGTCTGATGTAGGTTGCTCTATGGACACGCTGTATAATTCTCAAGATGTTAATCAATCTAATCATCGCTCGTTGAATCGATTAATCCGAGCCGTTACCCTTTCCCAAGGACAATTTTCGCTAATATTAGTTCGGTGTAATTATACTCAACTTCAACAGCAAATCCTGCAACAACTTCAGCAACAAACGGATATATCCATCCGGCAACTTACCCTAGCACCGACTGTTAGAACCCTCTATACGACGATTGCGGAGGAGTTACAAAATACTACAACACCGCCTGCCTTACTCATTCGAGGATTAGAAGAAGTTAAGGCACTCAATCAAGTGCTAACCTCAACCAATCAAGTGCGAGATGAGTTTCGTAAGTGTTTCCCTTTTCCGCTTATTTTGTGGATTACAGATGATATTGCCACCAAAATGATACGCTTAGCGCCTGATTTCAAAAGTTGGGCGGCTGCAACCATTAAGTTTGATATTGCCACCTGTGAATTAATTGATTATCTTGAGCAACAAGCACAACTATTGTGGTGCAAAGCAGAACAGCAAGTCAAACAAGGGGAAATCACGACTGCTAAACCCACGTTCAATTTACTACCGGATATTGAAACGCCTCCTAGTCTCAACTCTTTTGCCATTGGCTCTTACCATCGTCGCGAATTGGAATTAGCCTGGAGAGATTTACAACAGCGGGGATATACCTTAACCCCTCGTTTGGCAGCGGCTCAGCAGTTTATTTTTGGTCAGGATAACGATGCTCACGACCAAAGTGATACCGCTCGTAGCTATTATCAAAATAGTCTAGAGTATTTAGTGCAGTTAAACCCACAAGCCGCAGCCGAAACAACATCAGACAGCTTGTGGCTGCAAGGGATTTTCCTGTTTCATATCGCCCTCACCTATCGTCTACAAGCCGCTCGTAATCCTGGAGCGAATACTCCCCTATTACTCCAAGCTCAAGTCACCTTAGAAGACTGTCAGGCTGTGTTTGAGCAAGCCAATCGTCCTGATTTGGTGGCAGGGGTGATGTCGAATTTAGCGGCGGTATTACAACGACTCCAGCGCTGGGACACGCTCCAAGCCTTCGCGGGTAAAGGATTAAAAATGCATCTGACTTATGGGACTTCCCGTCAGGTAGCTCAAGATTATGGATTTCTGGCAGAAGTTGCGCTACAACAGTCAAAATGGCAAAAAGCAAATAAACTGGCTAAGTTAGCACTCGGTACTTTAGGGAAATCTGAACCCTTAGCCAGTCAAGGGTTTTATTTACTTCTCTTGGCTCGGAGTTACAAACATTTAAAACGTAAAGAACAGGCAACTCAAGCCTTAGAAATTGCTCGAGCTGAAACAGAAGCCAAGTATGATCCTCAGCTATTTATTGATATTTTAGCAGAATTACGCACTATCTATTACGAACAAGGGCAATATTTAAATGCATTTCGGATTAAAAAACAACAACGAGAAGTTGAACATCAATATGGATTTAGAGCGTTTATTGGGGCTCATCAACTGCAACCGCCAAAACAAGCAATTAATCCCTCTAGCTTAGTTTCAGAAAGTCAAGCAACCATTGCAGAAGAAATGATGGCTTCTTGTCGGCAACAAGATATTAATACACTGGTTCAAAGAATTGGTCGGGATGACCATAAATTAATTGTTGTTCATGGCCCTTCTGGTGTGGGAAAAAGCTCTTTAGTTCAGGCTGGATTAGTTCCGGCGCTGAAGAATATTAGTTTGAGTGCGCGGAGTGTTTTACCAGTGGTTGTTAATGTTTATACTCAATGGTCACGGGAGTTAGAAAGAAAATTAACCCATGCCATTGTTAGTCAAGAACGATTACCGCAACACAACCCGAAACAACTGAAAAATATGTGGTTTAAAGTCATTTCACAAGCCGCTCATCAACAGTGGGGAATTCAAAGACAGCCTCGTAATCCTTTTATTTTAAATCCTTCTTCTTTTGTGGTTAAGAATTTACATCAAAACTCAGAAAATAATTGTTTAACGGTTTTGATTTTTGATCAATTTGAGGAATTCTTTTTTGTAAATAATTCGGCAGAAGTTAAGAACTTTTCTCGATTTTTAAAATTATGTCTAGATTTTCCGTTCGTCAAAGTAATTCTTTCTTTGAGAGAAGACTATCTCCATTATTTACTCGAATGTGAAGAGCTGTGTCAGTTAGATGTGATTAATAATAATATTTTAGATAAAAATATTCGCTATCCCCTCAAAGATTTTTCAAAAGATGAAGCAAAATCTGTCATTAAACGGTTAACAAAGCGAGCCAAGTTTGAATTAGAACCTGCTTTAGTTGAAACATTAGTTGAAGATTTAGCCGATGAACAAGGAGAAGTTCGCCCGATAGAATTACAAGTTGTTGGTGCTCAACTTCAAGAAGAAAGAGAACATGGAATTACGACTTTAACCGAGTATCAAAAACTGGGAGAAAACCCAAAATCAGAGCTGATTAAACATTCTATTGAACAAGTGGTTCGAGACTGCGGCCCGGAAAACGAAGCAACGGCTTGGGATATTTTATTTGCCTTAACAGATGAAAAATTTACTCGTCCTCTGAAAACAAAACAGGAGTTAGTTTCTGCCATTCCAATTGAGCCGGATGAGCAACCCGTCCAAGAATCATTTATTGAGGTAATTTTAGAATCAGGTTTACTCTTACGCTGGCGACAAAAACCTGAAGATTATTATCAGTTATTACATGATTATTTAGTGATTCCCATTCGAGAACGCTACAGTATTGAATCGGAACGGCGACGATATGAAATTCAGCAACGCCTGCGTCAAGCACAAACAGACAAACGAATTGCAGAAGCCGCACAAAAAGTTACTTCAAAACAACTCATTCATCGAAATCGCTTACTCAAACAGCTTTTATGTGTTTCCCTCATGACCGCAACTGGACTGGCGATCGCCACAAAAACGGCTTATAAACAAAGACAACTGGCTCATATTTCTACGTTAACGGCAGCCTCGGATGCTTTGTTTTTTTCTCATCAAAAATTTGACGCAATTTTAGAAAGTATGAGAGCCGAAAAACAACTAACCACCTTGCAAAAGATGTCTTTATCTCAAAAAGATTTACAAGACACAGAACTCCGCATTGCAGCCACTTTACAACAAGCAATTTATGGAGTGCATGAACGGAACCGTTTAGAAGGTCATAATGATGTAATTTGGGATGTTGGCTTTAGTCCCAATGGTCAATTGATTGCCTCGGCTGGGGTGGATCGAACCATTAAATTATGGACTCCCAATGGTCAATTATTGGCTACGCTTAAAAGTCATAATGATAGTATTACTGGCTTATTCTTTAGTCCAGATGGGACTCACCTGGTGTCAGCTTCTAAAGATAAAACGATTAAAATTTGGGATTTAGATCAGTTTGTTAACCGTTCTCTGAGTTTGCCTGACTCTACTTCCGTCATCATTCCCATCACCCTCAAAGGTCATAAAAGGACAGTATCGAGTGTGGCAGTGTCTCCCGATGGTCAAATCATTGCCTCAACCTCTGAAGATCAAACCGTTAAATTATGGAGTATTTCAGGACAATTAATCAAAACCCTAAACTACAATACTCCCTTAAACTGGGTGCGTTTTAGTCCAGATGGTAAGACTTTAGCGATCGCAGCAGATGAAGGAATTGTTTATCTCTCTAACTTAAACCGCAAGCGACTGACTCAACTGGTTCATAGCCGTTGTCAAGATTGTAAAGTCTTTGGGGTGAGTTTTAGTCCCAATGGTCAACTGATCGCCACTGCTGGTTCAGATGATACTGTTAAATTGTGGGACTCCAAAGGACGACTACTCAATATTCTGCGGGGACATACCCAAGTCGTTTACGGCGTAAAATTTTCAGCAGATGGTCAAATGATGGCGACTGCCAGTAAAGACAAAACAATTAAACTCTGGAGTCTTGACGGCAAACTATTACGCACCTTTGAAGGACACGCAGACACCGTCACAAATATTAGTTTTAGTCCCGATAGTCAGCAACTGGCTTCTTCGAGTTATGACAAAACGGTTAAACTTTGGAATATTCAGGATATCCCCCTCAAGGCATTAACCGGACATACAGATCGAGTGTTAAGTGTTCGTTTTAGTCCCACTGGTCAAGTTCTCGCCAGTGGATCTCAAGATAAAACCGTTAAACTGTGGGATAGTTCCGGTCAATTGTTACAGACTTTAACCGGACATAGCGATCGCGTCGCAGATGTGAGTTTTAGTCCCGATGGTCAACGGTTGGTCAGTGTGGGTTATGACAATACCATTCATCTCTGGCAAGTGGGATCACAGCGTCGGTTAAATTCAAATGATTTAGAGTTTCTCCAGTTTGGATCGCCGTTACTCTCTTCACCCTCTCAAACCATTGCAAAAACCGCGACCTTCATTCAGTCTTGGCAAGGACATCAAGATAGTATTCTCAGTGTCAGTTGGAGTAATGGTTCAAATCGTACGATTATTGCCACCGCTAGTAAAGATAAAACCATTGGTTTATGGAATGAACAAGGACAGTTAATTCGGCGCTTAAGCGAACATCAAGATCGAGTTAATAGCGTGAATTTTAGTCCCGATGGTCGGATACTCGCCTCAGCCAGTGATGATGGTACGGTGAGGTTATGGAATTTAGACGGTGAATTAATCAGAACCATTCAGGCCCATAATAGCTTTGTCTTGGGGGTGAGTTTTAGTCCCGATGGTCAAGTCATTGCTTCGGCCGGTTATGACAACACTGTTAAATTGTGGGATCGCAAAGGAAACTTACTCAAAACATTATTAAAAGGATCGAGTGATAGCGTCACCAGTGTCACATTTAGTCCCGATGGTCAATTGGTTGCTTCAGCCAGTTACGACGGTCATATTCGTCTCTGGAGTCGTCACAGTGGAACTTTATTAAAAACCCTCAGAGGACATCAAAATAGCGTTATGAGTCTACAGTTTAGTCCAGATGGTCGGATGCTCGCCTCAGCCAGTCGCGATCAACAGGTGATTCTTTGGAACTTAGATTTAGATAACTTGGTCAATCAAGCCTGTCAATGGGTGGGAGATTATCTTCAACACAACCCAAATGTCAGTGATGCAGACCGTAATCTTTGTGCCAGGTGAGGATGACGAGGAAAATAGGGAAGCCGGGTGAGGCGGCGACGAGGTGATAAAGAGATAACCTATCCCCAACATCCATCACCCATGACCAATAACCAATAACGAATGACAAGTGACCAATTCCTCATTCCGTGATAAAGTTAACAATTGTAAAGAAATATAATTTTTATATTATTTTCTGGTTAAAAAAGTTGTTAATTATCAGCCGAGTAAAATTACAGATGAAGCCAAGTTGGATACAAAAGTGTCTGGTTGGGCTGATTGCCTGGGGTTTGTGCCTCTCAACTTGGGCGATCGCACCAAACAATGCTTATGCATTTGATAATCCGGAATTACTCCCAAAGGTCCAAACGCCAATTATTGATTTGGCAAAGGTGTTAACGGATATTCAAGAAGAGCGTCTGGCTGACGAGATTGAGCAGTTTGAAGCGTCAACCGGATGGAAATTGAGAATATTAACTCAGTTCGATCAAACCCCTGGACGAGCCGTTAAAGATTACTGGAATTTGAATAATAAGAGTGTGCTGCTAGTTGCAGATCAACGCGGTGGTAATATTCTGAACTTTAATGTAGGTCGAGAAGTCTATCCCTTACTCAATCGTACTTTTTGGGTAGAGTTACAAACCCGATACGGAAATCAATTCTTTGTGCGCGACAATGGCGAAGATCAGGCAATTATTCAATCCATTACAACCGTTGAAGGCTGTTTACAAAAAGGGGGATGTAGTGTTGTGCCTGGGTTGCCTCGAGAACAATGGATCTTGACGTTGATTACTTCGGCTTTAGGCGGGGTTATTTGTGGCATTGCTGCAATTCCTCGTAAAGAAGGGCAACTGGTTGCTTGGCAATGGGCTTTAATTTTCTCTCCACTGTGGGGTATTTTATTTCTTGCCTTTGGTATCGGCCCAGTTGTCACCCGGACTTCAGATTGGGTACCGCTAGTACGAAATATTTTAGCTTTTCTCATTGGGGCTTTAGCTGCCTTTCTGACACCCGTATTCAATCAATCATTCACATCAGAAAACGAATAATTTGGGCTGAGAGAAATGAGAAATGTCAGGTCAGCGACTGTGGATTTCAATTTAACCCATTGATGCGATCGCGCCCGCCCGATCAAATTCTCTCACCGCGTTATCGCGTTCAACGCAGACACCGTCGTTTTACGAGTCCGCGTCGCCTGGGGTTCGCCTGTGCGTTTATGACGGACGTGGCGGTGTAACGTTGACTCTCAACCCAAAAATCAAGCGTCTGAGGAGGATATCACATAAAGTTTTCTTGCATCGGATCAAAGTTGTCACGCAATTCCCCGAGAAGGCTGGTATGATTTGTTAAATAAGCTTAAGAGCGCTTAAGCTCATTCATACTGGTGAAGGCAACTTTTATCAGTGAAAGGTGCCACTGTGCGCCTGATTTAACCCTCTGGAAATATTCAGGTTATGGAATGGCACATCACTGATGCCCAAAGTTTAGGAATTATTGATCACGAAATTGGCGATCATGTCTTTTCTCCAGCAGAATATGAAATTGTTCGTCGGGTCATCTATGTTACGGCAGATTTTGAATATAAGTCTCTGGTTCGATTTTCGGATCAAGCTTTACAGGCAGGCGCAGCAGCATTAGCAGCCCGGACTACTATTGTTGTGGATGTCCCTATGGTGCAGGTTGGTATTACCCCTCAAATCTTAGCTACCTTTGCGAATCCGGTTTACTGTTCAATGGAAGCGGTAACTCGACCACAGCGAAGCAAAAGCCGTACCGCTTGGGGGATTCAAACCTTAGCCCGACGTTACCCAGAAGCGTTATTTATTGTCGGTCAAGAACAAACGGCCCTTTCAGCATTAGTGGATTTAATCGAAGCAGAAGAAATTAAACCCGCTTTAGTCATTGCAACTCCCTCGGGGTTTGTGGGGGCAGATGTGAGTAAATCTCGTCTGAATGATTCGATGGTTCCTCATGTCAGAATTGATGGCCGCAAAGGCAGTTCTGTGGTAAGTGTGGCGATTATGAATGGGTTAGTCGATTTAGCATGGCAAGCCTATGGTCGGGAAGCCAATCTAAACTAATCCATCATCTGTTCATTTTCTCGAGACATTCGTTGTTGGCGAGAACGCGATCGCATTTTTCGGCTGACTTCAATAAAAGTATCTCGTCGTAAATAAGGATAGTCACTCACCCAGAGATTTTGACTGGGAATATAAATATCTGAAACTTGACTAATGCGACTGAGATCATCCAAATAAGACATAATGATCATTTGTGCGGTTTGACCCCGACTTACTTTTTTATGGTTACGAGTCAGGGGTGCTTGAATACAAGTTGTAAACCCATTGGAATCTCCGACTTCGACATTAATTCGCCGTTCTAAGTTTTCAATAATAATCAGTTCTCCTCGCTTATTCACCGATTCTTGTTCGCTGGTGACTGCTTCAGTAATATAAATATCTAATATTTTACCCTGCCAAAATCCACAATAAGGATGCTTGCGGCATTGTAAGTTTTTTAAGCTGGCTTCTAAAATTGGCCCCCAAAACCAATATAATCCGGCAATAATTCCAACTAATAAAAATATCAGTTTTAACCCATCACTGTTAACCGATACTTCTAATAAAACCAGTACTAAAGCAATGGCGGCTGAAATTAATAGCCGCTTAAGAAATTGATCTAATTTTCCCCAACAATGCTTAAATTGTTCGGCTGTAGCAACCGCAGGAATCAGTTCTTCAAAGGTTGTACGAGTAATGGGAATTAACATAGATGTATCATGAAAATCAATTCAATACTGAATGAATTGCAATTGAGCACTTCAAATCAGCTTATTTTAAAATAGCATTTTTAGCTTTTTCCATGTTGGAATGACTCGGAAAGCTTTAAGATTCGATGATCATCTGAAAACATTTAAGGGATCGGTTTAATTTTCCTCAACTTGCGCTAAAGCTTTCTGCATCCGAGGTGTTGCTAAAAATTCTTCAGTATCTTTCAATAGCCGAGTTCCCCATAAATTATCTTGCAGAAATTCTAGATCTCCATAGCGTCCATCTAAACGTAGCGCCGCTTCTCCCATGGCTAAACCCTCATCTGTTTCTCCTTGGCTATAGAGGGCAACACCAATGGCAAGTAAAGGTTCTGCGGCTTCAGAATCAATCTCTAAAGCTTGTTTCCATTTCTCAATGGCTTCATCTACATCCCCCATTTCATACTTTACTAATCCGACGTTATTAATTGCAGGCCATAATTTTTCTTCCTGCTCAAATGCTTTATTATATTGCGCGATCGCTTCGTCTAACTCTCCTGTCAGATAATAAGCATTTCCCAAGTCGAATAAAGCACTGGGAGAATTGGGTTCTTCTCTTAACCCGGCTTCAAGTTGACGAATGGCTTGACGATATTCTTTCTGACGGAAATAAGCTTCTCCTAAAACAAACCGTACCCCAGCATTATCCGGTTGAATTCTCTGGGCGTTTTGCAGAGCTGTAATACCCTCCTCGATTTGGTCAACCTGTAGATATAAGCTACCTAATAATGCCCAGGTTTGATAGTTTTGTGGGGCTAACTCAGTGGCGAGTTCCGCCCGAGGAATAGCCAGTTGATATTGCTGAAATCGGGTTAATTGAGCTGCTTCTTCAATTAAACCTTGACCCGTTTGCTCAAGTTGTTCCCCGTCTAACGGTAGTGTATAAGGCACAAGCGCTTGCCCGGTTACAGCTCGAGGGATGCTCCATAACCCGAGGAAGACAATCAGAGACAGTACAGAAATTCGATTGGGCACCGCAATTGCCTAGAATACAACAGTGATATTTTGACGCTCCCGTCACCGTTTGTGAGGGATTCTTGGACTCACCATCGCCCGTTTAGGTTGCCCTGACTACTGGTCTTATGCGGTGATACCTAGTCTTTCAACTAGCTTCTCAAGCGTGAATTCGGGTGCGCCCCACCCTATTTTTGTAGAGTTCTCTTTTTCGAGACAAAATTGCTACTCACTTAGTTTCCGACAAGATTTTACCTTCTGACGGAAATACTAAGACTTTCAGGTTGAAACCCAGATCTTGAATTGTTAATGTGCTGATATCGGTTAGATATCCAGGTTTTTATACAGGTTGATTACCTTGCCTGTTCAAGAAATTGTAGCACTATATTGATTACAGTGGCAAGAAACAAAATTTTTGGGTTCGATTATCGCAAATCAGGAGTGGAAACGACGCTGTTGATTACGCTTGCATCAAACAGACTATACTCTTACAGAAGTTATCCGTGATTATATTAAGCGGTTGCCCCGAAATTCATCCCGTCAACAGAGTTGATTCTCTACTTTCGGGATTATGATAACTTCGGATCTAAGGGTAAAAGAATCTCAAATTCTGTGCCGACACCAAGCTGTGATTGTAGTTTAAACTGACCGCCATGTTTGGCTGTAATAATGTAATAACTCAAACTTAAGCTGGTTTCTTTTTCGGCTCGTTTGTTAATTGAAAAAGAATCTAATATTTTGGCACGTTTTTTTGCTGACATCCCGGGGCCATTATCTGCGATCCGAATAGAAATCCAATGAGATTCTATACCGGGTAAATTCTCGTGGGTCTCAGATAAATGGATAGCGGTTGTAATTTCAATTTTGGGTTGCTTTTGAGCGGGTTTAATTTGGGATTGTGGGAAAGAGTCAGAACTAAAGTTATTTTCCCAATTTTGGCTTGCTGCTTGATTCAATAATGCATTAATTGCATTGGTTAAAATATTCATCAATACCTGATTTAACTGTCCAGAGTAGCAATATATTGGTGGTAGTTTCCCATAATATTTAGAAATTAAAATATCACTAGAAATCCGACTTTTTAATAAGAGTAAAATATTTTCTATGCAATTATTAATATCAGCCGGTTTGGCATAAACATCATCCACATGACAAAAATTTTGTAAACTGGTGGATAATTTTTTGAGACGTTCGGCTCCACTTTTGATGCTCTCAATCACTTGATGAATATCTTCAGATAAAAAATCAAACTCTATTTCTGTTTTAATATCCTGAACTTCTTTAAGTTCAGAACTTGAGCAATATTGTTCATAGGCAGCCAATAGTTTCATTAAATCTTGATGATATTCTGTTAAATGGGATAAATTTCCCCAAATAAAACCCACTGGATCTAAAATTTCATGAGCGACTCCATCTACTAAACGCCCTAAGCTTGCCATTTTTTCGCTCTGAATCATTTGAGCTTGAGTCCGTTCGTAGCGAACTTGAGTTTCAATTCCTCGGATTTGCCAATGAGCAATATTTAACTCGTGAACATCTAATAAACGATACGATATTTCGGGTTTATCAGAGCTATTTACAGTAGAAGAAGTGGCAACAACTAGCGGATCATTGGCGAGTTCTGAGGAACGTCTTAATGCTTTTTGAGCCGCAACTAAAATTAGGGTATCCGCAGGTAAAATTAAGGAATTTGTACGAGCATAACTATAGAGAACCCGTAGCGGTTGATGTAAAAATAGTTCCAAGCCATAAGGACGAATTAAGAACTCTAAAAACTGTCGCCTTGAAATCATCCCTAAGAGGGTTGGCGGTTGGGCTTGTGTTGGTTCAACAATTAATACACCGGGAACAAGTGGATACTTTTCAAACAGTTGAGCCAATTCAGTTCCTAAGCATTCAGAGGAAACTTGAAAATCATACAATGGCAAGCTCTCTATAGTCGATTCTAAACAGAGATCAAAGTGTTTTCCTTCTGATACAACAGGCGCGACGATTGGGGAATTAATTTTACTAATCACGAATATGCAAGCTAGAGAGACTACTCTTCTAACCTAACATCAATAGTGACTATTGATAATGATATAAACGATACGCAAGTTGGATAATTGCCAAGAAAGCAATGCTTGCCTTGCTGTTATCGGGTGATGTTTTTGAATCACAATATAATCATAATAACATCAGTCTAATCTCATTAATATTATCCGTCGTTGTAACACTTCGATCAACAGCACTGTGACTCTACGATAGGAGCGAGGAGTAATTGCCTCATATCGTTGTTGTCAATTTACATGAAATTAATCTGCAATCGCTCCTAAAAGAACTTCATTCAAATCCACTCGATCTACATCTTCTAAACTCAGTGTATGCCAAATCTCAAACTTTGCTCCGGCTTGTTGTAAAGCGTGATCTAGTTCTTGAAAAAATTGAGCCGCTGATGCGATTTGATCCCACCTGAATCAGTTCAATACCTAATTCTTCTTCTAAATATTGCCCGTCAACTGCATCAAGAATTACTGGTTTGACTGCTAATAAATCTTCAATTTCCCCGGCTGTGACAATCAAAATAATTTCACCATGTTGCTGTGCCGTTAACGTCCCTCGGCGTTTAAAATATTGAGCAGTTACGTGACGGAGGACAGGTGCGATCTTGAATTTCCGGCGATCGCGTAGGGTCAGAAAAATCTGATCGACGATTTCTGAGGTAATATGATCGTAGCGTTAAAAGTATAAAGCAAATCAATATAGGGTAATTCCATGGGGATCGATTCGGTTCCCGTTGAGTTGTGCTTAGCTAGTAGGATTGAGCGATCGCAAAATGTCCCATCGGCTGAGTGTCTTCGATGTTCTCAAATTCCGACAGACTTAAACTTTGACCCCCCAACGCCGCTATAGTCTCTATGTTGTAATGCTGCCCCACCTTCAAGTAAAATATCTATTGTTATATTTCCGATTAATGCTTGTCATGGGTCATGGGTGATTCGTCTCCAGTATTTCCCCATTGAGTGGTCTCTGTGGTAGGTAATCCGTCTGAAGTTAGATTTTTAACAAGAATGTTTTGATGATTATCAAAGGTAGGAAACAGCTTACCAAACTAGAGCCAAAAATTTAAGCTAGAATGGATATATACTGTGATACCCTGTAACGTCTAACCTTAGTTTTAATGCTGTTGTAAGATTGCTGCCATTAAATTTTGGGGGATGATTCACCCAGTTGTGATTGAAGTAAATGCAACGACTGGCTTGATAAAATTAAAGCATTGGGCATAAGGCAGCAATACGATTTCAACCTTCATTAAATGTGCTCAGTCAAATGAGGAACAGTTACCTTTCTCTGGTGGGAGATACAATCACGCAGGGTATCTCGGTGCGGCGTTTTTGTAGACTTAGCAAGCACGAATATTTTCCATGAAACCGAGACAGAAGAGCGATTTTCCACCCTATGCTTTTACAAAAAAGCAACAGCCGCGTCGATGGATGTTGGCAATGATGTTGACTGGAGTGATTATTTTTAAGGCTTATCCGACTTTTATTCAAACTTTATTGAAAGATAGCTATAGTTTTTTGGCAACATCCTGGACTCACGTCAGTCAAATCGCAACTGAGTTTACCATCTTGCCGAGCAATCGAGATCAAACTGAGTCTACATCTGAAACAGTAGCAACTGCTCAATGTTTGACTGAGTCTGATTGTCCGATAACTCAACCCGCTTTCACAAAGCCATTACCGACTCCTGTATCTCTTTCAAATCTACCTTTATCACAGCGAGTCCCTTGGGAGATTCAATTAACTGGGTTTAATCCGAATTTAGTTCAATCTCAACCGAGACAAACTAATGCATCTTTACCGTCTCAACTGCTTCAGGCAATTCGTCAAGATTTAGCCAGTCGCTTAAAATCATCCGTTGAAACCCTTAATGTTGTGCAAGCCACTCCTCGTAACTGGCCAAATACTTGTTTAGGCTTGGCTCAAGCGGGTGAATTTTGTGGTCAACAAATTATTTCCGGATGGCGAGTGGTTGTCTCTTCCCAGGATCAAACTTGGGTGTATCGCAGTGATGCCACGGGTAAATTATTACGTTTAGAATCCCAACCCACTGCAACTGAGATGGTTCCTTCCTCGGTTGTCAACGCTGCAAGTCTGCAAGCGACTCAACAGTTGGGTTTACCCGATTCTACTGTAAAGCTGAGGGAGGCTCAACAACATCTCTGGCCGGATAGTTGTTTAGGGTTAGCACACAGAGATGAAATATGTACTCATACGTTAGTTCCTGGTTGGCAAATTACCCTGGCTAGTGGTTGGGAACAATGGGTTTATCGTACCGATGAGACGGGATCAAATATTGTTTTGGATGTGGCTGCCAGTACACAGGACTTTAGCCGCTTACCTATCGTCTACAATCGCAATGATACCTTGTTTTCCCGAGCCACTCAACATTCGATTTGGAATGCTATTGCTCACAATTCTATTCCTCAAACTACCTACAATACATTGGTGAAACCTCAAGGTAATCGCCTTCGGTGATTTCTGCATTTCGGTAGAAAAACCTAGATGTTGAACTCGCTACTATAATATAGGAATGTTAATATTTCTTAATGAATTTTTATTTCCTCAATGTTAATTTCTCCTGCGAGTTTAACAACTCTTAAAGATAAACTCAAGAATACAGTATTGTTGGGGAATGAGCCTACCCCTGAACTCGCCGCAATTATGCTGGTGTATTTTGTTCAAGGGATTTTAGGTTTAGCGCGACTGGCGATTAGTTTTTTTCTCAAAGATGAGTTGGGACTGACTCCAGCAGAAACGGCAGCCCTGGTGGGAGTGGTGGTATTACCCTGGACATTAAAACCTTTAATTGGCTTTACCTCCGATGGTTTACCAATTTTGGGTTATCATCGCCGTCCTTATCTGATTTTAGCCGGACTCATCGGTAGTGTTTCTTGGGTGGTGTTTGGAACGGTTGTTAATACTCCCTTAGCAGCAACCATTACCATTACTTTCACTTCTCTCTCTGTGGCGATGAGTGATGTGATTGTAGACTCTATTGTGGCACAACGGGCCAGAACTCAATCTCAAGGTGCAGTGGGTTCTTTGCAGTCGTTGTGTTGGGGGAGTTCAGCCATTGGTGGCATTATCACGGCTTATTTAGGCGGAATTTTACTAGAATACATGAGTACTCGTAGTATTTTTCTGATTACCGCCATCTTTCCATTAATTGTGATTGCAGTGGCGGGACTGATTGATGAGGAAAAGAGTGATAAAGGTTCAAGCTGGGTAACAGTAAGGCAGCAGGTGAAACTATTGCGTCAGGCTGCAACTCAAAAAGCCATTTTGTTGCCCACTCTATTTATTTTAATTTGGCAAGCGACACCCAGTGCTGATTCTGCATTTTTCTATTTCACCACGAACGAACTAGGATTTCAACCGGAATTTTTAGGGCGAGTACGTTTAGTTACCAGTGTGGCTGCTTTGTTTGGGGTTTGGTTATTTCAACGCTATTTTAAATCTGTTCCATTTCGGCGGATCTTTTTCTGGTCTACTTTAATCTCGACGCTGTTGGGTTTAACCACATTAATTCTCATTACCCATGCTAACCGCGCCCTTGGCATTGATGATCATTGGTTTAGTTTAGGAGATAGTGTGATTTTAACCGTTGCCGGGGAAATGACATTGATGCCGTTATTGGTTTTAGCAGCCAAACTTTGTCCGCCTGGAGTCGAAGCAACATTATTTGCTTTAATCATGTCTGTGTTTAATTTAGGCGGGCTAATTTCTCATGAATTGGGCGCAATTTTAACCCATCAATTGGGAGTTACAGAAACCCAGTTTGATAATTTGTGGCTGCTGATGTTAGTGACAAATTTAAGTACTTTACTGGCTTTACCTTTGGTGCGATGGTTACCCAATACTGTTGCTGATACGGAAGATACTCCCCCGGCAACGGGTGAAACCACTCAATTAAAAAGAGTGCCAGAATTCGCGGCAGAATAAATAACCATTTCAATCACATCTGACCTCAAGTTCATACATTCATAGATTAATTCAATGACTCCTTTAGAAACCCCTCAATCTATCTCCACTCAAAATAATCAATCTTATACTCGTCAAGATTGGCAACAAGGCTATCAATCTCAACCCAATGAATATGATTATTGGATAGAAGATATCGATGGTGAAATTCCGGCTGAATTGCAAGGCACTCTCTATCGGAATGGCCCCGGTTTATTGGATATTCAGGGTCAACGTCTACATCATCCATTTGATGGGGATGGGATGATTTCTGCGATTAAATTTGTCGATGGACGCGCTCACTATCGTAACCGTTTTGTCCGGACTCAAGGCTATTTAGAAGAGCAAAAAGCGGGAAAAATTCTGTATCGGGGTGTATTTGGCACTCAAAAGCCAGGGGGATTATTATCTAATCTCTTTGACTTTAAACTCAAAAATATTGCCAATACTCAGGTGATTGATTGGGGTGGAAAATTACTGGCATTGTGGGAAGCCGCTGAACCCCACGCCCTCGACCCAGACACCTTAGAAACCTTAGGCCTTGATCATCTTAACGGTATTTTACAGCCCGGTGAAGCATTTGCGGCTCATCCTCGCATTGACCCGAATTGTCAACTCAATGGTGAACCTGTGATGGTGAATTTTGCCATTAAACCAGGACTGTCAACCACCATTACAATTTACGAAATTGATATGCGGGGTAAACTGTTACGCAAATACGCCCATTCTGTGCCGGGTTTTGCCTTTATTCATGATTTTGTTATTACCCCAAACTATTGTATTTTCTTCCAAAATCCGGTGAATTTCAATCCGTTTCCCTTTCTATTTGGGTTAGCCGGGGCCGGACAATGTGTGAATTTTAAACCGAATCAACCCACACGCATTTTAGTGATTCCTCGTAACCGAGACCAGTCTACAGAAATACGCAGTTTTGAAACTCAAGCCGGGTTTGTTTTCCATCATGGCAATGCCTATGAACAAGGTCATCAACTCTGTATTGACTCGATTTGTTATGAATCTCTCCCTAGTGTAGAACCGGGTGATGATTTTCTACAAACGGACTTTAATGCCCTTGCTCCAGGGCAGTTATGGCGCTTTATCCTCGATTTAGATAGCGATACAGTATTGTCTGAAATGATAGAACCGCGCTGTTGTGAGTTTCCCACTTTGCATCCGGATTTTGTCGGACGTAAAAATCGTTATTTGTATACTGGGGCGGCTCATCTGGCTGAAGGTAATGCTCCGTTACAGGGGATTTTAAAGCTAGACTTAGAAACTGGAAACCGTCAACTTTGGAGTGCGGCACCGCGAGGGTTTGTGAGTGAACCCGTGTTTGTACCTCATCCCCAAGGGCAAACAGAAGACCAAGGCTGGCTCTTGACAATGGTCTATGATGCAAGTTATCATCGCTCTAACATTGTGATATTAGATGCTCAAGACCTTGAAAGTGAACCTGTTGCTCAGCTTCATCTTCAGCATCATGTTCCTTACGGTCTTCACGGCACGTTTTCAACCCATTAATTCAAGTTTCATCAAGTTTATAAAGTGTCTCCGCGACAAAAGAGTTCCCAACTTTCACATTTTGCTGGAAGTTGGGAAACCTTTATTGAGGGTTAGTTCAAATATCTTGCGATCGCAATTCAAAACTAATCCATTCACAATCATAAAATGGGTTGACTCTCACCGACCTGGGCACAGAAATCTATAAAAAATCTGAAATGATAGCTTTTTTAACAAGATTTGATACACAACTCAAATCACATTGCTATATAGTGTGAAGTAATCCGCCTTTCAACACACTGATAACTTTATTTTAAATCTTTATTTGTTGAAAACTAAAGAATCTATCACCGATGATATTCGCCCTCACCCATAATAAATCCCATTAAGATTCCGATGTAATGGTATGCTCCCAGACTGGGCATCAAAATAGACTATGAAATTTAGTATTGTTATTACAACATACAATCGTTTAGCGCTATTAAAGCGAGCGATTGATTCAGGGTTAAATCAAACCTGTCCCTGTGAAGTGATTGTTGCAGATGATTGCTCTACAGATGGTACAGAAGAATATGTCTGTCAATTAAGTCAGTCAATGGCCGAGCGAGGGGATTTTCGACTGATTTATCATCGTAATCCCAGCAATAGCGGACATTCTGCCACGATGAATGCTGGGGTTGCAGTGGCGACGGGAGAGTGGATAAAACCGGTTGATGATGACGATTATCTCTCGCCTGATTGTATCGCCACCATGAGCGAAGTGATTGCAGCTCATCAGGAGAATATTGCCTCTGACAGTCAAACATCTGCGGTGATTTGTTCTTGTCAGGCGGCTCAAGTTGACCCAGATGGCAATGAATTAAGTCGGACTAGAATTATTGGGCCTGGAACAGCATTTTATATTCCCCAAGCGGATATTCATTACGGAATGTTACTGGAACAAGTGCCCTTTGGTACGCCAATTCAAGTGGCTTATCGTCGAGATGCCTTTTTAAAGTCAGGCGGATGGGATTCGAGTTTAGA
The DNA here is from genome assembly GCA_964434975.1 of uncultured Lyngbya sp. Taxonomy (GTDB): domain Bacteria; phylum Cyanobacteriota; class Cyanobacteriia; order Cyanobacteriales; family Microcoleaceae; genus JAAURB01. Next base: position 57,295 of record CAYSWY010000014.1, read on the forward strand.
TGCCAACTGTGATGATATTGATTCTTGGATTAAAATTGCTCAGTTTGGGGATGGTATTTTTATTAATCAATGTTTGGCTTATCGTACGATTTGGCCGGGAGCCTATAATCAAACTTTTTCTTTAAAAAGGCGTTTAGAAACAAACATTTTGATGAAGGAAAAAATATATCAGTTAGTTCATCAAAAACATCATCAAAAGTTACCAGAAATTAATAATATTCGAGATTATTTAAAACTCCATTGGGGTTTAGTGGCGCTGAAAAAAGCTCAATTTACGAAAGCGGCTCAACTCTCGTCGTCTGCTATGTTTTCTTCTAGCGCTTGGCAGCTTCTGATGACAACGGTTGCCAGTCGTCAATTACAAAAGTTTCCTGATGTTTATCCGGCTGCTTTAGGCAATCCAAATTTATTATTTTCGCAAAATTTATCTCAATCTCAAATTTTAGAAGCCCGTGCCAATCTAAAGTTACAATACAGTCGAACTGCACTCCAAGATGGAAAAGTCAACTCGGGTTTAAAATCTGGATTAACCGGAATGGCATTATTGTTATCTCAGAAAGTTTTACCGTTTGAAAATCAATTACAGGTCGCGGATAAAAGTGTATACCCTGAGGCAGCACAACGATTAATTCAGTCTTTAGAAGCTCATCATTCTTTTTTAAATTATCAATCCAAACTGAATGTTAACTATATTAAGGAATTAAGAGCTTATCTCAGAATTCGTTGTGCTTTTGTGGCGGTTAAGCAAGGAAAAATAAAGTCAGCACTTCAGTTTGCTTTTCCATCCATTTTTTCTTTAGCGGCTTGGAAATATTTAATTAGCTTAATGATCTTACAAAAACAGAAAGATGCTTTATTAATTCAAAAATTAGTTTTGGTTGATTCTGTTTCGTCTGAATCCTAGACAGAAATAGAGATAGAGTAAATTAGCCATTGGGGAAAGGAAGTGATTGATGAAGATGAATCGGCTTGAACCTTTGCCCAGCGCGTAGCGCTATAGTTATGGCTGATAAATCTGACGATAGTATCCTTTCAAAATCTCCTGGTCTTGAGTAGATGAATGAACAGAATCTTCTGTTAATCGCTGTTCAACAGTGGTTTGATTGGCGGGTTTAGCAATCCAATATCCTTGTGCATATTCACATCCTAAATCCTTCAGAATTTCCAAATCCTCTGCCGTTTCAACCCCTTCAGCTACCACGTCCATACCCAGATTATGAGCCAAATCAATAATTGCTTCTGCAATTTTTCCCTGTCCCATAGATTGAGTCATACCCATGACAAACGAGCGGTCAATTTTTAAGGTTTGAATGGGAAAATAATACAGCCGACTCAGGGAAGAATAACCCGTGCCAAAATCATCAATACACAACTTGATTCCTAAATCTCGCAGTTGCGTTAATACTGACATTGTGATGTCATCTTGATTCATGAGGGCGCTTTCTGTGATCTCTAATTTCAGGGCGTAGGGTGAACATTGAGTTTGTTGCAAAATTTGTATAACCCTTTCAACAAAACCGGGTTCTGTTAATTGATAAATCGACAAATTAACGCTCATAAATCGTTCACCCTGAGACGGAAAATTCGTTTCCCACTGCCGAGCCATTTCGCAGGCTTTTCTCAGTACCCATTCACCAATACTACGAATCATTCCGGTTTCTTCAGCAATGGTGATAAATTGGTCGGGTGAAATTAAGCCTTTGGTGGGATGATGCCAACGAACTAATGCTTCAAAACCTTCTACAATATTCGTTTTGAGATTTAGAATCGGTTGATAGTCAAGCTGCAATTGATGATATTCAACTGCACGGCGTAAATCATTTTCAAGCTGGAGCCGTTCCAAGGCTCGATGATGCATGGTTTTGTTGAAAATGGCATAACAGGCTTTTCCCTGAGCTTTAGCGCGATACAGGGCTGTATCTGCATCTCTGAGAATGTCTTCTGTTTGCTGATAGCCTGTCGTACTCAGCGCAATACCAATACTGGTGGTGCTGAAAACTTCCTGGCTGCCTAAAACAAATGGTAAGTTAAGCTGTTGTTGAATGCGGTCTGCCACTTGAGAAACTTGGCCAAAGTCTTGGATATTATTGAGTAAGATTAAAAATTCGTCTCCGCCCAAGCGAGCAATGGTATCAGTCGGGCGTAGACAGTGCTGTAACCGCCGAGCCACATTCTGTAACAATTGATCTCCTACTTGATGACCCCAGCTATCGTTGATCAGTTTAAAGCGATCTAAATCTAACAGTAAGATGGCAAACAAGTAATCAGGATAGGTTTTACTGCGGTTAACTGCTTCTTCGAGTTTTTCTAAAGCGCCAAAACGATTGAGTAAACCTGTCAACGTATCACGGTTGGCATCATAAACGAGTCTCGCTTTAGCAGCTTGACTGTCAGTAATATCCTGTTGAATAGACAGATAATGAGTAACTTCTCCTCGAGCATTACGAATCGGTTCAATTAACCATTTATTATAATATTCTGTGCCATCTTTACGATAATTGATAGTGGTTCCTTGAAAAACTTTACCCTGAGTTAGATTTCGCTTTAAACGCTGTAAAACCTGACGATTGGTTTTAGGGCCTTGTAAGATACGGGGGGTGCGACCCAACACATCTTCGCGAGAATAACCTGTCATTTCGCTGAAGGCTTGATTCACATAGACAATCTCCGGGCCAGGATAATCCAGGTAATTGGTGGTGATGATGATGGCATCTGTGGTGTTGTCTAAGGTATGAGTTAGCCAGTGAGGTTCATCCATGATTGAGGGATTTAGGGAACTTAATGAAAAAGGCTCTAAGGTGGCTGTTGTTGAGATTTCATTCTCGTTGTAATCAGAATTTGGCAATACTTTTTGTTGTGTCCGGAAAGATACTCCCTGATTTAGCTTCATTCTTTCATCTCCCCACGTTTAAATAGGATCTTGTTTTCAACAGTTTTAAAGAAAGAGAGTTTCAAGAGAGTTTATAGTTGGGGGTGAAAGCCCACATTAAACTGTCTAAAAAAAATAGTTCTTGAAATCAATATTCTCTTCAGAGAAGCTTCCTAACGCTAGATATAACATATATGATAGTTGGGAAAAATAGCTTAGGGGTCAATTTAAGATTATCTTTATAATCTCGAAAGCAGAGAATTTACCTGAGTTGATTACGCAAATCATAACAATAAATCACGTAAAAAATCAGGTCACCTTGACATTAACTTGACCACCAAAGATTACCTGATGATTCAATGAGCAAATTGTAAACCGTATGGACAAATAATGGGTCAACGATTGAATCAAACCACTACATTTAATTAATTAGGTTCTGTCGTCAATCATTGTGTGATTTTGTAGCCTATTTATTGACAATTGTAATTGATTTCGACAACTTAATCAGCAGATTATGCTTCCGAAACTATTATGCTGTGCCGCTTCAGGGCAATAGGTAGGAAACATTAAAATTGTGTGAATTTTCGGATTCAGATAACTTTATTATCCCTAAAGATTTGCTGAAGTATTCAGCATAATTGCTTTAAGCATAGCGGAATGATAGAGAAGCCATTTCTCTACTATTTAGCACAGAATAAGATGATATTAAAAGCGATTATATTAATAAAATTTATAATATATAACCATCTATCCGTTTGTGACGATGTAACAACTGTCATGTGTGATACGGCAGAATTTTAAATCATTAAATTCGCCAATAAATCCGTATAGTTTTGGCTGATTTGCTGTCTATAATGACCCGGTTAATCAGACAATAATGAATTATTATGAAGAAGGTTAAGAATATTTAACCTGAGTCAAGTTTGCTCCTCTGCTCTACATTAATCCAATCAAATGTAAAGGCCCATAACCCGTCACCAGTTCTAACAGAAGCGCTAAGATTCCCACCATCGCTAAGCGACCATTCCATACTTCCGCTGCGGGAGTTAAGCCCCATTCCCAACGCTCTTGAGGATACATTTTTGTTTTCTGAGTCGGATGTACCACTTCTGAAAACTTGACATTTGGAGCATCTAATGCTTCAATCACTAATTCAGACAAGTCATTAATAAAGCCTGGATGGGTATTGAGGGCAGGAACACGATAGAAACGCTCAATCCCTGATTCTTCAGCAAGTTCGCGGTACTCCATATCAATTTCTTCTAAGGTTTCGATATGTTCTGAAACAAAGCTAATGGGAACTACCAATAAATCATCCACGTCTGCTTCAGCCAGTTCAACAATGGCTTCTTCGGTATAGGGTTTCAGCCATTCCACTGGGCCAACCCGACTTTGATACGCTAAAGTATGATCATTCGGCCGATCTACAGCCTGCATAATCAATTCTGTACAGTGTTCAATTTCCCGTTGATAAGGATCTCCGGCCTCTTCAACATAACTTAACGGCACACCATGGGCGCTAAAAAAGACATGAACTTGTTCTGGGCTGGGGCAATGATCCAATTCTTGATGAATCAAATCTGCCATGGCTTGAACATAGCCGGGTCGATCATACCAAGAGGGAACAACAGTATAATTTAATTTTTGCAAGGCTGGATCTTCTTTCCACAACCGTTCTAACAGTCGGAAGCTAGAACCACTGGTACTAATAGAAAAATGAGGATAAAGCGGCAGAACAACTAACTGTTCAATTTGATCTCGTTTAATCTGAACCAACGCTTCTTCGGTAAAGGGATGCCAATAGCGCATACCAATATACACTTGCACTTCTTGACCTTTTTCTTGTAAGCGTTTTTGCAGGGCGGCGGCTTGTTCTTCGGTGATGCGTCGTAAAGGTGAACCGCCACCAATGGATTTGTAGTTTTCTTGAGACTTACTGTAACGTAAACTAGAAATTAACCAAGCAAGGGGACTCTGTAACCAGGAAAACGGTAGACGAATAATCTCTGGATCGGAAAATAAATTATATAAAAATGGGCGAACATCCTCAAGCTGTTCTGGCCCTCCTAGATTTAATAATAATACGCCGACTCGTCCCATGGTGGTTACAGATCCCTAGCAACTTAAATTTCTTTACACTATTTTAACAATAGTATCGTGTTCATGATGTTACGTCGATAGCAATCAGGTTTAAATCTTTTTTATATGGCAACCATTCTCAGAAGTTTAAGTTATCGTTATCAATGGCTATATGATGCCATTTCTCGAGGTGCGTCTTTAAGTGTGGGCGGAGAACAGCGCTTTCGTCGCCTGGCTGTAGAAGGCTTAACCCTCTCACCCACCACTAAAATTTTAGATTTATGTTGTGGCAGTGGTCAAGCGACTGAAATTTTAGTTGAGTCTTCTCAAAATGTCGTCGGTTTAGATGCTTCTCCTCGTTCTATTCAACGGGCCAAACAGAATGTACCCCAAGCCGAATACGTTGAAGCTTTTGCCGAACAGATGCCGTTTACGGATAATCAATTTGATCTTGTTCATACTAGCGCGGCGATGCATGAAATGAATCCGTCTCAACTCCGTCAGATTTTTGCGGAGGTTTATCGAGTACTCAAACCCGGCGGAATTTTTACGTTAGTGGATTTTCATCGTCCAACAAATCTCCTATTTTGGCCGGGTATTGCCTTATTTCTGTGGTTATTTGAAACAGAAACGGCTTGGCAACTGATTGAGACAGATTTAATCAAGCTATTGGCTGAAACGGGTTTTAATATTAGCGAGACATCTGCTTCTCAGCAAAAACTTTATGCGGGCGGTAGTTTACAAGTGATTCAAGTCCAAAAATAAAATAGCGGAAAATACGATAAAATCGGCAACAGTCAGACTCGCAATTTAAATATTTTTAAAGAGTTAATCATGCCTTAATTAATAAGGCTAATCTCTTAAATATATGATAGCTTTCTCAAGACGATAATTATGTCAATATTCAGCTCATTTTTGATGGAGTTCATTTCTACCTGTTGCTTATGCTAAACTGTTTTAAATTAATATGGAGATGTTCAACTAATGTGTCTCTACTAATGTATACAGGTACTATGGAAAATCCAGGTCTGTTTGGCATCAGATACTCAAACAGAGATTTTACTCAGAAAAGTAGCTGGGGAAAAAATCAATTTAATTCGGCTTTTCCGGCGGCGTTAGCCTGCTATATGAACAGTAAGCAGCTTAAAGCAAACTACCTGTACCTCCATCATGACTCTAAAATAGATCATACAGAAATATCTATAGAAGAACTGTTTAAGATTGATCCGACATCAGATAATATATTTTTTGCATTTGAGAATCAATACACACCTTATCAGCCGTTTGTTGTAGGTAATATACCCGGTATCGATCTTGTTATTCAAGATAGGAACAATGGAAAATGTTTATCTGGACTAGAAATTAAACTAACCGCTCTCCCTGACCATACAACTTGTGATTATCCAGAAAATATGTATGGCTGTGAAATTGTAATTCGTCCTGATACTATTGTATATTTAGCTTGTAGTATTGTGCAACACTATAAAAATACGCTAGGTAAACTGAGTCAAATTATTGGAAATCGTTTTAACGATGATAGGAATTGGTCAGATGCACAACAAGTGATTCCATTGATAGCAGAGATTGTTAAAGTGATGAACGATTTAATGCAAGACAGCTCATCTAATCAGACCCCGTTTATACTACAACCTATTTGGAAAACACAAGGAAAATCACCAAAACTTTCGGAAAATTGCTTAGATATTTTTGTGTGGAGCGATATTGCATTTACTAAATTTATTACTAGCTTCTCTGAAAATAATCAGACAATCAAGAAGCTATCAAGGCAGAATAGAACAATGATTTGGTTATTTAAAATGATTTATGACTTTAGTAAAAATAAAAGGTTTGATTTTAGAAAAATTATTGACGAGCTTTCATATAATACTAAAAATGATAAAGCTTTTTCAGCCAGTGGTCATATCACCTATCCATATATGAAGTCAGAATCTCTCACTCAACCTCGAATTAAAAAGCAGGAAATTAAAAATATAATTTTAGGGGAAGGACAAAAACTGTTAAGTCCAGAACGACGGTTTGATGCAATCATTTTTAATTCAGAAGGAATATTTGATTGAGTTAAAATCAGTTGAAAAGTTATAAATAAAACTTTATAGTCAATAAATTAATTTAAAAAAAAAAGTGAAAGTTGTAGATCTATTTGCTGGATGTGGAGGATTCTCTCTAGGATTTAATAATAGCTTAGGAGTAGAAGTAGTGGCGGGTTATGAAATCTGGGAATCTGCAATTAAAAATTATAAAGCTAATTTACAGCATCCGATATTTCAGTTTGATCTGACAAAAACGGACTTAGCTATTGAACATATTCGACAATTTTCTCCAGATATTATTTTAGGAGGGCCGCCCTGCCAAGACTTTTCTCATGCCGGTTCTAGAAAAGAGGGAAAAAGAGCCGATTTAACAGTTTATTTTGCATTAATTGTATCCAAAATAAAGCCATTATATTTTATTATGGAAAATGTCGGTCGCGCTAGAAACAGTGAAGCAGTTTCTTTAGCAAAAACAATTTTTAAACAATCTCAATATGGTTTAACTGAAAGAATATTAGATTCAAGTTACTGTGGTGTTCCTCAAAAACGAAAACGATACTTTTGTATTGGTGCATTACATGAAAAAAATAACTTTTTAGCCTCATTAATTGAACAAGCTTTATCCTCAAAACCTATGACAGTTCGAGATTATCTTGGAGATGAGCTAACTATTGAATATTATTACAGACATCCAAGAAACTATAGTAGAAGAGGAATCTTTTCAATTGATGAACCTTCTCCAACAATTCGAGGTGTTAATCGACCTGTTCCTCAAGGATATCCTGGTCATCATAACGATCCTGTACCTATTACAAAAAATTTGCGATCGCTAACAACTTATGAAAGAGCTAGACTACAAACCTTTCCTCAAGAATATCATTGGATAGGAACAAAAACAGACATTGAACTCATGATAGGAAATGCTGTTCCCGTAAAACTAGCAGAATTTCTTGCAAATAGAATTATAGAATTTCACCAAAAATCTCATAAATCTTATATGCAGCTTGAATTTAATTTTTCCTAAATTCAAATAAAAAATTATCACGACGGCAATTCTGTCAATATTCAACTCAATAAAAAGTGAGTTATTTTATACTTTTTGTTTATGCTAAACTGTTGCTGAGTTTATCTAAAACAGAAATAACTAAATATTTAAAAGAGGCGTAGTTCAACTCCACCCCAAATAACTGCCTCAGAATAATATGTATTTTTTTTCAATGCTAATTTTTACCGATTGCTATAAATTTCGGGTTGATTTATTTAATTTATATTGGGATGAAGTCAAACCTGATTTTCCTCACGCTTCTTAAACCCGAAGTTTCCTTTGAAGTCACTCCCGTAGTTGGGAATGGTAAAGTGATGAATTGATGGACAAGATGGCTGGCTGTATACTTCAAGCGGATAAATTCCAGAAAGCCGTCAAAACCGTTGGGATATCCCTCTATTTGGTCGCTGTTCAATTTCTGATGAACCTCGATAAAATAAAAGAGAGAATGATTTTGACTGGAGGCTGGACATGGAGACACCGGAATCGGCGATAACTCAATCTTACATTCAAGAGGATGCTCAGGAAATCCTTAAGATTGCTTTTACCAGTAAACAGGAAACCGACGAACTCAGCCGGGAACAATTGCTGGAAATTGCCGCAGAATTGGGGATTTCTTCCGGGGAGTTAACTGTGGCAGAACAACAGTGGCGTTTACGCAAACAAGATAACCAAGAGAAAAAGTTATTTAATCTGTATCGTTATCAGAAATTAAAGCAAAATTTGATTCGCTATGCTATTGTCGGGTCATTTTTATTAGTTTTGAATATTGTCACGACTCAAGGGATTGCTTTTGCTTTGTCAATCTTATTATTTTGGGGATTATTTTTAGCGTTGAATGGTTGGAAAGTTTCTCAAACTGAGGGAGAACAGTATGAAGCCGCGTTCAGTCGCTGGCGTTTGAAAAAGCAACTCGGACAATCTATCGGTACAATTGCAGGTAAAGTGATAAAAGGATTGCAATCTTAAGTTGATAAAATTATATTATTTTTTCAGTTTGTTTGATTAAATAGTTGACGATGACACAATCACAATCTCAGTTAATTAGTTTTGATCAGTTTATTGAATGGTATCCGGAGAATTCCGAATATCGTTATGAACTACGTCGTGGAAGAATTATTCAGATGCCAAAACCCAGAGGAAAGCATTCAGAAATAGCTGGCTTTTTAAATTTAGAATTGGGTTTAGAGTGTCGAAGTCGTCAACTTCCTTATTTTATTCCTAAAGAATGCGTCGTTAAACCTTTTCGGGAAGAATCAGGATATGAACCTGATCTTATTATATTAGATCGTCTCTCTCTAGAAAACGAACCCCGCTGGGAAACAGGATCAATTATTACCATGGGTTCGTCAGTCCGTTTAATTGTTGAAGTTGTCAGTACGAATTGGCGGAATGACTATTTTCTCAAAGCGGGTGATTATGAGGAAATGGGAATTGCGGAATATTGGATTGTAGACTATCTTGGTTTAGGGAGTCGGCGATTTATTAGTAATCCAAAGCAACCTACTATTTCGATTCATCAATTGGTTGAGGGTGAGTATCAGGTGAGTCAATATCGAGGAAATCAGTTGATTCAATCCTCTGCTTTGCCTGAATTGAATTTAACCGCAGAACAGATTTTTCAAGCTAGCCGTTTGGGAAGTTAATTTGTTTACAACCCTTATTATTATTTGATAAAACTTTTTAATAAACTGTCTTTTTTCACTAAGTATATTTATCTATTAGTTTCTACAACGATTAGTATTAAATGAGATAGAGATGATAAACAAATATAAACTATTTTAAATAACTGTAAATTAAAACTTGAATGCAAATAAATGTTGCAATATTGACAATAAATTATGTTTTTAATATAGGATTAAAACTGTAAGAGATAGAACGTAATTTGACAAACTAGAGGTGAAAAAGTATGAATATGTTCAAGAAATTAGAAGATGTGGTACTTTACCTGTATGAAGGATTTGCTCGCATTTTTAGCCCTAGCAAAGATATTTATCCAGCCACAGGTGAAAGTCCATTTGAAGGCACTCCATACAAAGGTTCAGGTTGGGATGACTAATTTGTGTTTTAGTGTTGATTAATAATGAACCTGGAAAAAAATACTGCAATTGATCATTGAAATTAAATTTAAACCACTCAATTCCCCCAATCTAACTGATATAGAACTGGGGGATTGTTTTAGGTTAAAGAATTTGATTCAGCCAGAAACTTAATGCCGCGCTTGATAACGGAACCGTCAGGTTATCCATTCCTAAAATAGAAAAAGTTTCTAAAGCTGTAGAAAGGATGGCAACAATAAACGCCACTATCCAAGTTTGCCATATATTTCCTTGAACGACTAATAAGATTAAACTAATCACAGTAAAGCTAACAACAGCCATCGTTAACGACCCTTCCCAGCTTTTTGTGATTCCTCCCACCTGATAAATATGCTGACCAAATTGTTGACCAATGACGGCGGCCATCCCATCCCCCCAAGCCATGACTAAAATACCAATGGCTGCATATGCGGGTTGTTGAATTGACCAAAACCAGGCAATTAAAAGACCGATACTGATTGCATAAAAAAACGTTCCCAGACTTTTGCGTCCTACACTATTCACACTGGGAAGAATCGGTATTTTATAAGAAATTAAAGCAATAATTGCTGAAATCACACCCGCCGCAATACCAATCCAAGCGGGAACATCCAACCACCAAGCCAATAAAATAACATTACCTGTGCCAATATGAACAATTTTACGAGAAAATTCTCCTTTGACGGCAAAAATTCGATTTAATCCTTCAGCAATCAATAAAATTAAACCTAACCAAATTCCCACTAAAACAACTTCTTGCCAGAGGTTTAGCCTGGGACTCTCAATCAACAATTGAGTGATATAAAAATTAGTCATAGTCATAAATCATAATGGGTTATTCCTGAGAAATCAGAAGTGTTAGACTCCTTGACAATCACTCATTTATTGATGCTACCAATAACCGATGAGGAACCACAAAAACAAATGCGTTCATGAACTGTAACAGAGTCAATTTTTATTACAAAGTTATATGAAATTTTGGCAATCTCTCAAACACCGTCGGAAAAGCGGGTTATAATGACCCGTGCAGATTTATTCCCTCCTATAAACATAAAGGATTTAATCATGGCATTACGACTTGGAGATACCGTACCCAACTTTACTCAATCCACCTCTGAAGGCGAGATTGACTTTTATAGCTGGGCAGGTGATAGTTGGGTGGTTTTATTTTCCCATCCTGCTGACTATACCCCCGTTTGCACCACAGAACTGGGAACGGTTGCTAAACTAAAGCCAGAATTTGATAAACGTAACGTTAAAGTGATTGCCCTCAGCGTCGATGATGCTGAATCTCACAAAGGCTGGATATCTGATATTGACGAAACCCAGAGTACAACGGTTAATTATCCCATTATTGCCGATGCAGATCGCAAAGTTTCTGATTTGTATGATATGATTCATCCCAATGCTAACGCCTCCGTTACCGTGCGGACAGTGTTTATTATTGACCCCAATCACAAACTGCGGTTAACTTTAACTTATCCTCCCAGTACTGGCCGTAATTTTAACGAAATTCTGCGGGTAATTGATTCATTGCAACTCACCGATAATTACAGCGTTGCCACCCCAGCAGATTGGAAAGATGGAGAGGACTGTGTAATTGTTCCTTCCCTCAAAGACCCAGAAGAGTTGAAGCAAAAATTCCCCAAAGGATACACTGAAGTGAAGCCTTATTTACGGATGACTCCTCAACCTGATAAGTAAAATAGTGGTCATTGTTCTCAATTGATAGTCTGAATTGACAGCTTGGAAAGTGAATGTATCTTTTCAAGCTGACCGCAATTGTAGTTAGGATAATGAAGAACAGTTGACGACTTTTTTGATTAAATGGTGATGGATATTAAAAACGGCTTTGTAGAGACAGTGGGCAATACCCCGTTAATTCGGTTAAATAGCTTTAGTGAGGAAACGGGTTGTGAAATTTTAGGAAAAGCAGAATTTTTAAACCCTGGCGGTTCGGTTAAAGACCGGGCAGCATTATATATTATTGCAGATGCAGAATCAAAAGGATTATTAAAACCCGGTGGAACCGTTGTTGAAGGAACAGCGGGGAATACAGGAATTGGTTTAGCCCATATTTGTAACGCTAAAGGGTATAAATGTTTGATTATTATTCCCGAAACTCAGTCTCAAGAAAAGATTGATTTACTCAGAACATTAGGGGCAGAAGTCCGAACTGTCCCGGCGGTTCCCTATCGAGACCCGAATAATTATGTTAAACTTTCTGGACGTTTAGCCGATGAATTAGACAACGCCATTTGGGCTAATCAATTTGATAATTTAGCCAACCGCCAAGCCCACTATGAAACAACAGGGGCAGAAATTTGGCAGCAAACAGAAGGAAAAATTGATGGTTGGGTGGCAGCGACCGGGACTGGGGGAACCTTTGCGGGGGTTTCTTTGTATCTGAAAGAAAAAAATCCTGATGTGAAAACTGTCTTAGCAGACCCGATGGGCAGTGGTTTATATAGTTACGTGAAAACGGGTGAAATCAATAGTCAAGGTAATTCTATCACAGAAGGAATTGGTAATAGCCGGATTACTGGCAATATGGAAGATGTACCAATCGATGATGCCATTCAAGTCGATGATAAAGAAGCTGTTCGTGTCGTTTATCAACTTCTGCAAAAAGATGGCTTATTTATGGGGGGGTCAGTCGGGATTAATGTCGGGGCAGCGGTAGCCTTAGCCAAACAAATGGGACCTGGTCATACCATTGTGACGGTGTTATGTGATGGGGGTTCGCGTTATCAATCTAAACTCTATAATTCTGATTGGTTAGCCGAACGCGGACTGTTATCAAGCATAGTTTGATGTGAATTTGTAGAGAGGTTGCAAGCCTCTCTATTACCCGAAAACCAAACTCCTCATCATTAATCAAATTAAATAAATCTAAAGTTTTGAGAATCTATCAACGACTGGGTTATACTTTCCACAGTTTTTCCCGTGATTCCTGTTTAATATAGCCGTCTTTCGCAGCAATTTGTAAGTTAACAAATGCATTCATATCTTCTAAACCATATTTGGTTGTTTGGACTAAATCCCGAAGCTGTTGCTCAACATCGATTGTTAGATAGCCTTGCTCTAAGATTTCTTGAACTAGCTGATGAATAGTAGCCATTTTTAGATGCACCCCTATAAAGAATTAACAGAATCAAACAAATATGCTCATGAGTTAGAGTCACAGTACGTCAACTAAGTGTGGTATCAGACGCACGAAAACTATCGCATTCTAATATAGCGGAAACTATTTTATAAAGAAGGTATTATCCGATACAACCCGTAAAAAAAGTGAGATAATTAAAAGTACATAAATTATTCTATTCGTCAATCGCAAAATCGATATGCCTTGGTTTGCCAAAATAGAGACAGGAATTGTCGAAAAATCAATTTTTGATCAATATGTTCCGGCACATATTGCCTATGTTGAGGAGTTAATTGTTAAAGGACACAACGCTAAAAGTGGATATTGGCACAGACGCGGCGGGGGAATGCTATTGTTTGAAGCCGACTCCATGGCAGAAGCTGAGGCTATTGTTGCGGCTGACCCTTTGGTGAAAAATAATTGCGTGGTTTACGAACTTTATCAATGGTGTCTCGTCGCTGAGTGAATTATTGTGTTATACTTGAAAGTGACCTGGATTCATGCGGTTGAAACGCCCAAACTTTGTCAGAACCGGAAGGTAGCAGCAATACGGGATGCTTTTGATAGGCGTGGACTCCGGGTCACTTTTATTTAAGGGAACTGGAGTTAATATGCCGGGTTTAGGAGATTTATTCCAAAAAGCTGTTTATCTGGGGGTTGGTTTCGCCTCTTACGCCGGAGAAAAAGCAGGCAGTGTTCTCAATGAATTACGCGCAGAAACTCAGAAATTAGCCGATGAAATGGTGAAACGGGGCGAAATGACGACAGAAGAAGCCCGCCGTTTTGTTGAAGATACGATTCGTCAAGCCCAAGAAGTGGCAGGGGAACCGAACCCCGGAACCGAACCGCCGCCACCGGAACCTCGACGCATTGAAATTTTAGACGTGGAGGAAGAGGAAACAGGCAAGACTGATAGTACCGCAAAAGACTCTGTTACTCAGTTGCGCCAACAAGTACAAAGTTTACAAGACGAACTACGACGCTTACAGCGAGATTAATTTAAACGATTGTAACTTTCACGACTTCTGCTGCGATCGTCACCTACAATAAAAATATATACCATGGGTTGTCTATCTCAATTCCCGGTCAATAGGGATTCAGACAAACGTTCTTAAGACGATAAGATAGAAGGATAGTTGAGCAAGCACACGGACAAGTTTAATGGAAGACTGGTCAAAAGGCTTTTTTGAGGCAATAGATATCGCCGTTTCGGAAATGGAAAAGTTCGTCACGGAAGTGGGTGATGAAGTTCAGCAGGTGGTAGACGAGTGGGCCAGGTTATCGGAAGAGTTTGCCCGTGAAATTAACAACAAAGTCATTCCTGAAGTCGATGAGTTTGTGAATGAAGTCTTAGAACCGATTTTAGATATCTATTTTGATATCGAATTGGATTTAATGGATGATGATTTTGAATCGTTTGTCAGTTATGCTCATCCCACTGCTAGCAAAAATCCAGCTTGTCGAGGTTGCCAACATTATCACGGTCACGTCTACAATAATAACTTACTCGTCTGTGCCATGCATCCCTCTGGAGTAGAAGATGAGACTTGCCCAGACTGGGAATCTGTTTAATCGTTATATTGTGATTTAGAACAATAATCAGGGGTGAATCTACCGCAACTTCAGGAAACTCAACCGGGTATTCCTCAAATTCCACCTACTCTACAACTTCGTTCCTATCAGCAACAGGCAATTGAGAACTGGTTTGCTAATCGGGGGCGGGGTACGCTTAAGATGGCAACGGGTAGCGGTAAAACCATTACAGCTTTAGCGATCGCCACCGAATTATACCACAAAATCCAACTTCAAACCCTTTTAGTTGTCTGTCCCTATCGCCATCTCGTCACGCAGTGGGGCAGAGAAGCCGAAAAGTTTGGTTTAAACCCGATTTTTGCCTTTGAAAGTGTTCATACCTGGCAGAAACAACTGTCTCGCGCCCTTTATAACATTCATTCCGGCTATCAACCCTTTTTAACCGTTATCACCACCAACGCTACATTAATCGCCGATAGTTTACAATCTCAACTGCCTTACTTTCCCGAAAAAACATTAATTATTGGTGATGAAGCCCATAATTTAGGTTCACCGCGTTTAAAAGACAGTTTACCGCGAAATATTGGCTTACGGCTAGCCCTTTCTGCTACCCCAGAACGTCATTTTGATGAGATGGGAACCGATTTAATTTTAGACTATTTTGGCAAGGTTTTACAACCCGAATTAACTCTCGCCGAAGCCATACGTCAGAAAGCCTTAGTTCACTATTTATATTATCCTGTTTTAGTCGAATTAACCGAAGCCGAAAGTCGGGCATATACCCGGTTAACCACTCGTATTGGTTGGGCATTAACTGCTACAGAAAACATTCAAAATAATGAATTAGTCAAAACATTACTGATTCAACGCGCCCGGTTAGTTGCCTCTGCCCGGAATAAATTAGCAGCATTACGTCAATTAATGCAACCGCGTTTAGACACGACTCATACATTATTTTATTGTGGCGATAGTACAGTAGAAACCGATGACTATTCTTCAACTCGGCAACTGGAAGCTACTGTAAAATTATTAGGCTCAAAATTAGGCTATCGCGTTAATACTTATACCGCAGAAACGCCATTAGAAAAACGAGAATACTTACGCAAACTATTTGAAACTGGAGTATTACAAGGACTCGTTGCCATTCGTTGTTTAGATGAAGGCGTGGATATTCCTGCTATTCAAACCGCTGTTATTTTAGCCAGTAGTAGTAACCCTAGACAATTTATTCAACGAAGAGGAAGAATATTACGCCCTCACCCTGGAAAAGATCGGGCAACACTATTTGATATGATTGTTTTACCGCCAAATTTAGAAAGAGAAACATTAGAAGTTGAACGGAATTTATTGCGGAAGGAATTAAAACGTTTTTTAGAATTTGCGGACTTAGCGGATAACGCAGAAGTTGCTAGAATCAAACTGTTAGAACTGCAAAAACGCTATGATTTATTAGATATTTAAAAAGTTAGGAAAGAATAAAAACTAGAGAAACTCGATAAGAGTATTGCTGATTCCCTTTCGTCGTACAATATATATCAATTGATTGAATCATCAGCTAAAAATGTTAATCTAAAATCAGATAATTTTGATAAAATACTATGAGTTTAATATATTCAGAAAGTTTAACTCAGACAATTACAAATATCTTTGCCGAAAATCGTTCTCCCTATGGAGATAATATTGATTCTGATAAAATTGAAGATCCGATTAATAGCGCCTCAGCAGAAGTCAAACAAATTATAGAACGAGTTTTACAGGCAGAACGTGATAAACTCTATATGAAAAATCCTCGTAATATTAATGATGATATTCTCAAAATTATTAAGGAAGTCATTCAATGAAATTAATTTCTATTCGTCTCTGTAATTTCAGACAATTTTACGGTAAAAGTCCTGAAATATTGATTGCTTCTGGACAACAAAATACTACCGTTTTTCATGGTAATAATGGTGCGGGAAAAACAACATTAATGAATGCCTTTACCTGGGTATTATACGAAAAGTTTAGTGCAGCATTTGCCGCCAACGAACAGTTAGTTAATAAACGGGCGCTAGCGGAAGCAGAACCGGGTAAAGCAGTGGGTTGTTGGGTAGAAATCATCTTTGAACATTATTATAAAAAGTATCAAGTAAAACGAATTTGTCGCGCCTATAAAACCGGAAATATAATAGAACAATCTGCCAGCGATTTTTGTCTACAAATTGCCACAGAAGATGGGCGATGGATGCCACCGCCACCCCCTCAAAATATTGAAGATATTATTAATCGGATTTTACCGAGTAGTTTACATCAATACTTCTTTTTTGATGGCGAACGAATTGAACAAATTGTCCGAGATGAACAGAAAGCAGAAATTGCGGAAGCCACTAAAGAATTACTAGGGATAGAAGTCTTAAATCGATCTGTTAAACATTTAGTAGAAGCGCGAAAATCTTTAGAAAAGGAACTCAATATGATTGGAAACCCTGAAACAAAGGGTTATTTAAATGAAAAGCAAAACTTAGAAAGAGAAGTTGATAAACTGAGTCAGCGGCAAACAGAAATAGAACAAGAACTGATACATTTAAATCAAATAAAAATAAGTTATAACAATCATTTACGAGATTTAAGCGGTGCAGCAGAACTGCAAAAAAGACGAGAGAATCTTGAACAGCAATCTTATAATCTTAAAAAACAAATTCAACAAGCCAATCAAACGATTCGAGAAACCGTTTCAAGTCGAGGATATTTGATTTTAATGGCAGATAAAATTACTGAATTTAAAGATAAAATCAAACAACTAAAAGAACAAGGTAAATTACAAACGGGAATTACTCAGCAATTTATTCAAGACTTATTACAACACCAACAATGTATTTGCGGAACAGAATTTACTTCAGATAGTTCTCATTATCAACATATTGCCGCTTGGTTACAAAAAGCCGGAACCGCAGAAATAGAAGAAAGCCTAATTCGGATGATAGTACAAGTTGATGAAATTGAACAAAAAATCCCTCAGTTTTGGACAGAAATCGATCAACAACAAAAGAATTTATCTCAATATCGTCAAGAACTTTCCCAGATAGAAACTGAATTAGATACTGTTAGTAATAAACTGCGCTTTTTTCCCAATGAAGATATTCAGCAACTTCAAAAAAACTTAGACGAAACAGAAGCAAAAATAAATCAACTTAACCGAGAAACAGGTTCAAATCAACAACAAATTAATACCCTGCAAAAATTAATCGACCAACTCGCTAAAAAAGTTGATAAACAACAAATGAATCAACTCAAGCAAGCCCTCAGTCAACGTCGTATTGCCGCGACTCAAGAATCTATCGACTGTTTAACCCAAGCGAAAGACCGTTTAGACCAACAATTCCGTTTTCAACTGGAAAAAAGAGTACAAAATATCTTTGCAAAAATTACCTTTACACCCTACTATCCTAAACTGACAGAAAACTATGAATTAAAACTGTTAGAAAATACTGCCGGAGATGAATTAAAAGTTCCCGCCTCCACTGGAGAAAATCAAATTCTCAGCCTATCATTTATTGGCGGTATTATCGAAGGCGTTAGAGAATGGAGTCAAAAAAATACTTTAATGGGACCCGATAGTAGTACCTTTCCCATTGTGATGGATTCTCCTTTTGGCAGTTTAGATGTGATTTACCGTCGTCAAATTGCCCAAATTATCCCTGATTTAGCCAATCAATTACTCGTACTCGTCACTAAAACTCAATGGCGAAATGAAGTTGCAGAAGTTCTTCAATCCCGCATTGGACGGGAATATATTCTCACCTACAATTCCCCCAAACCTAACTGCGAAGAAGACGAAATAGAACTCGGCGGCATCCGCTATCCCCTCGTAAAACGCAGTCCTAATGAATTTGAATATACTGAAATTAAAGAAGTAAAATATGAGTTTTGAAAATAGGCAATAGGGACGTTATATATAACGTCTCTACAATAGGTAACTGTACCAGCGAACCTACTCCCTAACAATATGAATTCCCTAACAAAACCCATCATAAAATCTGGCATCGGC
>CAYSWY010000014.1:76221-102281 GCA_964434975.1 uncultured Lyngbya sp.
ACTCCCTAACAATATGAATTCCCTAACAAAACCCATCATAAAATCTGGCATCGGCTTACATAGCGGCAAAACTACAACCATTAAACTCCTCCCCGCCAAACCAGCAGAAGGACGCTATTTTATCCGCCAAGACTTACCCAATTCTCAGCCTATTGCCGCCAACGATAAATCTATCCTCTCTACCACCCTCTCAACAGAACTCGGTCATCCTCACACCAACAATACCATCCGAACCGTCGAACACCTCCTAGCTGCCTTAACCGCCACTGGAGTTGATAACGTCCGCATCGAAATAGATGGGCCAGAAATCCCCCTATTAGACGGTTCCGCTAAACCCTGGATAGATGCCATTACCGCTGTGGGTGTCACCGCTATTTCTCCCCCAGAAACCTTACAGCATATCGAGACAGAAATCGTTGTCCGTCATCAAGATAGCTTCGTTGCTGCCATCCCCTCAACAGAACTTCGCTTTACCTACGGGATTGATTTTCCCGTTGCCGCCATTGGCAATCAGTGGTATAGTTGGTCACCGCAACAGGATAACTTTGCAGAACATATTGCCCCGGCGAGAACTTTTACCCTAGAATATCAAATTAAACAACTCCAACAAGCCGGACTGATAAAAGGGGGTAGCCTTGATAATGCCTTGGTTTGCGGGGATAATGGTTGGTTAAATCCGCCTTTACGATTTGCAAATGAACCCGTTCGTCATAAAATCATAGATCTAGTCGGGGATTTAAGTTTATTGGGTAAAATTCCCATTGCCCACTATTTTGCATATAAAGCAGGTCATCATTTGCATACTGAATTAGTCAAGCAAATTGTGCAAACCCGTGATAAATTGCAAAAGAATTAATATACTATTTCCCAATGAATTTAAAAGTTTTAGGTGTTGCTGAGTTTATCAGCCCCTTTGCCTCTTGCCTCCCACATTCCCTGCCCCCAAACCCCCTCCTCGCGCGTTCCCTAGCGCCCTCAGGTGGCGCGGGGTCGCTCGTCAATACTGGGGGCTTTGATAGATAGGGAACTTTGAAAATGGGGGAAATTGAGAGGAACAAAACTTTTAACTCAAAATCTTATTTTAAAATATTGCAATGTCTGTTGAAGTTACCCCTGATACGAATAACGAAACCTCAAACGGTACAAAAATGCCTGAGTCTCCAACAACTTTCTCAGTTGAACAGATTCACGAACTCTTGCCTCATCGTTATCCATTCGCCCTAGTTGATCGAATTATAGAATATGTTCCGGGTGAAAAAGCAGTTGGCATCAAAAACGTTAGCTTTAATGAACCTCACTTTCAGGGACATTTTCCAGGTAAACCTATTATGCCAGGTGTTTTGATTGTCGAAGCCATGGCCCAAGTTGGCGGCGTAGTATTAACCCAACTTCCGGGAATGGAAGGTAAACTCTTTTTATTTGCTGGAATTGACAAGGTTAAATTTCGTCGGCCTGTTGTTCCTGGCGACCAGCTTATCATGACGGTGGAACTGATTACGGTTAAACGTCGTCGTTTCGCTACAATGCAAGCCAAAGCCACAATAGATGGAAAACGAACCTGCGAAGGGGAATTAATGTTTTCTCTGGTAGACTAAAATACTAAACTTTTGGCCGAAAATTTGTTACAAGTTAAGGGCGAAGCTTCCATCGTTTAATTTATGATAGCAATGACCCCGTTGATTCACCCAACAGCCGTGATTCACCCTAACGCAGAGTTGCATCCTACCGTACAAGTGGGGGCTTATGCTGTAGTCGGAGAACAGGTTAAAGTGGGGCCAGGTACAACCATTGGTCACCATGTTATTTTAGAAGGCTGGACAGAAATAGGGGCAAGAAATCAAATTTATCCCGGCGCAGTCATTGGTCTAGCCCCCCAGGATTTGAAATATCAAGGGGCTGTGAGTTACGTTAAAATTGGTGACGATAATATTATCCGGGAATATGTCACAATAAATCGCGCCACTTACGCAGGTGAGGAAACTTGTCTGGGGAATAGTAATTTATTGATGGCTTATGTTCATGTCGGTCATAATTGTGTGATTGCCGATAAAACAGTCATTGCTAATGGAGTGGCGCTGGCAGGTCATGTTACCATCGAGTCAATGGCGCGAATTAGCGGCGTTTTAGGCGTACATCAGTTTGTGCATATCGGACAACTCTCGATGGTTGGCGGCATGACACGAGTCGAAAGAGATGTTCCCCCTTTTATGTTAGTCGAAGGCAATCCTTCTCGGGTGCGATCGCTAAATTCAATCGGATTAAAACGGGCAGGGTTGAAGACAGAAGATTTAAGTATTTTGAAAAAAGCCTTTCGGATATTATATCGTTCCGGTGAACGTTTAGAGACTCGTTTAGAACAATTAGATTTATTGCCCGATAACCCCCATCTTCAGCATTTAAAACAGTTTGTTAAACTTTCTACCACTGCTAAAAGACGCGGATTAATTCCGGGAAAACAGCGTTCTGTAAAAGATGAAACATGAGAATTTTCATCAGTACTGGGGAGGTTTCGGGCGACTTACAAGGGGCGTTACTGGTTGAGGCGTTATTTCGTCAAGCACAGCTTAAAAACATTGAATTAGAGATTTTAGCTGTAGGGGGTTCTCGCATGGCGGCAGCCGGGGCTAAACTACTCGCAAATACCGCTACAATTGGTTCTGTGGGGATTTTAGAATCTTTACCCTTTCTGTTGCCCACCTTCCAACTCCAACAACAAGTTTTGCAGAAGTTACGTCAATTTCCGCCTGATATTGTGGTGTTAATTGACTACATGGGGCCGAACTTAAAAATGGGTCGTTCTTTGCGCCACACTTTTCCCAATATACCGATTATATATTATATTGCACCACAAGAATGGGTTTGGTCTTTTGGGGGTCGAGGAACGACTCAAATTGTTAAATTTACCGATGAATTATTAGCGATTTTCCCCGAAGAAGCCCGTTATTTTAAAGACAAAGGGGCAAATGTCACTTTGATAGGTCATCCTCTCTTAGACCGAATGCAAATAGCCCCGAGTCGAGACCAAGCGCGGCAGACTTTAGGCATATCAAAAGATGAAACAGTAGTGGCTTTAATTCCAGCTTCTCGTTGGCAAGAAATTCGCTATTTAATGCCTGTAATGTTTCAGGCGGCTGAGGAATTACAAGCTAAATTACCTCATCTGAAGTTTTTGATTCCAGTCTCACTCAAACAATACCATGATTCTATTCAAACAGCAATTGAAAAATACAACTTAAATGCTGAATTAGTTACCGCAGACAAACATAAAAATCATACGTTAAATGTGTTAGCAGCGGCTGATTTAGCCATTACAAAATCTGGGACAGTTAATCTAGAAATTGCCTTGTTAAATGTGCCACAAGTTGTGATGTATCGCGTTAGTCCAATAACCGCTTGGATAGCACGTTATATTCTCAGATTTTCTATTCCGTTTATGTCGCCGCCCAACTTAGTACAAATGAAGTTAATTGTGCCAGAATTACTCCAAGATCAAGCGATACCTGAGAATATTGTCACTGAAGCAATGAAGCTTTTACAAAATACAGAAGTGAGAGAAAATATGTTAAATAATTATCAGGAAATGCAACAAGCTTTAGGAAAAGTGGGAGTTTGCGATCGCGCAGCAATTAAAATATTAGAATCTGTTGTAAAGTGAGAATATTATTATGGAAAATATTACTTTAAATTTAAATAGTGTAGATTTAAGCGATGAACAATTTTATCGTTTATGTCGGGTAAATGAACATTGGAAACTGGAACGAACCCCGGAAGGAGAATTGATTGTTATGTCACCTGTTGGCGGAGTCAGTGGATACCGAGAAGCGGATTTTATTACAGATTTAAATATTTGGAATCGTCAAAATCAGGCAGGAAAGGTATTTAGTTCTTCTACTATTTTTCGGTTGCCAAATGGGGGAGATCGTTCTCCTGATGCAGCTTGGGTAAGTTTAGAAAGATGGAATTCTCTTTCCTTAGAAGAACAGGAAAGATTTCCGCCTATTTGTCCTGATTTTATTATTGAATTACGGTCACGAACCGATCAGCTTGAACCGCTACAAATGAAGATGCAAGAATATTTAAATAGTGGTTTACGTTTGGGTTGGTTAATCAATCCGCAAAACCAAGAAGTTGAAATTTATCGTCCTCAAAATCAGGTTAAAATGGTGCAGCTTCCTACTATTTTATTGGGAGAGAATGTGTTAGTAGGATTTGAACTAAGTTTATCGGAATTTTAAAGATTATCTTCACTATAAACACACAAATAATTGATATTGAGATATTATGGAAGATATGATTAATTAAGGCTTTGCAGTGATGATTACACAAACAGCAACTCGTACTTATACTCCGGAAGAGTATTTGGCATTAGAAGAACAGTCAGAAACGAGAAATGAATATCATGATGGAGAGATTGTACCGATGACGGGTGGAACTGTAAATCATAATTGCATTATTGTTAATTTAGTAGCCTTTTTAAAGTTTGCTTTCCGAGGTCAGAATAAAAGTCTGTTTACCAGCGATGTTCGCCTATGGATACCAGAATCTAATCGTTATACTTACCCAGATGTACAAATTATTTGTGGTGAAGTCGGCTATTATGAAAACCGGAAAGATACAATTATTAATCCGACGGTAATTATTGAGGTACTTTCTCAATCAACGGAAGTTTATGATAAAGGAGATAAATTTAAGTTTTATCGGTCTATTCCCAGTTTTCAAGAATATATTATGATTAATCAATATCAATATGAAGTAGAACAATATGTGAAGACGGAGAATGATAAATGGTTAGTCAGTTATCTGGAGTCGGAGGAGGCGGTTTTATCTTTGAATTCGGTTGAATTTGATATTCCTTTGCTGGATCTTTATGAAGGGGTTAAGTTGGAAAGTATAAAAACAAAAGAAATTGTAGATAATCCGGAAGAATAAATCAAATTTCGCTATAATTATTTGAGGGATATTTTAAGTGAATATCTCTATCTTTGGTTATAGGAAATTAGACTTAGGGAATAAGTTTTTATGTTTTTAGTCACAGGCGCAACAGGACAACTCGGAAAACGAATGATACGGCTACTTTGTGCTTTAGGAAAACCCGTGCGGGGATTTGTTCGTTTAACGTCTCGTTATAGTGATTTAGAACAGCGGGGGGCTGAAGTTTTTATTGGGGATTTAAAGCGAGATAAAGATATTCAAAAAGCTTGTCAGGATGTTAAATATATTATTAGCGCTCATGGTACAGGCAGTGATGTTTCGGCTGTAGGATATCGAGCCAATATTGAATTAATTGATGCAGCCAAAGCCGCAGGTGTAGAACATTTCGTGTTTATTTCTGTGTTGGGGGCAGATCGTGGTTATGAAGATTCGGCGGTATTTAAAGCGAAATGGGAAGTTGAGAAATATCTAAAAAATAGCGGTTTAAATTATACAATTCTGCGTCCTTCTGCTTTGGCTTCGAGTTTATTACCCTTAGCAGAACGATTTAAAGAAACAGGAGTTTACTTGTTAATTGGCGATCCTAAAAATCGCACTTCTGTTGTCAGTGATGATGATGTGGCAACGATAGCAATTAATGCAGTTGAACTGGAAATGGCTAAAAATCAAACCTTTTCTGTGGGGGGGCCAGACATTGTCACACGGGGTGACATTTCTCAAGTTTTTAGTCGCGTTTTTAATAAAGAACCGATTTTAATTAATCCCCCACTCGCCTTATTTGATGGGGTTAGAAGTGCAATTGGTTTCATTAACCCAGGTTTACAACGGGGTTTAGGGACGTTGCGGGTGTTGCTGGGGAATGAATTTTTCTGTACACCAGAGGAAATCCTACAATTGGAGACAACGTTTAATCTCAAAATGGAATCTCTAGAAAGCTATATTCGACGCTATTTATCCAATTAAAGGCAATTCGTCACAGAGTCTGACCCTAGGGACAAGCTTGCGGGTGGGTCAGACTGAACTTTATGAAGAAAAAACGAAGGGAATTTTTGATGAATTTCTCTCCTACCGCCCTGAAAATCGGTGAAAATACGATTTAGATCTAAGGTTGTGCTAAAACAGCTATTATCTGGAAAATCGTTATCGAGGGTTAAAGCATAAGATAGAATCGGTTTGGAGTTACAGGAGTTTGGCAAGGAATATCTGTGTCTAATCTCAACCAACCCCACAAGATACAATATCACCTAAATTGATGACCTTCACTCTCGTCAACTTCGACCCCGATCTCAGGTGTGCAAGACTTAATGCAGTTGTTGGTTTTATAGGATACTTCTTAAAACAATGACTTTAGCTTACCCTGTTGTTGCGAGAGTATAGCCGTACTATTCGACTAAATCCCATACAGTGACGAAAAGGAGAATTTATGACTCAATCTCTGGTTCCTCAAGATAAAGAGAATTATCCCATTCAAATTGAAGATGACCGTACTGGGATGAGTGTGGAAACCCTAAAACGGGCGTTTGCCGATAACTTATTCTATCTTCAAGGTAAGGATGAGTCGATCGCCACACAGACTGACTTTTACATGGCACTGGCTTATACTTTACGCGATCGCCTATTAAACCGCTGGCTGCAAACCTTCAAAACCTACACGGATAAGAAGGCAAAAATCGTTTATTACTTGTCAGCGGAATTCCTCATGGGTCGCCACTTAGGTAATAGTCTGATTAACCTACATATCTATGATAAAGTTCGTCAAGCCGTTAAAGAATCCGGTTTAGACTTAGATCAACTCCTGGAACAAGAACCTGACCCCGGCCTGGGCAATGGTGGTTTAGGACGTTTAGCCGCTTGTTTTCTCGACTCCCTAGCAACACTCGAAATACCCGCTGTGGGGTGTGGTATTCGCTATGAATTTGGGATTTTTCACCAAACCATTCAAGATGGCTGGCAAGCAGAACGCCCCGATAAATGGTTAAAGTATGGTAATCCTTGGGAAATTGCCCACCCCGAACAATCTGTAGAAGTCAAATTTGGCGGTTATACAGAATTTTATCACGACGACAAAGGTAAATATCGCGCTCGCTGGATTCCAGCCACCACAGTCATCGGTGTCCCCTGTGATACCCCTGTACCGGGATATGATACCAATACGGTAAACCCACTGCGCCTGTGGCGGACAGAAGCCAGTGATGACTTCAATTTTGATGCCTTCAACTCCGGTAATTATGATGGGGCCGTGGCTGAGAAAATGCGGTCGGAAACCATCTCAAAAGTTCTCTATCCCAACGATAATACTCCCCAAGGGAAACAACTGCGCCTAGAACAACAATTCTTCTTTGTCTCTTGTTCGTTGCAGGATATTATCCGGACTCATCTGCTGCGATATCCGGACTTATCCAACCTGCATGAAGGGGTTGCCATTCAGCTTAATGATACTCACCCGGCAGTGGCGATCGCCGAAATGATGCGATTATTAATGGATGAACACGCCCTCGACTGGGATAGCGCTTGGCGTATTACTCAAAATACCTTTGCCTACACCAACCATACCTTAATGCCGGAAGCGTTGGAAAAATGGCCCGTGAGTTTGTTTGGCTTCCTGTTACCCCGTCATTTAGAGATTATCTACGAAATTAACCGTCGTTTCCTGGCAGATGTCAAACTTTGGTATCCTGACGATGAGGAAATGATTACTCGCCTCTCTTTAATTGAAGAAGGTGGGGAAAAATATGTCCGGATGGCGAATTTAGCTTGTGTCGGATCTCATGCCATCAACGGTGTAGCGGCCTTACATACAGAACTGTTAAAACAGGATACGTTACGGGATTTCTATAAACTGTGGCCGGAGAAATTCTTCAATAAAACCAACGGGGTCACCCCTCGACGTTGGGTATTGATGAGTAACCCAGAATTATCTGAATTGTTCACATCTAAAATTGGCGATGGCTGGTTAAAAGATATGGACAAATTGCGGCAATTAGAAGCGTATCTTGATGATCCAGAATTCTGTCAAAAATGGAATCAAGTCAAGCTGAATAATAAGCGTAAACTGGCTGAATATATCCGCAAACATAACGGAATTCAGGTTGATCCCCAGTCGATGTTTGATATTCAAGTGAAACGGATTCATGAATACAAACGTCAGCATTTATGTGTGCTTCACATTATTACCCTTTATAACCGGATTAAGCAGAATCCTAACATTGAAATTGCCCCCCGCACATTCATTTTTGGCGGTAAAGCGGCCCCCGGTTATTTCATGGCGAAGTTAATGAT
Source organism: uncultured Lyngbya sp. (assembly GCA_964434975.1). Classification (GTDB taxonomy): domain Bacteria; phylum Cyanobacteriota; class Cyanobacteriia; order Cyanobacteriales; family Microcoleaceae; genus JAAURB01. The sequence continues at coordinate 84,433 of CAYSWY010000014.1, forward strand.
TAAATTAACCAACGCCGTGGCTGAAGTGGTTAATAACGATCCGGATGTTCGAGGACGGTTAAAAGTTGTTTTCCTGGCAAACTTTAACGCCTCTTTAGGACAACGAATTTATCCCGCCGCCGATTTATCGGAACAAATTTCAACAGCGGGTAAAGAAGCCTCTGGCACCGGAAATATGAAGTTTGCCATGAATGGTTCACTTACTATTGGAACATTAGATGGGGCAAATATTGAAATCCGGGAAGAAGCAGGATCAGAAAATTTCTTCTTATTTGGTTTAACTGCCGATCAGGTCTACAAAATGAAAGCCGAGGGTTATAATCCTCAGGAATATTACAACAGTAACCCTGAATTAAAAGCAGTGATTGATCGGATTGCGAATGGCTATTTCTCCCATGGCGACAAGGAAATGTTCAAGCCGATGATTGACTCCTTAATGTACGACGATACCTATATGCTATTTGCAGATTATCAGTCTTATATTGACTGTCAAGATCAAGCCAGCAAAGCATTTATGGATCGGCCGAAATGGACGAAGATGTCAATTTTGAACTCCGTTCGTATGGGTAAGTTCTCCAGCGATCGCACCATTGAAGAATACTGTAAAGAAATCTGGGAGGCTGAACCCACTCCGATTACTATTGAAGAATATGACCAAGCTTCAGCCTTTTTAAATGTGTCGAAGTAAGGCTTAATTCAACAGTTTCTTTAAACTAAAGTAGGGGTATACAGTAATTTGTATACCCTTATTTTTATAGTAATTCTTTCAGTTTTTCTTCCGCTAAATGTTGAGCCGCTTGTAGTGTTGCTGCGGTTCCGCAATGTTCACCCATTATCTTTTCATTTAATAAGTGAAACTCACAATAAACATCATAATTCATCTCAGGATAACATAACTCCAATTGTTGAGGTAGAATCGTAAAGATAAACACCCCCATTTCATCCCCGTAGGTGGCTTGATAAAGATCGTCTTGAATTTTCCAAGTTAAAGCACCGATTTGTAACTGATATTCTTGTGTTTGTTGCTCAATTTGTTCAAGTAAAGCTATTTTTAATTCTTCCGGTCTAATCGCGCCTTGCAAAACTAAAATTTCTCCTAGTTTTTTTTGACCTAAGGCTTGTAATTCAATTATATCCTGAAGTTGAGCTGAGGAAATTAATTTTTTTTCGACTAAAATTTGACCAAGTTTAAGCATGACACACTCCAAAGGATCAGGGTAAAATATTAATCAATAAGTTAATGATTCACTCAATAGTAATAGTAGTCTGCACCCGGGTTAACTCAGGCACTTAGTCGGGAAGAGAGTCAAGATTAAATAACTAAGAATTAGCTAAAATTAACTCTGTCACATCTTGTCCGTTTCAAATGATTAGTCATTAGATAAGCATCATCGTTCGCAGCATCATATCCCAAGTTTGCAGATCTACAATTCCATGCACTGGAATCATTAATTTTATCTGAAATTGTTTGACTGCACTCGCTGTGATCATGCCAAAAATTCCATCAATTTCTAAGTCAGTTCCCATCAAACAATTCAGACGAATTTGTAAGCGTTTCACTTCATCTCCCATAGCACCTAATTGTAATATTGGTAATAACGTTCTCCACGTTTGGTCGCCGACAATACCATCAATTTGTAACGAGTGCTGGCGTTGGAACTTTTTCACGGCTTCTTCTGTCTCAGAATCAAACAAGCCATCAGCTAAAACATGAGCGCCGAAATCTTGTAAACGCAGTTGTAATTGTTTAACGTAAATTCCTGTAGTTCCTCGGGAGATTATCGGAAACACTTTAGATTTTGGCTTCAAAAGAGTTTGAGTATGCATATTTTGAGTACGGTAGACAAGCTTCAACAGTCTTACTGTACCCTCAGAACCCGATCCGGAACAGTCACATATTTAGGTGACAGGGGAGGAATTATAACGATGGCGAATACTGTTGAAACGCAGGAGTAATAGTAAAAAGCCTGATCTGACTTTGATTCTCCCGATGACAATAACTTAGGTGAAACAGGTGATATTTTTAATTATTCTCAGATAAAATAGCGTAATAGAGTTCTGTTCCGAGTAATAGAACTTCAGTTAAATCTGTATCTTGTAAATTAGTATGATGTAAGTTAGATTTATAAAAAATACATCCTTTCAAATTTGCCCCGCGTAGATCAGCGTCGCTTAGATCCGCATAGACAAACTTGGTTCCTGTTAAGTTTGCGCCTCGTAAATCTGCGCCTTTGAGAATTGCTTTGAACAGTTTAGCTTCGGTTAAATCTGCATGGCTTAAATCAGCATAAATCAATCGGGCATTTGTTAAGTCGGCAGAGACTAAATTGGCATGACTTAAATTGGCAAATAGATGAGTATTTTTTAAATCGGCTTGTGCTAGATTAACGCCTGCTAAATTGGCTTGCCACAGCAGCACACCTTCTAAGCTAACACCCTGTAAGTCTGCACCCTGTAAATCAACACCAATAAATCCCCGTTTTCCATTTGCATAGCGTTCTAAGAGTTCTTCCCTTGGTGTCATAAACGATATGATCGGTTTTCCTAACAGTATCACACTGGTGAACTTACCTGTCCTGACTGTGGCTCAAAAGCCGATTAGAGTGATCAAGGCATTTTAAAAAAACACCTTGATATCAAAATTTAGCTTAGAAAGGAGATAAACTCTTAATGGCTTTATTGGCAATATCAGCGTAACGCAGTTCACCACAGAGAATCTTACTGATTAACTTGGTGGCAGTGGGAACTTTAACCCCTGCTTTGTAAGCCATCCCCGGAAAGCGATAGAATAAACCCGATAAGCGATTTGCCCAAGACATATCAGCCCCCCATTCTGTTTGAATGGTTTGGGTATAATTTTCTAAAGCATTGTTATCGCCCCCTAAAGCGCCACTCACCGCTTCTGCTGCTTTTACCCCACTGAATATTGAAGGGCGAATGCCTTCAGCCGACAACGGATCGACAATACTGGCGGCTTCTCCAGCCACAACAGCATGCTGAGTATGAAGGGTTTTATCTCCATCCCACAAACATAAAGCACTTTCTTGAATAGGGGCATTTTCATTCATTCCCAATTCTGCGGCATATTTCGTTAAGTCCTTGCTTAAGTTTTTCGGTTCACCGCCTCGGAAAGTCGCAATACTGAGAGAATAAGCCTCTGCTTTAGGAAATCCCCAAATACTGCCATTTTTAACTAAACCAAATTCAAAGGTGGGGGGATAGTCTTGACTAGCGGCAGTTTCCAGGGTCAAGCTTTTCCGTAGCTTTGACTGTTTTAACCCCAGCCAGTTCGCCATCGGGCCATTTGCCCCATCAGCAGCGATTAAATAGCGGGCCGTTAGGGGTTCAGTGGCTGTCTTAACCTGCCAATGATCTCCTGTAAATTCAATGCCGATGACAGCGGTTCCGTCTCGCAGTTCTGCCCCTTGATTTTGGGCTTGTTGCATGAGAAACTGATCAAATACATCCCGCTGTACCATCCACATTGGGGTAGCCAGTTCGGTTTCAACGGTATCACCTAATTTCCAGGTGTAGCGAATTTTGTTGACTGTTGTAGAAATAGCTGGGGTAAAATCAAAATCAAACCATTGAGCGATCGCCGGTGAAACGCCTCCACCACAAGGTTTTTGACGAGGAAAAGCTTCTTTTTCCACCACTAAAACAGAATGTCCTTGTTTTGCGAGGGTGTAGGCTGCCGCACCTCCAGCGGGGCCAGCGCCAACAATAATGCAGTCAAACATCGTTGTCATTAATTAGTGATTTACGTTGAATTGTTGTGTATCTCTTGTCATGATTTCCAGTTGAACCCTGATTTAATATTGGAAATGGGATCTACCCAAACATTTCCTATTCTGTTGTTTCATGACAGATTTAGATTAGCTGTTTGCTTGCTCAGGAAGTTTTATTTAACTCCTTTTATCCCTTGTTATTGGGGTAATCAAGCCGATCATCAAGTAAAGATTTTAGTCATCTTTTCTTCTCAGTCTATCACATCATTCAGGAGTGGTTAAAGAATATCCGTAAAAAAACACCTCAATATCGAAGAATTGAGATGCATATATCAATAGAGTTATTAAAGGGTAAAATCTGATGAGTCGTTAATTCACCCATCTATTTTGCAGAGATAAAATTGAACTAAACTGTCATGATATCCTTTTCTTTTACCGCTAGAATGTCATCTATGTTACGGGTATAGCGATCCGTTAGCTTTTGAATATTATCTTGCAAATCTCGAGATTCATCTTCTGAGACTTCTTTATTCTTTTCTTGCTTACGAACTGAATCCATTGCATCACGGCGGATATTACGAATTGAGACTTTACCTTCTTCAGCATATTTAGCGGCTAATTTCACCAATTCTTTCCTTCGTTCACTGGTGAGGGGGGGAATATTTAACCTGACAATTTTGCCATCATTATTCGGTGTCAGTCCGACATCTGACAAAGAAATTGCCTTTTCAATCTCCCCTAAACTGGAAGGATCAAAGGGTTGAATGGTAATCGTTGAAGCATCCGGTGTATTAATATTGGCTAAAGACTTTAATGGAGTGGGAGTGCCATAATATTCTACCGAAATCCGGTCTAATAGGGAGGTATTTGCCCGCCCTGTCCGAATTGTATTAAAAGCCCGTTGAGTTGACTCAACTGCTTTTTTCATTTGTGTTTCAACCTCAGCTAACTTCACATGAACCTCCTACAAACGTACCTACAGATTCTCCACTGACCGCACGACTAATATTACCTCGCGTGGTCAAATCAAAAACAATAATCGGAATGTTATTCTCCTTACATAAGGCGATCGCTGTACTATCCATCACCCTTAAATCCTGTGCTAACACATGACTATAGGTCAAACTGTTATAGCGTTTGGCATCGGGTTTGATTTGGGGATCAGCGTCGTAGACACCGTCAACCTTAGTGGCTTTGAAAATCACTTCTGCATCAATCTCAGCCGCACGCAGGGCAGCGGTGGTATCGGTGGTGAAAAAAGGATTTCCAGACCCCGCCCCAAAAATGACAACACGGTTGAGTTCTAGGTGACGAATGGCCTTACGACGAATGTAGGGTTCTGCAACTTCTTGCATGGCGATCGCAGTTTGAACTCGAGTTGGGATACCCACCTGTTCTAAAGAATCCTGCAAAGTAATTGCGTTCATCACAGTCGCCAGCATGCCAACGTAATCAGCCGTTGCCCGATCCATCCCGGCTGAAGCTGCCTTCACTCCTCGAAAGATATTACCACCCCCCACAACAATTGCAACTTGAATCCCTTGGGCAACCACCTCCCCAACTTCTTGGGCAATATTTTGGACGACGCTCGGCGCGATACCATAACCTAAGTCACCCATCAGGGCTTCACCACTCAGCTTGAGTAAAATCCGTTTATAAGAACTTCCCATCTTGACCTCCTATTGATGATAACCGAGTGAATCTAGACCAATCCAAATCCAGCTTCACGGGTGGGATGGGTCGGGACAATCTTAATAATCCCATATCGGTAGACATTGAGGTAATCATAATCTTCGAGCATGATGTTAACGAGATCAAGTGAGGGAGTGAGTCAGTTCAATTGCTTGTGTAGTCACACCAAGCATGAATTGGCTAGGGAATTGATGTTTCGACTCAGGCAAACCCGAATATGTTCCGGTTGGAATCGGGATTGGTCTTAACAACGGTTGAAGTTTCAATTGCTTCCCCCTTAAGATAACACCAAAGGGAGAACCGCTTTGAGAGTTTTTCTGTTTGGCTGAGATCTTGCTACAACAGTCGTAACTTTGACAAAGAAGTGTGTCCTAAGTCTGACCCACATAATCTTCATTCCTCAAGTGGGCTTTATCGCCATTTAATCGGTTTGCCCTCACTGTGGGTTTGACTGGGAGTAATAGCATATCCAGCTAAAAGCTGAGTCAAAGCGGTTCTAAGATAAGTCTGAGTGACGGCCTGGGGCGAGTCGGGGGCATCATCAATTTGGCCACGATATCTTAAAATTCCTTGCCCGTCCAGCAGAAAAGCTTCTGGGGTACGAGTTGCCCCAAAACTCTGGGCGACATCTTGGGTGACATCGCGAAGATAGGGAAAATTAAGTTGATAAACTTCAGCAAAATCCTTCATTTGCTCAAAGTTATCTTCAGGAGACTGAATCATATCATTGGGATTAATGCCCACAAGCGTAATTCCTTGAGGTTGATAATCTTGCTGGAGTTGTTTTAATCGATCCAGATATTGGATCACTTCCGGACATTGGTTGGCCAGGAAAATCACTGCAACAGCTTTGTAGTTTTCTAGATAACGGGCTAGATGATGAACCGCATCATCGACCCCAGGGAGTTCAAAATCCGGCGCATAATTGTTAATTTGAGTTCCGTTCATACCTTCTAATTGGAGTTGCTACAGTTTAACTTCAAATCACTCACCACTGAGTTTAGGAAAGTTAAAACAATAAACGGCGATTGTTGATTCAACCTTGGTGTACACCCTCTCGTTCTACTATGACCGTCTGAGTACAGACAGGCTATTTCGTGTCAATCCATGCTTGAGCGATCGCTTGATACCCAATTAGCTTATAGGTTAACTTAGCGGCCGTGTATTCTGAAACAACAGAATCTGTGATCGGCGCTAACTCCATTACATCACAGCCAATGACATCATGGTTGGTGAATAATTGCTTCAGAAATGCTGTCAGTCCATACCAATTGAGTCCCCCCGGTTCAGGTGTTCCCACTCCGGGGATTAGACTCGGATCAATCCCATCTAGATCAATGGTTAGGAAGACTTTCTCGGTGGAAATTGCCTCCAGGGTGCGCTTAATCCAGTGGGGTTGAGTGGCAATTTCTCGCGCCCAAATCACGGGTAGTTGATGAGATTGAATTAATTCGGCTTCTTCTACACACAGGCTACGAATGCCGATATGGACTGTGGGAATGCCTAAATCCAGAATGCGCCGCATGGCACAAGCATGATTATAGATAGACTCTTCAAATTCCTGACGTAAGTCGGTATGGGCATCAATTTGTACTACCGTAAACGGTTGAGATTGGGTCTGCTGATAGGCGGCGACAACACCAGGGGTAATACTATGTTCTCCTCCAATGGCGATGACAAACTTATTGTCGGCAATCAGGGATGCTACGGCTTGTTGAGTCATTTGTAGCATTTGCTGGGCATCAAGAGACGGTGTCGTCCGGGTGTCTGCGATCGCCGGATGGGTATAGATGCCGACTGTGTTTGTGACTTCTTGGCCGAATTCGTCATCATAACATTCGAGTTGATGAGAAGCGTCTAGCAGTGCGGCTGGGCCGTTTTCACAGCCTTTACGGTAGGTGGTGGTCTTTTCGTAAGGGATGGGCAAAATGACAACTTGTGCCGTATTGTAATCTGAAATAATTTCTGAGCCTAGAAAATCGACAGTTGCGTTAGTCTCGATGGGTAGCATAGTTAAAGACTGACCTCAAAATATTGAAAGCCAAGATATATTATGGCGAATCAGAGTAGAAGAATTGCGGAATTCAATTTTTACCAAAGTTATGTTTTTTAAACTCCATCAGCTCATCATAGCAGCGGTGGCTGGAGTCGCTACAGCGACAGGCGTTGCCTATTATACCATTCAATCTCAAACGGTTGCCCCCACTGAATCTATCGCTCAAGTTGTTTCTGATCCGCCTCAGCCGCCACCTCCGTCTAATCCTATTCTGATTCAACCTCCCCTAGAAGGTTGTACGATTGAAGCCGCAGTGGTTGACGATCCGGCACCTCCATTAAATGTTCGATCAACTCCAGAGGTTTTGCCTAATAATATTGTGGGTCAACTTGAAAATAATACATTTGTGTTTGTGATTCAACAACAGAATGGTTGGCTAAAGATTCGTGAACCGATCTCAGGTTGGGTGGCTAAAAATCTGACCCGCAGTAGCTGTGCCAGGGTGAGTCAGCCGATTAATTTTTCCTCAGATCGCAACCAGGCCATTATTCAAGGAGAGATAATTGGTGGAGGCAGCCATCGCTATTTTTTTGAAGCAGATGCTAATCAAACCTTAATCGTTAAAAGTCGCAACTCGATTTTTCCACAAATTATCACTCCCAACGGACAATCATTATTGAGTGATTTTGATATCAGTAGCAATCGCCGTTTTTGGCAGGGACAACTGCCTGTTACAGGACAATATACCCTCGAGCTTAACTCTAATTTTCGGGGGTTTCAGTATGACTTTTTGGTAACACTAGAATGAAACACGTTTTCACTTGGCAGGCGTGAACAACCTATCGTTTCTGGCTAACCCACTCATCTGCTGATCGATTGATCTGGCGACTTCCCCTGTTCTCAACCTCAACTGTTTGATCCCGTCATCAAGGATCAGTAACTTCAGACGAATCACTCTTTACAAAAAAATGTTACATATTATTGCATTTATTCACAAAAATGAGATTTAGAGCGCCAAAATCTCCTACCCTGATGATATTGTAATGCCGATATACTGCCATAAAAGCAGCGTGCTGGCATCGTAGCCACACCTCATAATATACACTGACGTTCAACAAGGAGATTATAAAGTGGCGATCCCTTTACTCAATTACAAACCCAACAGCCAAAACGTTCGGGTTCAAGGATACGAAATCCCAGGCGATGATCAACCCAGAATTTACTCAGCCGAAAACCTGCCTTCCGGTTCAGAATGGGATGAGGTGATCTGGGCGGCTTATCGTCAAATTTACAGTGAACACCAAATTCTCAAAGCCAATCGTCAAAAAGGTTTAGAATCACAATTAAAGTTTGGTCAAATTACGGTTCGTGATTTTATTCGTGGTTTAGCAACTTCTGAACCTTTTCTCAATCGCAATTTCCAAACCAACAGTAACTATCGTTTCGTTGAGATGTGCCTCCAGCGCATTCTTGGCCGGGATGTGTACAATGAGCGGGAAAAGATTGCTTGGTCAATTGTGATTGCAACCAAAGGGGTTCAAGGATTCATCGATGCTTTAGTTAATAGTGATGAATATCTCGAAAACTATGGCTTTGATACCGTTCCCTATCAGCGCCGTCGGGTTTTACCGAAGCGCCCAGAAGGAGAAATGCCTTTTAACCTGAAAACACCTCGCTATGGTTCATACCATCGTTCTCAGTTAGGCTTCCCTCAAGTGATCTGGCAGACTTCGGTTCGTCGTTTCACCCCTCAAGAACAACAAGTTACAGCGGGCAACCCGATTAACTTCTTAGAGATGGCTAAAGATATGCCTAAGGCGAGTAACAATGTCGCTGCGGTTAATGTTAGCAACATTAATATTGCCGCACAGGTTCCTTATCGTAAAGCCTAGAAGTTCAGATCAGACCCTCAATGGTGATGATCGTCTGAATTTTAGGGGTTATCAGGTACTCCGGATGTAGCCAGCAGCCTGTTAATGTTGCTGAATGTAACGTCTGTAGCGCCAGATAACCCTAATTTCGTTTCAAGCATTTACACAGGTTTATATTTCTCAATTTCGTTTTACCTATTAGTCTGGCTAATGTAAACCAAAACAAAGTTGTATTGAAAAATGTTTACAAAACTACACTGATTGTGGTAAGGCTGATACACTTGTTTTCAAGGTAGTCATCTCGCTACCAATGTACCTTGACAATTCAAGTAAGCAATATATATTTATCATGACCACAACTTTACAGAAGCGCGGAGGCGCTAACGTTTGGGAGCGGTTTTGCAACTGGGTTACCTCCACTGATAACCGCCTGTATGTGGGCTGGTTCGGTGTGTTGATGATCCCCACCTTGCTAACTGCCACAGTTTGCTACATCATCGCCTTCGTCGCAGCACCTCCGGTTGACATTGACGGAATTCGTGAGCCTGTCGCGGGTTCATTACTGTACGGAAACAATATTATTTCTGGTGCAGTAGTTCCTTCTTCTAACGCCATTGGTTTACACTTCTATCCCATTTGGGAAGCTGCATCTTTAGATGAATGGCTGTACAACGGTGGTCCCTACCAGTTGATTATTTTCCACTTCTTCATTGGCATTTGCTGCTATATGGGTCGTCAGTGGGAACTCAGCTATCGTTTAGGAATGCGCCCCTGGATTTGTGTCGCTTACTCAGCGCCTCTATCGGCTGCAACCGCAGTATTTTTGATTTACCCTATTGGTCAAGGATCTTTCTCTGACGGTATGCCTTTGGGTATTTCTGGAACCTTCAACTTTATGATTGTATTCCAGGCTGAGCATAATATTCTGATGCACCCCTTCCATATGTTGGGTGTTGCCGGGGTATTTGGTGGCGCACTCTTCAGTGCAATGCATGGTTCTTTGGTGACTTCTTCTCTGGTTCGTGAGACCACTGAAAGCGAATCTTTAAACTACGGTTATAAGTTCGGTCAAGAAGAAGAAACTTACAACATTGTTGCAGCTCACGGTTACTTTGGTCGTTTAATCTTCCAATATGCCAGCTTCAATAACTCTCGTTCCTTGCACTTCTTACTCGGTGCATGGCCAGTGGTTGGGATTTGGTTTACTGCTTTAGGTGTTTCTACCATGGCATTTAACCTGAATGGATTTAACTTTAACCAATCCGTTTTAGATTCCAGCGGCCGAGTGATTAATACTTGGGCGGATGTGATTAACCGCGCTAACTTAGGTATGGAAGTGATGCACGAACGTAACGCTCATAACTTCCCCTTAGACTTAGCCTCTGGCGAATCTACTCCAGTTGCATTCGTTGCGCCTGCAATTAACAGCTAGGTTAAAATAGTTTTTTCATAATCTTAAATTGCCTCCCATTTGGGGGGCTTTTTTATTGGTTAAATTGTGTGATTAAGCCATCAGATTTTAGTAAGACGTATCAACCACCTCCCTTTCTGTTACAGGGATTTTCAGCCATTGACTTAATTCATACGCGATCCAATAAGCCTCATGTTCAGATAACCAATATTGACGATTTCCTACTAATAATTGATCCCTTAAACCTGTTTTGAGTTCAATATGGTAGTGGGTAGAATTGTATGGTCGGGGTGAACAATAAACAACTACTATTTTTTGAAGATGTTTTGTATAAGTCAGATTCAAGTATTTCTCAGGATTATAGCTTTTATATAGACAAGCTGTATTTTGATCAATCCGAAGTATTATTCTGTCGTCCTGTCGGCTTTGAATAAGATTCAAGTTAGCTAAAATGGGAGCAAAAATGGGAGCAAAAATGGAACCAAAAACAAATGCTGCTGTAAATCCAACTGCTCCCCAGACAAGTATAAATACGATAAAAATACTCAATTTTATTAAACAACCTAAAAGTGTAGAATCAACTTTTGCAGGAGCAGAAACTTTTATGAACTTATCAGTTTTACGAATATAACATTGAGCCGTTGATGGAGCTTTTATTGTAGATAAGCTAGAAAAATCAACAGGATCACCCTGTGATGCTTCAGGAAGATTAGTTATAATTAATTCATTATTTTTTTGAGTTAATACATCACCTTGTTGAATGTGTAAATCTAGCCAATTACTGAGTTCATAAAATAACCATTCTGCTTCTATTGGATTCAATGTTTTTATTGAAAAATAATCACGTTTAAAATATATATTGAGACCATCAGTAAATCTTTCTAACTTAACAATATTTTTAGTTAATAATACTTTTTTTGAAATAAATATTCCCCACAAATTCACAATATAAGTAGCATTTTTTTGACCAATATATATCCAAATTTCTTTTAAAACTAAAGGAATAGTAATTTGTAATTCTTCATCAGTTTTCTTTAAACTGACTTCACTGCCACGCGGCTTAGAAAGAGTTGTGGAGAGACCATCTAACGCAAAATGATCATTTTGTAATACTTCTAATGCTTTTTTTGCTGTATTAAACCGTTGTTCAATATCGGGTTGAATTAAACATTTTATCCAAGCCTGAAACCGTGGACTAATATAAGAATTTACTTCAAATTGAATTCGTCCTCGACGAGTGGGTAAATCCGCTGGGTGGTTTCTGGTAATTAAATAAATTAAAGTTGCTCCCAAACTATATAAGTCTGAAGCCGGGGTAGTTTTTCCGCCAAATTGTTCCGGTGGCATATACCCATAAGTTCCGACAACGGTAATTGTGCCGCTTTGAACAACCGTTTGAACTGAACCAAAATCTACTAAATAAATAGTTCCTAAACTATTACCACTGCGGTCTGTAAGTAAAATATTACTGGGTTTAATATCCCGATGAATAACAGGTGGTAAATAGCTATGGAGATATTGAATGACTTCTAACAATTGTATAGCAATTGCTTTTAATTCAACTTCACTAAAACTTCGTCCTGACTCCACCCAATCTTGCAGAGATTTGGCTTCAATATAACTTTGAACTAACGCTGAACCTTTACCAATTGCCGTTTCAACTTCAAAGTAATCTAGATATTGAGGAATTGCCGGATGATCAATATTTCTCAGGGTTTCAGCTTCCCGTTGAAATAGTTTTAAATCATCCCAGGTAAAGTCAGGATTGAATAATAATAATTTAACAACGACTGGAGACTGTGTCTGTAAATCTTTAGCTAAGAATGTTCTTCTACCTGTTTGACGACCCAGTAGTGATTGAATTTGATAACGTTCTTTGAGAATTTTACCGATTAGTTTATCTATCATGATTACTATTTTTAAATAATTAATATTTTTGATATAAAAAATTAGCGAGAACCACCACTGTGAGTCATTCGAGGTTGATACAAACGGGTCAACAACGATGCTTCTGTAATGGGTAAATAATCACAGTGAATTAATATTCCCAAAAAAATTAATACGTTTATGACAGCAAATATAATTAAGGGTGCAGAAAATTGAGGACTATATTTTTGCATTGAAGTTCTCCAAATTCGAGAGGAGGCATTTTAATAGTCATCCTTTATATACTGTCTTAAAAGAGTTAGTGCAACAAGCTACTCATCAACGCTGGCGAGAAATCTTTTTATTAGTAACAGAAATGCTACGGGATGGGTCGATGCTGCTATTACCTTTAAAGCAATATGCCGATGAAATTATAGCTGATTCGGATAAAATTCAGAACTTTTTAGCAGATATTGATCGTCAAGTTCAAACATTAGAATATTCTCAAATAAAATCAGCCGCGTTGAGAGCCTTTTATTTTGATATTGACTTTGATATTGATGAAAATAGAACGGTTGCACTCCGCTTAGATCGCGCAGCAAATTATTTAGTTTGTGGGAGTTTCTTAACCCGAATTTTAGAGGGAGTGAGTTTAAAAGAAGGCGTTAAGATGGCACAAGATTATGATGCGGAAAAAACAAATTATAGCGAAAAAATTATAGCAGCAAGTTCTGCGAATACAGTGATGTTAATTGCGATTGATATTGCCTTAAATTCTCAAAATATAGAACATCAGGAAAAAGTAATACTGAAACAGCTTTTAAAAAATATTAAAGAGCAAGTAGATGATGATGAAGTGACGAAAGAAATTGCGGATAAAGCCAGAGAAACGGCTAAAAAGCGCCATCAGATTGGTCAAAAAGAATACTTTACACGTGAGGAAAAAAAGCAATTAATAAAATACTATTATACAATCCAAATTTTAGTAGAATGTTTACAAACAGATGGATGTATGTTATCACCTGAATTACGGGATGAACTTGAAAGTCATTTATTCTTACCTACAGGTTAAATCTTTTTTCTAACAAATCAATATCGATATGAATATTAAATTGTATTCTTTTCAGCATAATGACATAGCTGAAGATTTGAGCCACGATCAATTTCCGGCTATTTTAAGAATTTGGAAAGAAGAATCACTTGATCTTCCGGATGAAGGGACTCATTTTGGCTTTGTCTATCAAGGTCATCCTATTCTTTCTCGACAAACGAATCAACAATGGGGTAAAGAACATTATTGTTTGCATCCAGGAATGTATTTTTGTTTGCCAAACAAAGGTAAAATTGAAGGTAAAAATTCGGCTGGAATTATTATTACTTTCCTCAATAATAAGGGTGTATTTAGTTTAGGGGGTTCCCTCGAACGGACTGGCCGATTAGCTTATATTGATGGGGGAACAAACAGTGTATTAATTCCACCCATTCTTGTAGGAAATCCTTGTTTAAATGCGATGTATTTTCCTCCCAATATTAACCAAACAATGCATAGCCATCCTAGTTATCGAATTGGAATTATAGTTGAGGGTAGTGTTGAAATTGAAACCCCAAAAACAAGTATTCATCTAGAATCTGGGAGTATTTTTTTAATTCCCGCAAATAGCTTACATAAGTTTCATATTCATCAAAAAGGTTTAACGGCTGTTATGTTTCATCCGGATAGTGATACAGGATATACTCATCAAAATAATCCGATGTTAAAAAGAACAATTGTTAATGGAGTCAGTGCTGCTAATCTGTCCGAAATACAAACTCAAAATATTGAAAATAAATCACTAGAAAATAAGCTAGATTAACTCATACTTTTGTAAGCGGCATAAACGGCTTTGACATTATACCAGTTGAGGAATATACGAGAAACTTCTAACGCCAGTTGAGAATTTCCGCGATTAATTAAATACTGTAAAAAGCCAACCATTGTCTGCTCATTTAATCGTCCGCCGAGTGACAATATTCCCCATAATATTTTATGAAGTAACGTCATTTGAATCATCATTTTTACTTCAAAAGTGGGATGCTTTTTATAAAACAAAACCCCCATTCGACCGCGTTGAATCTCTTTTTCAATCAGTTGTGGAAGTTGGTCAATTGCAAAGGGAGGATGCCAATGATAACCCACAGCATCCGGACATTTAATCAGTTTTAACCCCATATTTTTAAGGCGAACACCCAGTTCTAAATCTTCCCATCCATATAGCTGAAACTGAGGATCAAATAATCCCGCTTCGAGCAACCAATGACGAGATATTGCAACATTTCCAGTGGCAAAATAAGCGGCGGAAAAGTCAGTAATTTTATAAGGTTCAGCCGTAGGATTATTAAAATTACAAGTATTAATCACTCGACCATAGGTAAACACTTGATCTGACTGTTTATAAGCCTGATTTAAAGTCTCGGCATGAGATTGTAAAAATGTTTCTGTTACCACTAAATCACTATCAATAAAAATAATAGTCTCTCCTTTTGCCTGTTCTATTCCTAAATTTCGAGCCGCTGCTGGCCCCTGGTGAACTTGACAAAACCAACGAACATGAGGAAAATTAACTTGATTCTGTTCTAACCATTCAATTGTCTGATCAGTCGAACCGTCATCAACTAAAATCACCTCATAATCCGTAATGGGTAATGTATATTGTTGATTTTCTAAAGCTTTTAGACACTTTTGCAGAATAGATAAACGATTATAAGTTGGAATAATAATACTAATAAACATAGATTTTTATAGCGTCTATTTTAATTGAAACCACTCATTTGATTAATTGGCTTAATCACTGCTGATAAATTATGCTACACTATTTTTTAAATTCTAAAAATATACAATAAAAATGAGTATTACAGTCAAGGGTACAGTCGAACGAAAAGGATTTGGGACAGGCACATGGGCATTAGTCAGCGATGAGCAAACCTATGAACTAAAAGATGCGCCAGCCGACTTGCAAAAAAAAGGGATTAAAGCAACTGTAACGGGTCAAATTCGAGAGGATGTCATGAGTTTAGCGATGATTGGCCCCGTGCTACAAGTCGAGTCTTTTGAAGTTACTGAGTAAAAGATCTAAGTAAAATAATTGAGTGATTATTCAGCAGATAGGGAACTCTATTTAGGTTAAAAATCTGTATTTTATCAATCATAGAAAACAGATAAAAAGCCATGAGATGTTGAAACGGATATCGCTATTGTCAATCTGGATACTGAAAAAATTGTTTGAATCAGTAAATTTGCTACGATTAATAAAATAAAAAAAAGCCTCTAAGCTTACCTTAACAGTCATTTTGAGCCAGGCAGTGTAAAATTTGCATGAGGTTCAGTTCTCGTTAAAAATTACGTGAGATGAAATTGATTTCAGGATTTAATCAAATGACTCGCTCAACAAAGCAGCGCGTCTTCAACACTATCCTATTATTACTCGCAATTTTAGGGGTAGTATTAATCCAGCCAGCAACTGCATTCCAAGTCCAAGTCACGCCGACAACTCCCCAACTGGGGGACACTGTATCCGTGCGAGTGCAACAGCCAACTACAGACCCACAGGCTGCACCGACAGTAGAATATAACGGTAAAACCTATCCGATGTTTGCCGATGGAGCCAATCAATATCGGACGTTACTACCCACCACACCCCTCGATCAAGCAGGAAATAAACAGGTTAAAATTACTCAGGGTAATCAACAACAAGTGGTATCTTTAACCCTACGCGATCGCCAATTTCCCACTCAGTCAATTTGGCTACCCCCAGACAAACAAGGCTTAACAGGCACTGATTTAGAATTCGATCAAGTCGATGCCTTTAAACAATTAGTCACCCCTAAAAAATACTGGCAAGGTGCATTTTTGCGTCCAAGTTCTGGCAGTGTCTCCACCATCTATGGCGTTCGTCGCTACTATAATGGTGAATTTGCCGAAAATTATTATCATCGTGGGGTAGACTATGCTGCGGGAACAGGTTCACCCGTCGTGGCCCCGGCTGCCGGACGAGTTGCCCTAGTGGGACGAGAATCAGAAGGATTTACAATTCATGGTAATGTAATCGGTATTGATCACGGTCAAGGAGTTGCAGGGATTTTTGTTCATCTCAGTCGGATTGATGTCACAGAAGGAGAGATGGTTCAAGCCGGCCAAGTGATTGGTGGTGTTGGCTCAACTGGCAGCTCGACAGGACCCCATTTACACTGGGGTGTATATGTTCATGGACAGGCTGTTGATCCAGTTCCCTGGCGATATGATGGAATTGACTAGCTGATTGGGGAAACCTATAAATATTCGGTTAGGATCAACCGAAAAGTAACAACGACTACATATCGTATCCGTCATCAACAAAGGACTTCTATCTAGCTTGTACGATCAATCTAGCAGTCCGCATGGATCTCCAAATATGGGTCGTAAAATAAATCATGCATTTAAGTGAACTGGCACTATGAAGATAGAAAAAATTGTCGATCAGGCTTTACAAGATGGCTACTTAACTCCATCTATGGAAGCAGAAGTGGGACGCATCTGTAACACAGCCTCAGAGTTGTCAATTGAAGAATATATGGCTCTAGATCGACTAATGGGAGCCTTGCTGACGGGTGAAGTGGTAGTTTTACCCCGCAAGCAGTTTATCAATGTGATGGAAGAGTTGGTACTCAGTGAAGCGATCGCTCGTGTTGCAGAAATTGAGGATACGAAAGACAGGCCTGTTGATGTGGGTGACATTGCCGCTTATGCATTAAATAGATTACCTCCCTTATATGCCACAACAGAGGAAGGGGCGCAATATCAACGATCCAGAGCCAGAGAGCAGTTACAGAGCCTCATTTCGACTCAAGTTAAGGATGCAATTAATATCAGTATCGATCAAGTTGCGCCCCACACAACAGTCTTCGGTAAATCTTCCGGCCAAGAAGTTCTGGGTCAAGTGACCAATTTATTAAAAACTTATGCTGAAGGGTTTGCAGACAACAGCAGTAGTCGCCAATAACACCCCTTAGCTTCTAGTACAGCAGATTTGATGATGTAGTGTTGTCATATTAGATTTACTTCTACGCCTTTCTCCACCCTTTCCTTTTAGGAGAGGGGGCGATAGGTCAGGCAATAAATTCCTCTCTCTCACGTTTGCCATGAATGTGAGATTTTTGTTTTTTTCTATTGACCGAATAAAGCTGAGAATGCAACGCTAGCCAGATGCCATGATACAATTTATCTACTAAGCGGGAAGACCCTCACTTTCAGTGACGGGATGAAAGCGCCT
>CAYSWY010000015.1:0-100585 GCA_964434975.1 uncultured Lyngbya sp.
GGAGTTGGACTAGGATCTGGAGTCGGAGTGGGACTAGGATCTGGAGTCGGAGTTGGACTAGGATCTGGAGTCGGAGTGGGACTAGGATCTGGAGTGGGACTAGGAGTTGGAGTTGGAGTGGGACTAGGATCTGGAGTGGGACTAGGATCTGGAGTCGGAGTGGGAATTGGTAAGGGTTCAGTTACATCTACACTCACAGTAACGGTGTCAGTATTACCTGCTGAATCTGTAACTGTATAGGTAAAAGTATCCTCTCCGGCAAAACCTGAGTTGGGAGTATATACAACAAAGTCATCACTCGGGTCATTGGGAGTGCCATTATCCTCAATGGTGACAGTACCGTTACCGGGTGTAGAAGTATCAGTAATGGTTAAGGGGTTTCCTTCAGCATCGGTGTCATTATTAAGAACATCCACACTCACTGGAGTATCAGTAAGAGTAATGGCGTTATCCTCTCCGCCGACAGGTGAGGAATTGACCGGATCTACTGTTACCGTGACTGTCCCTGTTTCAGTATCTGTTCCATCTGTCACCACATAGTCGAAAGTATCAGTACCCGTAAACCCTGCCGGGGGAGTATAAATTAATCCACCATTTGGATCGAGAGTAACCGTTCCGCCATTGTCGGTTGTCGGGTCAAAACTATCAATGGTGAGAGGATTACCATCAGCATCTGTATCATTTTCTAATACATCGATTGTGACCGGAATATCAGGTTGTGTTCTTCCCGTATCGTCTGCAACAGTAGGTTTAGCATTAACTGTGACGGTAACGGTTGCCGTATCACTATCGATGCCATCAGTAATGGTATAGGTAAACGTATCGCTTCCAGAAAATCCTGCCGGGGGAGTATAGGCAAATGTCACACCATCGGGATTGAGTGTAATGGTTCCGCCATTGGCTGAACTGTCATCAAAGCTAGAGATCGTGACAATATCATCATCTGGATCGATGTCATTGTCTAATGGACTGATCGTAACCGGTGTCTCAAACCCGGTTGTTTCTTCGTCATCAATGGCGTTAGGATTTTTATCCTCAACATTAATTGTGACTGTGGCGCTATCGCTTCGCGTCCCGTCAGTGACAATATAGGTAAAGGTATCAGTGCCAACATATCCCGCTGCTGGGGTATACACTAAAGCTGACCCATCTTCACTTAATGTGATAGTCCCCCCGTTGGCAGACGTATTATCAAAATTGTCAATTGTTAACGGATCGTTTTCGGGGTCGGTGTCATTGTCTAATACATTAACTGTAACAGCCGTATCGGGAACAGTGGTTCTTTCATCGTCTACTGCATTAGGAGTCCCTTCTGTGACCTGAATAGTGACGGTAGCCGTATCAGTTTCTATCCCATCGGTAACAGTATAAGTAAAGGTATCAGTTCCAACAAATCCCGCTGCGGGAGTATAAATTAATCCGACTCCATCGGGACTGAGGATAATATTACCCCCATTGGCAGAAGTGGGATCAAAACTATCAATGGCTAACGGATCGTTTTCCGGGTCTGTATCATTATCGAGAACATTAACCGTAATGGGTGTATCGGCTGCAGTACTTTCCCCATCGTCAACTGCATTAGGAACTCCTGCGGTGACATTAATCGTGACACTGGCTGTATCGCTACGAATACCATCATTAATGGTGTAGGTGAAGGTATCAACTCCAACAAAATCTAATGCGGGAGTATAGACTAACGCCGAACCATCTTGATTGAAAGTAACTGTACCGCTGTTGGCTGACGTTTCGTCAAAGTTGATAATACTCAGGGGTTCTGGGCCGTTATCGGGGTCGGAGTCATTATCCAAAACATCCACTGTAACGGCTGTATTGGCAGCAGTGGTATCTAGATCGTTGGCAGCATTGGGAAACCCTTGACTGACATTAACTGTTACGGTAGCTGTACTGATTTGGATGCCATCGGTGATGGTGTAAGAGAAGTCATCCACGCCTGTAAAGCCATTGGCTGGAGTATAAACGAGTGCAATGCCATCAGGACTGAGTGCAACGGTTCCCCCATTGGCAGAAGCCACGTCAAAATTATCAATACTCAACGGTTCTGGGCCGTCATCGGGGTCGGAGTCATTATCCAAAACATCCACCGTAACCGCTTGACCGGGTGCAGTGGCCTGTTCATCATCCTCGGCGACGGGTGCAGTCCCCACAACGTTAATCGTAACAGTGGCCGTATCGGTTTCGACCCCATCAGTAATGGTGTAGGTAAAGTTATCTGTGCCGATAAAGCCGGGTGTCGGGGTATAAACTAAGGCTGTGCCATTGCCATTAAACACCACTGTTCCACCGTTGGCTGAGGTTGCGTCAAAATTATCAATACTCAGCGGATCGTTTTCTGGGTCGGTATCGTTATTGAGAACATCCACCGTGACGGAGGTATTGGCGGCAGTGGTTTTCTCATCATCCACTGCATCGGGGGTGGCTTCTGCAACATTAATAGTGACAGTGGCGCTGGCAGTATTTTCCCCGTCAGTAATGTTATAGGTAAAAGTATCAATGCCAATGAAGGTTGGCACTGGCGTATAAATTAGCGCTGTTCCACTGGGGTTAAAATTAACCAAACCTCCATTTTGAGAAATGATGTCAAAACCAGTGATACTCAGCGGCTGGGGGCTATTATCGGGGTCTGAGTCATTCTCTAGAACGTTGATGGTAACAGCCTGACCGGGGACTGTATTTTGTTCGTCATTGACCGCTACAGGAATACTATCAATGACTGAAATAACGACAGTGGCGGTGTCTATGTCCTCCCCATCGGTAATGGTGTAGCTAAAGCTATCGTTGCCAATATATCCAGCGCCAGGGGTATAAATTAACTCAGTCCCGGCTTCGTTGAGTGCTACTGTACCCCCCCTGAGAGACGCGGCTTCAAAATCGGTAATACTCAGCGGGTTGGGGCCGTTATCGGGATCGGAGTCATTCCCCAAAACATCAATATTGATGGCAGTATCGGGTGGGGTAGTGCGGGTGTCGTTTTCCGCAATAGGTAAAATATTGCGATCGTCAATCACCGTAATATTGACTGTAGCCGTGTCTATGGCTTCCCCGTCGGTGATGGTATAGGTAAAGCTATCCGTCCCAAAAAATCCAGAGGCAGGGGTGTAAACTAACTGAGTTCCAGCTTCGTTAAGTGCTACTGTACCGCCACTGACGGAGGTGGTCTGAAAATCGCTAATACTCAGTGGCTGAGGGCCGTTATCAATATCTTGGTCGTTGGTTAAGACATTAATATTAACCGCTTGATCAATTGTAGTGTTAGCAGCATCATCGATGGCATCGGGTGGGTTATTGGGGACTTCGACAATATTAATCACTGTCTCGGCCAGGTTACTGGCATTAAACCCATCTGCCACTTCAACTGTCACCCGTCGTTGAGTGTCTGGAGCGGGTGTACTATTGTTATAGCGGATTTGGCGAATAGCAGTTTGATACTGATCAATGGTTCCAAACCCTTCTAAGACCAGTCTACCCGTATCTGGATCGTAGGCGTTGGCGGTAATGCCTGGTGGCAGAGTTCCACTGACTGATAGGCTTTCTGCTGCGATGGGGTCTAACAGGGTGATGACGGCGTTGGAGATGTTTTGACTATCTTCATCTGCATCTGTAATGGCAACATCTGCATCTGCGATCGCCACAGGAGCGGATGAAAATGCAGTAATATAGCCTGTATCAAGATCGATATCTAAATTACTGCCTGTTGTGGTGCTATTATCGCCATCTAAGTCTAAGATGGGTGGCGCATCAGCAGAGTAAAGATAACCCCCTTCAATTAAGTCTAAACCGCCCTCAGGCTCGTTTGTATCTCGAGGAAAAATTGCCTCATTTGTAACATCTATCAGTTGATCACTGGTGCTATTAATCGGAACATCATCGGCAAACAATGAATACCCATAGAGTTGCTCACCCGCTTGTAAACCTAAGTCACTCAGGCTAATATAAACCCCTGAGATCGGTTGCGGGGTGAGAGCTTGGGTGGTTCGGGTCAGATTAATTTCTGTTGTATCCACCGTTCCATCTTGTCGCATCACCACTGGCTGAACGGTCTCATCAGAAGCTCCCCAGTCTGTATTTACCACTCGGAATAATGAACCGAATTCTGTTGGGTTACCATTTTCATCAATATCGGTAATGGCAGCAATTTGAAATCGATCTCCCTGACCCCCTCTGGCTCGTTCTACCACCAAAAATCCACTATTATCTGGATTAGATGGACTAAACAGAGGAAACTCAGTATTTAAGTAATCAACCCGCTCGATATTATTGATATTCTGAGCAGCACCGTTGCTTTGGTTCGCAAAAATATTATCTGTTCCAGCATTAATGGATAAACCGGATAGGAAGTTTTCCATAACTTCTGGGAACAAGATATTCTCCGGAAATTCAGGATTTAGTTCATTCGCATTACTCTCATTAGAGTCAAACCAAACAAGCTGTCGCTCTCCAGTAACATTGGCATTATCGGCTCGTCTAATTTCAAAATCTGTCAGAAAGTTAGATCGTAGAAAACTTGAATCTACATTTTCAACGGTAAATTCATCAACGATTAAAGTATCTCCTAAACCAAAGGTAAAATTTGGGTCATCATTTTGCTGAAAGGTTAGATTTTGACGCGTATTTGGAGTCCTAGAAACTGTAAACCCAGTAATGGGTTCGGCAAATACTTCACTGTAATTTTCCTGGACTTCAGCAGTCACTGCCAGTTCGACATTAATATCATCGGTGGTGACTTCTAAACACCAATTTCCCCCTAATGTAGAGTTCCCCGTTAACTCAGCAGAAGCGGCTATTTCGGCTGAGGTTAAATCATGGAGTTTGTTGATAAATTCTATTCCGGCAGATCCTGCCGCGACGTTACATCCGTAGAGCAGAATTGATTTTTTCTGTTGGTTTTCGGCTGTTGTCGGGGAATAGTTCTTAAACCAGTTTTGTAATTGCTGGGTATATTGTTTTAAGGTGTCTAAACTCAGATGAGTATTCCCTAATTTTAGGCGGCCTGCAGTTCCATGGGAAATGATATGCAGTGATGAAACTGAACGATAATATTTTAGTGCTTGGGTAATTTGTTCAACCCCATCTTGCAATGCATCTAAGAGCAGGGTTTGTGCTTGAGGAATAATTCCCTGTAAGATATATTCTGCATTTGCAATTGCCGGATCAACAATGACTAATATTTCAGTATTGTACTGATTTCCCTGAGCTTCTGTAGAAGATAAATGGTGTGCTTCAATTGAACTAACCCAATTTAAGAGTTGTGTAGCATGAGAGTTGCTTGAATTGGGTGTGATATTTTTGATGGTACACATGGCTTTGGTGGATGCTAAAACAATAACTGAGATTGAACAACAGTCGATACGATCAAGCTAAATACATTATCTTGAACTCACTCATATCACTGTATTGAGATATTTTTGATGGAATGAATTGCGCGTCAAAATGAAGTGAATTGATAGATTTTTTTCAAGTAATCGATGGAGATCACAGATATTTAAATCACTAATAGACAGATTCTGTATTGTATTAAATTTGAGAATACTTAGTATTTTATCAATCATAATGCCGAGATAAATTCAGTCAATTAAAGGATAGTTTTTGCAAGTAATCCTTTTTTTGAGTCTTTATATTTCTCAGATTATTCTCTAGATGGGTGTGGGTTTAATGCATCGCTAAACACAGCAAATGGTTAGCGAGAGTGGACTTGAGTACTTCTGCTAAAATGAACTGGCACTACTTAACTTAGTAAGGGTTTATCTGAATCTTCCTTACCACACCTCGTCTAAATATTTAATTGGTAAAATACTAAAAAATTTGCACCCAGAAAACTGTCTGTTGAGAAAAACTTTACACCCTTAGAAAACTATGGCTCAACTGTAGATTATTGGCTCACAGTTATATGTAGATTGACAAACACCCTCTATGGTCTGACCAATTTAACTTGGTAGTCCATCTCATACTTTGAAAAAATTTTCTTACACCCTAGGAAATACTTTCACTCTTTTCGAGCGATGATTGATACGGAGTTCCTAGTAGATTTGTAAACACCCTTTATCTTTCTAGATCAACATAAATATTAATCTGTTTATATATGTTATCAGTATTTTTTTTTGTCAGTGTTTTCCCTTATGCCAATTTGATAAACTGTCACATTCGGCTGGCAGAAAAGCCTTGATTTCTTCTGAGTCAGTTACATATCGAACATTCCTCTGAGAGGGAAATACGCAGACTGTTATCCTTTTGGCTTTTGGATGAGGGTTTACTAGGATTTCAATCCGTTAATTTTTGGAGTAACCTGATACAAATGATACACGTATAGTGCGATGCGCTTTGACACTCCCCGCCCTTCAAGGGCGGGGATTCTTGGTTCACCGAGGCTCCGTAACTGGGCAGGACGTATCCAACCCAGCTAGAGGGAATCTCTCCCCAAGCGTATGACTTCCCGTATGCCCTACGGTAGTTAAACCCAGTTGCAGGATGTTTTTAGCTGCATTAACATCTCTATCTTCGACATAATTGCAATGTGGACAAATATGAGTCCGGGTTGACAGAGATTTCTGCACTTCTCTTGGTGCGCGTTCCTTAGCGGCTTGCAAAGCCGCAGGGTCGCACCGCTTTTCACCACAGTTAGAACAGTTTTGGGAAGTATTATGGGGTGGTACTGCGACAGTCGCCTTACCATACTTATAGCCAAAGTATTCTAACCAACGGCGGAAAATTGACGCAGTCGCAGCAGCTCCCGGAGCTTGCATCCGGGAGAACTGTGACCATCCTGCATCACTAATGCTTTTAGAAAGACGACGATTTTTCACCAGCCCTTTAACATTCAAGTCTTCATAAGCAACCAAATCGTTAGATTGGATTAAACGGAGTGCCACTCTCTTGGCAAACTCTTCTCGCTGCCGACTTACTCTTAAATGCTTCCGGCTATATCGTTGTCTTGCCTTGATATAGTTCTGGGTTTGTGCAGAACCTTTACGAAATTTCTTAGACTTCTTACGGTTGGCTCTGTTGAGTTGTCGTTCAGATTTCCTGTAAAACTGCGGATTAGGTTCGGTTTTTCCATTGCTTAAAGCGAAGAAATACTTAATTCCTAAATCGAGTCCTACAGATGCATGAGATGGCTCCATTTTTGGAACAATATCTCTGGGGTCTAGAGCAATACAAAACTGTACATAGTAACCATCAGCTCGTCTAACAATCCTGACTCGTTTAATTTGTTCAGGTTGAAAATAATTTAAGTTCCTTGAACCAATTAGTTTAAGCCGTCCGATCCCTTTTTTGTCTGTAAAGGTAATATACTTGCGGTTTTCGGACAATTTCCATCCTGAGATTTTGTACTCGACTGAGCGAGTATTTTTTTTAAACCTTGGATAGCCTTTTTTACCCGGTTTGTTGAGTTTACAATTCTCATAGAATCGGTTAATAGCCCTGAGAATGCGCTCAATGCCCACCTGACAAGCATGAGAATTTAAATCCTGAACAAACTTAAACTCTTTTCTGAGCCGTGTATTGTACCTGAAGAGTTCTGTTTTCCCGACACCACGATGATCCATCCAATAGCGGAGAGCTTTGTTTCTCACAAACTGTGTTGTCCGAATGGCTTCCTCTATAGCAGATGTTTGATGTAGCTTGGAATTGACTTTGAACTCTAGTACAAACACAATTGCTACCCAACAACATGATATCACTGTAGCATAGGTAAGTAAAATCTGTTGGTACACGTAAGTTAACCGCCCTAGAAGGGCGGGGCTTGAGACCCGCTTTTTTTGGTCATGAGTCATTCGTTGTCGGATAATCAAAGAAGAGAAATTGGCAGAGGGTGGACAAGATCAATCATTCCAAGCTGGCTAGTTCCTGAGTAGCGCTAGGTTATGCAATAGAAAAGAGGCACAGCATCGCTGTACCCCTTGACAAGTTAGATAAATGATGATTTCACTTAAACCCTAGAAATTGGCAAAGTTATTGGCATCATTTAAAGTACTAAGAGTCGTTTGTTCTAAAATCGCTAACTCTTGACCGTTTGCCGTAATAACAGTAGAGGTTCCACTTTGAGTAAAGCTTAAATCATTAAAGCTTAAGCCACCTGCCAGTAGAATCACATCCTCACCGGCCACAAAGTCTGTGATCGTATCTGTACCATTCTCTGTGGCAAACAGAATAAAGCGATCTGCTCCGCTATTGCCGGTCATGATATCATTTCCTTCGTCGCCGAATAACCAATCTTCCCCAGACCCGCCTTCGAGGGTATCTGTATTTTCACCACCGTAGAGGGTGTCGTTTCCGGCTGTGCCTTCAAGGATGTCATCTCCTTCGTAGCCAAATAGCAGATCATCCCCACTACCGCCACAGAGGGTATCGTTTCCGGCAATATCCATTTCATCCCCAAATAGGGTATCATCTCCTTCATCACCACAGAGAAGATCATCACCGCGATCGCCATAAAGTAAGTCGTTACCCACATCTCCATACAGAAGATCATTTTCTTGACCGCCACGAACGGTATCATTACCAATACCGCCACTGAGGGTATCATTATCGCGGTTACCGCCCATCAAGTCGTCTCCAGCACCCCCCAACATGAAGTCAGCGCCATCAATTTCTGGTTGATCTGGGTCATTGGTATCGCCAAACATGGTGTCATTGCCTGCGTCTCCCAAGAGAGTATCATCACCGAGATCACCCCACATGGCATCATCTCCAATTCCTCCATAACTAAAGTCATTGCCTTTCCCATTAAAGATGACATCATTACCGGGGCCACCTTGCGTGACATCATCGTTGCGATAACCATATAACGTATCGTTATCATCAATAGGATTATCATTCTCATCCCGAGGAATGGCACCACCAATGCCATTACCGCCAATGATAGTATCGTTGCCGTCATCGCCAAACAGCACGTCACTTCCCTCGTCACCAAAGATGACATCATCATCTTGACCACCATAAGCAGTATCGTTACCCTCTCCCCCTGTAACCGTATCGTTACTTTCATTAGCGGAGATAAAGTCATTACCCCCTGCACCATCAATGGCATCTTCACCCTGAAGATCTCGAACGATGGGATCATCTCCGTCATCTCGTGTCAAAATGTTATCGAGATTATCAACACCACCAAAGAGAGTATCATCACCTTCATCCCCTTCAATAGTGTCACTGCCTAAGGCACCGCGAACCACATCATTGGCTGAAGTTCCTAGTAAGACATCATCACTGTCGTCTCCATCATTACGAGGAATTGTATCTGGGGGAATATCCGCACCAATTTCCATCCGTACCGGAAGAACCACTCCTTCAACATCCGGAAGAGGGGGACAAGGACAGACATCTTCGTCTGGATCTTCGCGGGGAATAGGAGGTGCAGCAATATTCAGGGTGACAGGAACTTCGTCCGAAACTGCGCCTTCTTCATCAATGGCAACATAATTGAAGCTTACCTCACCGCCGTCTGGGAAAGCACCCGGTGTGGGTAAGAGGGTTAATAAACCAATTTGTTCTGGGGTTAATTGACTCACTTGTTCTAAGTCAGTCACCTCAACTCCATCGAGGAATATAGTGCCATTGTCCGGTAAGCCAGTAATACGATAAATTAATCCCGCTGCCGGGCCATCTGAATCAGTGGCTGTTAATGTGGGAACCGTAATGGGATTACCCGTATTGTTGCCTTCAATGGTCAACTCTTCAGCCACTGGTGGTTGATTTGGCGTGGGTGTGGGAGTGGGTGTGGGAGTGGGTGTGGGAGTGGGAGTTGGAGTGGGAGTGGGTGTGGGAGTGGGTTCAGTGACAGTCACTGTAACGGTTGCTGTATCCGTGCCGCCATTACCATCACTGACGGTATAGGTTAAAGCCGCAGGTCCTGTAAATCCTGGGGCAGGCGTATAGGTGATAAAGTCATCACTGGGATCATTGGGCGTGCCGTTATTATCAATGGCGGCTGTACCGGAGAAGTCTGGATCTACCTGAACATCAACCAGAATTAAGGGATCTCCATCTGGGTCTGAGTCATTATCCAGCACATCCAAGTTAACAACAGTATTAACCGGGGTCGTGGTGCTGTCATCTTCTGCAACCGGTTGTGTATTCGGTGGTGGTTCTACCGTAACAGTAACGGTTGCCGTATCTGTGCCGCCATTACCATCATCAACAGTATAGGTAAGGCTATCAACTCCGACAAAGTCTGGATTAGGCGTATAGGTGATAGAGTCGTCACTCGGATCTTCTGGAGTGCCATTATCATTAATGACAGCCTCACCGCCAGTCGGTGGAGTTGAGATAGTAAAGGTTAAACCATCTCCGTCCTCGTCTGTATCGTTATCTAATACAGGTAAGTTGACTGGTGTATTAACCAGAGTTGTACTGTTGTCATCTTCGGCAACGGGTAGTGTGTTGGGATCTTCTGCAACGGTTACTGTTACGGTTGCGGTATCCGTGCCACCATTACCATCATCAACAGTATAAGTAAACTCATCAACTCCGACAAACTCTGGGTTGGGAGTGTAATCAACGGTGTCATCACTTGGGTCGTCGGGAGTGCCATTATCATTAACTGCTACTGTACCGTTAGTTGGTGGAGTGGTGATAGTAAAGGTTAAACCATCTCCGTCCTCGTCTGTATCGTTATCTAATACAGGCAAGTTGACTGGTGTATTAACCGGAGTCGTGGTGCTGTCATCTTCGGCAACGGGTTGTGTGTTGGCAGGTGGATTAACGGTTACTGTTACAGTTGCGGTATCAGTGTTAACTCCATCGGTAACGGTATAGGTAAAGGTATCAATCCCAGTAAATCCATCTGCTGGGGTATAAACTAATGCGGTGCCATCTGCATTCGGTGCAACTGTCCCACCATTGGCGGAAGTCTGATCAAACTCATCAATACTGAGGGGATCATCATCGGGATCTGTATCATCCTCCAGAACGTCAATGGTCACAGGTGTATCAAGAGTGGTGGTTTCTTCATCATCAACCGCGTTGGGTACATTTTCTGTGACATTAATCGTGACGGTCGCTGTATCTGTCAGAACTCCATCTGTAACAGTGTAAGTAAAGGTATCGGTTCCTGTGAACCCATCTGCCGGGGTATACACTAATGCGGTGCCATCCGGACTTTCTGCAATTGTTCCGCCATTGGCAGAAGTCGGGTCAAAGCTTTGAACACTCAGAGGATCATCTTCTGGATCTGTGTCATTCTCCACCACATTAATGGTAACTGCGGTATTGGCTGCGGTAGTTTCCTCATCATTAACCGCATCAGGAACCCCTTCAGTCACATCAATCGTCACCGTGGCTGTATCAGTTTGCACCCCATCGGTAATAGTGTAGGTAAAGGTATCGGTTCCGATAAACCCTGGATCGGGAGTATAAACTAATGCGGTTCCATCTGCATTCGGTGCAATTGTTCCACTATTAGCAGAAGTATTATCAAAGCTTTGAATGCTGAGGGGATCGGGGGCGTTATCCGGGTCAGAGTCATTCTCTAGAACATTAATCGTAACCGCCGTATTAGCCGCCGTTGTTTCTTGATCGTCGAGTGCATCAGGTACAATATCAGCGACGTTAATTGTCACGGTTGCCGTATCAGTTTGCACCCCATCGGTAATGATGTAGGTAAAAGTATCCTCTCCGGTAAACCCATCTGCTGGGGTATAAACAAAGCCTGTTCCATCTGCATTGGGTACAACTGTCCCATTGTTGGCAGAAGTATTATCAAAGCTTTCAATACTCAGAGGATTAGGGCCGTTATCGGGGTCTGAGTCATTCCCCAGAACATTGACCGTTACGGGTGTACTGGGTGCAGTAGACTGTTCATCATCCACCGCCTCAGGGATTGTATCCTCGACTGTAATCGTAACAGTTGCTGTATCTGTCTCGATGCCATCAGTAATAATGTAAGTAAAGGTATCTTCCCCAACAAACCCATCTGCTGGGGTGTAGATTAACGCTGTACCATTAGGATTGAATGCAATTGTACCG
This sequence comes from uncultured Lyngbya sp., assembly GCA_964434975.1. Lineage (GTDB taxonomy): Bacteria > Cyanobacteriota > Cyanobacteriia > Cyanobacteriales > Microcoleaceae > JAAURB01. Next base: position 11,980 of record CAYSWY010000015.1, read on the forward strand.
CCATTAACTGAAGTTTCGTCAAAGCTTTGAATAGTTAGAGGATCGGGAGCTTCATCCGGGTCTGTGTCATTCGCCAGAACATTAACGATGACCGCTGTATTAGTTGCCGTTGTCTGTTGATCATCGGCAGCGTTGGGTACAGAGCCTTCTACAGTAATGGTAACGGTGGCTGTATCCGTGTTCTCCCCATCCGTAATAGTGTAAGTAAAGGTATCCTCTCCCGTAAACCCATCTGCTGGGGTGTAGATCAACGCTGTTTGATTTTCATTGAATGCGATCGTACCCCCCTCGACTGAAGTTTCGTCAAAGGTTTGAATACTCAGGGGGTCGTTATTGGGGTCTGTATCATTTTCTAGAACCGTGATCGCAATAGCGGTGTTAGGGGCAGTGGTACGTGCATCATCGACCGCATCAGGGATTGTATTTCCTGGATCGATGGAGATGATCGAGTTGGCAATATTACTTTCATTACCTGCCTCATCAGTGACTGTGACGGTGACTGTACGAGGATCTGTATTAGGATTATCAGAAGTATTGTTATAAACAATCTGACTAATAACAGTTGCATAATCTGCTACAGGTGCTTCCCCGGTTAAAGTAATCGTACCTGTGGTTGGATCATAGGGAGTGGCTGTGACTCCTGCGGGTAATAATGTCTCGTCAAGTAACAGGCTTTCTAACTCACCATCGGGGGGAGTATTGAGGGTAATTACCGCCGATGCCATATTGGGACTATCTTCATCTGTGATAGTCACATCTGTATCCCCAATCGTCACAGGCGCTTCACCGACGGTAAATGTGGTGGTAAAGTCATTCCCTGGGATAGTGCTATCATCCCCGTCTAAGTCTAATACTGGGGGGGCTGTGGCTGCTAGGGTAATAATCGAGTTAGCAATATTACTTTGATTTTCTGCCTCATCTGCAACGGTAACGCTAACTGTACGCTCATCTAACGTTGGCGTAGCAGAAGTATTGTTGTAAGTAATTGAGCCAATTAATGTCTGATATTCAGCAACTGTTGCTTCCCCGGTAATGGTAATCGTACCTGTGGTTGGGTCATAAGGAGTAGCTGTGACTCCTGCGGGTAATAATGTCTCGTCAAGTAACAGGCTTTCTAACTCACCATCGGGGGGAGTATTGAGGGTAATTACCGCCGATGCCATATTGGGACTATCTTCATCTGTAATAGTGACATCTGTATCCCCAATCGTCACAGGGGCTTCACCCACGGTAAATGTAGTAGTGTAATCATTACCAGGAATTGTGGTGTTATCCCCGTCTAAGTCTAATACTGGAGAGGCTGTTGCTGCAATAGTAATAATGGAGTTAGCAATATTACTATCACTCGTACCATCATTAACAATTGCAGTCACCTGACGATCATCAAGTGTCGGGGTGGGTGAAGTATTGTTATAAACAATCTGACTTATGGCGGTTTGATAATCCTCGATGGGTGCATCACCCGTTAAAGTAATCGTGCCTGTGGCGGGGTCATAAGCCGTAGCTGTAATTGTTGCAGGTAAGACTGCCGGGTCAATTGATAAACTTTCTACCTCATCCCCATCCAAACGATTTGTCAACACAATGGTGGCTGACTGCATATTGACACTATCAGCATCGGTAATAGTGACATCAGTATCGCCAATTGTCACCGGAGTTCCACCTGGAATAAATGTGGTGGTAAAGTCATTCCCGGCGATGGTTGTATCGTCCCCGTCTAAGTCTAGGGTTGGGGGGGCAGCGGCAGCAATAGTAATAATCGAGTTGGCAATATTACTTTGATTTTCTGCCTCATCTGTAACGGTAACGCTAACTGTACGCTCATCTAACGTCGGCGTAGCAGAAGTATTGTTATAAGTAATTGAGCCAATTAATGTCTGATATTCAGCAACTGTTGCTTCCCCGGTAATGGTAATCGTACCTGTGGTTGGGTCATAAGGAGTAGCTGTGACTCCTGCGGGTAATAATGTCTCGTCAAGTAACAGGCTTTCTAACTCACCATCGGGGGGAGTATTGAGGGTAATTACCGCCGATGCCATATTGGGACTATCTTCATCTGTGATAGTCACATCTGTATCCCCAATCGTCACAGGCGCTTCACCGACGGTAAATGTGGTGGTAAAGTCATTCCCTGGGATAGTGCTATCATCCCCGTCTAAGTCTAGGGTTGGGGGGACTGCGCCTTGTCGTGTAAAAACAATACCTCCACTAATCAAGTCTAAGCCGCCTTGACCTTCATTGGTATCTGTATCAAAGCTCGCGAAATTAACTAAATCATCTCCTGGTTCAACATCTCCTGGGAACAGCGCATATCCAAAGAAGTTGTCACCAGCGGTTAAACCTAACTCGTCAAAGCTAATATAAACTCCCGCAATGTTTTGTTCAGGTGGGGTTGCCGTTTGTGTGAAATTGTCTTCACCAGGATCTTGACGTAGAACTGTTGTATCTACCGGCACACTGGACGCACCCCAGCCATTAACTTCCACTAACTCTCCAAATGCAGTGGGAAGATTATTAGCATCTAATCCTGTAATGGCAGCAATCCCAAATGGATCGTTACCACTCCTTTCGAGGATCAAAAACCCTTGATCTGTTGGAACTGCGGGTACAGTCAAACCCCCTAAAGAAAGGTAGTCAACCCGCTCAATATTGTTGAAGTTACCTTCACCATTCGTACCGTTATCAAAAATATTATCCGTGCCTCGGTTAATAACATCTCCAAATAACGCTTCTTCCATGCTTCCAGTAAACGATGGACGCAATAGAACATCATTGTTGTTACTGCCGGGTGCTTCCTCAAACCAGATGAGTTGTCGTTCTCCTTGAACTTGATCGTTATCAACTCGCCTCAGTTCAAACTCAGTGAGTGTGTCCCCAGCCAGAAAGAGTTCACCCCCCTCTAAAGTAAAACTTTGGATTTGTAGCAGGTTTCCGCCATCAACATCGACTTGGAAACTATAATCTACCCCATCTTCTGTATATTCTAGTCCGGGGCCGTCAATATCTATTGTCACAGCCTCAAGCTCATCAATGGGTGTGGGAAATACACCACTATAGCTGGCTTGAGCTTCTAGAGTAACGGCTAACGAGTCATTAAAATCACTTGTGGTAACTTCTAATTGCCAATCTCCTCCTAAGGCTGAATTCCCTGTGCGGTTAGCTGAGGCGGCAATTTCCGCGCCCGTTAAGCGATGCAGCTTTTCAATATATTCTGTTCCCGCATCTCCCGCTGCCACATTACATCCGTAGAGTAGTAAAGAGCGCAGTGACCATTGTTGCAGATATTCTGCGTATTTTCCGAGGGTGTCTAAGCTCAGTTGAGTATTCCCTAACTGTAGACTACCCGGAGTTCCATGGGAAATAATATGTAAGGATGAAATCCCCGGATTTTGCTGTAGTGCTTGGCTAATTTGTACAATTCCATCTTGATGGCAATCTAAAATAACTGCTTGAGCTTGGGCAATAATTCCTTGACGTAAGAAGTCGGCATCTTCTACTGCTGAATCAATTATGACTAAGATTCCGGACTGAGGCTGAATCGGGTGATTAATTAAATGCAGTGCCTGATTATTTTTAAATGAATTCATAGAATTTAAGATGCTTGTATTATTACGATGGGTTGGATAGTCAGCGGGTTGTTGACGCAGTCCAGAATCGCGTTCAACTTGGATGTTGTGAAAGATGGTACACATAATCTCAATAGCTCCTTAAACAAGAACCTAGACTGATAAATACTTTTGCAGGTTTCCGAACATATCACTACTCTGATTGATTACTTTGGCTTGAAGTCACGCTGAATCCCTATGGTTAAGGGCATTACCCCTAAATATTAAACAGGAAATCAAAACCCTCGTTTAAATCGATCAAAAGCTGAAAACAAGTCTTAGCATACCAGAATTTAACCTCTGGCTACTATTTGAAAGGATTTGAATTTTATTAATTATTTATAGCGAGTTTCTCTATCTCCGATAACATCCCCACAAATTTAACATCCTTTCTGTTACTTTGAGGGGTAATCACCGGACTATAAATAACCTATGAAACCATACAAATTGCCTCCAGCTTTGTAGTAAAGATGGTAGAAAAATCTGGAGACATCAAGCTCTATATTCAATACAATTCATGCTAAGAGAAAAACCGGGTTTCGCTCGTTTTCAACCCTCTCAATAACACCATTGAGAATAACCCAGATTGGGATTAACAGGGTGACTCTTCCCCTTCGCGAGTTCGTTCTACTCAATTGACATCATGCTACTTCACCCTGGACGGTCGTAATCTACCTGATGTAAAGGCTTTACTTACAGTAGATTCAGGATTAAACCCAAGCAATCCCTTAACAGGCTTAGCATTTCGCCTTTGATTGTATTGTTTTGCGCTAATTCGTTCAGTAGTACTACATAGAAGACATATAACCTAATTTTTTCAGATTCCGTGTTTTTTCTTATGCCAGTTTTTAAACTGGTCTAATATATCTTGACAAATATATTTATCTATGAGCTAGAAAAAAAATAAATTGAGTAATATATGATTCTGTATAGCAATCAAGCTGAGCAATCTAAAGTCGATGAGTGATTAAATATGAAAAAGTTGATATTATTAACTACAATCGATTTAAAGTAGAATAATTTTAAGGATTATTGGTTTGTTTCTATAGCCGGAAGTAAAGTCATCTTTTTTCTAATATTTAAAAGTTAAAAAATTGCTGAATACTGCGGTTGCGATCGCAAAACTTACACAATACATTTTATGATTAAATTTTATCAGAATTAACGCCCATAACCGCCCGTCTGTACAGAATTTTTGATAATTCTGTTGCTAGATGAGCTGTTGCCTATTGAAAGCAATGAATAATAAAAAAAACAGCTTTATCCGTAGATAAAACCGTTAATTTAAAACAATAAATGATTGGATATTATAAGACTAAAGATTTATTTTGCGGGAGTAGAGTTGGGTTTTGATTTAAAATAAACCCGAAAAAGTTGATGAGCAATTGGGGCAGCCGCAACAGAACCATATCCCCCTTCTTCGACAACAACTGCGATCGCCACTTCGGGTTTGTCCGCAGGCCCGAAAGCCACATACATAGAATTATCAGGTTTACCGGGAACTTCAACTGTACCCGTTTTTCCACCCGTTAAAGGAATTGTACCGTCATTCAATGAGCGTCCGGTTCCTTTTTTAACCACATCTATCAACCCTTCTTTAATCACTTTAATGGTTTCTGGGGCAATGTCTGTTTTAATCGGTTGGGTTTTCGCTGTATTGGTTTGGGAGGCGAGTAAATGAGGTTGCACTCGCTGACCGCCATTAGCAATGGTAGACACCATCACCGCCAATTCTAAAGGCGTGGCTAAGACTAACCCTTGACCAATCGACATCGAAACCGTATCCCCCAAATACCAGGGTGTATCAAATAGTCGTTCTTTTTCCTCTGGTGTGGGAATTTGACCATGATTGGCCCCATCAAGTCCCAATAAATCTAAATTAATTGAACCGCCAATGCCAAGCTGTTTACCCCATTTGGATAATTCCTCTGGCCCTGCTTTCATACCCACTTTATAAAAGAAGGTATTACTGCTAAACGTCAGGGCCTCTCTAAAGCCAATGACACCAAAGCCAGATCCGCTATACTCATGGAAAGTGGTTCCGCCGAGGGTAATTGAACCAGAAGTCATTAAGGTTGAACCGGGAGACATTTTTCCTGATCCCATTCCAGCGGTTGAGGTGACAATTTTAAAGGTACTACCGGGGGGATATCCTTGTAAAGCGCGGTTTAATAACGGATTATCGCTTCGTTGTAGATGTTTCCAGTCTTCTGTAGTAACTTGGCGAGTAAATAAGTTGGGATTATAACTGGGGGCGCTAGCCATGGCTAAAATTTCCCCCGTTTTCACATTTAACATTACCGCTGCACCTCGTCGGTTGCCTAAAGCGGCCTCTGCTGTTTTCTGTAATTCTAAATCTAAGGTAAGCTGAACAGGTTCACCACTGACGGGGGACTGAATGCCGATTTCTTGGGTTTCTGTGCCTCGGGCATCGACTTCAATTAAACGATTTCCCCAAACCCCGTCCAGGTCAGGATTTGCTTGCCGTTCTATCCCAACTTTTCCGACAATCATTCCCATGGGATATTCCTGGTTGGCTTTTAAATCGTCTAAAGTGGCCTCACCAATATATCCTAAAAGATGAGCCGCTAAGCTGTCATGGGGATAATTTCGGGCGGACTCTCCCCGGACTTCTAGACCGGGCATTTCGCTGAATTGTTCGGCTAAGGGAATAAACATTCCAGGTGTAAGATTAGACTGGAGTAATACTGGAAGCCGAGAACGGTAACTGGCGGTTTCGAGTTTGTTTAATATGTCTTCTGTGGGAATTTGTAGAATCTGACTTAATTGCGGGGCAACAGCTTGCCACTGTTCGGGGGTTTGTTTGTAGGGCGTGGCATAAACTGAACGGGCTAAGCGACTGGTGGCGATGACTTTATCGTTGCGATCTATAATTTGACCGCGAGAAGCCGGAATGGGAATTAAGCGTAAACGGTTTGCTTCTGCCCAACGTCGGTTATATTCTCCTTGAACAAATTGTAATTTACTCAGTTGTAGGGTAAATAGGCTGAAGCAACTGCTGACTAATAATAGTAACAGAATGCCTTTGTGCCAGCGACGACGATAACGAGTAACAGGTTTCTCATCTGTCGCGTTTTGATAGAGATACTGAACACCAAATGGAGATTCTCCAGTCATAACTGCCTCTATAGTCTTAATTTATATACCGTTAGTTTTTTTTGCGCTCAACAGTTCTTGCCTTGCCTACGCTTTTGCTAGACAAAGATAATTTGTAAATATGAGGAAAATAGATTTTGATGCTCTTAGAATTCCCTGATTGCTGAAATTAGATGTCATCTGATATATATTCGTAGGGGCCCATTGCATGCGCCCGTCAGAAGTCTCTTTCTATCCAACTCAAGAGTCAGAATGTATTCCGGTGGACGTGAATTTATTCTTCGCTAAACTCTCTTTCTGAGATGGATACTTGAGTTTCTCATCACAAATCAGTTCATCCTCTGTGCCGAGACGAACAGTAGAATATCTTAATTAGTGTTATACTACTGCATATAAAATTTGTCGATAAATCCTAAGATAGATTTAAGAGTTTTTGATCAGGGGCGTTTGTAAACAACCTATTGACAACAGAACTATCACAGTTTTCAGTCTTGACTCGTTGCTGTCCGGAGGAATTGAATGGGTTGCTCGTTATTTGTTATTTGTCATCTGTTGTTGAGTAGAGACGGGTAGATATAGCGCACTCTTGCAAGTAGGCAAGAGTAGGCTATAGACAGCGTTTGAGAAATTAGAAATGTCCTAACTATAGAACGTAGTGCTATATTTGTTGAAAATTGTAGATAATCGATCCGCTACAACAAATTAACCCGGATGTTCGATATAATAAGGTTTGCTGTTATTCAGGTGCGATCGCTTCTTCTATGTCTACCACTGCCCCTAGTCCCTTCTCCGCAGAAGAAATTGCCAACGAAGGCATCAAACCGGAAGAATACCAAGAAATCGTTAACCGTTTAGGCCGCCATCCTAATCAAGCGGAATTGGGAATGTTTGGGGTAATGTGGAGTGAACATTGTTGTTATAAAAATTCTCGGCCATTATTAAAGCAATTTCCCACCACTGGAGAACGGATTTTAGTCGGCCCTGGGGAAAATGCCGGGGTTGTAGATTTAGGCGATGGGTTGCAATTAGCGTTTAAAATAGAATCCCATAATCACCCTTCTGCGATTGAACCGTTTCAGGGGGCAGCGACTGGAGTTGGGGGAATTTTACGAGATATTTTTACTATGGGGGCGCGTCCCATTGCAGTATTAAATGCGTTACGGTTTGGTAACCTAGAAAATGGACGCACTCGTCAAATCTTTCAAGGGGTTGTGGCGGGTATTTCTCATTATGGGAACTGTTTCGGTGTGCCAACTGTTGGGGGCGAGGTTTATTTTGATGGGGCATATTCGGGAAATCCGCTAGTTAATGCCATGGCGATGGGATTGATGGAAACCCCAGAAATTGTTAAATCAGGGGCTTCTGGCATTGGTAACCCGGTATTATATGTGGGTTCAACCACCGGACGCGATGGTATGGGTGGGGCGAGTTTTGCTAGCGCCGAATTAAGCGATGAGTCTGTGGCTGACCGTCCAGCGGTACAGGTGGGCGACCCGTTTTTAGAGAAATCGTTGGTGGAAGCTTGTTTGGAAGCGTTTAAAACGGGGGCTGTGGTGGCGGCCCAAGATATGGGGGCGGCGGGGATTACTTGTTCGACTTCGGAAATGGCGGCGAATGGGAATGTGGGGATTGAATTGGATTTAGATTTGATTCCGGTACGGGAAACGGGAATGATTCCGTATGAATATCTGTTGTCAGAGTCTCAGGAACGGATGTTATTTGTGGCTCAGAAGGGCCGGGAAGCGGAGTTAATTGAAATTTTTCATCGTTGGGGGTTACAAGCGGTTGTGGCGGGAACGGTAATCGAAGAACAGATTGTCCGAATCTTATTTAAAGGGGAAATAGCGGCGGAAATCCCAGCGACGGCGTTGGCGGATAATACTCCGATTTATCAGCGCGAACTCTTGACAGAACCGCCAGAATATGCAGTGAAGGCTTGGGGATGGACATCCGATTTGTTGCCTCCCTGTACGGCTTCTGGAATTCCCTTTACAGACGGGTTTCAAACTTGGAATCAGATTCTGTTCAGGTTATTGGATACGCCGAGTTTAGCTTCTAAGCGCTGGGTTTATCAGCAATATGACCATCAAGTTCAGAATAATACGTTAGTGTTGCCGGGAGATGCTGACGCGGCGGTGATTCGTTTACGTCCGCTTGTCGGCGGTACGGGAAATTGGCGCAAAGGGGTAGCGGCAACGGTTGATTGTAATGCCCGTTATGTTTATCTCAACCCATTTGAAGGGGCTAAGGCAGTAGTGGCAGAAGCTGCCCGGAATTTAAGCTGTGTGGGGGCTGAACCGATTGCTGTGACGGATAATCTTAATTTTGGCAGTCCAGAAAAACCTGTGGGATATTGGCAGTTAGCTGAGGCTTGTCGCGGCTTGGCGGAGGCTTGTGAGGCGTTTTCAACTCCCGTCACGGGGGGGAATGTTTCTCTATATAATGAGACGTTGGATAGTGATGGGAATCCTCAGGCGATTTATCCGACTCCAGTTGTGGGAATGGTGGGGTTAATTGACGATATTAATCAGCGTTGTACCCAAGGTTGGAAAAATACGGGAGATTTGATATATCTGTTGGGAATAGCAGATTTTGAACAAACAGAAACGGCGCATTTAACTTTAGGCGCGTCTGAATATTTAGCAGCAATTCATAATATTGTAGCAGGTCAACCGCCTCATGTTGATTATGATTTAGAACAAAAAATACAGGGGGTTTGTCGGCATGGTATTCGGCAGGGTTTAATTCAATCTGCTCATGATTGTAGTGAAGGGGGGTTAGGATTTGCTTTAGCCGAATGTTGCATCAGTGGAGAAAAAGGGGCAACTGTTAATTTTAAGTTAGATTTACCACAACAAGTCCGTTGGGATGCTTTATTGTTTGCCGAAGGTGGCGCTAGAATTGTAGTTTCGGTTCGTTCTCAACAGCAGGAGGTTTGGGAGGGTTATTTACAACAACAGTTAGGGGAAGCGGGGGTTTATTGGTGTCAACTGGGAGAAGTTGAAGGGGAAGACAGTACTTTGAAGATATTGGCTAGTGATTCTGTTAGTTTAGTTGATGTTAGTTTAGCAGAAATGGGCGATCGCTATTTTAATGCGATTGAACGTCGGTTGTAGGGTTTATATTATTAATGTGAGTCAGATGACAAGCCACGCGACCCGATAGCTTCTGTTAGACTTGTCGAAGAGAGAGGAGTCATGCATACATCTTTAGCCGAAAGGCTGCCGTTGTGCTGCTTTCTTGCTTTAACAAAACTCGTGCGTGTCTAGTGATAATGATGAGTTCAAATCAACAATTTCTGCAAAATTTATACGATGCCTTTAATAACCGTGAAATTGAAACCATTATCTCATTGATGCGCCCGGATGTGAAATGGGCGAATGGACTCGAAGGCGGTTTTGTTTATGGACGCGACGCAGTGCGCGAATATTGGACTAATCAATTTAAGCATATTCAACCGCAGCTTAAGACGCTAAAATTTGAGACGGATGAAAATAATAGAAACGTTGTTACTGTTCATCAAGTTATCAAAGATTTACAGGGCAATGTACTAGCCGATGCAACAATTCAGCAAATTTTTACCATTGAGTCGGGTTTAATTAGCCTTTACGAAATTGGCGAAACTGAAACCATCCAAGAGATGATTAAAAAGGGGAGAAGTTCTGATTAATAATAGTATAGCGCGAAGTGCTATGGCGATCGCGTTTGATCAAATCTAGTACTCTTGCAATAGGAGTAGGGTGTGTCACCGACGCACCATTCAATTAAATATCTATCGCTATAGGTTATTCTTCTTGGATGATAATATCCCAAGTTTCTAAGGTAATGCCTACAATTTGTTGTAAGTTGGTGATGGAATTAAGATAATCAATTTTAGCATTAAGTTCGTTGTTTCTGGCTTGTCCTAAGTCTTCTTGAAATCCTACTAAGTCTACAATTGAGGTGTTTTCTACACCGAGTTTGACTTTTTCTTGTTGATTTAATAGTTGTTGTTCTGTCAGTTCTGTGGCACGTTGAGCCAGTTCAACTCGACGAAAGGCTTCTTGAACGTCTCGAATACTATTTTCGATATCTATTTGAAGTTGTTGTAGTTGTTCATCTAAATTATTTTCTGCTTGCAATAGTTCTACTTGACGTTGTTTAAAATCTCGTTCTATTGTTCTATCTCCTAAATCTTTTGTCAAATTAAGTCCAGCCCTAAATTCTGTTCTATCGTCAATAATATTTGGGGCAGGATTATGATTAATACTAGCTTCTAAATCGATATTCCATTTTCGTTGATTTTCAGCAACTTTTAAAGCATATTCTGCCTGTTCTATATTTAACTTTGCAATCAAATAGTCAGGTCTATTCTCTAATGCTGCTATTTCTAATTCTTCTGATGCGATGATTTGAGGTTCTGCTGCTATAATTTCTGAAGCAATAATAATAAAATCAGGATCGATATCTAAAATTTCGAGTAAATTGAGTTGTCGTTGTTTTAAGTTATTTTCTGCTTCTAATAAGCTAACTTCTTGATTCGCAACACGAGATTTTACCGGAATAATATCAACTCTAGCTCTACGACCGGCATCGATTAAAATCTGAGTATTTTCTACTTGTTGACGCGCTATTTCTAAAGAACTAATTTCAATTTGTAATCGTTCTTGTGCTTGTATTAATTGGCGATACGCAAAAATAGCTTCTGTGATTTGATCAATTAGCGTTGATTTTAAGTCTAAAATATTAATCTTTTCATCAACACGAGCAATTTCAATCGATGCTCTATTCACTTCTATTCCGGCATTTCTTAACAGTGGTTGTCGCACAGAAAGTTGTAAATTTTGTCTTAATTGGTCTTCATCTAAATCATCAATATCTCTTTGTTCTCCTATTCCTTCCCAACCTAAGTTAATTTCTCCTCCAGTCGGCAGTTGCATAATCACTCTTGCCGATAGATTTAAGCCATTGGTAACGGAGGTTATTTCTCCCTGTTGTAAGTTCTCCCATTCTAAGGCAATATCCGGTGTAAAATCGGGGTTAAATTTATCTTCTGCAACGATTAAATTCTGCTGTTGAATGATTCTTTCTAAATATTGATTCTTAATCGTCCGATTATTTTCTAAGGCTAACATTACTATTTCCTGCAAGCTTAACTCAATTGTTTCGTCTTCACTGGGTACATTTTCAAGATTTAAGGGTTCAGTATTAACGAAAGGTTGAGAAGTATCAGTATTTTGAGATAAATCATTTGCTGTTTCAGCTATTTTTTTCTCCTCTAAGATAGCGTCTGAATGGATAGTAAATTTAACAGTATCTTCTGGATTTTTTGTCGCTGTCGGAGGAGTTTGGGGTGGATAAATAACCGGAGAAGGTATACTTTCTGAGGTTTGTGGCGTGGGGGTTTGAGTTTGTGTATCTGTTTCTGTTGTATTTGTCGGCAGAGAAGGTAAGGGGGAGGGACGTAAAGCAGGAGGTATAGAAATCGGTTGACGGATGACTTCACCCATAATCGCCTGGGGTGGCGGAGTTGGGGTGTTGTGAGGCTGGGGTAAGGTTGGAGGCGGAGTCGGTGTTACGGTGGGTTGGGGTGCGGTTGCTAAAATTGAGGATTGGGATTGAAGTTGAGTGATTAAGGTGGTAACAAACCCGGAAGTCAGGGTTACTATCACACAAAAGCGTATCTTCCAAAGCTGATTTGAGCTGGGAGAGTTGGGGGGTTGAGGTTTAGAATTCTTAGGTGAACGCATTATCAACCGTTAACAAGGTTAAAAGGTAAAGACAGAGGGTAGAAACGTTAAAATAGGACTCATTGCGTATTGTTATAACGCTAATTTAGGCGATCGCCAATAGAATATAAACCATAAAAAAATAAATATCTCATCCATATTTTGGTCATTTTGTCAACTTGCGGTTACAGGGCAGGTTTTAATTCTGTTAAATATCTATTACTGTATAGTGAGCTAAACTGCATATTATTCTGATATTTGTATTGAGATCATCAGGGTTTGAAGAGAGTAACCCCCGAATTTATAGTTTATAGGTGTAGTTATACCCAACTATAGCTTATATATCATATCTTACAAAATCGGACTTGAAGCTGTCAACCCTAATAAAATCGTATCAAAATAGCCTGCAATTTTCTGGCGTATAGATTCATATAACTTTACAACTATATCAATTTTCAATCATTCGCGGCTTGTGATTAATCATGGGTGATGAGTTGTGCCTCGATAATTTTAATTGTTACCAATACACAATCATCATTTACGACTTAATATTATCCATCTTCTGACCAAGCAGGATGAGACAATAACGCTTCAATCACTCTAACTCCTCGCAGTTGATTTGACAGAGGTAAATGACCCACAGGCGCAGTTAAATCCCAGGTAAATTCTTGAGGATAACGAGTCCAAGAACTACCTTTTCGCCATCCTATTTTCGGCCATAATTTTTCCCAATTTTTATTCACACTCAGCCACAATTTACGTTGAACTGAGTAACCAAATTTCCCCTCAGAATAAACTTGCCACAATAAATCAATCGTTCGTAAATCTGTATTAGGAAAAGTTCTAACTTCAGAAAAATAAATCCACTTGCGACCAATAGCGCTACTTCCGGCAAGTTCACATAACTTTTCTAAGGTGAAGCGGTCAGCCTGTTGAAAGTCTTGTTGAATTAGAAGTTGTTGCAAAGGAGTGTAATCGATATTGGCATCAGATTTTAAAGGAACAATTCCTTTGGGAAATTGAGTTTGGAGGAAATCTTGAACGTTGGGTTGAGTAATATTGAGCAGGACTTGATACACTTTTCCCTGAACCCAATTGGGTACAGTATTTTGAGATTGCTGTAGAAAGTCAATTAATACATCAATTCCGGGTTCTCCAGATGTGGCTAAGGTTTGAATAGCCTGTAGTTGAGTCGTGGGGGAAGTTGAGGTTAACTTTTGACTCAGTTGCGTCAAATCTGGTGATGCGTCCTGTTGTGGAGAAGTGGTCAAGTCAGTCATAAAAGATTTGATACTCAGGGATTGGCGATTAAGGATAGGTATTTCTTCTACGTCTTATTGTACTAGCCGACTGTCATCGATCATAGAGATGATTCAAACTTCAGCAAGCGTTACCAAGGACTGCCAATCATTGTAAACCCCGCCCAGTAAAACGGATGGGATAAATTGATATCTCCCCGTTGGGCAATTTCTCGGGGTAATTCAATGGGGATGCCATCATGGACTAACTGTCCGTTATCGAGGCGAACTTCCCCTTTTAACATGGCCAGTTGTGCCTGACGCAAAGCTTCTGCTTTAATCGGGGCATTCAATAAGGCTTGATAAAAGGTTGTCATTAACCCTAATGTCCCCGCATCGCTAACATACCACAGACTGGCTAAGGCTGATTTTACCCCGGCTTGTACCGCCAGGCCTGCAAAACCTAATTCTGCTTTTTCGTCGCCCACAGCGGTGGTACAGGCGCTTAAAACTAATAATTCTACGGGGGGTTGATTCAGTTTGAGGTTGCGTAATTCATGGAGTCCTAATTTTTGATCCCAAAATTGAATATAAGATTGGTCTGCGCCTCCGGAGAGAAATTCACCATGGGTGGCTAAATGAATAATTTCATATTGCTGTTGATGGCGTTGATTTTTTAGATTTTTAACGGTAAATTCTTCGTTTAAAAACAGTTGACCCGGCCAGCGATTTTCTTCAACAATTAAGTTTAATTCTAAAGGGACAGCCGGTAAAGGGGGTTGGCTAGGATCTGAAAAGTTAGAGGCCCCCATGGCTAAGACTTGGGATTGTTTCAGGTTAACGTAACTGGTATCGGTTAAACTTAAACTGGGAATTAATCCTAAACTATATTTCTCAACTAAAAATTGTTCACCGTCATATAAAGCGGCAATGGGAATAGTTCTTAAACCGGAGTCCATTGAAAAGATTAAGGTTTTTATTTCTTGATTTTGTAATTCTGTTTCTATTGGGGCAATCAACCAATCATAAAGTTGTTTGCCTGTGACTAAATAGTCTGTTTCTTCCATGTTACGAGGTAAGCGAATTTGATTGGTAAAGGTTCTAGCCACTGCTAATAATTGCTGTTTATCAACGTTAATTCGCTTAAATACAGGTTGACCGTTGGGTAAGAGTAATCTGATTTCTAATTGAGTGTCTTGAATTGATACATAGAGAATAGCGGGTTTATAACCGGTTAAACGAGTGATTTCACTTAAGGTTTGATTAATGCTTTTATGAGTGGTTAAACTTTTATTCGTTTGATTTCCTAAATAATCGATAAATTCCTTACCCCGAGAAGAATCCACCTGTAAGACGGAAGACATTAACGGAGATTGATAAACTTGGTCGCTAGCGACAGTTCCGGGTTCTAGTTTTATCGTTAATTCTTGATTATTTTCTGTGAGTGAATTGGAGTCTATATTTTGCGTGTCATTCTCTATGACTTCAGGAGATAAGTTATTATCAAAATCTGTTTCTAAAATTGGATCAACACTAGAGTCTGGCGCAATTACTTCTTCTGTTGTCGGGGGATTATTTGGAGTATTTTCAGAATTAACCGCTGAATTAGTTGGATTATTAATTTCATCGTTTGTGGGAACAGAATCAGGATTAGTAACGGTTGGAGATGTAGGGGTATTAATTCCTTCAACAATCGGCGCAACGGTTCCATTAATACTAGGAATTCCAATTGTAAAAGGCGTATTAGCAGCATCTCCGCCTTGTTGGATGGTTACCCGACCGGCTGAAGAGTTTCCCAGTACAGATAAGCTAGCATTCTGTTGATTTGCCGCCGTAAATGTACCCGTTGCGCGGAAGAATTGATCGGTAACAATTTCAATGGTTCCCCCTTGTTGTTCTCCTTCCGTTTGAATAGAAGTCACTTCAATATCCTGAGGAGATAATAACCGAACTTCACCGCCATTTTGAGTTTGGGAATTAGCGATAATTTCTTCTGTTTTAATCTGATTACCCGCTTCAATTTTAATATCTCCTCCCCCATTTAAACCCGAAGTATTTAACTGACCAGTTTGAATACTTCCCGTTTCACTCTCCAGAAAAATATTCCCTCCTGTTGTATTAGAAGCTGTTGTTTGAATATCTTGAGTGGTAATATTACCCAAACTCTCAATATTAATGATTCCAGGAATAGAAGTATTCGGGATAATCTGTAAATTCCCCGTTAAAATGTCTCCCGTCTCACTGGTTAAGTTAATCTCTTGATTTGCAATAATATTTCCAGTATTAATATCAATATTCCCATTCACTTCAACTCTTTCTGCCGCAGATAAATTCCCGGTTGAAATATTCCCTTCTAAACTGGTAATTTGTATCTCTCTCCCGACCGTATTCACCTGATTAATCTCAATCTCTGCCGCTGCTGTTAATGTAATGGAAGCATCATCTAATCCTTGAATATTTCCACTGCCTAAAATACTGCCTTCACCTTCTGGAACTTGTAATAACACCGGATCGCTAAACCTTAAATCATTCACCCAACTGATCGAACTATTACTACGAGGACGACCCATTGTAATCTGTTCAAATCCATTAGCGATCGCATCTAAATCCGACCCACTTAAATCTAAAGCATTGGTTTCTAAATTATCCCCTAATCGAATCGCCTGACTATTACTAGAGGGTTGTAAAATCAATTCACCTTGTCCTTGAATTGAACTATTTCCCCCTAAAAAATTAATTTCACGACCCGTTAAGCGAATATCCCCTTGAGATAAAACTTGTACATTTCCGAGATTAATTTCACCAAACTGACTGGTCAGATTAATATTATCTCCGGCTGTAATTAAATTCCCCACCGTAATATTTTCTCCGCCTTCTAAAGTTAAACTAGCATTATCAACCCCAGTAATAGTAAAAGTGGGATCTTGAGTTAAAATTTGTCCCAGTGGCGATCGCAATAAGACCGGATCTTGAAACGTCACATCTCCGGCAATATTCAGTGTTCCTTTACTATCTAAACGACCAATCAGAATTCGGGAAAAACCATCCTGAATTTGACTTAATTCTGCCGCTGTTAAATTTTGAGTTAGGATTGAATTATTATTTGTTCCACCAATCGCCATATCTTGGGTATCGGTTGCAGGTTGTAACAATAAACTCCCCGACCCTGATAAATTCCCCGTTAAATTAATCTCATCACTCGTCAGAAGAATATTACTATCAACATCTAACTCTGCTGAGTTTATTTCTGAAGCCGAAGCCAACTGATTAAATTCACCCGTCATAATTTCTCCAACAGTTAATTCTACTTCTGCTTCTAAGAAAATATTACCTCCTGTTTCTCCACCTCTGGCATCAATTAAACCTACATTTAAACGTTCTGAAGCGGTGATTTCAATATTACCTCCCGTCCCATTATTAGAATCACTCTCAATACTAAAAGCGGGTCGAGTGGCAAAAGCAATACTTCCCTGTTGACTGATTATATTTACGTCTCCCCCTGCAAACCCACTGGCAGTATTAATTGAGTCCAGTTGAATATTATTCACCGCTTCAAGATTAACTAACCCCCCTTGTCCAAAAATCGGATCATTGGCTGAAGTTGAGATTTCTCCCAGTTGAATTTGATCTCCACTATCAATATTAATTTCACCACTTTCTAGTAAACCGCCTGTGATTATATTCTCAGTTCTAATTAATCCTTGATCTGTAGTTAACGTAATATCCCCACCCGAATTAACAGAACTTGCTGTGGATAAATTAGCCGTCGAAAGATTACCATTTCCTGTTGATTCTAACTGAATCTCTCCCCCTTGCGTGGTCAAATTTCCAGTCCGAATTCCTACCCCAGAAATGGTTAAAGAACCCCCATTGGTTTGAATACCATCATCTGAATTCATCGAAAACGAACCGCTACCATCTCCGTCAGCATCGGCAGTAAATGTAACTGACCCGGTTGTGGCTTGTAAGTTGAGTAAATTATCCCCTAAATCTCGAATTTCAATATTATTTTCTGCTTCTAGAATCACATTTGCCGTTTCCCCAAAACTCTCTAACGTTCTTTCTGAAATCGTGTAATTATTAGAATCTGCTTCAAGTAATAATTGATTATCTACAAAAGGATTTTCTGTCTCGACTAAATCATTAGCATCAACAATCGTAATATTACGTGGATCAAGTAATAACGTTCCCACAGAACCATTTACCCCGCTTAAATTCACATCACCTTCTACCCTCAAAATCCCCTTACTTGAAATCTCAACAAATCCCCCTTCTCCCCTATTACTTTGGGCGCTAATCTGTCCGAAAAATTGAGTGAAATCATCAGACCAAATAATAATCTCACCGCCATTCCCGGTTTGCAAAGCATCTGCAATAATCTGAGAATTTGAATTAATAAATACTTGATTCGCTGTGGGTAAATCACTGCCTCCCCGATAATTTCCCCCAATTCTAACAATACCGCCACCATTGATTCCAGATGCATTAACTTCTGTATTGAATAATCCAATCCGTTCCCCTAAAATATTAATCCTTCCGGCTACCGTTTCACTATTCTGAGTTTGAGAAACATCCACAACACCTGAAACAATTGTAGTTCCGGCTTCAGTAGGAATAGCAGTTTGAGAAGCAGTTAATTGAACGGTTCCATCTGCTAAAACTGTTACACCTAACGCTTCTTTTTGGCGACTTCCTGTTAATAATTCCGGTAAAGATAAGGGCGATAAATTAATCTCTGATTCAGTTGAATTAATAGCCGTTGAATCTATTTCTAAATTCAGTAAATGTCCGGTTTGACTTAAACGAATCATACCCGGTTGATCGATAGTCGCTAAAGTAATTTGACCGCCAGGAACCATCAATTCCCCAGTATTAATAATTGTTCCCCCTAAAAGAGTTAAATTCTGTCCAGGTTCAAGCTGTAATTTCCCTGCATTAATAATAGAACCCGGTTGATTAACGGCAAACAGAAAAGTATTGGGATTTCCGGTAATTTCAGCGTAATCATTATGACCAAACGCATTAAATTCGCCCTGTTCAAATCCGATTCTGTTTGCTGTTGTAACAGTTAAAGAACCCGGAATATTTAAACTGGCTTCTGAACCAAAAATAACACCCGCTGGATTAATTAAAAATAGATTAGCGTTTCCTCCCGTTACTTGAATTAACCCCTGAATTGTAGAAACATTACCCCCTGTTACTCGGGTTAAAATATTCTCTATTTCAGGACGAGAAATAAAATTAGCGGTTTGACCAGAATCTAAATTAAACTCTGTAAAACTATGAAATAAATGATTCCCATTATTTGAGGAAGTTCCGCCTGTGATATCAAAGCGATTTTCTATCACATTAACTTCAGTATTCGTACTATTATATTCAGGAATAATAGATTGTGCCTGTGCAATTTTCCATAGTAATATATCAGAAAACAGAAGACTGCTTAAAGAAATGATTCCCAACCGGGATAAATTGGCGAGGACTGACCACAGGCTAAAACCTGGTTTCATCATTAAACCTCCCTGGATAGCCCTAATTTTAATTTATTTATTCAAGTTTATATTGATGCAATTTATTGAATAGAGAGGTAAAAACGCTGTGAAAACTAATAATAATTCCACAAAATATTATCTCTCTGTTTCCCTGAGCTTAAAAATGATAAAATCAGATAATCTCTTCTATACTTTACTTTTAAATAAATTGAACTGATTAGCTGATTCGACAGAACAAATGGTAAATTGAGCAATAGAATCAGTGAGATGAGTCCCATAGGAGGACATTGATGCATTTAATCGGTTTAACTGGCGGCATTAGTACCGGGAAAACCACAGTGGCTAACTACCTATCGCAAACCTACCAATTTCCCATCTGGGATGCAGATGTCTATGCCAGAGAAGCCGTTCAACCGGGTTCACCAATTTTAGACCAGATCATCAACCGATATGGTTCAACCATTTTACTGCAAACCGGACAACTGAATCGACAACAATTAGGTCAAATCATATTTCATAGTGTAACAGAGCGATGCTGGTTAGAGCAGCAAATACATCCTTTTGTTCGCGATCGCTATAATCAGAATATTACCCAATTTCAGCAGCAAAACAGACAAAATACAGCGGTTTTGGTAATTCCGCTGCTGTTTGAAGCGAAGATGAATGATTTAGTGACGGAAATTTGGGTAGTATACTGTTCTCCACAGCAACAGTTATCTAGACTGATACAACGACACTCCGGTTCTTTGTCTCTCGAACAGGCTCAGGCTAGAATAGATAGTCAGATGCCACTCAGCCAAAAGTGTCAACAAGCAGATATCATTTTAGATAACTCTAGTGATACTAAAAGTTTATTCCGACAGATTAATGCTATTCTACCGTTACCCACTTGAGTAATAGAGTAGAACAAATAAAACTGATCTTAAAAGGTTACCCGGTGAAGCAAATAATCACTCAATTCCTATCAATTCAACTTCACCCGATTTCCTGATATTATTTTAAAATCTAATCCCGATTCCATTAGGACTTCTATCAGTTTGTTCTAAATTAGACTCAAGTTCAATAGCAGGAGAACTCCAACGAATCTGATAATTAGAAGGGCGTTCTGTAAAATTGATTTCCAGGGGTGAAACTCGTTCATTTAGATATTCTTGAGTGTATCTAAACTGTTGATTAAATTCAGGGCCACCCCCCATGGGAAATGCCAATGTATTGGGATCTCGGCTAATACTCAATCCTTCTAACTCAGCCCCAGAATTAGCAATCATTTGAGTCCCTTCTAAATTACTACCTAGAAGATTTGCTCCGGTTAAATTGGCGCTGATTAAATTGGCTTGACTTAAATTAGCCACTGCTAAATTGGCATTATTTAATTCAGCACTATTTAAGAACGTTCCGGCTAAATTTGCCCCTTCTAAGTTGGCTCCTTTTAAATCTGCCCCTTCAAGGTTGGCATTTTCTAAATTCGCACCTTCTAAGTTAGCATCTCTTAAATCAGCACCCAATAAATGAGCGGCTCGTAAATCGGCCCCACTCAAATCACATCCTTGACAAAATCTAGTTTCTAGAAGTTGTTGAACATGAGCCGGATTGGCTGCCTGAGTAGCATTAGATACACTCAGAGAAAGCAGGACTGTAGAAAGTCCAATCAAAGTTTTGGAGACGGTTTTCATCCGTTTTCCCTCCGCGATAGCAACATGGGGATAATTGCACCCTAATTTCAGAATACCTTTATTTCCGGATAAAACCAACCTCTTAAGGTATAATTTAGCCTTTCTCAACATTGCTCAATCTACCGAGAGGTATAGGAACCGGAGCAAGGTAGGGGCGCATTGCATCGGTCCGTCTACAAGTCAGAGTCTGAAATCATTTGTATAAAGTCTCAAAATAGATAAAAATACTAAAAATATTACCCCGTTCCCGATGTCTTATAATACATCAGTTAAAAATATCGATAACGTGTTATACAGCACTGACTAATATTCTTTTTGTCACTTTTTAACGAGTTTTAAGTACTAAAATACGGGTAGAGTTCGAGCATACATCAGATCTATCATGTTCGAGTTAATGATACTGAGCTTCTTACTCGGGACTCTGGGCTTAGAAGCTCTCCTATTTGGTCGTTTGATGAAAACGTATCAAACCAATGTAGAACGACGCTTGTCTGAGGAGGAAGAGGTTTTGAATCCTAATGAATTGACTCATACTGTCTCTCCCAATCCTCCGGTTCAGGGTTCTGCACAACAGCAATGGGAATACAAAATCGTACGGGCCAATCGAGATCTATTTCGTAATCCTGCTGTGTTTCAGCGTTTGTGTAAAGAAGAAGCTTCTGTTGGATGGATTTTGCTGGAAAAATTAGACAATCGGCGAGTCAGATTTAAGCGTTCTACTGCCATTCGCGAACAACCCCCTGACAAGCTACCTGTGTTTGATCCCTATCGATGTTCTTATGGTCCTTCGTCTGATTGGACATTTTGGTTAGCGGCGATCGCCTGTCTGGGTGCAATGATTCTTCCGGCTTATTTAACCTATACTGTTGTCTTTCGTCGGTTAAACCGTCCTATTCCTCAACAGCCAGTGCAGCAGCAATTACCGGAAGCGATTTCTCCAGACAGTCAAAGATAAACGGACAAACCCGACTTTGAGCCAGTTTAACTCAAGTCTTTAGCTTTACGAGATTCTAACCAAGCAGGAACTGCAAACCAAGCCACAACAATTCCTAATGCCAACAGGGCGAATTGAGACACCCAACCAATTAACTGTTCGAGGGAGAATGTCTGTCCGACAAAATAGCTTAAACTCACCATCACAGTCGCCCAAGTTCCGGCCCCTGCTGCATTAAATAACAAAAACTTCCAGTAAGGCATTTGGGCAATTCCAGCCAGCGGGCCGGCAAAAATCCGTAGGAGGGCAATAAATCGGCCAAAAAACACAGCTTTAGCAGCATTCTGACTGAATTTTGCCCGTACTTCCTCCAGTTGGTTTTCAGAGAAGCGAAAGAACTGTCCGATACGCAGTAGCAACGGCCAACCACCCCAACGTCCAATCCAATAGCCGAAGTTATCGCCTAAAATTGCTCCACCGATGGCACTGGCCAGAACCAGCCAGTAGTTTAACTCTCCACTCCCGGCCAGGAAGCCACCCACGAGAGTAATAGTTTCACCCGGAAGCGGAATTCCTGTATTTTCTAGGGTAATCCCTAAAAAAACTGCCCAGTAGCCATATTCATGAGCAATTTGTTTAACTGTGTCTAAGGATACAAACTCAAATATCATTCTATGCTGCCTTCACAAATTTTCGTAAAGCTTTATAGTTCTATAGTATCTTGACTTCCCATCAAATCTATTTTGATTCTGATTGTTTCTTAATTTAAGGAAAATTAGTAGGAAAAAAAATCGAAAATGTAGGGAAGTTAACCAATTTAGTTTTAAAAAGGGAATACGATGTAAAAGTCACTCAATAATGAGGTTTTTCTCATGTTTATTTTACGGAAACTTAACTGTTTTCATCGTAAAATGTAGCCAATACTCATCTGTAATGATTATTTTACCTATCATCGTTATGAGGCAAGTTATAACAATTGTAGGTATATTGATCGATTTACTTTTCTATGATGGGAACATTCATCCGGCTGAAAACCTCAGTAAATTTATGTCCCTCAATTTATGAATTGATATCTCCGGGGGTCTGTTTACTATGATTGTAGTTGTTTTAGGAGTCGTGTACAATGGAACGTCAGAACGCAAACCAACACATTGTCATTCAGCCTCAGTCTCGCTTGGATGAACAAAGCGGTAAAGTGTTAATGCAACAAATGGTGAGTTCAATCCAAGACCATCATCAACTTTGGATTATTGATATGACCCATGTCAGCTTTATTGACAGTGCTGGACTAGGAGTCCTGGTGAGTGCGTTAAAATCTGCTAGAACTAAAGGCTGTAAACTAGTATTATGTAATCTTTCAGCATCAGCCAAGCTGCTTTTAGAAATTACTCAACTGGATAAAGTGTTTGAAGTGTTTGATGAATTAGATGCAATTTTCTCAAAACAATCTCCGTTCAAAATGGCTTAAATCCGTTGTTTAACACCTTGATGAAGCGAAGTTTGATTCTCGTTAACTTAACACATCGGCGAGCGCGACAATTCCTTAAGAGTTAGCTAGAGTCTACTGGAGAGGTGTTCTGGGTTATTAATATTTCATTCATTACTCGAAAACTCCTGTCTGATCAGATCAATCACAGGAGTTTTCTCATGAGGTTTTAAATTTTTTTGTACCTCAATGGGTTTAAGCATTGTTGAAGGTGGGAAAGTCAGTATTCCCGGAAGTACCCGGTTGAAAGGCTGGTAAATCTAAGGTATTTGGACGACGATTTTTCTGAGCCAGACGATAACTCACACTTTGCAATTCAGCATGAAGTTGACGATTTTCCCGCTGTAGCATTTCAACCTTCTGTAGAACTGCATCTAAGCGTTCTGAGAACTTCTGACGATAAACTTCTGGTAGTTCCTGAACCACCTGTTCTAACATCATAGAGCGTTCTGTTAGCTCTTGAACAGATTGCTTCAGTTGGTGTGCTTCTGTATCTCGTTCAGTAATTTGCTCTTGATAAAACTTAACCTGTTGTTCTACCTCTTGCAATTGGTTTCGCAATGCTTTCATCTGAAGCTGATGCTGTTCAGAAATTTCAGGGGTTGGCATGGCGCTAGTATTACCTTTAACCAAGCGAAACAACTCTTGAGATAACTGTTGCACCAGTTGATCTTTCATCTTCAGTTCTTCTTGGAGGCGTAAAACTTCTGCTTTAAGATCTTGCGGTGTTGCGCTATTTGAGGAATTCACGATAACTAGACATCTCCGATAAAAGTAACCATATGTTTGTCTCTTAAACATACTCTTATCTTTTAAAATCGGCAAGATGGAATGGTTATTGGTTATTAAAGGGAACGGGGAACGGGGAACGGGGAACAGAGGAAAGAAGGCAACAGGCACTCCTGCTACGGGCAATCAGCATACGTCCTTAGGGACGGGCTACGCCTACGGGATAAAAAGGCTGTCAGTGTCTCCTGAATTCTGACGGGCGCATGCAATGCGCCCCTACCTGACTTGGTGACTTCTTAAGAGGCTTCCTGCACCTCAACTTCTGGAGTCGGATTCTCAACAACAGACAATTCTTGCTTAATCGTCAGATAACGAATCACTTCATCACTGTAGCGCATGGCTTTTTCCATGACTGCAATTTGAGCACCGGGGCCTTCGTAGTTCATCTGAACATAATAGCCTTCACGATGATTATCAATTTCATAAGCGAGGCGACGCTTGCCTAAGTTCTTAATCTCAAAGTTTTCGCCGCCTTGTTCTTTGAGTAAATCTTGATATTTCGTAATTTGTTGCTGTACCTGCTCATCAATTAAGTCAGGACGCAAAATATACATGGTTTCGTAAACAAATCCACCATTCATGATCAGTTATTCTCCTTTTGGACAACTGGGCTTCTAAATTTTAGAAGCAAGGATTTTTCATTATATGACAAGTTGGGAATTAGATTCAATATTTTTTAGCGTACTTGCATATTCACTGCATCTGAGATGGTGGGAATTTGTGGATAACGACCCATGGCGCATTGCACCACAGAGTAAATCACAGCCGCTAATACCCCAAGGAAGATCATATTGTAAATGGTTTCTAGGATAAAGCCTCCGAGTCCAGCTCCTAAAATTCCTAGAATCAGACTGCATAAAACGAGTAAAATGTCAATCAAAATCGCTTGCATGGTGTTGAAGCGAATGAAGCGGGGGATATTTTCATTGCGAACCACCAGCATAAATAAGGCGAAGAAAATGATCAATCCAGCGAAGGGAAAAGAGCGATAGATTGCCAGTAAAGGCAGTAGAGGAATTGCAATTAGTTGCAGAATAGGAAATTGTTGAAAGAGATATTGACTAAACTGCAAGCCATACATTAGGGGTAAAGCATACGGTAAGATCGAAAAAATGCGATCGCGCACAGTCACGGTTCCATTCCAGCTCATGAAATTACTCTCCTGAGTATCAGATCAAATGATTTGTTTCTTATAAACTCAAGGATAGCGCAGGAATTAATAGATTTTTAGACGGACTTTACTACCATTGCATCATCGTTTACTCAATGTTGGCAATGCGGAAACCCATCTGACACTCATACTGTTCGGGTTGGTTGGTTGTGGGTTTGCGAACCTGATTAGCACAACTGAGTTGATGGTTTTTCCAACGGGGTTGACCGCTTTGGTCAGCCAGTAAACAGCCTTGACACACTTGATGGGGATTAAGAATTTGATTATCCGTTACCATGACTAACATAAATCTCTCCTCCGACTGATCCACTGTCACTAGTTTTATTGTAAAACAGAAGGCTGAAATCGGGTCTAGATCAGACTTACAACTTAACAATCTAGAGAAATTTAAATCAACTTAAACAGCCCCAGGCGATCGCTGCGTTATCATAGAAAGTTTGAGGGGAATTTTACGCAATACCCCGACTCAGTCAAGATTGCGATCTGCTGAACTGCTATTAAGGAGTATATTTTAATTGTGAACAATACGAGCTTAGAAATTTTAGCCCAACGTGATCCGGCGATCGCCAATATTATTAACCATGAACTGCAACGCCAGCGGGATCATTTAGAATTAATTGCCAGTGAGAACTTTACTTCTGCGGCGGTGATGGCTGCCCAAAGTTCTGTTTTAACCAATAAGTACGCCGAAGGATTACCGAATAAGCGGTATTATGGCGGTTGTGAATATATCGACCAAGCTGAACAGTTAGCCATTGACCGGGTTAAGGAATTGTTTGGGGCGGCTCACGCCAACGTTCAACCCCATTCCGGCGCTCAAGCGAATTTTGCCGTCTTCCTGGCGTTATTACAACCCGGTGACACCATTATGGGAATGGACTTATCCCACGGTGGACATTTAACCCATGGATCTCCGGTGAACTTTTCGGGTAAATGGTTTAATGTTAAAGACTATGGCGTTAGCGAAGAAACTCAACGCTTAGATTATGATGCCATTTTAGAACTGGCGAAACAGCATAAACCCAAATTGTTAATTTGCGGCTATTCGGCTTATCCTCGGTTAATTGACTTTGCCAAATTCCGGGAAATTGCTGATGAGGTGGGGGCTTATTTAATGGCGGATATTGCCCATATTGCCGGGTTAGTGGCCAGTGGTCATCATCCTGACCCCATTCCTTATTGTGATGTGGTGACGACAACGACTCATAAAACATTACGGGGACCTCGGGGGGGTTTAATTATGACCCGTGATACCGACTTAGGTAAAAAGTTTGATAAAGCGGTATTCCCAGGCAGTCAAGGTGGCCCACTTGAACACGTTATTGCGGGGAAAGCGGTTGCGTTTGGGGAAGCCTTACAACCGGAATTTAAGCAATATTCGGCTCAGGTGATTGAGAATGCTCAAGCAATGGCGGCTCAACTACAACAACGGGGCATTAAACTGGTGTCTGATGGGACAGATAATCACTTAGTGTTGTTGGATCTGCGTTCAGTCGGAATGACGGGTAAACGGGCAGACAAGCTGATGGGTGAAATTAATGTTACCACCAATAAAAATACCATTCCTTTTGATCCCGAATCACCTTTCGTCACCAGTGGTTTACGCTTAGGCAGTCCGGCGATGACAACTCGCGGTATGGGTACAGCAGAATTTAGCGAAATTGCCGATCTGATTGCAGAACGACTCTTGCAACCGGATGATGAAACCGTCGCTGAAACTTGCCGTCAACGGGTGGCTACTTTATGCGATCGCTTCCCCTTATATCCTCACATTACCTCAAAAGAGGCTGTGACAGTGTAAAGAGAGTTATTTGTCATGGGTCACATGGGTTATTTGTAGGGAATAGGGACAACAACAAATGACGAATTACAAACAACAAATAACTAAAATGGACTGAAATGTAGTAGACTCTGGCTGAACCTCTTTTTGGTTACAGGTTCGATCAGTACTGAAAACAAATTAAATCGATTGTAGAATGAGCTAGCTCGACAAACAATCCTGTTTAATTGTTACGATTCGGGCTGATCACCTGTTTCCCTTGTCAACCCCCTAATTCAGTCAGATGCCTCAACATCTGTATCATTTACTTGCATTTGTAGTTTCCACTCTGGTTGTACTATGGAGTACACCTATCGTTAAAAAAATCGGTCTTAGAAGCGGCCGGGTTGACCTTCCAGGCGATCGCAAAGTTCACCAACAACCGATGGTTCGTTTAGGCGGAATTTCCATCTTTGCTGGCACTCTCATTGCTTTACTCGTCATTTGGAGTTTAGGTGGTTTTCTGGATGCCAATGGCCAACCCCTAGACCCTACCGCAGAATATGAAATCTGGGGTGTCGCTTTAGGCGGCTTTGCCTTCTTTTTAATTGGTTTAGCCGACGATCTATTTAGCCTTTCTCCATTTGTCCGGTTACTCTTACAAACGAGTGTTGCTAGCATTGCCTGGGAAGTGGGAGTGAGTATTGACTTTCTCAGTATTCCCTATTTTGGCCTGGTTCAAATTGGTTGGCTGAGTTTACCTGTTACCATTATTTGGTTAGTCGGGATGGCAAATGCGATTAATTGGATCGATGGCCTTGATGGTTTAGCAGCCGGAGTTTCGGGTATTGCAGCGGTTGTGATGTTGGTTGTGAGTGTATTTATGCATCAACCGGCGGCCGCGTTAATTGCCGCAGCATTAGCCGGAGGTGCGTTAGGATTTCTACGGTATAACTTTAATCCGGCTCAAATTTTTATGGGAGATGGGGGATCATATTTCCTCGGGTTTACCCTGGCTGGTGTTGGTGTGATTGGACTGGTTAAGACAACCGCTATCACCTCAATTTTGCTTCCCTATCTCATTTTAGCCGTTCCCATACTCGATATGTCAGCAGTTATTTTAGATCGGCTTCGCAATGGTAAATCTCCCTTTATTGCCGACAAACGTCACCTGCATCATCGTCTGCTAGAAGCGGGGTTATCTCAACGTTTAACCGTGATGGTGATTTATTCTTTAACGTTGTGGGTGGGTAGTTTAGCTTTAGCCTTTTCTGGTATTCCCAGTGGTATGATTTATGCCGGAGGGGCAACCGGTTTATTGGGTTATACCAGTTGGCAAGCGCTCAAACAAGCCCGATAACAGGAGAAATAATGGGATGACGGCTGAAATTATTTGTGTGGGAACAGAGTTATTGCTCGGGGATATCCTCAATAGTAATGCTCAATATTTAGGGCAACAATTGGCTGAATTAGGTATTGCTCATTACTATCAAAATGTAGTCGGAGATAATCCTGATCGAATTAAACAAGTGGTTGATATCGCTTGTCAACGGTCAAAAATCCTAATTTTCACAGGGGGTTTAGGGCCGACACCGGATGATTTAACCATTGAAACGTTAGCCGATTTTTTCACTACGCCGTTAATTGAAAAGTCAGAACTTATTGCTGATATTGAAGCAAAATTTGCCCAAAGAGGGCGGATAATGTCTCCCAGCAACCTGAAACAGGCGTTAATTCCCAAATCAGCTTCAATTTTAGCCAACGCCACGGGTACTGCCCCAGGAATTATCTGGCAGCCTCGCGAGGATAATTTAACGATTTTAACGTTTCCCGGTGTACCTGCGGAAATGAAACAGATGTGGCACGATGTTGCCGTCCCTTATTTACAACAACAGGGATGGTGTCAGGGAATGATTTATAGCCGCACATTAAGATTTTGGGGGGTATCCGAATCTGGCTTAGCGGAAAAAGTATCGGCATTGTTAGCATTACAAAATCCCACAGTTGCGCCTTATGCCAGTCATGGAGAAGTGAAACTACGAATTTCCGCCCGCTCAGCCTCTCAGCAAGCCGCCTCAGAATTGATTGACCCCATCGAAGACCAAATTAAAGAAATTGCAGGCATAGACTATTATGGTAAGGATGAGGATAGCTTGGCTTCGGTTGCAGGTCAACTGTTGCAGCAAGCCGGACAAACGGTGAGTGTGGCAGAGTCTTGTACGGGTGGTGGTTTAGGTCAGGCTTTAACGGCAATATCGGGAAGTTCGGGTTACTTTTGGGGCGGTATTATCGCTTATGATAATAGTGTAAAAATCGGTTTATTGGATGTTAATTCTGCTGATTTAGAACAGTTTGGCGCTGTGAGTGCTATTGTCGCTGAACAAATGGCGGCAGGGGTTAAAGCAAAATTAAAGACTAGTTGGGGTATCAGTTTAACGGGTATTGCAGGCCCCGATGGCGGCACGGAAGAGAAACCTGTCGGATTAGTTTATATCGGTATTGCTAAGCCTGACAATACTGTTGAAAGTATAGAATGTCGTTTTGGGGGTAGACGCGGACGAGACTGGGTAAGACGGGTGAGTGTTTCAACTGCTTTAGATCAATTGCGGCGAAGATTATTATAATTGATTCATCCTATAGAACCTCTAAGCAGGTCTGTGTTGATCAGTACAGGGGAGATTGAATTTTTTGTATCTCAAATCAGAAATCTCCTAAAAATGCATAGAATAAACTCTTTGTCAAGTTCTCCCACAAAGCTTGATTGAGGATCGGATAAAATTCATTCATTGGCAGAATGAGACAGTGATTAAATTTTCAGGAGATTCTACGATTTTTCTAGGTTTGAGGATAGTATAATTTGATATAGCAATACATACCCTTGGATTATTAGAATATCATAAAGCCTGAAATAACGCAATCTCGTTGCTTATTAAGAATAATTCTCACTCTAAAATCATCGAAAATTGGGGTATTGATATAAATTTCAAAATTAAAAAATAAATATTATAATTTCAGGTTATTTAAATTCTATCAGGCTGGTATTTTTGATGGATTATAAAAGATCTCAAATGAGTTCTATATTGTTTAACCCGGTGGTAATTGGTTGGGTGGATTTTTCGGGAAAGAATAACGTTCTGAGGCGGCTAAATTACGGAAACGAGTAAATTGTGGGTCAAATAATAATTTAACGGTTCCTGTCGGGCCGTTACGATGTTTTGTAATAATAATTTCTGAAATCCCTCGATCTGGCGTATCCGGATTATAATAGTCATCTCGATACAACATAATGACTAAATCTGCATCTTGTTCAATACTTCCACTTTCTCTTAAATCAGACATCATCGGCCGTTTATTGGTTCTAGCTTCTACGCCTCGGCTTAACTGAGAAAGGGCTATTACAGGCACATTTAATTCCCTTGCCATCCCTTTTAAAGCCCGTGTAATTCGAGATAATTCTTGTACTCGGTTATCACTACTGCCTTCCATTAATTGTAAATAATCAATTAAAACAAGTCCCAATTCACCGCCTTGTTCGGCTTGTAAACGTCGGGCTTTTGAACGCATTTCTGTTACAGTAATATTGGGAGTATCGTCAATAAAAATAGAGAGTTCAGATAAGGTTCCAATTGCCATGGTTAAAGGTTCCCATTCTGCTTGACTAATTCGTCCTGAACGCAGTCGGTTACTCTCAATTCTAGATTCACTCGAAAGCAACCGTTGTACTAACTGTTCTTTCGACATTTCCAAGCTATAAATAGCCGTAGATAGATTTTGAGTCTTGGCAATATTATGGGCAATTCCAACGGCAAAACTGGTATTATGAACGCAGATATCATTGGCAACAAAGTTATGAGTTTCTGGAATAGTTAAATCATAAACTTGTTTAAATCCGGTATATTCAATTGAAATAATTTCATCCCAATAAATCTCATTTTTTATTTTTAAGGTTAAATCTTTTTCTTTTAAAGTAGTTGACGACAATGACTGATATTGTTCGATTTCGATATATTCAGAATCATTAAAATATTGACTTAGACTTGAGTCGTTCTTATTTGGAGTATTTCCTGATTTTTTTAATCCAATAATTTCAGATATCAAAATATTGACTGAGTCAGCTTCTGTGATTTCTAAATTATAACTATTATCAGAAATATTAAAATCAGAAATAATGCCAAATCTTAATAAGAGATGCTGGATTTGTTGTAAATATTTTGAATGACTGCCGTTGAGTAAAATTTTAAATTTATAAGTATTATTGACTGCTATTATTCCAAAACTTGTAAATAATTGATTAAGGAAAAATGCTATTTGCGATCGCGTTAATTTAAAGATAACTTCAGGAACTGTTTTTTGATTACAATTCTTCGCTAATTTTTTTATTTCATCTAAGGATAACTCTATATTCCCAAAAATATTAATCATCCGAGGAACAGCAATTTTATCACCGACTTTTAGCTGACTTAAAGGCTGCCAACCTTGTTGAGTTAAAAAGGGATGAGTTAAAGTTGTTTCTACGCTTCTTCCTAATTTTGTAGTAACTTTAAAAACGGGTTTAATGCCATCATCTATAAATGCGGCAGGTTGAACAATATCAAATTTTAAATTATATTTTAAAGTCAGTAAATTAGCTTTTTTACACTGATATATTTCTGCAATTGTGGCAATACTACCATCAGCCAAAACAATTTCGGCATCATAACTCAAGCATTTTCCCATAGACGGTCTGCCTGCAACAATAATTAAATCAGATCGTTGAAAGCCACCCGTCATCGCATCTAAATCATAAAAACCGCAAGGAATACCCGGTAATGTAATGCCTTCATTACGATCTTCAATATCTTGAAACGTATTAATTAAAGTTTCCCCAATCGGAACTAACGCCTGTTGCGGACGAACTTGAGTTAAATTTAATAAAAGCTGTTCTGATTGATCTAAAACCTCTTCCAGTTCGAGTTCAGTTTGATATCCTAAATCAATAATTCCACTTCCGGCATAAATCAACTGACGACGAATTGACTTATCCACCACTAAATGACTATACTGATCAATATTAATTGCAGAAATAGTCCGTTCCACTAACTGGGCTAATTTCCCTTGTCCCCCAACTTTTTCCAGTTGATTTTTGTCAGCTAACCAAGTGGTAACCGTCATTAAATCTGTAGGTTTTCCTTGTAAATGTAGCGTTAATGTGGCATCGTAAATAATTTGATGAGCTTGAACTGCAAAATTGTCTGCTTTTATTAATTCGGCAACCCGCCCAATTGCTTCAGGATCAAGTAAAATTCCACCTAAAATCGCTTCTTCCGCTTCAATATTCTGAGGCGGAAGACGATCATGATTAGCTGAGAAATTAGACGGATTTGTCATAAGAGTTGTTCGTCATTTGTTAAACGAATAACGCGCCAACGAATGACGGGTAACCCATTCTTAACTCGGAACAACGTGAACTTCAACTTCAGCAGTGACTTCAGGATGTAACTTAATTTGTGCCTTATAAAACCCTGTTTTACTAATATTATCAGGCAACGTAATACCGCGTCTATCTACTTCTTGTTGAGTTGCCGCCTCAATTGCTTCTGCTAACTCGCGATCTGTAACAGTTCCAAAGATTGCTTCGTTTTCACCCACTTGCTTAGCAATCGTATAGCGACCAATCGTTTCAAGAGCTGTTTTACGGCTTTCTGCCTGCTGTTTCAGTTCAATCTGTTTTTGTCGCTCCTCTTCACGACGACGTTCAACTTGCTTTAGAACTCCAGTTGTGACCCGAACTGCCATATTCTTCGGGAATAAATAGTTCCGAGCATAACCTGGGGCAACTTCGACTAGGTCACCATTTCTACCTAATTTACCCATATCCTGCATGAGGACAACTTGAACACGCTTTGACATGACAATTTCTATAGTTTTTAACCCAAACACTCTATTATAGTACACCTGTGAATTTTGCTAGGATTCAATTGGTTTTTCCTCTCGTCAAAAATATATCTGCTGTTGAGTTACTCTAGCCAGAATCTACTAAAATTTGATCGATATAATCAGGGTTTGAAGCGAATAATTTCTGGATAATCTATTTTTTGCTATTTTTTGTCAGTATATCCCTAAATTTTATACTATTGATTTTATAGTGCAATTTTTTGCCCCTGCTGTCAACCCCTCTGCATCCCCTATAAATTCGTAGGTATTGTCTCCATCACCCTATTTTTTTGTGTCATGATGTCTTGATTGATATATTGATTTTCAATCATATCACTATATTTAATTAAATTTAATAATATAACGAGAGACTGTGGGGAATGTAATGTGAGTTTTAATCAAACACTTGCAGCTATAGCGCTACGCAAATTAGTTAGAACTTATGTAAATTATGAAACTCTTTCTTGGTGCGCGGCACGCGATCGCGCGCGCACGAATCACGCGCCTGTCGCACCGCTTTCATAGTCTACTGTGCGCGATCGCGCTATAATTCCCATTATCCTATGAGGGCTTGGTTTCTAGCCAACAAATTGCACACGAGAAAATCTGGGAGCTTGGTAGCAAGAGTGATTTCAATCCGGGGCGCAAAAGCGACCCAAGCGGTTAAAACCGCCTATTACCAGTGATGACGGTCTTCAATATATTTCTTGATCTTGGATGTGCTGACTTTACCCGTGGTTTCATAAAAATAACTTCTAGGCCAAAGTGAAGGAAGTTTAAGAAGTTCAGGAAACTCCTTTCTAAGTACTCTTGAGCTTCTACCCTTGAATGCTTTGGCTACTTCAGCAATTGAATATTTAGAATCATACTCAACCAATAAGTGAACATGGTCAGGGGCAATCTCAACAGAGCGAATAAACCAGCCCCTCTCTTTAGCTACAAACTGAAATATTTCGTTAAGTCGATTTCTAATAGAACCTACTAATACAGACTTTCTACGCTTAGGAACAAAGCACAAATGAACTCTAGCCAGACCTACAGAGTGAGAGTCATGTCGATAAGCTTTACTACTTTCTTTCATGTTGATATTTTACCATCTATCGACAAGCTGTGATCAAATTCAACTATGACTAAAATATTTGCCGCACAAGTCAATAGACTCCCAAAAGACAAACAGTTGAGAGCTGTGTTAGAGTATCTTTGTTCAGAAGCGAACTCGCTTTATAACTGCACTGTTTACCTGGCTAGGCAACTTTATTTTAAAGAGAATAAGTTCTCAAATGGTCGGTGGTTATCCACGCAAATGAAGCACAATTCTCACATGAAGGCACTGTATACTTCGGCTGCTCAACAAGTCTGTATTTCAGTCGGGGAAGCTTTTAAGGGATTCAAGCAACTTATTAAACTCTATAAAGGTGGAGAATTGAACTTTAAGCCAAAACCACCAAACTACCGAAAGTCTGGAGGACTATATCAGATCTCCTACCCTAAACGGTGGCTAAAGTTTGTAGATGGTAATATCAGAGTGCCGATGGGATCAGCCTGTAAAAGTTGGTTTAACTTGCCTGAGATTTGGCTACCATTCCCCACTAATCTGGATTGGGGAAGAGTGAAAGAATTGCAAATCGTCCCGCGCGCAGGTTACTTTGATGCTGTCTGGATTTGTTCAGACGAGTATCACGCTCTAGGAGAGTTAGACCCCAATCAGTTCCTATCTATTGATCCAGGTTTAGATAACTGGCTGACTTGCGTTTCTAATACCGGAATTAGTTTTTTGATTGATGGTAAGCACGTTAAAGCACTCAACCAGTGCTACAACAAGCAAGTTGCTACTATCAAGGAAGGTAAGCCTCCAGGTTGGGGGTGCAACCTGCTAGATCGGACGACAGAAAAGCGCAACCGACAGATGCGGGATGCTGTCAACAAAGCAGCAAAGATTGTGGTTGAGAATTGCATCTCTAACGGTATTGGTACAGTGATATTTGGTTGGAACAAGGGACAGAAGCAGCAATGCAATATGGGCAGGAAGAATAATCAGAAGTTTGTTCAAGTTCCCACTGCCAAAGTTAAAGATAGGATTGAGCAACTGTGCAAAAAGTATGGTTTGAGGTTTGTTGAGACTGAGGAAAGCTATACCTCAAAAGCTGACGCTCTAGCTCTCGATAAAATTCCCGTTTACGGTGAGAAACCCGTGTGTTGGAAAGCATCTGGAACCCGGACGTTTCGTGGTTTGTACCGCTCTGCAATAGGTCTTGAATTTAATGCAGATATTAATGGGGCATTGAATATTGCGCGAAAAGTAACCAGGTCGCTGGGGATTGATTTCAATCCTAGGGATTTGGCGCTTAGGCGTTTTGACTTCGCCTAAGCGTCTGAAAATCTGGAATAGCATTAGCTCTCAACCTAATACTAAACCTTTTTCGGAAGTACTGAAAGATTCCCCCGCGCTTCAGCCGGGGGAGTAGTCAATGACCGCAACTCCTAGCCCCCTGTTTAAGTTCAATGAAAAATTTAAATCACATTAAATTCTCTGATTTGCCATTTGTTCAGAGGAAACCCAGGCACAGTGGAAACCATAGGGTACACGCTGAGGGAGCATAACCCGCGCCACAGGATCTGCGGTTATATTTTGGGCATTTAAAACGAGTAATTCTGACTGGTTGGCAATTGTGTCATGAATATAAGTAATTACCCAACCATCATCCTCAACAGTGGCATTAGGACGAGGAACAAATACACATTCACCTCCAAAACGACCCCGGCCAAAGAAATAGCTTTGGGTGGTATCTTTTTCTAAATCATATTTTTTCACACCATCAAGCAGCGCTTTCGGACTGGCGTAACTTGCGAGTTCTGCAGCGTAGATATAACGCATTTTCCGTCCAACTAAGTTATCATTAATTCGAGGAAATTCTGTCACTTGATCGTCAAGCAATTCTTCTGCGATTTCTCCTGTTTTGAGGTTAATAGACCAGCGACACAATACTGCTATTTCGTTTCCAGAAATCTTGTCATTTTCAATATCATCACTAGGAATTAACAGGTTGGTTGAAGGCATCCGCATCGCTAGTATGACTATTTCATCTCCTTCTTCGTAAGCATTGACAGTATGATAGACCATGCAAGTTGGCACTTCAAACCAGCGTAGGGAATTGTTATCGCCATGACGGGGAATAATACCAATACGGCTTTTACCTTGGCGATTAAAGGCTAAGGGAATTTTACCTTTGATTAATTGTCCAAGCTCTAAGCTGAGGGGCATATCTAAGAAAATTGAGTAATGTTCAGTAATCACAAAATCATGCATGATTACAGGTACCGGTAACTCAATTGGTACAATGCGGTTAATTTCACCTTCTTCCGTGACTACGCCATATTGTAAGTAAGCTGGAGTCAGAGGAGAATAGCCGAAAAATATCATTTCTCCCGTAACAGGATCTATTTTAGGATGTGCTGTAAAAACACAGGTGAGTTTATCGTCGAAGTTGTAAGCGCCAACAGTTTCTAAGTCTGGAAGTCGAATCTGATGCGGTATTCCGGCTTCATATAAAGCGAACAGTTTACCAGCGTGCCAAATTACAGATGTATTGGCAGGATTTTTCATCATTATCCCGTGAGGAGAGTCGAATCGAGGTAGATTTAGTAAACCCGGCCAAATGGCAAAGCCATGTTGTTTTTCAATTTTCAGGGTATCGGTCTGAATGTATCGATTACGGTAGCTGGCTTTACCATCTTTGATATTTACCCCATGTAACATCCCATCACCATCAAACCAATGATAGATTCCAACGGGAGGGAATAAGGGATTCGGACCTACACGCAAAAACATCCCCGATAATTCCTGTGGAAGTTGCCCAATTATCGGCAAATCGGAGGCAGTAATTTCTTCTTTAACTGGAGCAAAGTTGTCTTGTAAAAACAACCGAGCTAATATTTTTTGAGTCTCTTTAGTTTCTGGAGGTTCAATTTTATCCATTAACTGACTCATCACTCGGTAAGGCGTGTCTGAGTAAGCCCCTTTTTTTTGTACTGCAAGGCTTGTTGATGTTTTCGGCTTAGTCATTTTTGCGATGAATTCCGAATCGAGGAAAGCGCCTAATAGCCGTTGCTTGAGGGTGGTTTCGCGAGTTTCTCTTGTCGGTATGCTGGCGAGAAATTCTGTTTCGACATCTTCTATGACTGAATCAAGGGCAATTAGTGTTTCGAGTGATCGACAGAGTTCATCATAATCTTCATCGCTGGGATTAGTCCCTAAATATTCGGCTAAGAAAGTATAAGCTTCGTCAGACTTGACTGGTTTTCCTGCTAATAAAGTTTTGATTTCCCCATCGTCCGCGAGTCCTTTTTCATTTGCAACTTGCTTTAAATATAGTTGTTCTCCGGGTTCAAGAATTCCATCTAACCAAGCAATACCCCATAGAACTTTTAGCAATTGTTTATCATTTTTGATTAGGGGCGCAAAAGCTGATTTGGGAATCGTGATCTCAAAATGTTCATGAGGCTTAGCTCGATGACGGATGTTGTTTTTGCCATTATATAAAGTATTGACGCGATCAGTTGTTTGAATTACGAGATACAAATCGGGTTCGCCTTCAAACATTCCCTTGAAGTTTTTTTCAGTGTAATTTATTTCAAATTCACCTTGGCTATCTGTGATGCTCTCCCCTAAACAATCATCATTTAGCCGATCTTTATCAAAAGCTTGAACGATTAGATTAGGGCTTCCTAAATTAGTGTCAGCTTCATCAACTTTGCCTGTAATTTTATATGACATAAAAAAACTCCAAACTGCTAAAAAACTAAGTTTCAACTGTGGCTCGTCATAGTCACGAGGGCTAATGCATCTTATTAATACTTACTGAAATAATTCTAAGTGAACGATCTAAATTTGAGGATACTTTACGAAAAGCCTTGATGGTCTACGAGGGCTATACCTTCTACAACTCGTTCCTGATTGCTGATCTAAAAATTAATATAATAACATATCCCCTGAGTCCGCTAATCTGTCCTACCCTGTCCAAACAGTCATAATATTAAAGACAGCAGTTTACATTTCTTTAAATTTATGGCACGGGATTTGCGGGGATTTATCAAACAGTTAGAAGAACGAGGACAGCTACGACGCATCTCAGCTTTAGTGGACTCCGATTTAGAAATAGCCGAGATTTCTAATCAAATGCTACAACAAGGGGGGCCCGCATTACTATTTGAGAACGTTAAAGGTTCGCCTAATTCAGTCGCGGTTAACTTGTTGGGAACAGAAGAACGGGTGTGTTGGGCCATGAATATGGAGAAACCCCAAGAATTGGAAGAGTTGGGGAAAAAGTTAGGAATGTTGCAACAACCCAAACCGCCGAAGAAGATATCTCAAGCGATTGATTTTGGTAAGGTTTTATTTGATGTGGTGAAAGCTAAACCGGGGCGGAATTTCTTTCCCCCTTGCCACCAGGTGGTTGTAGAAGGAGATGAAGTTGATTTAAATCAAATTCCGATGATTCGTCCTTATCCCAAAGATGCGGGCAAAATTATTACTTTGGGGTTAGTCATTACGAAAGACTGTGAAACGGGGACAGCGAATGTCGGGGTTTATCGGCTGCAACTTCAGTCTAAAAATACGATGACGGTCCATTGGTTATCGGTACGGGGTGGGGCAAGACATCTGCGGAAAGCGGCGGAAAATGGTAAAAAGTTAGAAATTGCGATCGCGCTAGGTGTTGACCCATTAATTATTATGGCGGCGGCGACTCCAATTCCGGTTGATTTATCGGAATGGTTATTTGCGGGATTATATGGCGGATCTGGGGTAGCGTTGGCAAAATGTAAAACGGTTGATTTAGAAGTGCCTGCTGACTCGGAATTTGTCCTCGAAGGAACAATTACCCCAGGGGAAATGTTACCCGATGGGCCATTTGGCGACCATATGGGATATTACGGCGGCGTGGAAGATTCGCCTTTAGTTCGGTTTCATTGTATTACCCATCGTCAAGATCCGATTTACCTGACCACCTTTAGCGGTCGTCCGCCGAAAGAAGAAGCGATGATGGCGATCGCCTTGAACCGAATTTATACCCCAATTTTACGGCAACAAGTCTCAGAAATTGTGGACTTTTTCTTACCGATGGAGGCGTTAAGTTATAAAGCGGCAATTATTTCCATTGATAAAGCTTATCCGGGTCAAGCCAGACGGGCGGCGTTGGCGTTTTGGAGTGCTTTACCTCAGTTTACTTATACTAAATTTGTGATTGTTGTCGATAAGAGTATTAATATTCGAGATCCGCGTCAAGTCGTATGGGCAATTAGTTCTAAAGTTGATCCGGTTCGAGATGTATTTATCTTACCCAATACTCCGTTTGATACCTTAGATTTTGCCAGTGAAAAAATTGGTTTAGGGGGACGAATGGGAATTGATGCCACGACTAAAATTCCACCCGAAACCGATCACGAATGGGGAGAAGCGTTAGAGTCTGATCCCGATGTGGCGGCGATGGTGAAACGACGTTGGGCAGAATATGGGTTAGGGGACTTAAACTCAACAGAGGTTGATCCGAATAAATTTGGTTATGAAATTCGATAATACTGGGAATTGATTGGAGTCAGCAACCCTTTGGTATGGGGATGTTTCTGGCAGCATCTCTATACCGTAGTCCAGTTTTTGAACTGGATTATTTTGAATAGAGTTAATATCATGAATGAGTTTAAATCTCAGGTTAAAGATAAAGGATAATTAGACAGGATTATTTGATGTCCTCATTCGAGTTAGCAGGTAATTTGAGTTAATTAACTGTTTTAAATCCACTACTCATCCCCTTTTTTAATTGAGAGTAGCAATAGAGAAATAGAGAGATTTTACAAAAGCTTTATTAAGTATTGAGCAAACTTTATTGATTTTTTATGTTCAAAATCATACCACTTTTGATAAACTAGGGAAGAATCTAAAAAATGTTAAGCTATAATGCATAGCAGCACAAAAACGAGCGGGTGCAAGCTTGATTTCAAGCATTAATGTATCTGGAGATTATCTATTTTCTTAAAGATAGCGTCGCAGTTGATAGGCAAAAAACTTTTTTTGTCAGACTAAGCTACCCTTTCATTTTTAGAAAATATCTCCAATACAACGTTTTCTATTAATCTTCAACTATTTAGCTTGAGAGTGAAATTATTAAAACTCAGAAAGACTCTCTAACAAGGCTGAGAATTACTTTCATTCCGAGCAATAATTGCTGATTGAGCGACGAATTCATCATTTTTCAGGGTATAGCAGTCGTCGCTTTCAATTCAGGATGAATATTTTGATGAGAATAAACTCAATTTGAGCAAAGTTAAAAACGTTGTTCAAGCCAATTTTCGCACGAAAAAATTACTGAAATTAAGCCAATTAAGCATCCACCATGACTCAAACAATAATCAAGATTGAAGCTGAGGATTTAATCCTAAATAACTACATCGATGAATCCGGTGACTTTGCCTCTGGAAACACTTTAATTAAAGTGGGTGATAATGGTGAACAAGGCACAGCAACTCTCAACTTTGATGGCACTCCCGGCACTTATGAATTAACCGTTGCTTACTTTGATGAAAAAGATGGTGAGTCAACGATGGAAGTCGAAGTTGATGGCAGTCTAATTGACAGTTGGAGTTTTGATCAGAGGTTAACTGGCACCAGGCCAAATGCTGATAATTTTGTAGAACGTACCCTGAATCAATCATTTACTCTCAATGCTAACAGTACCGTAGTTCTGAGAGGATTAAGAAATGATGGAGAACGTGCCAGGATGGACTACATTAAATTACATTCGCTGGAGACTCAACCAGAAAATACTGATCCAGATGCAGTTAATGATAACTATAATATTCTGGAAAATAATACCCTAAATATTAATAGTACGGCTGGGGTTTTGAGTAACGATAGTGATGCTGATGGGGATAGTTTAACCATTAGTAATTTTGACAATAATTCTACTGAAGGCGGCAGCGTTAGTGTCAATAATAATGGTAGTTTCAGTTATACTCCGGCGACCAATTTTGTCGGGACAGATAGCTTTAATTACACTGTTTCAGATAGTAATGGCGGGACTGATACCGCTAAAGTGACGATTAATGTGACGGCAGATAACCCTCCCAATGACCCCAATCAATTATTACAAGGAACCAATGGTAATGATTCGATTAATGGTTTTGGAGGGAATGACACCATTAATGGTTTAGGAGGTAATGATAGCTTAATTGGGGGTAATGATAACGATATTGTCAATGGGGATGGAGGAAATGATATTCTCAAAGGCGGTAACGGTAATGATACCGTTGATGGCGGTACTGGAAATGACCGCGTTTTGGGTAATAATGGTAATGATTTTCTCACTGGGGGAGAAGGTAATGACCGGGTTATTGGTCAAAGTGGTGACGATGTCATCGTTGGTGTTAACTCCAGCAGTAACACCCCAGGTTTAGGTGAAGTCGATATCTTCACAGGGGGTGCAAATGCCGATACTTTTGTATTAGGAGATGGTACTAAAGCCTTCTATGATGATGGTATAGTTGTGACGCGAGGAAATACTGACCGCGCTGTTATTCAAGACTTTAATAAAGCCTCTGGAGATACTATTCAACTTCACGGTGTCTCTGGAGATTATAGCCTCAGAACCGTTCCCAACTCAAACCCTAAACATACTCAAATCTTGTATAAGGGAGAATTAATTGGGATTGTTAAAAATGTCACCGATCTTGATCTCAATGGTTCAGAATTTCAGTATGAGCAGGATGATATAGATAATACTGCCCCGCAAGCTAATTTAACTGTTAGCAATATCACAGACGCAGGCGGTGGGCTTCATGTGTTTGAGGTCACCTATAGTGATAATGAAGCAGTTGATATCTCTACCTTTGATGCCAATGATATCTTTGTGACTTATCCTGATGGGTTTGACGCAGAAGCCACATTTTTAGGGGCTAATCTTAACAGTAATGGTACACCTGTAACGGCTTCTTACCAAGTCGATGCACCTGGTGGCAGTTGGGATAATACTGATAACGGCACTTATACGGTTGTGTTACGAAATAACGAAGTTAGTGATACTGCGAATAACTTTATTTCCGGAGAGACCTTAGGGAGTTTCCAAGTCGATGTCGATCAACCTGTTGTCGATACCACGGCCCCTACAACCGCTTTAACCGCTAGTAACATCACCAATGCTGGGGGAAATGTTTATCAATTTAACGTGACCTACAGCGACGATACAGCCGTCGATAACAGTACAATTGATAACCAAGATGTGCGCGTTAATGGCCCAGGTGGATTTAACCAAGCTGCCACATTAGTGAATACGGTCACGAATAATCAAGGGGCTGTGATTACAGCAACCTATGAAATTAACGCGGCTGGCGGCAGTTGGGATACGGCAGATCATGGCAGCTACACTATCTCCCTGCAAGATAACCAGGTGAGTGATACTAACGGTAACTTTATTTCTGGGTCTAATTTAGGGAACTTTGCGGTCAATATCTCCAACTCAGATGATACTGTTGGACAATATGATATTTTTGAACAATCCTTCAGTGATGCCGGAAGCTACAGCAACCCTTACACCGCCGTCACAGCAACCGCTACCTTTACCGGGCCCAATAACCAAACCGCGACTATTCCGCTATTTTGGGATGGAGGAGATAACTGGAAATTCCGCTTTGCCCCCGAGACTCAGGGTGAATGGAGTTGGACAATTGACTCAAACGATAATGGCCTTGATGGTGAGTCGGGTACATTTAATGTTGTCGCGTCTAACAATACTGGAGGCATTGAAGCCAAACCAGATTCTCCTTATTATTTCCAATACGAAGATGGTACACCGTTCTACTTCTTTGGCGATACTAACTGGCGACTGGGTCAAACTTTAGACTCAGAAGATCTCGATCATGACACCGCCTTAGAGTATCTTGATATTCGCGCCAGTCAAGGATTTAATTATATCCATACCAACTTTGCTTATGACCCCAACGAAGGCGGGGAATTATGGGATGGCACAGATGGCCGCGACCTTAACCCCGGTTACTTCCAGGAATTAGACCGCCGCATTGAGTATATGAATGACCTGGGAATTACAACCGGTTATATGCTGGAATGGGCCCAAGGCTGGAAGAATGACTTTAGTTCCCAAGCAGATCGTTTGCAGTATGCTGAGTATGTTACTGCTCGTTATAGCGCCCACAACGTTGTATTTATTGTCTCTGGGGAATATAACGAAACCCTGAGTGAAGGGGTCTACCGCGAAATTGGCGAAACCATTGAAGCTACAGACCCTCATGATCGGATGATTACTATTCACTCTACCAGTTCAGTTGAACGGTTTGCGGATGAGTCCTGGATGGGTTTTGGGGATTATCAACAAATTTACGGTAATCTACATGATCGGATTCTGCAAGCCAGAGATAATGATAAACCGGTGGTTAACTCTGAATATGCTTACTATTTGCGCGATAGTAACGGTGACGGTGAGGTTGATAAACGTAATAGTGCCACATTAGAAGAAATTCGTGATGCCAGTTACGATATCGTCATGGCGGGAGGTCACCTTGTAACGGGTTGGGGTACGACCTATTTTGGCGGTTACCGTGACCCAGGGCCATTCAACCCCAATGATCCTCGTAATGATGACTGGGAAGAGGATGTTCAGCATATCAAAACCCTGTTTACTGACCGGGAATGGTGGAAACTTGAACCCCATGATGAACTCATTGGTGGCCCCGGTACAGAGTATCTGTTGGCTGATATCGGCGAAGAATATGTGGCTTATGTTCGCGGTAACAGCGGTGACTATTCTCTCGACTTAGGCACAAACCAAACTGAGACTTACAATATCCAACAGTTTGATCCGCGTGAAGGAACTTACACTAATGTGGGAAGTTATACGGGTAACGACACAATTACCCTCTCTCCTCCCAATAGTGATGATTGGGTTTATGTAGTCGAAGCGGTTTAAAAGGCAGTAGGGAGTAGGGGATAGGGAGTAGGGAATAGAACTCACCCGTTTATTTGTGATTTGAAGAATAACTCATGACAGCGGGTCAGATCAACTCTCCCCATCTCCCTCTCTACCCTTTACCTTCTGCTATCAATTCCAATTCTTTGCCCGTTCAACGGCTTTTTGCCAAATTTCAAAATTATCTTGGGCTTGCTTCATGCCTTGACCGGGTTCAAATACTCGGTCTATTTGACGACGAGAGACTAATTCTGTATA
Organism: uncultured Lyngbya sp.; assembly: GCA_964434975.1. Taxonomy (GTDB): domain Bacteria; phylum Cyanobacteriota; class Cyanobacteriia; order Cyanobacteriales; family Microcoleaceae; genus JAAURB01. The sequence continues at coordinate 56,090 of CAYSWY010000015.1, forward strand.
ATCCTGCCAAAAGCCTATGGTTAAACCCGCCCCAAATGCAGCCCCCTGGGCGGTTGCATCGGTCACTTTTGGACGTTCTACGGCAATACCCAAGGCATCGGCTTGAAACTGCATCAAAAAGTTATTTTGACTCGCGCCACCATCGACTTTGAGTAATGAAACGGAGATTTGACTATCCCGGTTAATGGCATCAACCACTTCTTTAACTTGATAGGCGATCGCTTCTAACACGGCCCGCACCATATGTTGCCGTTGTACGCCGCCAGTAATGCCGAGAAACGCCCCCCTCGCACTCATATCCCAATGGGGTGCGCCCAAACCACTCAAGGCAGGAACAAAGTAAACCCCATCCGTATCAGATACCTCTAAAGATAACGATTCTGTTTCAGCGGCTGTTTGAATTAATTGTAAACCATCCCGTAACCATTGAATACAAGCACCTGAAGTAAACATTGCCCCTTCTAGGGCAAAAAAGGGTTGTTCTTGACGAGTTGTCCAAGCTACAGTAGATAATAATTGATTATGGGATCGCTCTATTTGATGTCCTGTTTGTGCGACTAAAAAACATCCGGTGCCGTAAGTACATTTAAGTAAACCGGGTTGATTACATCCATGGGCAAATAAAGCAGCTTGTTGATCGCCAAAAATTGCAGTAATGGGAATAGCTGTATCTAGAAAATCAACGTTTGTTTCGCCATATTGACTTAAACTCGGTTGAATAGTCGGCATCATTTGAGTTGGAATACCAAACAATTCTAACAGTTCTTTATCCCAGTCTAATGTCTCTAAATTCATCAACATTGTGCGACTGGCATTACTATGATCGGTGGCGTGAACTTTTCCTCCTGTTAAATTCCATAATATCCAAGTATCAACTGTTCCTGCTAACACTTGATCTAAGTTAATATCAGGTTTATTCTGTTTAACCCAATCTAATAACCAGGCTAATTTAGTCGCTGAAAAATAGGCATCAACCACCAACCCTGTGCGGTTTTGAATGTCTTCTGTTTTCCCTTCTTCTGCAAGTTGGCGGCACATTGAAGCGGTGCGTCTATCCTGCCAAACAATAGCTGGATGTAGGGGTTCTCCTGTAACTTTATCCCACAATAAACAGGTTTCTCGTTGTACGGTTAAGCCAATTGTAGCAATTGCTGAAGCTGGGATTTGAGTTTGTTTTAAAACTTGTTGAAAAACCGTACAAGTATCTTGCCAAATTTCTAACGGATCGTGTTCTAACCAACCCGGCTGCGGATAATATTGAGTTAATTCTTTATAAGCAAGGCCTACAACATTTCCTGTTTTGTCAAACACCAAAGCGCGGTTTCCTGTTGTTCCCAAATCCAGTGCTACCACATATTCCGATCCGTTCTGGCTCATAATTTTATTGATTCCTGACTATACTATTTTAATCACTTCCTGGCAGTGCGATACATACTGTCCCACAGACTACGCCAACGCAATTTACCAAATGCTTTAATGCTATTGTGATATCTTCAAGTTTTTTTAAAGTTTTCCCTAAAAATTACAACTTTTAATTAAGTTTTATGATTCAATCCGGCTCTCAATTTTTCATCAGAAGTCAGAAAATAGGCACTCTTGCACTCTTGCTACAGTGGGAAAGAATGGAGACAAAAAGTACTACTAATTGATTGCTTTTTTAAGGGCTGCAAAATATCTAATTATCTCTTAAAATACACGCAAAACTTAAGTTAGGGACGAGTGAGAAATCGCCCCTAAAAATTAATTAGTCACTGCCTAATAAACAAGCCAACAATGCCTTTTGGGCGTGCATCCGATTTTCAGCTTGATCCCAAACGCGAGACTGTTTACCTTCAATCACTTCATCTGTAATTTCTTCATCTCGATGAGCCGGTAAACAATGTAAAATAATCGCATCGTCTGATGCTTTATTTACCAGTTCTTGATTAACTTGATAAGATTTAAAACTCTTAATTCTGCTGGCTGATTCTTCTTCTTGCCCCATACTTGTCCAAACATCAGTATAAATTATATTTGTATTTTTAATCGCTTCTAAAGGATTATCCGTTATAGTAACTTCTGTTTTATTTTGGGCAATTTCAATCGCTTGATCGACAATATCACTATCCGGTAGATAATCAGAAGGGGTGGCAATTCTGACGTTCATTCCCATCATCGCACAGCCTAATAAGAGTGAATGTGCCATATTATTCGCGCCATCACCAAAATAAGTTAAAGTTAAACCCGAAAAACGATTAAAACATTCATAAACGGTCATTAAATCAGCGAGAACTTGACAAGGATGTTCTCGATCTGTCAAAGCATTAATGACTGGAATTTCGGCATAATTAGCAAAGGTTTCTAAATCTTTTTGTTCAAATGTCCGAATTGCCATAATATCTAAATAGCGATCTAGAACTCTGGCTGTATCTTGCAACGGTTCCCCTCGGCTGACTTGAGTGACGCTAGGGTTCAAATCAATCACTTGTCCCCCTAACTGATACATCGCGACGGTGAAACTTACCCGAGTCCGCGTCGAAGCCTTGGAAAACATCAATCCTAACACTTTGTTCCGTTGCAACTTTACCATTCCAGATTTAAGCTGACTGGCCAGTTGTAGTAAACTTTGCAACTCTTCGGTAGTCACATCTGCTAAACTCAGAAAATCCCGTCCAATTAATGATTCCATCTGTACTCTGTAGTTATAATTTTAATCAGTGACCCTGTGCAGGCTTGCTGAACAAGATAGTATTATCTCTCATTTTCTATTTATTCTTACGCCACGCCTGAAGCGAATGTCATTTATTGCAGATAAATTAATCTCTATACAATATAAGCTTGGCTTATTATAACTTTAAAAAATAAAGATAATGGCTTATAATCTAAACCGATAATATCATTGGATTGAGTCAAGCCATCACTATTTTTAAATTAAATTGAGGAATGAAGCGGAATTATTATGAGTGTGTTTTGGTAAGAGTTTGAAGATCTTATTAATTATTGAACTGTTCAGATCTGATAATAATTCGATAAAATCTGTAGGATAGGTATAACTGAAAAAATAGATTATTTGATTGAACTGATTAAAGTTTGAGTTGGATTGGTATAGAAGTTATTTAAACCTTCTATCTAGAGAGTGGTGAATCCTTGTTAAGGAAAATGCTAAAATCACAATTCTAATTCAATGAAAATATTCAATGATCACCTTTATTTCTATCGGGATAATCTTAATTATCGCGTTTTATGTTGCCTGTAATCTCGGCGCAAATGATGTTGCCAATTCCATGGGAACTTCTGTGGGTTCTAAGGCAATTACCCTGAAACAGGCCATTATTATTGCTGGAATTTTAGAATTTACGGGGGCGATTTTATTTGGGGAACGGGTTTCTAGAACACTCGCCACACAGGTTGTGAATACAGAGGCGTTGGCGGCAGTGCCTCAAACCTTTTTACTGGGAATGGTAGCGGTGTTGTTGGCGGTGGGAATTTGGCTACAACTGGCAACTCGTTGGGGTTTACCTGTGGCTTCGTCTCATGCAACAGTGGGTGCAATTGCGGGGTTTGGAATTGTGGCAGAGGGGTTGAAAGCAGTAGACTGGTCAACCATTGGGATTATCTCCAGTAGTTGGTTAATTACACCTCTAATTAGCGCGGCGATCGCAGCTTTATTTTACAGTATTCTTAGATATGGGATTTTAACCCATCACTCCCCACTACAACAATTACAAGAATGGATTCCCTGGCTGAGTAGCGCTTTGCTGGGAATATTTGGTGTTTTAATTTTACCGCGACTGAGTCAACCGATGGCGGTCTTTGTCGAACAGCAGTGGAATATTAGTTTACCTGCCCATGACTTTACCATTTTGATCGGTGGAATGGCGATCGCGGGCTTGAGTACTTTTAGTTGGCGGCAGTTAGCGCGGCATAATTCGGTCTCTAAGGAGTCTCGGCTGCAAAACCCCATTGAACAACAATTTGCTAAATTCCAAGTGATTAGCGCCTGTTTTGTGGCGTTTGCCCATGGTTCTAATGATGTCGGCAATACCATTGCACCCTTAGCTGCTATTTTTTATGTTCGCAAGACGGGAACGGTACCGTTAACAGAATTTGATATTCCCACTTGGATTTTAATTCTTGGGGGAGCCGGAATTGTTACGGGTTTAGCCATTTGGGGTAAAAATGTGATTACGACTGTGGGAGAAAATATATTATCCTTAGCGCCAACCAGCGGATTTTGTGCAGAATTGGCAACGGCAACCACGGTTTTACTGGCTTCTAAACTGGGTTTACCCGTTTCCACGTCTCATGCTTTAGTGGGAGGAGTCGTGGGGGTCGGATTAGTTCAAGGCTTAAAATCGGTTGACTTTAGTACGCTTCGTTCAATTGGTTTAGCCTGGCTGGTGACAGTTCCGGCTTCGACCTTGTTGGCGGCTACACTCTTCTTATGCTTTGATAGATTCAGTTGACATCTATGGCTGTTAAATTAAGAATTGTATTGGCAGCCTCGTCAACGGAGAAGGCAGCAAACGTTGATTCTGGCTCTCGTTTGTTCATGAGCAAACTTATCGTAACAGTAAAAAAACTAAGCTATAAGCTATGTTTGGTTTAGACTGTTTAAGTTAACATGAAACCCATCCCGCCACCCCTCCCACTGTGCCTTGATTTAACCCTAGGTAAACTTCTTTAATCGGAAAGCGTTGGGTTTGTGGTGGATTCATTAAACCCATGATTTAGACTAGAGGTGAATTGCGAATGAGTAAGCAGGACAATCAACCACCACCAATAGATATCAACAAAGACTTAGACGCTCGTGAAGTGCTGAACGCTGTCGTTCAGGAACTTGATATCTTCCATCGTCAAGTTAAACAGCAGTTTTCTGAAGATATTCAAAAACTTCAGAGAGATAAAAGCCGCTTGACGGAGGATGTTGAACGGTTACAGCGCCAACATCAACAACTGCAACAAGAGCGGTTTCATGCTTTGTCTGAGCGGCAAATTGCTCAACAACAAGTGTGGCTGAAGCAGTTAGCGCAAGTATTGGCGAGTAATTTACAGCATGAGCTGATTAAACGAATTAATCAACTGCGAGACACCAATAACCCCGCAGCGATGAGCAATGATTCCGGTGGATTGCTTACTTCTAATGATATTGAAGGGGAACTCTCTTCGGGGGAGTTAGAAGCGGTTCTCGATACGAGCTTGAATGAAACGTTTCAATCTTTGCAACATGAGCTGAGTAATTATCAAAGTAGTCTATCTCAGCGCTTGCATCAAGTGCAAACGATGGAACAACAAGTCGATGGACTGTTGGAAACGGTGGTGGTGCGTTTAAAAGATCAATTGCAATCTTCAACTTCAACGAACCCCGCAATTGCGAATCATCCCAATCCCAATCCCGTCCCAACCTCACCCCCAGAAGTTGTTTCACCTCAACCGACGGTTTCCCCGGCAGACCCTCAACCCGCTAAACCCGTTGCGGCTACCACTCAACCGAACCAAAGCGCTAATCCCGTTCAGTTGGGTTTATTGTTGGCGTTGATGTCAGCGGTGGCATTATCCCTATTTAACGTTTGTCTCAAACTGATTTTACAAGGGCCCGCACCTCGAGAAATTTTTGGCTTATTTTTTCCGGGTGGATTGTTTCAAATCGAAGGGTTTGTTTCCCCCGGCTTAGGAAATTCGCTATTAATTTTGCTGTTGCGAATGATTGTGGTGATGGCGTTAATGCCAATTTTAGCGACTGTTCTTTATCCAGCGGTATGGACGGATATTAAACGGTTTTTGCAATCTGGTGATACTAAATTGATGCTGACAGTGGTAGGGAGTGGTTTCTTTTTATTCCTTTCCCAAGTCTGTATTTATATTGCCATTGGTCAAATTCCAACGGGAATTGCGATTACCATTTTCTTTATTTATCCCATTGTGACTGTTTTGGCATCCTGGAGATTGTTTGGTGATAAACCGACACCCGTAAAGATCATTGCTATGATTGTGATTCTCACTGGTGGTGTTCTGTGTTTACCGAGCTTTTTTGCGGGGGCAGCAGGTAATACACAACTGGGAATTATCGCCGCTGTACTGGCTGGGATTACGTTTGCGGGTTATGTTCTACTGACGCAAATTGCCGCCGGGAAGTTACACCCGATTCCTTTTAGTTTAGTTAACTTCGCCGCTATTTTTGTCTTTTGTGCCGTTAGCTTAATGCTGCTGCCAGATCAATTTAGTTTAGATATTAACCCAGATTCCTGGAATGGAATTCTCATCGGTGGTGTGGTTTTAGGGGTACTGACGTTACTGAGTTATTTACTGAATAACTTTGCTATTCGTTCAGCCGGTGCCGCTTTAGCGTCTATTATTGGTACCTCGGGCCCCGCGTTAACAGCCCTATTTGCCTTCTTGGTCATTGGTGAAGCAATTACTGGAAAACAAATTTTTGGTATGGCCCTGGTGATTTTAGGGGTTGGTGCCATGAGTGTTGAACGGATGATGGCAGGTAAGAAAAAGACTGCTTGATTATTATCCTAAAATGTCATTAATTTTTTTTAATTCCCGTGTCAGATTAATTTTGGCGCGGGTTGTTTGTGGAGATAGGCAATCGGCATACGTCCTTCGCGACGGGCGGAGCCAACGGCAATCGGGATGGTTGTTAGCTTTCCTGTAGAGACGTTACATGTAACGTCTCTACTCCTGAATACTGAATTCTGAATTCTGACTACTGACTCCTAAAGGGTGTGTTACACAACAATACAAATCCTTTTTGCTGACCCCCAGAAGTGATAAAACGATGATCAGAGCTAGTAGGATAAGAATATGAAATTTCAAACCCCAATGCAGGAAGCCTGCTATGAGAAAGTAGCGACATGGATGCGAGAACTCTATGGTAAATTTCCTTGTGCGCGTAACGATGTTCCGGGACTGGCGTTATTCATGGGTTCAGCTTTAGTTGAAGTGTTAGTCTTTCCGTGGAACGAGGATGATGCAGTGATTAATACCCGTTCTTATGTGGTGACGGGTGCAGAACTGACTCCTGATTTAATGCGATTTCTGTTACGAGAAAATAATACTATGCGCTTCGGTGCGTTTGGTGTCGATGAACAAGGGGATATTTTATTTGAACATACCATTGTTGGTTCAACCTGCGATCAACCGGAATTAGAAGCCTCGGTGAATGCAGTTTTAGCGATCGCCGATGATTATGATGATAAGATTGTGGAGCGCTGGGGTGGCAAAAGAGCTTTAGATCGGATTAGTCAGCAGTAGGGGAAGAGTGCAGTTATGCTAAGGCAGCGTATAATTCCGAAATGCTGAGGGAATCACTTGTAGAGTTTTGTTGAAGATTTCTGAAATTAATCTATACCTGAGAAGAGAGAGATCTGACAAACTAGAAGTTAGTATACTTTACAAGTTTAATATGAATCCGACTGGAAATCGAATGGTTCGTCATGCCAAAGCAGGTTTTATTAGCCTCGGTGTGCTAGTAGGGTTGATGTGGGTGATAGAATTTGTTGACTGGTTTATCCCTATCATCCAATTTGATATTTACGGAATTCATCCCCGAAATCCGGGTTGGTTCCAAGGGATTGTGTTTGCGCCCCTATTGCATGGTTCTTGGGCGCATATTATGGCTAATACTCCCCCATTACTCATTTTTGGGGGATTAATTGCCTTACAAGGAGTTGGAGATTTTTGGCTTGTCACTATTGTTTCTGCCCTTGTGAGTGGTATTGGGGTATGGTTCATTGCTCCGCCTGCATCTGTGACTGTGGGGGCTTCTGGGGTGATTTTTGGCTATTTAGGGTTCTTACTCCTGAGAGGATTTTTTGAACGGCGTTTTAGCTCTATTTTAATCTCTCTCGGTGTAGGAGCATTTTACAGTAGCATGATTTGGGGTGTATTGCCAACTTCACCGAATGTTTCTTGGCAAGCTCATTTCTTCGGGTTTATTGGGGGTATATTAGCGGCTAACTTAGTCTCAAAGCTACCTCACAATCAAAAAATTTAACATGAGTAATCTTGTCTTTTTGTCTGCCTCTGAACTTGCTAAACTAATTGGCGATCGCACAATTTCAGCAGTAGAAGTTGTAGAGGCATACTTAGCACAAATTACTCAGCATAATTCTACACTGAATGCGATTTGTACGTTAAATGCTGAAGCCGCGCGTCAACAAGCACAACAGGCAGATATAGCCCTCTCACAGGGAGAAAGCTGGGGAAAATTACACGGTGTACCCATCACGATTAAAGATGCTTTAGAGACGGCTGGGTTACGGACTACGGCAGGTTATCTACCTTTGAAAGATTATATCCCTCAACGCGATGCCACGGTGGTTGCACGCCTGAAAGCAGAGGGAGCGATTATCCTCGGGAAAACTAACTTAGCAGAAAGTTCTGGGGATTATCAAGGTATTAACGATGTCTTTCCTAGAGTCAATAATCCTTGGAGTTTAAATTATACTCCAGGGGGCAGTTCTAGTGGTGGCGCAGTTGCCACCATAGCAGGTTTATCCCCCTTAGATATTTGTTCCGACTTCGGGGGGTCTATTCGTCAACCCGCTCATTTTTCTGGGGTATACGGACTCAAACCGACAGATAGAAGAGTTCCCACAACGGGACATTTACCAGAAATACCGGGAATGCCTCGTTGTATTCGTCAGATGTTAACCATTGGTTGTTTGGCACGTTCGATTGAAGATTTACAATTATGTTTAGAAATTATTGCGGGTGCAGATAAGTTTCAACCTGATATTCCGCCTGTTCCTTTAGATACACCCAGCGATAAACCACTCCAACAGTTACGCATTGCTTGGGCGGATGAATGGAATCATTTTCCGGTGGCTTCAGAAATTAAATCAGTTATTCAATTAGCCGTTAAAAAATTAATTGATAAAAAGTTAAACGTTCAACAGTGGGTTCCAAAGTTTGATTTTATTGAAGCTTGGCAAGTGTATTTTAAAGTGGCAACTTATAATTTGATTTATTCCCAACCCAATACATTTGATTATAGTCGTAAATCTTTAGCTTTTTTATTCCGAGAAACAACAACAGGCAATCCTCAACTACAAAACCTATCTCAAATTGCAAAAATTGCCTTCTCCGTCTTTTTAAATCCCAGCTTAAAAGGATATTTTGAGGTTTTAACCCAACGAGATCAAATGATGGCCCAAATGGACGCAGAACTTAAACCGTGGGATATTTACCTGTGTCCTGTCGCCATGACACCAGCATTTACCCATCGCCCTAAAGGTAAAGCGGTTAAAATTGACGGTCAAAAAGTGCCTTATATGATGGCATCTGGCGCTTATACGATTCCTTTTAGTTTAACAGGTCATCCTGTTGTTATCATTCCCATTGGACAAACTCAAAACGGTTTACCTGTGGGTTTACAAGTGGTTGGGAAACGTTGGCAAGAGATGGAATTATTGAGTATTGCAAAACAAATTAATCAGATTATTGGTAATTTTAAGCGTCCACTGGGTTATTGAATATTGATTTAAGATTTTAACCATAAACTAATGGTTTTACGATGGTGAGAATTATCACGACTATTGCGAAATCCTTCCTGATTTAATGTGGCTTCAATTTGTCGTAAAGAATATCCCTGTTGCTGTAGTTCTCTTGCCCTTTCCTTTGCCGTTTCATCTTTTCCTTCCTGTATTTTTTCTGTCGCTTCCAAGGCGCTGAGACGCTGTTCAATTTGTTCTAAACGTTCTCCGATATTCTGGCTGACATAGGCTTCATCCATACCAATAACGGTTCCTGCCCTGACACAGGCTTGCATCCAGGCGCTAACGGCTTCTGCCATACTCACCCGTTCTACTTTACACAGGCGGGCGAAGTGTTCTTTGAGTTGTTTATCGATCCGGAAGTTGATTTGTCCTTCAAGTGCCATGTTTGTATAGGTTTAGTTAGTCTAGTGTAAACTATACCTGACTAGACTATAAAATAAAACTGAGTAGACTGTATTTTTTCCAAGTTCTGTCCAATTACTCTAAAATTGAGACACAACTCAACTGATGTTAAATATGAAACGATTACAAATTCTTGCTGGACTTTTGGTAATGGGAGTGATGACAACTCCTGGCAGCCTCAACGCCCAACCGCTTACAACTCCGACTCTTGAGATCAATGAGGATACCTCATCCCCAATACGCAACTCGACGGTGCAACTGAGTGAAGAACAGATACGGGCAGCTTGTGCGGCGAAACGTTATGATTTGTTACCCATTCCTTTTTCGGATGTTTCCCCAACGGACTGGGCATTTGAAGCGGTGATGAATTTGTATTATTGTATTGGTTTACCGCCTCTACAGTCATAAGCTAAAATTTAATAAAATCCTATTTTTAAAGTTATTAACTTAATAAAATTACTATTATGAATGAGCCGAAAGATAATAATTTACCTTCTGAGAGTTCTCAAGAAAAACTATCTAAATCGGGTATAAATGATGAATCCTGGAAAGAGCGCTTAACAGAAGCTTGGGGTACTGTTTCTGCTAAGGTTGCTAAGTTATTACCGACAAAACAAGTTGAAAGAGCGACAAAAAAGTTAATTGAATCTTTAACAGTTAGTGAAGATGAAATTCAAGCAATCTTAGAAAGAGTTCGCTCAGAATTACCCACAACAGAAGCATTACTCATTGGTAAACCGCAAGCGGGTAAAAGTTCCATTGTTCGAGGATTAACGGGGGTTTCGGCTGAAATTGTGGGGCAGGGTTTTCGTCCTCATACTCAACACACTCAACGTTATGCTTATCCTTCTCAAGATTTACCGTTATTGATTTTTACAGATACTGTTGGTTTAGGAGATATTAAACAAAATACTCAGGTAATTATTGATGAATTGGTAGAAGAATTAAAGCAAGAAAATAATCGCGCTCGTATCCTAATTTTAACGATTAAAATTAATGATTTTGCTACAGATACATTAAAAGAGATTGCGGCAGAGTTACATCAAAAGTTTCCGAATATTCCTTGCTTACTTGCAGTAACCTGTTTACATGAACTTTACCCGGATATTACCGCCGATCATCCAGAATATCCCCCAGAATATGAGGAAGTTAAACGGGCTTTTGATGAAATTGAAACCTCATTTAAAGGATTGTTTGATCGCAGTGTAATGATTGATTTTACTTTAGAAGAAGATGATTATCATCCGGTATTTTATGGGTTAGAAACCTTTAGAGATACGTTAGCTGAGTTACTCCCAGAAGCCGAAGCAAAGGCAATTTATCAACTTTTAGATGGAGAAACTGGGCAGAAAATAGGGGGTTTATATCGAGATGTGGGGCGACGTTATATTGTGGCATTTTCGGTGATGGCAGCAACCTTAGCAGCAGTGCCTTTACCGTTTGCCACCATGCCTGTTTTAACGACATTACAGGTTTCGATGGTAATTGTTTTGGGTAATTTATATGGTCAAACTTTAACCCCTTCTCAAGCCGGTGGGTTAGTGAGTGCGATCGCAGGCGGCTTTGTTGCCCAGGCAGTAGGACGAGAGTTAGTTAAGTTCTTACCGGGGTTTGGCAGCGTTATCGCCGCGTCTTGGGCAGCGGCTTATACAGGAGCATTAGGTGAGGGGGCTTGTGTCTATTTCGGCGATTTAATGGGGGGTAAAAAGCCCGATCCTCAGAAGATTCAGGCGGTGATGAATGAAGCGTTTAAGGAAGCAAAAGAACGGTTTAAGGGAATGAAAGTTTAATGTGATGACTTTAATGGAATTGTTACAGGAAAAACGAGACAAAGGATATTATGATTATTGCTAAACAACAATTAACTCTAGCGGAATTTTTAGAACAACCTGAAACCAAACCCGCAAGTGAATATATCAATGGAATAGTTTATCAAAAACCCATGCCACAAGGAGAACATAGTACAATACAAGGTGAACTAGTAACTGCAATTAATCAAGCGGTGAAACCTAGAAAAATTGCCCGCGCATTCCCAGAGTTACGCTGTACGTTTGCAGATCGTTCTATTGTTCCGGATATTGCTGTTTTCCGATGGGAAAGAATTCCAAGAACAGAAAAAGGTAGAATTGCGAATCGTTTTGAAATTCATCCAGACTGGCTAATTGAAATTTTATCTCCTGAACAATCTGCTAATCAAGTGATTGATAAAATTATCTTTTGTATTCATCAAGGGACAGAATTAGGCTGGTTAATTGATCCGAAAGATGAATCTGTGATGATTCTCAAACCCAACCAATTACCTGATGTGAAATCAGAGGATGATATTTTACCTGCATTAGATGCATTGGAAGATTGGCAACTTACAGTTAATCAGATGTTTAATTGGTTAAATATTTAAATCTTATTCTAATAACCATCCGAATAATTCTCCTGGTTTTAATTTAAAATTGCTAGCAAACTCAAGAAGTGTTAACTCAGGGAAAAATTAATCCGTTGGCATTTCCTAATCTTTTGGTTTCAGTTCAACGATTATTAGGAATCTAGTCTTTCACTAAACTGCTTGACGCAAAGCTTGAATATCTCCACCACAAATTGCTTTAATATTACGAGTAATCTTTTCAATTTCCCAATCCCACCAACAAATCTCTAAAAGTTCTTGAATGATAGATTCATCAAAACGCTTACGGATTTCTTTCGCGGGATTTCCCCCTACAATACTATAAGGTTCAACATTTCGTGTGACGACAGATTGTGCGCCAATAATTGCCCCATTACCGATACAAATTCCTGGCATAATAGTCGCATTATATCCTATCCAGACATCGTTTCCGACAATTGTATCTCCTTTACTTGGCCATGAGTCTGGCATGGCAGTTTCCCAACCATTGCCAAAGATGGGAAAGGGATAATTTGTGAACCAATCTGTTCGATGATTGCCCCCATTCATAATGAATTTAACATCTGAAGCGATTGAACAAAACTTACCAATTATTAGCTTATCATTATTAAAATCAAAGTGATAGAGAACATTCTTTTCAAAGTTTTCTGGATTCTCAAAATCATGATAATAAGTGTAATCCCCGATAATAATATTGGAATTTTTGATAATATTTTTTAAGTACACTAAGGAAGTTTGATTCTCTAATGGATATTTATTATCAGGAGAAGGAATATTATTCATTCTAATTTTGTAATTCTGCCGCAGCAAAAATTGTATCTGTGGTGATTTCTAACTCTGGAAAAATACGAGATTCTAAACGTTGACCGATGATAAATTTTTTCATCTGATATTCATCTTCAATTAACTGACAAATTGTAATTGTGGGCTCTCTTGGTGCGCGTTCCCATGCGGATGTAAAATCCGCGGGGTCGCACCGCTGCTTTGGTTTGCCAATATATCGGACTGCACCCAACGCGCGATAATCTACAATCCAATATTCAGCTATTCCCATCGCTTCGTATTCAACAAATTTATGTCCATAGTCATCTCGCCAATTCGTACTTACTACTTCAATCACTAAAGGAACGGTTTGGCTATTTTGAATTACAGAAGATTGTGACCATAACGGTTCATTTTTGATCAATTCTCGATTAATTACAATGACATCGGGTTGATAGCCAGATTGATATCGAGGGGGTTTAATAATACAGGTTCTTGGAATAGAATAAGGTAATTTTTGCCGACGAATTTCAAAGTTTAATTCAGCTATTATAAATCCGCTTAAATCCTCATGAGATCCTGTTGGCAATATTTCAACAATTACACCTTCTATTAATTCATATCGCTTTCCATCTTCTGGATACCATTTGATAAAGTCTTCAAAGCTTATTGCTTGAGTTTGTGATTCAATCATAATATTACTGAGTTTGAAAAATATTCTGAACCATTTTTTTATCGGTTCCTGCGGCAGCTTTATCTAATTCTATGATTTCCCCTTCATTTAATTCCCATCCTAATGCACCGATATTTTGCTGTGCTTGTTCAACAGATTTTGCACCAGGAATTGGAATCGTACCTTTACAAATACACCAATTAATCGCAACTTGTGACATTGTCTTATTTCTATTGGCTTTGATTTCATTTAAAACATTCAAAATAGATTGAATTCCTGGTAATATCTGTTTAAACAAAAATCCTCTGATTCCTGTTGGCAGTTTCCCCTTTGCTGAATATTTCCCGGTTAACAATCCTAACGCCAATGGACTATAAGCAATCAGTTTAATTCCCAATTCATCACAGACTTCTTTTAAACCTAATTGAGTAATAGGATAAGTTGAAAGTAAGGAATATTGCACCTGTAATGTTGTAATGGGAATCTCTCTTTGTTTAAAGATTTGATAGACTTGTTTTAACCGTTTCGGCCCATAATTTGATAAACCTACGCCTTTAACTTTCCCTTGTTGATACATGTCAGCTAAACCTTTTAAGAGTTGCGTTTCTTGCCAGGGAAAATAGTTCGCAGTAGACCAATGCATTTGAACTAAATCTACATTTTGACCTAAACGCTTCGCCGATGCTTCACAAGCCGATATCATAGAATTGCGAGTCAGTCGCCAAGGATAAGGCGCTAACTTGGTGGCGATACAAATCTTATCGGCATTTACCCCGGTATAGTGTTGTGAAAATTGCCCTAATAAACTCTCGCTGCGTCCGTTTAGTTTTCCTGTCCCATAGGAGTCTCCCGTGTCAAATAATGTTACGCCATTTTCCACACACAGGTTAAAGACAGCCTGTAACTGACTGTCCATGTTGGGGTCATATCCCCACAGTAAGCGGTTACCCCATGCCCAAGTACCGCAGCCCATTACGGGTAAGGTGATGTTTTGATTCATTTTGATATTAATGTCGAATCAATCTATAAATTTTATCAACGATATGTAAAATGGGGGAGGATTTATCACTTCATTCCCCTTACAATAAAGCTTAAAACTTGAATTATATAATTTTTATCTTTACAAAATACAATATCAAATAATGATACAGTTAAAACGATGGCAATGGATTATCCTCGCAACTCCAGTTACAGCAGTAATCATTTTTCTGTTGGTGGCGGCAGGGTGGCAAATACACCAATGGAAAATTAATTGGATTTGGGCTGTCTTCACCTTAATCATTGTTGGCTGTCAATGGTTACTAGTTCGCTGGACACGACCCATGGCAACGATGATGGAGAATGTGACAGCAGAGGTGGAAAAAGAATTAGAAGCCAGCATTATAGCAACGTCACCCACAGACGAAAATAGTGGTCAAACACAAAACTTAGAAGCAACTCTACAACAGATTTTAACAGTATCTCGTGATGATCCACCTTTTTGGGAAGATTGGCAAGTCTTTTGGGGACGATGTCAGGAATTAGTGGTGGCTGTTTCTCACACTTACCACCCAGAAGTACAGTATCCTCTGTTAAATATCTATATTCCTCAGGCTTATGGCTTAATTCGGGGGACGGTGGATGATATGGACCGATGGATGCAAAAATTGTCTCCCGCATTGAATAAAGTCAGTGTTGGACAAGCTTATCAAGCCTACGAAACCTATCGTAAACTCGAACCTTCTGCCCGTAAATTCTGGAAGGTGTGGAATTGGTCACAATGGTTAATTAACCCAGTGGCGGCGGCGGCTAAGGCGGCAAGTCAACCTTCAAGTAATGCAGCGAGTCAACAATTGTTGGTCAATTTAGGTCAAATGTTACGGGAAGCTGCCTTACGCAATTTAGCCCAACAAGCGGTGGCATTATATGGTGGCAGTACATTACCCAATTTAGAACCAACGGTGGAAAATCCCACCCTGCCCAAGGCTGAAACCCAAACGTTACGGGAAATTCTAGAAAAAGCTGAACCGTCTCAAAAGGTTGAACAAAAACCCGTTAGTATTTTATTGGTAGGACGTACAGGGGCCGGAAAAAGTAGTTTAATTAATACATTATTCCAAGCGGAACGGGCAGAAGTGGATGTATTGCCCAGTACAGACGAAATTCAAGATTATAAATGGCAAACTGAAACGGGTGAAACGTTAACGTTGTGGGATACGCCGGGTTATGAACAAATTAACCGTTCAGATTTACGGGAGTTAGTGTTAGATTATGCCACAACAGCGGATTTATTATTGTTGGTGACTCCTGCTTTAGATCCAGCTTTGCAGATGGATGCTGATTTTCTACAAGATCTTAAAGCACAAATAGAAGATTTACCGGCGATCGCAATTGTAACTCAAGTCGATCGCTTACGTCCTATTCGGGAATGGAACCCACCTTATGACTGGCAATTGGGGAATTCTCCTAAAGAAAAATCCATTCGAGAAGCCACTGAATACCGGGCAGAATTACTCGATGAATATTGCAACCGTGTTTTACCCATTGTTACTGCTGATTATAATAGCAACCGTGCCGCTTGGGGAACGGGTAGTTTATCGGTTGCTTTAGTCGAAGCCATTACACCCGCTAAACAATTCCGCCTCGCCCGTTTCCTGCGTAATTTAGAAGCCCGTACCGTTGCTGCTGCTGAAATTATAGATCGGTATACGTTCCAAATGACAACGACATCTGGGGTGACGGCATTACTCAAAACCCCAATTTTGCAATATCTTTCCATGTTATCAACAGGTTCACCTAAATTAGCCTATTTACTCGCGGAACAAATTCCGGTTGAACAATTGCCTGTAGTAATTGGTAAATTACAAATGGCGTATGATTTATTTTTACTATTAAATACAGAAAATAAGAACCCACTGAATTTAGATTTATTAGCATTATGGCCGTTACTACTCGAAAACCAAGGTGATCCTGATCGTAATGCTTGGGCGTTTGGTCATGCATTAGTGGAGTATTGGACGCAAGATTTAACGATTGATAAATTGCGGGAACGGTTTGAGTTTTATTTGAAAAATTCCTCTGAAAGTTAATCGTAATTAAAAAGGATAAAAATTTATCATAGTTTCAGTCTTAACAAGATAAATAAGACACAATTATTGTCAGCTAATTCATCGCAAACCTCAGGATTTGCTTGAGAATTTTATGGTGACTATCGACACTTTTAGAATGGGGTATTGAGCAACGGCGCAATTGCTATTGTGCATTATATTCACGTTCGCTTCGCGCGTATGCGAAGTACTCAGCGTTACAGAGAAGCTTTTCTACTTTTGCTACTCAAGATTTAGAATATCCCGTAAAGTATTGTCAAATATAGGGCTTATTTAAATCCCATAAGAGTAATTATCGGTATTAGAGATAAAAATCAGTCCAACGCTAACAACATGAAGCCTGAGATAATAGCTCAGAGCAGACCATAAGAAAAGTTAGATTTTTTTGATAGACATTCAGTTGTTCTTGTATCATAAGATGGGATAGAAAAAGAGAAGTGATGTTTGAGCAGACTTTCAAAAATATTGATGATGTTCTCTGGAAAGAGGCAGGATGCACCACAGAACTTGATTATATTGAAAAAGATCATGGCTATTGTTCTTGAAGTATCTCGACGACTTAGAACATGAGCGAATGCAGAAAGCTGAGTTGATGGGAGAGAACTATACTTTTATTATTATGTCTAAACCCAGAATTTGATATGATTAAATGCGGATTCTTGAAACAATTCTCAATTAAATTCTCGAATGACAGGAAAAAAAACATATTCAAAACCTCGCAACGTCTTCGGTGTGGGTAATGCGTTACTTGATATTTTGGCACTTGTAGAGGATAATTTTGTTCAACAGCATAGCTTAAATCGGGGTGCAATGACCCTGATGGATGCCCAGCAACAGGGGAGTTTATTACAGGAATTAGAAAATCAATCTTTAGAATTACGCTGTGGCGGGTCTGCGGCTAATACAATGATTGCGATCGCCCAAAGTGGGGGTAGCGGTTATTATGCGGGTAAAGTGGGGGCTGATACCAACGGTGAATTCTATCGTCAAGATATGGAGGCGGTGGGAATTGGCTATGAAGTTACCCCAGCAGAAAGCGATGGAGGGCCGACGGGAACCTGTTTAGTGTTGACGACTCCCGATGCAGAACGTACCATGTGTACTAATTTAGGGGTGGCGACAACGTTATCGGTGACGGATATTAATTTGGATCATTTAAAGCAGAGTGAATATAGTTATGTGGAGGGGTATTTGTGGGATGCAGAAAACCCCCGTAAAGCTTGTGTTGAAACAATGGAACAGTCTAAACGGCATGGGGTAAAAGTGGCGTTTACCTTCTCTGATGGGTTTTTACTCGACCGGTTTACGGATGATTTTCATCAACTGGTTTCAGACTATTGTGACGTGGTCTTTTGTAATGCAGATGAGGTCCGTCACTTCTTCCAAACTGAAGATTTAGATGAATGTACCCGTAAACTGAGTAATATTGTAGATTTAGCATTTATTACCAATAGTGAAAAAGGCTGTTTAGTCGTAGAAAAACAGCAAGTGAGTCAAGTTCCCGGTTTTCCGGTTAAACCCGTTGATACAGTGGGGGCTGGGGATGCTTTTGCGGGTGGAGTTTTGTATGGACTGACTAATGGTTTAAGTACTGTTGAAGCAGCCCGCTGGGGTAATTTCCTCGGGTCTGAAGTGGTTAAAATTCACGGGCCCCGTTTACCGAAAGCCCCGGTTGACCAGTTAAAAAGTGTGATTCAATTTTAGATGATTTTGGGGCGCAAATGCGTCCCTATTGAAACAGGGTCAGTCAAGTAGAATAATGCCGACAGATCAGGTATGGTTGGGGTTAGTAATTGGTAATTCTCGATACCATTGGGCAAAGTTTCAAGGAGATTTATTACTGAAATATTGGGATACAAATTATCTTAATCCTAAAGATTATCAGGAAGATAAAACTATTCCTATTCTTTTGGCTTCTGTTGTTCCTCAGCAAACGATTCTTTGGCAACCATTACAACAGGTAAAAGTGATTACTTTAGCCGATTTACCTTTAAATCATCTTTATCCAACTTTAGGAATTGATCGGGCATTAGCCGTGTTAGGATTAGGGGTAAAATATGGCTGGCCAGCGTTAATGATTGATGCGGGAACTGCTTTAACAGTTACAGGAGTTGATGAGGATAAAAATTTAATAGGTGGGGCAATTTTACCCGGTTTAAAATTACAGTTTGCCAGTCTCTCTCAACGAACAGCAGCTTTACCTGATGTCGAAATACCCTTACATTTACCGTCACGTTGGGCAATTAATACAACAGAAGCAATTAAAAGTGGAATTGCTTATACAATATTGGCAGGAATACGAGATTTTATTGACGCTTGGTTAAAGGATTTTCACAATAGTACCATTGCAATTACAGGTGGCGATCGCCAAATCCTACTAACTTATCTTAAAATACAATATCCCGATATTGCTAATAAAATTAGATTAATGCCAGAAGCGATTTTTTGGGGATTATTAGAAGTTTATTTAAGTTAGGCGTAAGGGCTATAGAGATCAATTCTGGGTAGAGACGTTATATATAACGTCCCTACGATCTGTTTATTGTAATTGGCGAAATATTTTAATCAGTTTAGTTGCCGTCCCTTGCCAAGAATATTGTTCGGCTGTTTGTCTAGCGTTTTGACCGATAACAAATCGCTGATTATCTGTTAAAATATGATAGAGTTGTTCTCGAATTGATTCACTTTTTGGTTCTGCCCAATGGGGATTATTTTGAGGTGTAAAAAATTGAGTATCGTAGCAATTTTTCACTGGAACTAAATCATATTCTATCGGATAACAATTGGTTGAATTACCATAGTCTGTCGGCCCTCCATACAGCGGCATTGCGATAGGTAAACCGGCAGCAAAAGCATCGAGTAATTTAATCGCAAATCCTTCTCCGCGAAAAGGGGCAATTACGGCATCTGCAAGTAAATATAACTTGGCTAAATCTTCTTTATTTAACAACCGTCTAACAATATGAATGTTTTTAACCTCAATTCCTAAACGTTTTTGAGTTTTTTCTATTATTTTCGCTAGAGACTCTTTATTACTTCCCCCATCTTTAATTAATAATTCAATCTGAGGATGATTAGGATAATCTTGACAAAAAATAGGAATTAATAAATCTGTACCAAATCGATATAAATCCCAAGAATTCGTTAAATGTAATAATCTTATTTGTTGTCGTTGTTTTCGTAACAATAATCGCTTAGGATCGGGATAATCATGTAAAATAGGATTACAACCTAGCGGTAATACTGAAACTTGACCCTCGTCACAACCCGCTTGTAATAATACAGTTTTGCAATATTGGCTGACGGCTAATTTATGATAAGAATTTTTGCAGGTACTTTCTATCCATTCATCAAAAGGGGGTTGTAGTTGAGTGAATTGATAATTTATCGCAAATAATTCAAAGTTAAAATAACCTTGTAGTTGAATATTTTTAACCGTCGGCCAATAATGCGACCATTTAATTTGAAACAGTTCTGAAGGATGCTGACTCATCCAAAATTGTAGCTGTTTAATCTCTTCTGAATTAATCACTTTGAGGATATCTTCAGAAAGCTTACTCGGTTCTAAAGAGACGGGAATGTTAAGTTGAGATAAAGCCGTGGCTAAGCTTATAGTAATATCTGCAAAAGAGTTAAAGTTTTGGAAATCAACTTTAAAATGAACCATCGGCTTTTTAATATATCATTAATTCACTCTAACCACTTTAGGCGGAAATAGACGATATCGAATGAAATATCCTAAAGAAATAAATAGGATAATAATGGCTGTTCCAATCCCAACAAAGCTAGGAACCCAGAAAATCGCTTCAATATGATTAATTTCTCCCGGTTCAAGTTGCCAAATGATTTGTTTTCCGTCTTGTTTTGCCCGTACAACTAGCGGATGTAATCCTTCTTCTTCGGAAGTAGATTGAATAATATGCGCCCCCCAAGGTGTGATTAAATTAAAGTCTAAATCCACTAATCCTTCTGGATCGATAATAATCTGATTATCCGTTACTTCTAATGCTAGCGAGCGCAAATCTAAGTCTAAATTTAATCGATTTCTCAAAAAGAATATCAAGTTTAACTGAGTTAAATTGGACTCGGTGGAAAGTTGAGGCACTTCCGCTAACGGCAGTTCAGTAATAGATGCAGATTCTGAAGGAGTGGGATTAAAAAATTGATTAAACTTTTGTTCCAATTCTGCCCCATTATAAAATGGAATAGAAACCTGTAAATTCTGAGGGGAAATAAATTCTGTTTTTCCCCCTAATGCTTTTACCCGATCTTCAATACTATCTGTCCAAGCCGTAATTTCATCCTGACTTAAATCAACAAACTGTTGTGAAAGTTGAATGTGTTGAGTGATTTGACCATGGTTTTGATCTTTAAACTCAATCCCTAAATCATATTGCACACAACCACTCAAGGTGATCGCTGCTAAAATCACAACGAATACGGTTTGCAGCTTTTTGATCATTGTTTTTCACCCAACGATTTTAACGTTTAATTTTAGCTAACTTTGCCGTGCCGTCACTCCCAATTGTTCAAATAAAATACAGGGAACAAAGGCACTCGATCCAAACCATTGCGGCTGAGATCCTAAGTCTACCATTTGTTGAAAGGCTTCAAAAATACTCCCGGCAACCATAGTATTCTTGAGACGACCGACAATTTTACCGTTTTCGACTTTATAGCCTAAATCTAAATTAACGGAAAATTCCCCCGCCAGTTGATTCGATTGACCCGCTCCCAATACTTGATCTACAATGATTCCTTCATCTAAACTGGCGATTAACTCTGCCATAGAAGATTTACCAGGCGCAATACATAAATTCACTAATGCCGGACGCGGACGAGATAAACCGCCTCGGAAGCCATTCCCCCCCAGTTTCGCCTCTGCTTTTGCCCCCCATTGCCGATCCCAATAGAAGTTTTGTACCGTTCCTTGTTTAATCAAATCTTTAGCAGTTGTCGGTGTGCCTTCATCATCAAAGCTGCAAGCATTCACACCCATTTCTGGATCTTCAAATAAACTAAAGCGTTGATCAAATAAGGTTTCACCCAGTTTATCCGCCAGAGGAGAGGCTTTTTGAACCACACTTTGACCCGAAAGAACCGTTTTGAATAAGCCGCCAAACACTAACGCCACTGCCTGAGGCGTAAATAAGACGGGATATGAACCGCTTTGAACGGTTGCGGGTTGTTCTGCATTGCGATACTTTTCGAGGAGTTGTTGCAGCAGGTTGTCGCTGTCAAGGGGGCGATCGCGCACTACATCATAAGTGTATATTTCTAGAAAATCTTCATCTCTGACTAAATTCCCAGATAAACTACCACTAATGGTTTGGGAAGAACGTTTGGCTTCTACTCCCTCTGTGGTGGCGATGGTGATATTTTGGCGACGAATACCAAATTCAGCCCCGACTAAAATATCGGAATTATATTGATGAATTTGTTCAATTAAATCTTTACCCGTTTGCACCCATTCCGCCGTACTGGGGGGTGTATAATCACTTTCGTCGGGTGCAGTTTGGTGAAAGTCTTTCGCAAACTCATACTCTACAGGCGCGCCAATTTCAGCCGTTTGTAAAGCGGCATCGACTAATTCTTCTAACCTTGTTAAGTCCGTTGAACTGGCAAACCCCAGTTTACCATTATGAATAATTCGTAACGCTACACCTTCAGTGGCTTTGGTTTGTAAGGACTTGAGATGATTATTTTCAAACTCAATAGGTGTGTTTTGGGTTTGCAGGCTATAGACTTCAGCAGCATCTGCCTTTTGCGCTGCTAAATTTAAGAGTTGTTTCCAGGCAGAGTTTTCCATCAGATCTTGAGGGTATCGTTCATCTCCCCTATTGTAAGCTGCTTTTGAAGTGAATCTAAATACAAAAAGAGAGAGTCGCCTGGGCAACTCCCCCTACCATCAGGGTGCATTTGTTATTAGTATAGCTATATTCTTTATTAAAACGCAACGTTTTTTATTAAAGCTTCTGTAAAGTTGTTCCTCTAAATAATAAAGCTTTTATCAATTGATTTGAAGTGAATCTAAATACAAAAAGAGAGAGTCGCCTGGGCAACTCCCCCTACCATCAGGGTGCATTTGTTATTAGTATAGCTATATTCTTTATTAAAACGCAACGTTTTTTATTAAAGCTTCTGTAAAGTTGTTCCTCTAAATAATAAAGCTTTTATCAATTGATTTGAAGTGAATCTAAATACAAAAAGAGAGAGTCGCCTGGGCAACTCCCCCTACCATCAGGGTGCATTTGTTATTAGTATAGCTATATTCTTTATTAAAACGCAACGTTTTTTATTAAAGCTTCTGTAAAGTTGTTCCTCTAAATAATAAAGCTTTTATCAATTGATTTGAAGTGAATCTAAATACAAAAAGAGAGAGCCGCCGAAGCAACTCCCCCTACCATCAGGGTGCATTTGTTATTAGTATAGCTATATTCTTTATTAAAACGCAACGTTTTTTATTAAAGCTTCTGTAAAGTTGTTCCTCTAAATAATAAAGCTTTTATCAATTGATTTGAAGTGAATCTAAATACAAAAAGAGAGAGCCGCCGAAGCAACTCCCCCTACCATCAGGGTGCATTTGTAAACATCATATAGAAAATATAGGCGAGGGGTCAAGCCCCTTTGTTAAAGTCTCTGTAAAGAGTCAGGGTTAAATTAATAAGCTTTCGTAAAGTTTCGACTGAGGTTCTCGTTTCAGGTGTTGTCAGGGCTGTTGAACCGAGTTTGTCAATATTCTCACCATCTTGAGCATTTTTCCATAAAAAAGAGAGAGTCGCGCTAAGCAACTCTCCTTACCATCAGGGTGCATCTGTAGTTAATCATATAAAAAATATAGTGAGGGGTCAAGCCCCCCAGTTAAAGATTTTGTAAAGATATTCATGATTCTTATCAAGACTTCATAAAGTTAAAATTAAAGCTTTAATGCAGTAGATATTCAGGACAATATATTACTATTGGTACTAGAAAATAGTAACGTGATGTGCTTTGTTTATTGTCCCAAAACCTAAATGATTTAACATAAAAAAAAGAGAGAGCCGCGCTTAGCAACTCTCCCTACCATCAGGGTGCATCTGTAGTTAATCATATAGAAAATACAGGTGAGGGGTCAAGCCCCCCAGTTAAAGATTCTGTAAAGATTACGCAAAAAAATATAAAGCTTTTGTAAAAGAGTCATCGCTACAGGTGTTGACTAGAAGTCGGCGAGGTGCAATTGTCCTCTCTCATCTGCATGGGGACAGGTATCCTCCGTCAGATCTGGCTTTCTGTGCAAAGCAGACTGAGCAGGATAAGCGTTATACCTTAATAATGGATAAATTCAATAAAAAAGAGAGAGCCGCCTGAGCAACTCTCCCTACCATCAGGGTGCATCTGTATAACACAGTATACAATCTTTGTGATGAAGGGTCAAGCCCCCCATGCAAAAAAGTGAAGTTTTTATCTAACGTCTGGGGAAGACCAAAGCTGCTACCGCAACGCTCCGCGAACAATTTTATTGACGCGACGGGGCATATAAACATCTGGGGAAACCCCAGATGACAGCCCAGAGATGAATCTGGACAATCTTGATTGTCCACATACTGCTTTAATTGCTCAATTGTTACACCCCCGCAGCTAGCAACAAAGTAAGAGCCAGTCCAAAATACCTTTTGACTGTAAAGTTTTGATATATTGTCCGCGTATTCACGCCACATTGTTTTTGATGCTGTTACTTTCAAGTTAGCAATCAAATTGCTTAACAGTTTCTGGGGAGGATAGGAAAGAAGTAAATGCACATGATCAGCTTCCCCATTAAACTCTATTAATTCAGCATCCCAACTCGCTGCAACCGATTCAAAAACTTCTTGTAGTCGGGTTAGCAGTGGATGTGTAATGCTGCTAAGCTGAAGATAGTTGAAATTATTAGTTTCGCGATCGCTATGGACTGTCCGAAATGCGGATCATCGCACTCGAAGAAAAATGGCTTTCGTCGAGGGTATCCCCCAGGAATTGTCTTAATTGATGCCGGTTATGGCAACAACACAACCTTTCTCAAAAAACTAGAACAACTGAGTTAGATATGGAGCGAGAGATTCGCCTAGATGAAGAGCGCAAAAAGCTTATCATCAGATGATTTTGAGCCGATTTATCTAAACTTAAATAAACCGAAAACTGTTTGGGGAACAACATTAACAGCCCAGCTATCTCGCGACTGAGATGAGAAAGAACGTTTCCTATCCGAGATGAATGCAAGTTTAATTGAAGAAGCGACAGACATTGATTATTTTATGACAAATGTTGATTCATCTAAAGCCAGCTCACAGTGGTTCGTAATGACTTACTCCCAAAGAAACTGGGTAGAAGTCTTTTATCGGGAAGCTTCCACGCTGGCTGGGGTTAAGAGAATACCAAGTTAGAGATAAAAGAAGTCTCTAAGCCATTTTATTCTGGTATGCCCGTGCCTACACTTTTATTCTTTGGCACAAGTTAACAGGGGGACGTGCGTTGATGATGGGCCAATAAACCTTTGAATACTTTTACTGAGGCAAAAGATGCATTTCGTACAGCAATGTCTTTCCGTTTCTTTGATTGGCTGACTGACAATAGAGAGGTGTTTGCTGCCTATAAAGCGGGTTTAGGATTCATTTGGACTTGATTTTTGTTTAAGTCCCACTAGTCGCGATCACGATCGCCTGTGGCATTCTGGAGTGCTTTGGCCAGCAGACAGTGCTGCAAGTGAAAAAAATTATATAAATAACCTTGTGAAACTGAACTCCTGCATTTAAGCTGTATGCACGCACATAATCGAATGCAATTGAGTTATCGACAATGAAACTATCTTTTCTTAAGCGGTTTGTCCCTGGTGTCGTCCTCGGTGCGATCGCTGGTTTAATGATGAGTAGTGGCAGTGCTGTCGCGGCTGACCGCGTCGTACTAACCTATGGCCCGATTCAAGCACCTGTGAAGCTTAAGGATCTTAGAGCTTTTGTTGAAACAGGAGAAAAAACGAAAACCATTCGTCAAATTGTTGGGGCTTCTGGTTTAGATGAAGATACCCTGCGGGGACTGATGAGTTTAGAAGTCGGCTTTGATTTAGTTCCCTTTGCTTGTCTGATTTGTAGCCCCACAGGGGTCGAACTAATTGAAGACGTTGCCTTAACACTACGAACTCATCGTCGAGTTGAGAATGTTACCGCTCTTCACGCTACCCTGATTAACGCAGTCAGCGATGATGGTAAAATTTCTGTTCTCGACTTCATCAACTACTATCCTGTACCCGGACTGTACGTTGATATCGCCAACATCTCCGAAACGGTCGAAAAGCTTCAAGGCTTTGCCGGTGGACTAGAAACAATCTTGACAGATGCTGGTAGATATGGTAAAGCGGGATGTTCACTCCAGGAAGTTAGCTTTCCGGCTCCAGCACCCGCCCCAGCACCGCGTCCAGCACCTGTACGTCCGGTTCCTCGTCCCCCAGCCCCGGTTCGACCTGTTCCTGGACTGTGGTAAGGGATTTTCTGATTAGAATGATCACCTTAACTCTGAGATAGTTTCTCTAAACATCGTAGGGTCAATTTACCGTTGACCCTACAAAGATCAGATCCTTATTTGGACTTAGCAGATGTAGATTTAGCCGATGTAGATTTAGCAGATGTAGACTTAGCGGATGTAGACTTAGCCGACTTGGATTTAGCCGACTTGGATTTAGTAGACGTAGACTTAGTAGACTTGGATTTTGTGGATTTAGACGTTGTCTTCTTCTTAGAACTACTCTTAGACTTAGAAGAGCTTCCCTTCGCCGCAATCCATTCTACTGCCATCTCTAAAGTGACATCCTCAACTGGAACATCTTTCGGGATCGAAGCATTAGTTTTACCATGTTTAACGTAAGGGCCGTAACGACCGTTATAGACATTAACAGGCTCTTTATCTTCAGGATGTTGACCCAATTCCCGTAACGGCTTAGCAGTGCGCCCCCCACCGCGACTGGCTTTAGGTTGAGCGAGCATTTCTAAAGCCCGTTCTAAATTAATCGTCAGCACATCATCCGGGGCTTTAATCGAACGATAATCTTTACCTTCTTTTCCTTGGTCATGCACCACATAAGGCCCAAACCGACCAATGGCCGCCTTCACTTTTGCCCCCGTTTCGGGATGAACCCCCAATAAACGCGGCAGAGAGAGTAAATCCACCGCTATATTTAAGGTAACGCTGTCTTTTTCCATCCCCTTCGGTAAAGACACCCGCTTTGGCTTTTTCTTCGCCCCTTCGACTTCCTCACCCAACTGTACATAAGGGCCATAGGGGCCAATCATCAGATAAATCACTTCCCCAGTTTCAGGATGCATCCCTAGTTTTTCAGGGCCTTCTGTTTTCTGTTCCAACACCTCCTGAATCACTTCTGGGGTTAAATCGGCTGGAGTTAAATCTGGGGGAATAGACGCAGTAATAATGGCATCTTCTTCACTGGTTGCCTCTGGGTTAGCCGCTTCGACATAGGGCCCAAATCGACCAATACAAACCCGATAAGACAACTCCCCAGAATCATCCCCTAACCCTTCAAGTTCAATGGTGCGGGCAATTTTCGAGTCAATTTGGCTTTCTTGTTCTTTAACTTGATGTTCGAGTCCCGTATCTCCCGAATAAAATTGACGCAAATACGGTAACCAATTAGCCCCTCCAGTGGCAATCTCATCTAAAGTATTTTCCATGCGGGCGGTAAAACTCACATCCACCAAATCGGGGAAATATTTCTCTAACAAACTGGTGACGGCAAAAGCAGTAAAGGTGGGAATTAAAGCATTGCCTTTTTGTTGGACATAACCGCGATCAATAATCGTTCCGATGACGCTGGCATAAGTACTGGGTCGGCCAACGCCTTCACTTTCTAACGTTTTCACCAAAGAAGCTTCGGTATAACGGGCGGGGGGTTGAGTTTCATGACTCACCGCTTCAATCTCCTGACAGTCGGGATGGTCATTGACTTTCAACGGCGGCAATAGTACTTCTTGATTCTCTAATGCCGCATCGGGATCATCTGATCCTTCCACATAAGCCCGTAAAAACCCTGGAAAATCAATCCGCTTACCACTACTACGAAACTCAGCATCTTCGACCTTCAACTCAACGCTAATATTAGTTTGGCGAGAATCTGCCATCTGACAAGCTACTGTTCGCTTCCAGATTAAATCATATAGCTTTAATTCGGTTCCATCTAACCCGGTTTCTTTAGGAGTGCGGAAACGATTTCCCGCTGGACGAATGGCTTCGTGAGCTTCTTGAGCGCCCTTAGATTTCGTTGTATACTGGCGCGGTTTCGGACTGAGGTAGTCTTTACCATATTTGGTTTCAACGCACTCTCTAGCTGCTGTTATCGCTTGCTCAGACAGGTGAACCGAGTCGGTTCTCATATAAGTAATGAAACCTCGTTCGTATAACCCTTGGGCCGTCCGCATGGTTTGACGGGCGCTTAAACGGAGTTTGCGGTTAGCCTCCTGCTGTAACGTGGAAGTGGTAAAGGGCGGGGCTGGTTTACGGGTAGCGGAACGTTCATCAATATTTGAAATCGTCCAAGGTTTATCGGTAATACGTTCTTTCAGAGCAACGGCCTGGGCTTCATCCAATAAAACAACATTACGTCCTTGGGCAATTTTTCCGGTGCTTTCATCGAAATCACTACCTGTGGCAACTTTGACCCCGGCGAGTTTGGTTAATTTGGCGTCAAACGATTTTTTCTGCTGTTTCAGTAACGCTTTTAAATCCCAATAATCCCCTTGACGAAAGGCCCGACGTTCTTTTTCTCGTTGCACCAACAACCGCACCGCAACAGACTGGACTCGCCCCGCAGAGAGTCCTCGAGCAATTTTTTTCCACAATAAAGGAGATAAGGTATAACCGTAGAGACGATCTAAAATCCGGCGAGTTTCCTGGGCATGAACTAACTGTTCGTCGAGATCCCGACAATTGTTGAGGGCGGCTTTGATGGCTTCGGGGGTAATTTCATGAAATACCATCCGTTTGATCGGGACTTTAGGCTTGAGTAACTGCAACAAATGCCAACTGATACTTTCTCCTTCGCGATCTTCGTCTGTGGCTAAAACCAGTTCGTTGGCTTCTTTGAGCGCGTCTTTGAGTTCCTTTACAACTTTCTTCTTATCTTTGGGAACAACGTAGATTGGATCAAAATCAGCTTCTACATTGACTCCAAGTTGTGCCCATTT
This sequence comes from uncultured Lyngbya sp., assembly GCA_964434975.1. GTDB lineage: Bacteria > Cyanobacteriota > Cyanobacteriia > Cyanobacteriales > Microcoleaceae > JAAURB01. Next base: position 85,099 of record CAYSWY010000015.1, read on the forward strand.
CTGGCCTTTAAATTTTTCCGGAATTTCCTCGGCTGAAGGGGGCAAATCACGTACATGACCCATCGAGGCTTCCACTCGATAGTCAGAAGGGAGAAAATTCCGAATAGTCCGAGCTTTGGTTGGAGATTCAACGATCACTAAAGTTGACATAGGGTCTGAATAATAGGGGATGCTTTTGATCCCGACTAAGTAGCAATATTTCTAATCAATTAGCACAAAATTACTTTCTTAGCCTGAATCGAGTTTATAAATAATGGGAGAATCGAGTTGTCTGTCCTTAGTATGGCTCAACAACTTATGAATCAATCATTACTCAATTTTTAAAATCTGCCAAAATTCATTTATGAAAGTATAGATGATGTCGTTGCTATGAGCTGTTGTCATCGGCACTCTGGCAACGGCTAAAAGCCAGTGTGAGAAGATTTCGATCCGAAGCTAAATATCTTAACAATTCTGCGTAGTGGTATGGCCAGCCGGAGGAATACTGGGAGGTTGAAGCCGATACGTTTAATTGAATTGGCGGCATTGCCCACGCGATGTGAGCAGATCAACCTCCTGTGTATTATGGATTAAGAATTTTAATCTAGATCTTTATCCACATCGGGAACAAAGTCAGGTTTTTGTTTATCTTCCCAACCCGCAGGACGTTTGGAGTTGTACCACGCAATTGAGCCGATACTGACGGCTGCGATAAACCCAACAACGATTAGAGCGCCGGGAATCCATAAACTATTTTCCATACCTCAATCTCCTGATTGTTTATTTTATTATTTTTTTAGAATACTATAGCGTTATCGAGAAGAATAGTCAGAAGTTAGGAATAGGCACTATTGCAATCGGCAATCGGCACTATTGCAATCGTTTTTCTGCCTTCAGCTTCTCAGCATCACTCCCTGACTACAACTTAATCTGATAAAGATAACCATATTTTTGCTGAATATACTGGATAAAGGGTTCAATTTGCAAAGGGTTACCTGTGACTTGTTTAATCAGTTCGTTGGGGGTATATTGACGACCTGAATTATAAATATTTTGCTGTAACCATCGGTAGAGAAGTTGAAACCGACCGCGTTCAATTTCAAAGGGAATTTCTGGATCTTGGTTAATTGCTGTTTGATAAAATTGAGCTGCCATTAAATTGCCTAAAGTATAGCCTTGAAACATTCCACCAATTGTGCCGAAATACCAATGAACATCTTGCAAAACCCCTTCACTATCACTCTGCGGAATTACTCCTAAATCGGTTTTGTAACGATCATTCCAAGCCATCGGTAAATCTTTGACCTGTAGTTTTCCTTCTAATAACGCCAGTTCAAGATCGAAGCGAATCATGACGTGTAAATTGTAGGTGACTTCATCTGCATCTGTGCGAATGAGCGAAGGCTTTACTTTATTAATCGCGCGATAAAAATTATGACTAGAAGTTTGTCGGAGTTGACGAATAAATGTTCCTTGTAATTGAGGATAAAACCATTCCCAAAACCCCCGACTACGACCCACCATATTTTCCCATAAACGAGACTGGCTTTCATGAACTCCAGTAGACGCGCCATTTGCTAACGGAGTCCCTTCTAATTGGGCGTTAATCCCTTGTTCATACATGGCATGACCGGCTTCGTGTATGGTGCTAAACAAGGCTTCTGTAATATCTTCTTCCTTAACACGGGTGGTGATGCGAACATCCCCCAGGGAAAATTTTGTCATAAACGGATGCAGGGTTTTATCCTGTCGTCCTCGATGGAAATCATACCCTAAGCGGAAAATGACACATTGACCAAAATTCAGTTGCTCTGCTTCGGGGTAAAATTGATGTAGACAGCGATCGTCGATTTGAGGGGCGGTTTTAATCGCTTCAACAATGGGAATGAGTTGTTCTCTTAGTGGGGTAAATAGCGATCGCACCGTCTCAACCGTCATCCCTGTATCATATTGATGCATCAACGGATCGGCGATATGTTGCCATCCGGTAAAATATTCAGCCTGTTCTTGAGAGAGTTCTAAGGTTTTTTCTAAATAAGGTTGAACTGTGGGAAAATGATTTTCTGCACGAGCCTGGGCCCAAGCCCGATAGGTAGCCGCTTGATGTTGAGACAGCCGCTGGGTAAAATCAGGCGGAATTTGTAAGGCGTATTGATAATCTTTGCGAGTGACTCGAATTAGACTGGCGGCAATAGAATCATAAGGAAGAGACTTTTCGTAAGAATGTAATTTTTCTAACAGTTCTCCCATCGCCGGATCGCTAAACTTTTCGTGAGCAATCTTTTTTAGAGTTCCCAGTTGCTGTCCTCGGGCGATCGCTCCCCCAGAGGGCATATACGTGGCTTGATCCCAGCCCAAAACAGCACTGGCTGCCTGAATATCGTTAATCTCTTGCAGGCGGCGTTTCAGTTCTATGTAGTTAGGTTCATCGATTGAAGTAGAGGACATCGTTGCCGGATAGATATTAAATCTATTGCTATATTAATCTGTTTGATGGGTTATTGGTGAAGTGTCATTCGTCCGACACGTCAGTAGCGCAATTGAGAATGACAACGTCACTTGTTTTATTTGCTGTCATGCTGCCGATACAGCACAAAGGTTACAGGGGGAAAATCAAAGTTATCCATCTCTCACGCCAACAAAGAACTTAGGACAAGCAACAAATAACTAACTTAATATAATCCAATCTTGCTCAACCCGAGCGATCGCGCCCCCCGGAAAGGGATCGGTTTGAGAACGGTTCGGGGCTGATATTAAAGCGGTTAACTTTTCTATTTGATTAAAATTCGGCGCTTTGGGTAAGATTTGAATTAATATTTTTCGCATGACTCGACGTTGTAAAGCCAGAGAAACTGAACGTAAAATGATACGATTAATTTTTAGCGGTTCAACAGAAACGGCTTGCTGATAAAGGCTTTGGGTTTGTTGTTCTAAATACTCTACATCGGCTTGTAAGAGTTCAACGGTTTGTGCTAAAGCAAGTTCCACTTGAGGGTTAAAATGGGTTTGTAAATATGGGATTAATTCTTGACGAATTCGATTTCTGGCATAGTTTAAATCAGAGTTTGTTGAATCTTGCCATATTTTTAATTGTCGTTGTTGACAAAATTCTCCCGTTTGCGATCGCGTCATTTCTAGTAAAGGTCGAACCAAAGTTGCAACTGTTTTTCCCTGTAATTGTAAGGGACGTTGCCAACTCAATGCTTGCAGTCCATCTGCTCCACTCCCCCGGATTAAATTATACAATAATGTTTCAGCGCGATCGCTCTTTGTATGACCCGTTACCACATAATCATATTGATGATTTTGAGCAACTTCTGCTAATGCTTGATAACGCCATTTTCGCGCGGCTGATTCTGTTTTATCCAAGTCAGAAGCGGTTAAAAGATAAAAAGGAATTTGCCAAGTTTCAGCTAATTTTTTAATATAATTTGCATTCGCTTTTGAATCATTTCGCCAACCATGATCGCCATGAGCAATGGCTAAATTCCATCCCCATTTAGGTTGTAAATCTAATAGGAATTGTATTAAACATAATGAATCTTGTCCGCCCGAAACAGCTACTAATATAGATTTATTTTTCGGTAAAAGTTGATGAGAACGCAATATTTGATGTAGTTGAGCGTGTAATGGTGTCCATGAGATAGAATTAGGTTTCATTGATTACTCAGGATTTTTTATCAAAATAAATGATTAATTTTATCGCTCTATTTTCTAATTATTGTTTTGACAAGGATGTGAATTATATTGCTGACGTTGAATTCCTATTTTTGTCGGGTCACAGTTCTCCGGGATGCAAGCTCCCGGAGCTGCTGTGACTTCATCATAACTTACTAAAATTACATCTCCGTTTTCATCTCTTATCCATCCTCGCGCTGGGATAATATCCAAACTATAAATAGGTTGATTATTATTAATTTCAGAAGGTTTTTGTGATGTATTCTGAGGCTGTGTTAGAACAGGTTCAACTAAATCTACATTAATTTGATTGCCATCACTTTTATCATTCGGATTAATAGCAATTCCACCGCGCCCTGTAATTGTAAATGCACTATTTCCCCGTTGCCGACAGAATTCTTGTGCAATTAAATCATTCGGGTTTGTAACAGCAACTTCAGGAACTTCAGCAGGTTGAAAGGTTACAGAAGAATCAATGGTTAAATTTCCAGCGGCATTAATTACACTATCGTTAGATTGGATAATCACAACATTAGCATCGTTGAAGGGTTGAATATTAATATTACTGCCACCACTGGGATTAAAGGCATTCGTAATAATACCACTTGTATTTAACAATACCAATAAATTCGCATCAATTTCGATATTTCCTTCTAAGGTTTCACCGCTTTCACTTCCGATTGCGGTAATTGCGCTACCATTTAGTAAACGAACATCATTAGATTTAAGTCTAATACTACCACCTTGACCTGCTTCAGAATCAGCAAGCTGCTCTATCTCGAATTGACAATGAACCCGTAACAATTTTGATATCCCCTGCATCTGCGCTGCCTGTTGTGTTGGTAAAAATGCTGCCGCCAAAGTTGTCATCAGAGGTTGTTCCACTCAATTCTACAAATTCAGAAGCGGTGATAGTAATCTGTCCTGACTCAATACCATTAGCTGTACGGGCTTCGATGCGTCCCCCATTGCGTAAAACTAGACGTTCTGCCTCAATAGTTACACTACCACCGCTTCCAGTTCCAGTAGGCTTTACACTAGCATCAAGTGTGGAGATATTCTGACTATTTAACCCATTTAATAATTCCACATCATTTGCCCTGACAATAATCGTTCCTGCATCTCCCGTATTATCGGCTGCAACAGAGACACCTCCACCATCAGTTATTCTAAGCCGTTCAGCTTCAATGATGACAGTCCCTGCATTTCCGGACGCACCAGATTGAGCCAAGAAAGCTGAGCTAATATTCCGTCCTTCTGGCGATAAAACAGTTCCCCTAACATCAATATTTTCAGCCTTGACTGTAATTGTTCCCCCGTTACCTTCTCCCTCAGTTAAAGCATTGACTTGTGCTGCATCTGTCATGCGCAGTTGTGGAGTTTCAATTGTAATATTGCCAGCATTACCCATTGTATTTTCAATAACGCCACTGAAGATTCTTCCACTAATTAATTGAACTGAGTCACTGGCTAAAATTGTGACATTACCTGCATTTCCTTCAACAAAATTAGTTGTAGATAAAACTGACTCATCAGTCATTAATAACGAATCTGTAATAATATTAATATCACCCCCATTACCTTGTCCAAAGCTTTGAGTGCCGAAAGAAGAACCATCACTTAGCGAGACTGAATTAGTAGTAATATTAATTTCTCCCGGTTTCCCAATAGCATCCGTGTTAATAATATTAGAAATAAAACTACCTTCAGTTAGAGAAACAGCGTCTTGTGCATTAATATTGATTATCCCTACTTCTGCTTCTGGAGATCCTAAAAAATCATCAATTCCCGCACGAATAATACTACCGCCTGACATTTCAAAGTTACCCGCATTTATATTAATATTTCCGCCATTGTCGGCACGGATATTAATTTGAGAGTTGTTTGTTAATGCAATATTTGCTTGTTGAATATTATCGGGAAATGTTAAAGTTCCATCTACATTTAATTCAACGATTCCGGGTTGAGATAATCCACCGAGTTCGATATTACTGCCGGGAGAAATAGCAACGCCGTTATCAAATAAAACGTTTCCGCCGACTAATGCTAAGGTTTGATTTTGAGGTACATTTAAGCCTTGAGGAGTTAGAAAACCATTATTATCTCGTAGTGGACTACCGTCTTCTGTCGTGGTTAAAGCAGCTTGATTGATAATACTTCCTGGATTTTCTCGAAAGTTTAAGCCAATGGGAATATTAATGGTTAATAATGGCGGCGCGTCGGGATTGGATGCGGCAAATTCTACGCTATTCTCAAATAAAATACTATCAGCAGTCGAGGCAAAAAATGAACCCCCCACATCTAATCTGGCATTCGGCCCAAATACAATACCGTTAGGATTAATTAAAAATAAGTTTGCATTGCCTAAAACGCCTAATGTTCCAAATATATTAGAAATATTACTACCTGTTACTCTTGTTAAAATATTACTAATATTTTCAAGATTAGAAAAATAAGCGCCGCGTCCATTATCTATATTAAATTCTAGGAAACTATGAAATAAATTAGACCCGCGAATTGCGCCACCATCAATTCTATCGCTATTGATACCCTTAATATTAACATTGGGGACAACTACAGAACTTTCGCTGCCTAAGCTATTATCGGGAATTATTTGTGCTGTGACTTGCAGCGGTTGAAATAGAACAAATGAAGCCGTTAAATAAACTAGCGGTGAAAAGGTTTGAAGTGGTGACATTCTAAACTAAATCCTTTATTGAGGAATGCACAAAGTATTGCATATAATATCACACGGTAGCAAGGTTAAATTAAATAAATATAGAAATAGATTTTTTTTAAAAATATGAATGATTAATTTTAAGTATTCTTTGTACTAATTTTGCGACTAATTTTAGATTAATTAGCTGGATTTTATAGTAATATTAATCATTTTTTAAATATATTTTTATGGAGAGTTAATAATCACTTTCTGAGAGGGAGACAAATCAGTTGAGTTTGACCGTAAGAATAGGGGAGGGAGAAAATCGTAACTTAATGCAGTTAAGAATGAGTAAGTTTGAGTCTGAATCAGAATCAGAGATGTATTTCTTGATTGATTAAAGATATCAGATTAAAACAGGTGATAATCGCTTTTATTAAAAATTTTTGAATATAACTGTATCAGTGCCGATAGAAGGTATACTAATTAAATTAAGCTTGAGGGACTTTATTTTAGCGATCCTAAATAATTTTTTGTATTACTTCAAAATCTATCTTCACTTCAGTAACATCTGCTACGGCTTAGACAACTATTCTAGTTTTCTTGAGACAAGTCGTATATTTTTTGACAGCAAATTGTAGATCACTTGTTTTCATCTCTGAAGCTGCCATATGGTTTCACTGTAGAATTTACAATTAAATAGCTTTTAGAGACAAGTTTCTTGTATGCTGTAAGGAAAGCAGGAAGGTAAAGAAAATTTAATTTTCTTCCCGCTGAACATGGGGGAGCACTCCTAAACAGAAATGAGCTACTGATTTAATGAAAACCAACTTATTTGTTAAACTCCTCAGCCTACATGATTCAACTGTTCCTTTAAAGGACTTTACAACAGAAGTTTTGGGAGGTATTTTATCCTCGAATCAATCCTTACTTGATACATTTGTCAATCGTGTCTTAAAGATTAGTGGTTCAAACTTTAGACTAAAGACTAGAAACTATTATAAAATGGCAAATAAGCAAGAGTATTATTGTCGAGCGGATTTGGTTTTTGAAAATCAGGATTCTTTATGTTTTTTAGAGAGTAGTTTAGGAGTGAATCAAGCGAGTCATTTACCTCGATATGCTCAAATTTTAAATAGTTATTCTGGACATTATAAAAATGTATTTCTTAGGTATTGTACAAAGTACGAACATTTGAGGATTCCAGAAGAATATAGGCCATTAAAAACCGATCAATTTTATCAGTTTCGCTGGAAAGATATTTATGTATTTCTGATGACTTCTGTACGTTTAGATGAATTATCACCTCAGCAATCACTCATTTATGAATTCTTAGATTTTCTAGAACGATGTCATTTACATACAATTCCAGATTTTAATTACGATAATCTTAAAGCGATGCGATTGTTTCGTTCAACTTTAACGAAGATGGAAGATTGTTTGAATTCAATTAAACCTCATTTTACGACGGCTTTTGGGAGTCCATCTAGTGTCGATCAAGTGAATTCTTTTTATCGTTATGCGCTTTGGAAACATAGCCATCCTCAAGGAAAAAATTATATCGAAATTTTAGTCGGTTTTAACTTTGAAAAGGAACCAGAAATTATTGCTCAGTGTTTTTCAGATAAGAAAAATACCAGCTATGAAAAGTTTGTTCATTTGATTCATGGTCATTCTTTAAAGTTCACAAAAAGTCGAGAATATCATACGTTTCATGTCAATTCTGGCGCAGGGTTTTTATTGAAGCGAGATTTATATGAGTTTGTTTCTGAATCTGAAAATTGGCATAAAATTTATCACTGTCTTTTAGGATATATTCAAATTCTCAAAAAGTTTATCGCTGAGCATCCTGAATTAGATTGGGGAGAAATTAAACGAAATTAATTTAATTTTGAGATTTTTTTTCAGTATAAAGAAGATAGATTATTCTCTGGTGTTATGGGTTCAGAGAAAGTGTGAAAGTAGAAAAACGGATAAAATATCTATCAATATTCATCATTCCGATTTTAGATCAAAGAATTGAGGAAAACCGAATACTTTATTAGGGAAATCAGAGTAATTCGCGGGTTATTCATGCAGCAATTCTTGCGCTACAGTTAAAGAATATATTATTCGAGATTCTCTTAATAATGCAAATTATCTGGTTTCGTCGCGATCTGCGTTTGACAGATAACGATATTGTTGCTAATGCTATAACTCAGGGTGAAGAAATTCTTCCCTGCTTCATTATTGATCCTTGGTTTTATCAGCAACCTGAGATTAGTCCGATGCGAGTTAAATTTTTATTTGAGTCTTTGGCTGATCTGAATCAATCTTTGGAGGCGCTGGGAAGCCGTCTGTATTTATTTGAAGGAAATTCTGTAGAAGTTCTTCAAGCTTTAACGACTCAACTTTTACAACGGGACTATCGTCCGAAGCTACTGTTTAATCATGATATTCAGGTTGAATATGGCAGGCAACGAGATGATAATATTATTCAATTTTATCAGGAATTAGGGTTAGATTATTATTTGGGTTTGAATAACTTTTTACAGCTTGAAGGTGATAATAGATCACAATGGAGAGATGAATATTATACTTATTTACGACAGCCAATACATCCAACCCCTCAACACATTAATACGCCTGAGATTGATTTAGATTTACCTCAGCTAACAATTGAAGAATTGGATCAGAAATATCACCCCAGTGGTCAAGAAAATTTATTATTTACCGGCGGAGAAACGACGGCTAAAAAAATACTGAATTCTTGGTTAAAATCGAGATATTGGGGTTATCATTGGAAAGTTTCACGTCCGCAGCTTGCAACTTTAGGCGGCACTTCTCACTTATCGCCTCATTTGGCTTTTGGCACGTTATCCACTCGAAAAGTGTATCAAAATACAAAACAAAGAGCGAGTGAATTAGTTAAAAATCAAAAGGCACAATTTTCCTTAAAATCGTTTCGTGACCGTTTGCGTTGGCGTGAGAGTGCGATGCAACGACTCTATTATTTCCCAGAATTAGCCTATCAAAATTATTACTCAGAATTCGATCAATGGTATTCAGGAGATGAATTAACGGGTGAAAAGTTAGGGTATTTTCAAGCTTGGCAACAAGGAAAAACAGGTTTTCCATTAGTAGATGCCAGTATGCGACAACTCAAAGCGGCGGGTTGGATGAACTTTCGGATGCGCTCAATGTGTGCTAATTTTCTTACGGTTATTTGTGGGGTATCTTGGCATCATGGCGCACGACATTTTATGAACTATTTAGTAGATGGAGATATTGCAATTAACCATTGGCAATGGCAGGCACAAGCGGGGATAACGAATCCTTTATCTGCAACGTTTCGGATTTATAACCCGACTAAAAATTTACAAGAAAAAGACCCTAAACTTGAGTTTGTTAGAGATTGGGTTTTAGAACTAAGAAATAGTAGTGATGAAAAAATATTATCTGGTAAAGTTGAAAACTCAAAGGATTATCCTGCACCGATATTAGACTGGAATCAAGCTCGATTAACGAATGGAAAAGTGGTATCAGATTTACGAAAAAAGGTTAAAAAACGTTTAGAACAAGACCAAGGAATTGAGTATCAGCGTGCTTTAGGAATGACGAATGCGGTTAATTTTTATTGGCAAGGACAAGAAAAACGATATAGCGCGAAGCGCAGGTGTTAGGTGTTAGGTGTTAGGTGTTAGGTATTAGGTATTAGGTGCTAGGTGTTAGGAAAGAGAAATGCTTATTTTATGATGTTTAAGACTGTAGGGTGCGTCCGACAGACGCACCATCTGTGTAATTTGTCAAAAGCTGATTGTGATTAATGCGCCATAATATTCTAGCTGACAATTGCATCAGGTAATTCTTTTTCAACTCGTCGTAAACGAGGGTTATTATAACCAATAGCAGCAGCACATATGTTGCTAATACCAACCAAAATGATTAAAAAGGCACTGCCTCGTCCTGCACCTACACCAATTAACTGTCCGACGCTATCGGCGAGTACACCATCAGGCATTAATAACGGTTCAAATACTCTTTCAACTAAGGGGCCGATACTCAGTTGAGTGATAATTAAAATGGCTTTTTCAATTTGATTTTGTAAGGCAAAGACTCGTCCTTGTAACTCTAAGGGGACTTTACATTGCCAAATCGTGTGGTTACAACTGGCAATAATAGGTAATGCAAATAGATAGCCAAATCCGCCAATAGCTGCAACCATTAAAGAGGGTTGAAAGCCACCTAAACAGAGGCATAATCCTTGCCAACCCACTAGAAATAATACCCCATAAATTCGCCGTTTGAAGCCGTTCCAAGTACTAACAATTACACTCCCCAGTAACATTCCACAGCCACTCACTGACAGTACAATACCCAGTTGAGATTCTGAGGCAAAGCTTAATACCAATGGCCAGAATAAGACTTGAACCATTCCTTCGGTGAGGTAAGTGACGCTGAAAAATAGGATTAGTCTAAATAAGCCAGGACGTTGAATTACATAATTCCAGCCTAAGACAGTTTCTTGCCACAGTTGACTGAGTTTAACCAGTTGCCGTTGCGGTTTGTCATGGGAAACAGCCGGAAAGCGAACACTCAATAAGCTTAATAATGCGACTAAATACGTCCCGGCATCAATTAGTAATACCCCTTGAATTTGAATACTTTCAATTAAAAATCCGGCAATAATCGGCCCGAGAATACTGGCAATTCCCCGAGAAATTTGCACCATCCCGTTAACTCGGCTGAGATTTTGGCGCGGGACTAATTGAGGAATTGAAGCTAAATAAGCCGGCCATTGAAACGCTTTGGCTAAAGAACTGACAGAAACACTAATATAAATATGCCAGATTTCGAGATTGCCTGTAGCAACCAAAATCATTAAACTTAAACCCGTTAATCCGGTAATAGAATCACTTAGGATCATTGCCCAGCGACGATTCCACCGATCTACTAAGGCACCTGCAAACGGAGAAATTAAAAAGTTAGGTAAATAGCTAAAAACCAGAATCAGTGCAAACTGAGTAACTGAACCAGTTGTCTGATAAGCCCATACTCCAAGGGCAAATTCTGTAACTTTTGTGCCGAGTGTTGATATAACTTGCCCTAACCAGACAATCCAGAATGTTCGCATTTTGGTAGATAGAATATGTGTTTATTAACGATAAAATTTAACTGTAATATAAAAGCAAATTGACGATAGCGATCGCGCTGCAATACTTTTATTGTCTCTTTAAGATATCCTACCCAAATCTCTATCGAATCTCTAACAGCTTCGACTCTAGCGCCAGGCTGTCGGGAGTAGGTGATCGTGAGTTTGCAAATATTAATTGTCGTGAATCACTCTTGTCAATCGCACTTTTGACAATTTTTACCCTTTCATACTCAACATATATCGCCAGACAACCGAACTTATGCAAAATTGTTGTAGGGATGATTAGCAATTCGTTATTTGTCATGAGTTGAGAAATCTCAAGCGCGACTGTTGAAAACAGTATCACAAGAGAGCTAGTTGCAGCGGGTATGCCCAAAGATTATATCGTGCTGGCTTTCGATCCCCTTCAGTTCGTGAATATACCGGATATGCGCTAGCATAACGGTTGTCAGACGATGTAGCTATCCTCCTAACTGAATGGAAATATAAGTTATGGGACAAATAAACTCGGAGAAACCTTAAAAATTTCAGCTAAAATTTGAGCTTGAGCCTGACTGATTGCTTGAGTACCATTGACAATTCCTGATACTACATTTCTAGAACCAACAATTCCTACCAAATCATCTTGACTCGTATGACTCACTTCCATAATATGACGTAAAACTTCATCAGGTAAAGCTTTGGATATTGCATAGTTTTCTAACTCATAGGCTTCAACCAACATCACCAATAGCTTATGAAGTGCAGTCTCTTCAGGGGTTCGGTTTGGGTTAAATGTGAGTTTCTCAACAATACCTAAAGTTCGCTCATACTCCTGTTCTGTTTCAATCACCTTTGGAGTGACTTCTAAAAGCAGATCGCTATAAACCGCCGAATTAAAAGTAAGGGTCATTCTTCCATTTCTCCTTATTATAGTCAGCATGAGTTAGCAGATATTTGTAATAAACAGTTCCACTAACATAGTCAATCCCAACAATGAGTCGATACTGATTCCCTTTCAAATTAAAGACAGTAAAGTGACCTACGGCTTCAGCGTCACGATAAATTTTTCTCACATCCTCCAGGTTTTTCCATTCTGCCTTTCTGACGACTGCATACCAAGCTTCAATCACTTTACCAATACTAGGATACATTGCTGCGTCGTCACGGAGTTTGCGAATGGAAATCAAATGCATTGGTGATGTACGTCAGGTAAGACATTATTATAAACCTGGAAAGCATTAATATTCAATTTGTTGCTTAACCTGTTCTAAAAAGCCATAACTTGAAGATGATCAACGTTCTGTATACTCATCACCCATGACTGATGATAGCCAACGGCGCGTCGCGCTATAGAATAATCGAGAAACATTTAACACATCACTGAGGACGGAGTTAATGGTTGAGTTTTTATCGTTAGTTGAACTATTACGCGATCGCGCTGCATCCTTACCCACACAACGGGCCTATACGTTTCTGGCGGATGGTCAAACCGAGTCGGGTGATTTAACCTATCAACAACTCGATAGCCAAGCGGCTGCGATCGCGGCTCAACTTCAAACTCAAATTACTCCCGGTGACCGAGTATTAGTGGTTTATCCCTATAGCGCTGGACTCGAATTTATTGCTGCTTTCTTTGGCTGTTTGTATGCGGGGGCGATCGCAGTGACCATCAACCCCCCCACCAAAAGTGAAACCATTCCTAAGGTGATCGAACGTCTCCAGGCTTGCGAAGCATCGATGGTGTTAACGACTCAATCTTTCCTCACTCAACTCAAACATTACCTCAGTAAAAAACCTGACCTGACGACTGCGGTTAACGCTGTTCCCTGGGTGGCCACCGATACTTTACCCTTATCCATTGCCGCTGACTGGAAACAACCCGCTGTCACTTCAGAAACTATTGCGTTCTTACAATATACCTCTGGTTCAACAGGTCAACCCAAAGGCGTAATGGTAACTCACCGCAACGTCTTACATAACTCTGCTATTATTCATCACTGTTTTGAACATACCCCCAACTCTCAAGGCGTAATTTGGTTACCGATGTTTCACGATATGGGATTAATTGGGGGTGTTATTCAGCCGTTATACGGTCAATTTCCCGTGACGTTAATGTCTCCCATTGCCTTAGTTCAACAACCCTTACGTTGGCTAGAAGCGGTGTCTCGGTATCAAGCCACTACCAGCGGCGGGCCCAATTTTGCCTATGATTTAGTTTGTCGTCAGGTAAAACCCGATCAACTGAAAACACTTGATCTCAGTCACTGGCAAGTGGCATTCTCGGGGGCTGAACCCATTCGTCCTCAAACCTTAGAACGCTTTACCCAAACCTTTGCCCCTTGTGGATTTCGTCCCGAAGCCTTTTATCCTTGTTATGGCATGGCAGAAACAACGTTACTAATTTCTGGAGGTGTTAAAACAGCAGCGCCAGTTATAGAGTGGGTTGATAGTATTGCTTTAGAAGAAAATAAAGTTAATTTTGTTGATTCTCAATCTCCTAAGGCTAGAGGAATTGTCGGGTGTGGTTCGACTTGGCGAGGGGATGAAGTGGTGATTGTTAATCCAGAAACGTTAACGGCTTTAGAGGATAATCAAGTGGGAGAAATTTGGTTTAGAGGTACAGGCGTTGGCAAAGGATATTGGCATAAACCGGAAGAAACTCAACAGACTTTTCAGGCTTATTTAGGTGAGTTGGGGCCGTTTTTACGCACAGGAGATTTAGGATATTTACATAACGGAGAATTGTTTATTACTGGCCGGATTAAAGAAATGATGATTCTCTGGGGAAGAAATCGTTATCCTCATGAAATTGAACAAACCGTTGAACAATCTCATCCGGCTATTCGTGATAATTGTAGCGCCGCTTTTTCGATTGAATTAGCAGGAGAAGAACGATTAGTGATTGCCGCAGAAATTGAACGTCGCTTTTTCCGACAGTTAAATTCAACCGCAGTGATTGAGGCTATTCGAGAAGCAATTAATACTCATCATACGGTGGATGTTTATAGTGTTGTGTTGTTGAAACCTGCTTCTTTACCCAAAACCAGTAGCGGTAAAATTCAACGTCGCGCTTGTCGTCAACAGTTTCTAGCAGGCAGTCTGAAAACAGTGGCTCAATGGCAATATCAACAACCTCAAGAGAGTAATTTGTCTCGTTTAACTGCTGAGTAAGTTTAGTACAAAAAGTATATCAAACAATTCAATGTTTATCATAGCAATCATATCTGTTAGTGTGATGCGATCGCCTGCCGTCCAGAAGTGGGACAATAATATAGCCAATCCCTAATTGATTGGATCTTTAGCTAAATTTTTATTCTGTATATAGTTTTACAAAAATTATATATTCACGGGCTACAGTTTACCGAGTTCTCAAATGTTTATTGGGATAGATCTCTGTAACTGTTTTCTGAACGGTATTTCAGAAGCTTGTAAACAGGATGATAAAAACATACAACCCTAGAAAAATCTTTTTTCTTAAAAAATTATGAATTTTACCTAATTTCCTGTATAATCACTTAGAAAGACATCAGAGCAAGTCAGTTTAACCATAAATAAACTGAGTTTTATTTTCTGCATCATGCAAGGTTAGGATAAATGAGCCAAGGAAGCTTGACGTTTATCTAAGTTGGAAAGTACAAATTAATTTGTGCATTTCTTCTATATTGTTAATGGATAATTCCTCCGTGATTGAGTTAAAAGCCTTTATGGGTTTCGTTTTAAGTCTTACTAATAGAGACATCTGTTGATATCATTGATTCATGAAAACAAAGGTTTAGGATCTTTTGTTTGCTATTTTTATAAAAATTAAATCATATCAGGTGAGAATCATATAGCTTGATTAAAATTATCTATATCATCTGGTTTATCTACGATAGTTTCTGAGAGTTTAACCCATTAAAAACTAATACAAAATTAATATGGAAACAGTAGAAACTTATTTAAAACAGGGAGATGCTTTTCGACAGGAGGGAAAGTGGGAAGAAGCCATAAAATGTTATGAGAAAGTGATTGAGTTGGAGCCAGATCATTGGTCTGCGTATCATTATTTAGGGGAT
>CAYSWY010000016.1:0-2463 GCA_964434975.1 uncultured Lyngbya sp.
TGAAACCAATACTAAAATCCTTAACTGTCAAGCGATTCGAGGTCATGTCAAAATCAACATTGGCAATGCTTTGACCAAAGATGTCTAATGCACCCCGACCTCGTGCAGTGTTATTGCGCCAGTTTACAGAAAGATTATCAACATCTAAGGCAACCAAACCTAAATTCACATCAAAGTCATTGAGGGTGAAGCTATCAGGGGTCACTTCAACATCAGCTTCGGCAACTGAATAGCCAAAAAGCTCTAAACTCGCGTCACCCTTGAGAGATTGCTGATTGGAATTGTCAACGACTTCTAAACTTAAATCAGAATTTCGAGTACCACTGAGTTTGATAAATCCTAAGTCAATTTCAGGGATGCGTAACTCTGCACTAAACGTATTATCCTCCGGGTTATATGGATTTCCTTCAACCATCAGGGTGGCTTCTGCACCCCAGGCTGTTAACTTGCCATTAATGGCTAAACCCGTTTGGACGGTTTGTCCGCCAATGGTTTTGGACTGCGGCACAATCTTAATCAATGGATCAAGATCCCCATCGCGATCGCCATCAATAGACTCAATCTGGACATCCACGATTTGATCTAATAAACTCAGTGCATCTTGGACGGGTTCAAATGCTTCACCCGTCGTTTCGACTGTGGAAGAGAGCACTGGCCCCATCCAAAGATCTAGCAAGTCAACAGGTTGGTTGGCAGTCAAGAGAATGGCATTTTTCTCTGGATCATTGACATCAACAGCAAAAGCCGATGCAATATCTAAGTTGCCAAATTTTAAATCTCCGATAATATTGACGTTGTCAAACCCTGTGCCGGCATAGGTTGCACCCAGTTCTAGTGCGAGATCTCGAATCTCTGTATCCGGTATACCGAAGGGGTTTTTCCAAGCCTGCTCTGGTTTCAGCCTTAACCCAGCCGTGATCGACTCAGGTTCAAAGGTAAACAATCCTTGAGCCTTTAACTCGTCTTCATTGTCCTGAGTGGGGTCATAGTTGGCGACGGTGTATGTGGGGCTTAAACTAATAGTCGGTTCTCCTAGCTGGTCTGTTTCTATTTCTAAACTGGCTTGGGACAGCTCTACACTAAACTCACCCAATTCAAAGAGGGTAATATCATCGATATCTAAATTAGCCTTAATGTAGGTCGTATTGTCTGAATTAAACCCAGCTGTCAAGGTGAATACATCTACTCGCAATACATCTGCAATGAATCCTAAGAAATTGAAATTCTCCCCCTCAGAAACTTTTACCTGAGCCGACATTTCGTAAAAGGGTGTATTACTTTCTGAGTCCAACCCAGCTTTCATACTCAGTACATCCACCCCCAATGTATCTTTAATGAACCCTAGGAAATGATTCCCTTCAGGAACGTCTATCTCAGCCGACATTTCATAAACTGGAGCATTGTCGAGATCAGTGATGGTTAAGGTCGGGTTGGTCAGATCAATTGATAGATTTAAGTCACCGAGGAATGAAGCAATGTCAGAAAAATATCCTAACCCCCCTGGAACTTGACCCAATGCAGCCAGAACAGGTGTTAAAGAATAGGGATAGCTGTGAAGACCCGTTAGAGAAATTTGCCGTTGCTCATCCCCACCAACAGTTGCCTGTTGCCCAAATTCAATTGTGGCTGTGGGAGTATTATTGGGGTCATTCTCACCCAACTCAAACACATCGAAAATTGATTCTACGAGCACTCCAGGTACACCAGAGACACGGCGATCGCTTAAGTATTTGTCCAGTTCATTCTCTGATTTAATAATCCCATCTTCAACGTTGATGACAAGATCTTGTTCGTAGCTGAGTCCCTTTCTATCCGTGGTTTTGACCCGAAGGGTATGACTTGTATCGGTTTCAAAATCCAGTAGATTTCCCCGATCTACAATCAGGGTTTTGCCAGCCAGTTTAAACCGATTTTCAGCATTATCAATCAGAGTATAGGTATGTAAATCTGGGTTATCGGGATCAATGGTGGATAATGAGCCAATAATTGCGTTTCTTGGACTGTTTTCGGCGATGGAAGATTTGCTCAGATTAATGTTGCTGGGTGCTTCATTAACATTGGTAATCTCAACGGTAACGGTGGCGCTATCTCCGGTTTCACTATCACTAACGGCAACGGTTAAGTTATAGCTTTCAGTCGCTTCAAAGTTCAGTTGAGAATCATCAGCGATGGTAATTTCTCCGGTATTCTCATCAATGGTAAAGACACCCCCATTGTTTCCTGCCGTAATACTGTAGGTTAGGCTATCCTCGTCCACATCACTAGCCGCTACAGTTCCCACAGTTGCCCCATTGGTTAGATCTTCAGCAACGCTAAAGGTTTGGTTATTAATTTCTGGGGCATCATTGGTGTTAATAACTTCTAAGCTAAACCCATCGAGTGCAACGGTTTCAGTTCCGTCTGTAACACTGATGACAATATTTTCAGTCGTACCTACATCTTCGTTATCAGGGGTTCCGCTTA
>CAYSWY010000016.1:2563-100350 GCA_964434975.1 uncultured Lyngbya sp.
CTAAAGCTTTGGGTATCTACTTCACCATCCCCGTCTTCAACTCGCAACTCAATGGCATGGTTACCAACTTCATTATTACCCGGAGTGCCGCTGAGGGTGGCTGTGCCATCGCCATTATCAGTTAGAGTGAGCCAGTCAGGTAATGTGGGGGCAGTAATGGTGAGGTTTTCCCCAGCATCTGGATCTGCAATGACGATATTGTAGGTATATTCTGAGCTTTGAGCCGTATTTGTCGGGGCAACACTTGTGATTTCAGGGGCATCATTGGTATTGACCACTTCCAGGTTGAACTGATCCAATTCAACGGTTTCAGTTCCGTCTGTAACGCTGATGACAATATTTTCAGTCGTACCTACATCTTCGTTATCAGGGGTTCCGCTTAATCCCCCAGTAGTTGAATTAAAGATAGACCAAGTGGGTTTATTTTGAATAGAGAAGCTGAGATTATCTCCATCAACATCTTCTGCTGTGGGGACAAAGCTGTAACTGTCGTCCTCATTAACAGTTGTATTGGGGGTTCCAGTAATAGTGGGAGCATCATTAACGTTATTGACTGTAACGCTAAAGCTTTGGGTATCTACTTCACCATCCCCGTCTTCAACTCGCAACTCAATGGTATGGTTACCAACTTCATCGTTATCTGGAGTGCCGCTCAGGGTGGCTGTGCCGTCTCCATTATCAGTTAGAGTGAGCCAGTCTGGTAAAGTCGGGGCAGTAATGGTGAGGTTTTCCCCAGCATCTGGGTCTGCAATGACGATATTATAACTGTAGGCAGAATCCTGAGTGGCGCTGGCTGGAGCTGTACTGGTAAATTCTGGCGCTTCGTTAATATCGGTAATATTGACTGTAACAGTGGCACTGTCTCCGGTTTCACTATCATTAACAGCAACGGTTAACTCATAGCTTTCAAGGGTTTCAAAGTTAATCTGAGAACTATCAACAACGATAATTTCTCCTGTGTTTTCATCAATGGTAAAGATGCCGCTATTATTTCCGGCTGTGATACTGTAGGTGAGATTATCTCCATCTGCATCAACTGCCGCCACGGTTCCCACAGAACTACCATCTGTAATATCTTCAGCCACCTCGAAGCTTTGTGCTGCTATTTCTGGCCCATCATTCACATCCGTAATACTGACAGTAACTGTGGCGCTGGTTTGAAGTTGACTATCGCTCACTTCAACCGTTAAACCGTAGCTTGCGGTGGTTTCAAAGTCAATCTGAGAACTATCAACAACGGTGATTTCTCCAGTAATATGATTAATTTCAAAGATGCCGTTATCGTTTCCGCCTGTAATACTGTAGGTTAGAGTCGGCCCATCCACATCACTGCTGGTCACGGTTCCAACGGTAGCACCATCGTTCACATCTTCGGCAATGCTAAAGCTTTGTTGCTCTATTTCTGGCGCTTCATTCACATCAGTAATATTGATCGTAACGCTGGCACTTTCTTGGTTAATGCTGTGGCTGACTTGAACCGTTAAGTTGTAGCTGGGGGCTGTTTCAAAGTCGATTTGAGAATCATCAGCAATGGTAATTTCTCCAGTACTTGCATCAATGGCAAAAATCCCATCATCGTTTCCGGCTGTAATACTGTAGGTAAAATCATCACGATTAGCATTCTTGGTAACAACAGTTCCAACTGTTGCACCATCGGCTAGATCTTCAGCAATGCTAAAGCTGTAGTCGTCAATCTCAATTCCAGTGTAAAAAATCTGCCCGTAGATTCTATCACCGCTGCCATCTTGAGCCCTAGATTCCCAAGTCACGACAAAGTCACCGTTACTCAAAGCTGCCACGGATTGGTTACCCTGCCAGCCTTCGGTATAAGTATTAATCTGAAACTCGCTACCTACTTTGCTACCGTTGGCATTGTAGCGCTGTCCATAGACTCCCCACCAGTCGCCATCTTGCTTGTCAGACATCCAAGTAACGACGAAACTACCATCACTCAAAGCTGCTACGAATGGCTCAATTTGCTCGTGGGTGGTATAAGAATTAATCTGAAACTCACTGCCCAAGGGACTGCCGTTGGCATTGTAGCGCTGTCCATAGATTCCAGAAGCGCTGCCATCTTGATCCCAAGAGTACCAAGTAACGACGAAACTACCATCACTCAAAGCTGCTACGGATGGACTGCTTTGAGTGCCAGTGGTATAAGAATTAATCTGAAACTCGCTGCCGACTCTGCTGCCATAGGCATTGTAGCGCTGTCCATAGATTCCAGAAGCGCTGCCATCTTGACGCGAAGAAGTCCAAGTGACGACAAATCCTCCATCACTTAAAGCCGTAACAGATGGAGTACCTTGATAGTTGGTGGTATAAGAATTAATCTGAAACTCACTGCCCACGGGACTGCCATAGGCATTGAAACGTTGTCCGTAGACTCCATGGCTGTCACCATCTTGACCCTCAGAGTTCCAAGTGACAACAAAACCCCCGTCGCTTAAAGCAGTGACAGATTGGCGCTTCTGCTGATCGGTGGTATAAGAGTTAATCCGAAACTCGCTACCCACGGGATTGCCATTAGCATTGTAGCGTTGCCCGTAAATGTCTTCGCCATCAAAGACATGAGAAGTCCAAGTAACGACAAACCCTCCATCACTCAAGCCGGTTGCGGATAGTTCTTCATAGAAGTTAATATGTTTATTAGGACTAATCGGAAACTCGCTGCCCACGGGACTCCCATAGGCATTGTAGCGTTGCCCATAAACCCTCCAGTAGCCATCTTGGGGAGAAACCCAAGTAGCAACAAAGCCCCCATCACTCAAAGCTGTTACGAATGGGTTATCTTGACTGTCATCCGTATGAGTATTAACCCGAAACTCGTTGCCAAGTCGCGTTGGTGTATCCCCCAATAAACCCGTGTAAGCCGCTAAGGTTTTCGCCTGAAATGGGGACTCAACGGTGAGGGGGGCAGTGGTAACATCTAAGTTCCAGTTGCCACCTTGGACAATAGACCCCACAGGGGTGGAAGAGGCGGCAATTGTTGCCCCAGTGAGGTTGTGAAGTTTGTTAATAAATTCGTCTCCGGCATCTCCAACCGCGACGTTACAACCATAAAGAAGCAGTGAAGGTTTATTGCCCCCTAAATCTTCTGCCCCTAAATCCCCAATTCTGGGGACTTTGAATGATAGAGGAGTTTGAACACTGGCGGATTTTGAGTCTTTACTCCCCCAAAGTTGGGGGCTGGGGGGCTGCAAACCAACTTGGGAGCTGGAGGACGAAGAAGCAAACCAGCTTTGTAGTTGAGTCCCATAATCTTCTAGAGTTTCTAGGTTGAGTTGAGTATTTCCCAGGAACAAACACCCCGGCACACCGTGGGAGATAATATGCAGCGTTTTAATCTCAGAATAGTTTGCGAGAATGCGGGTAATTTGTTTAATTCCGTCTTGGTTTCGGTTCAATACAACCCAATCAATTCCGGGTTTAATACCATCAATTAACTGTTTAATATTATCAACCCCCGCATCAAAAATGACGAGTTTATGGGTGTTTATGAGAAGAGGATTGATCTCGTTTAACCCTTGTTTACCGAATTCAGGAAGTCCAAGAATTGAAGTAGTCATGATTTCTGGGATAAATTAAAATTAGACAACATGAAATGACGCCAATGATGATGCGATCGCAGTGTGATATTCATCGAGTCGCAGTGATTATAGATAAGATTGGGACGAAAATTGTTGTGACTAAATAATAGCTATAATCATCTATTATTCAGCTGGGTGCTGGTAAATCGGTGTGGCTTTAAACCAGGATAGAATGATTAATCTGATTCAAATATACCTTTGTTGTTTTAGGAAAACCACAGCTAAAATACGGTATTTATCAAGTAGTAAAATTGAGTTTAACCTCAGTGATTTCAATGATTTTTCAGTAGTTCTTCTGAACGAAAGTTAGTTGCTCTTACTGCCTTCAAATATTCAGGTTTGATAGAAATGAATTTTTCGAGTAAAATATATCCAGTTAAATTTTGGTTTACTTTGGAGTAAGGCAATAGTTGCCGCGCTAAATCAATGAAAGCAATTGTTGTTTTTGATATTGACGGGGTGTTACGGGATGTAGGCGGTTCTTATCGACGGGCGATCGCAGACACAGTTGAACACTATACGAATAGCGCTTATCGTCCGACAATGGAAGATATTGATCGTCTCAAGTCTGAGGGGATCTGGAATAATGATTGGGAAGCTTCGCAAGAGTTAATTTATCGTTATTTTGAAGGGGAAAATCAAACTCGAGACTCACTCAATTTTGATTATCAAGAGATTATTGCTTTTTTTCAATCTCGTTATTTAGGTGATGATCCGCAACATTGGACGGGTTATATTTGTGATGAACCGTTATTATGTAATTCTGCTTATTTTAAACAGTTAACCCAAGCTGAGATGCCATGGGGCTTTTTTAGTGGGGCAACTCGGGCTGAGGCGTTGTATCTGCTACAGGGTAAACTAGGGATAGATCATCCGGTATTGGTGGCGATGGAAGATGCACCGGGAAAACCCGATCCTACGGGGTTATTGGATGTGACGCAGCAGCTTTTACAGCAGTATTCTGGCGATGAAACTGTCCCTGTGATTTATATTGGGGATACGGTGGCGGATGTTTATACCGTGGAGAAAGCGAAACTTCAGCAACCTTCTCGTCATTGGATCGGCGTTGGGGTGTTACCGCCTCATATTCAAGCAAATGAATCTCGTTGTCAAGGGTATGGCGCTAATTTACAGAAAGCGGGGGCAAAATTAGTTTTAAATCATGTTGAGGAATTGACACCGACTCAAGTTAAGAGATTAATTGAAGCAGAAGTTAACTTAACCTAAGTTGAGAAACTGATCTAAGGCTTCTAACATTTTAGGTGGCCAGCGGCGGACATTTGCCACCCAATTTAGATCTTTATAACGCGAATCTAATCCTATGGCTGCTACCCAGTTACTTTCCGCTTCTCCCAACAAACCCGCCTGCCATAAACAAGCCGTTAAAGCTGCCCGTGTTTCGGCAAAGTTAGGATATTTACGCACCAAGTTTTTTAGGGTTTTAATTGCCTTTTTTTCCTGTCCATCCTGATAGAGTGCTAAGGCATAATTGGCACGGGCAAAAGCATAAGCAGGCTGAATTTCTGTTGCTTTTTGATAGTCGGCGATCGCCGTTTTCCAATGTCCTAAACCCGCTTCTGCATTGCCTCGGTTATTATACGCAATTGCATCATCTGGGGTTAATTCTAATACATAATTATAATCTGCGATCGCATCTTCCCACTGTTGTAATGCTTCATAAGCCACGCCTCGGTTTAAATACGGGTCGGGAGAGGTGGGGGCGAGTTCTATTGACTTATTATAGTCAGAAACTGCCTCTGCTAACTTATATTGACTCACTCTAACATTGCCGCGATTACTCCAACCAGCGGGGTTATCTGGATATTGTTCAATTAATTGACTCCAGATGTTTTCTGCTGTGACAAAATCTCCCTGATCGGTGGCACTAAAAGCTTGCTGTACTAACTGATTAATGGGTGTTTCTACACCCGATATCGCTGGATAAGTTGGGAAATTCCATCCTAAAAATCCAGAAATAATACAGATTATTACAATAATGGTTTTAAAGATATAAAT
Organism: uncultured Lyngbya sp.; assembly: GCA_964434975.1. Classification (GTDB taxonomy): domain Bacteria; phylum Cyanobacteriota; class Cyanobacteriia; order Cyanobacteriales; family Microcoleaceae; genus JAAURB01. The sequence continues at coordinate 8,170 of CAYSWY010000016.1, forward strand.
CATCTAGTTTGAATAATATTGTTTAATTTATCTATTTTTTATTAAAAATCTATTGTAGCAATTTTAATAAAGTTAATCTACTGTATGATACTCTAAATCAGGAGCAAAAAATTCAGTAATTCACATGATTGATCACCCGATTGTACAACAGTCCTTTGATATTATTGACCAAGAAATTGGTACACATGGGTTTACGCCTGCTGAATACACGATTGTTCGACGAGTTATTCATAGTACCGCAGATTTTGATTTTACTCAACTGATGTATTTTTCTCCGGGAGTAATTGAAAAAAGCGTTACAGCGATTCAACAAGGTATTCCAATTATTACAGATGTTACCATGGTGAAACAAGGTATACAAGGAATGGTCAAAAAAACCTTCGACAATCCATTGTTTTCTGCGATAGAATACGCAGGGGTTGCACTGCCTCAGAAAACTCGTACTGAAACAGGATTATTGAATATCGCTCAACAGTTTCCTTGTGGTATCTTTGTGATTGGGAATGCACCGACTGCTTTACTAAGTTTGTGTGAATTAATTGATCAATCTATCGTTGATCCAGCATTAGTGATTGGTGTTCCTGTTGGCTTTGTGTCAGTTATTGAATCAAAAATAGCTTTGTCAAAACAAGCCATTCCTCAAATTCGAGTCGAAGGACGCAAAGGCGGTTCTCCTGTCGCTGCTGCTATTTTAAATGCGCTAATGGTTTTAGCTTGGGAAAGTATTTCGACTACAAAATAATCGTAATTTATAGTAATTTTTTAATAAGCAATTGGTAACGATACATATAGTTGGAATTGGATTAGATGGAGTCGCTGGACTAAGCGATTCAATTATAAATATTGTAAATTCAGCCGCGTTATTAGCGGGAAGTGAGCGTCATTTAAGCTATTTTCCTCAACATCCATCTCCGAAAATCATCTTACGAGATCTGACAGAAATGGTTGTTGAAATTCAGCAACGCTTAGCCGCATGGCAAGAACAAATAACTCCTTATGATTCAGAAGAATTAGATATTAAACGCTTCTCTTCTTTAATTCAATCTCCTTCGCTAACACAACAATATCATATTGCGATTTTAGTCTCCGGTGATCCGTTATTTTTTGGCTTAGGACGATTATTATTAAACTGGTTTCCTCCCGAAGATTTAATTTTTCATCCTCATGTTAGTTCAATTCAATTGGCATTTAATCGCATTAAAATACCTTGGCAAGATGCTATCGTTGTTAGCGCTCATGGACGCTCTTTAGAAAAGTTAAATCAAGCCTTACAACAAAATGCTGAAAAGATAGCAATTTTAACGGATAATGTTAATACGCCTGCCGCGATCGCTGATTTATTATTAAGTTTAGATTTACCGAGTCAATATCAATTTTGGGTTTGTGAAAATCTAGGGGGAATTGAAGAAAAAGTTGAATCTTTTTTACTGAATCAAGTTGCATCTCAAACCTTTTCTTCCTTAAATGTTATTATTTTAATTCGTCAATCTGCTGACTTTAAAGCAGCTTTAGATTTATCTAAAATTCCTTGTTCAGGTATTCCCGATCAATACTTTTTAAGTTTTAGCGATCGCCCTGGCTTAATGACGAAGCGAGAAGTTAGATCTTTAGTGATAGGAGAATTAGAATTACAACCCAATCAAATTATTTGGGATATTGGTGCAGGTACAGGTTCTGTCTCAATTGAAATGGCGCGATTATTTCCCAGTTCAACGATTTATGCCGTTGAAAAAACAGCCGCTGGAACTACTTTAGTTGAACAAAATACACATCGTTTTCAAGTCAATAATGTGATTTCTATTCATGGTGAAGCCCCCGATATATTACATCGCTTACGTTCTCCTCATCGGATTTTTATTGGGGGAAGCGGCGGACAAATCAGTGAGATTTTAGGATTATGTAGTTTACGTTTAATTGCTGGGGGAATTATTGTGATTGCTTTAGCCACGTTAGAACATTTAAGTACTGTTTTAGAATGGATTAAACAACGACAAACGGTAGAATCTGGATGGCGTTATCAACTTTTACAAGTTCAACTCTCTCGTTCTGTTCCCATTGCTGGTTTAACTCGGTTTTCTCCTTTAAATCCTGTAACTTTAGTTCAAATTAAACTGGATAAATAGTATAAATCATCCCCTATTTATGATAAAATAAGAGAGGATAATCTCAACTAATCTTCGGGTTCAATACCTGCCGCCCGCAGTTGTGCCGCTAAACGTTCCGCCCGCTGAGTGGCTAATTCCGCCCGTTGACGTTCAACTTCTGCCAGTTCAAACCCCCATAATAACAAGGTTCCCGTCTCATCCCACCACCGTAACCAATTGCCGCTACGGTTGTTACGAGTCCCTTGCCAAACCCCTAAAAATAAATTAATATCAGGTATCCAATACTGTTGATTTTCATCGGGTGTTTGTAACTTATACTGTCCAGAATCATCCAATTTATAAAGTTCTAAAATCCCTGTCATCGGATTAAAAATGACGTAATTTGAAACTTTTAAAACCTGTTCGTAAAAAAACCATTTTCCTGGAGGATAAGTGGGTTTAATCGAATATTCTGCCCCATCTGTTTCCGAGAGAAACTCCATGACAATGATAGGAATATCCCCTTGCAGTTGAGGGGTATAACTGCGTTCAATGTCATCGCGAGAGGCAGTAATTTCTGGAATATAAGCCCAGTCTGGCGCTTTAACCACCACTTTATCATTCACCGTGGCACAGATGCCGTAATTAGTCGGAGTAATAGACTGAGGCGAAAGGATGCCAGCCACTTGTAAACTATCCGTTAACGCTGTTGCTAACAACGGTTGAGTAATATTATCCACAGGATCATCAGGCAGGATGAAATCATCGGGCAATTTTTCCCAACGAATGTTTAAATCGGTAGAGGTGGAAACCATAGCTTAATATTCTACCTGTGTAGCTTTAACGATTATTATAAAGTTAAAATTGATAATTGCGATCGCGCACCCATAGACTGATAGGAATGGCTTTTCCCTGATCATTCACTTTTACTTCTACCACAAAAGCTTCCGGTTGAGTTTGTTGTGTTTGATTAATATCATCATTAATTTGTTCTCGTTGATCTTCCGGCATATAATATCGTTCTACGCCATATTTAATATTCCAATCTTGAGATTCTCCGCGAATTGCTATCTGATTTTCGGGTAATTTTTCTGGCTGTTCTAAACTAATATTAATAGGCTTCCAAGCAGCAGGTAATTCAGAATTTGATTGATCTTTGGGTTGTTCTAAAGTGACATACACTATCGTATTTCTAGAAATCCTCTCATTTTCTCCTGCTACTTCTTGCCAACCGGGTAAAGTTTTTAAGGTATCTATATCTGAGATTTCATAATTGAGGGTTTGATAATATCCTCGTAAAAAGTCATAAGGATCGACAGGTATTGTTTGTAGAATGACTGTTTTCCCAGTAACATAAGTATAAACTGCTTGTGCTGGAACAGATAAAATTAAAGCCAATTGAATTAACAATGGAATTCCTAAGCGCCAAAACGGTAGCTTTTTTGTACTAATCTTGTTTGTAGAAGTAAGAACTTGAATATCTTGTGTATTTTTAGCGTCTAATTTAGCCATAATCATTAATCCTCAAAAATTCAATGTTTAATTTTGACGAGACAAATGTCGTTCAAACCATAAACCAGCAATCATTACCCCTATTCCACACAGGGTAAACACAAAGGCTTTAAATAGTAATTCTGTATTATATTCTAATGTCCGGCTAATAATTTGTAAGGTTAATAACACCATCCCTCCCCAAAAAGCGTTACGGTTTCCTTTTGCTAAGCCTATCCGAACTAATCCTCCTCCGAGTAGAAACATCTGAATATTAAAAACAAACGTTGCTACAACTGGAATAGAATTAATACTGATATGCCAAAACGTAACTACACTACTGACAATCAAAAATCCAGAAATAACGCTGGTAATTTGATCAAGCCCCCATTTTTTAACCGATTTAATAGCACTAGGTTTAATTAGGTTAAACCATTCCCAGATTAGTAATAAACTGAATAAAATAACATCAATTAAGCCCAAAATAGCTCTAGCAATAGTATCATCAAATTCAGTAATTTCAAGAGATTGCCAGCTATCTTGAAAAGAAAAACTAAAGAATAAAATTCCTAATAGCCAGACAACAATAGTACGAGCAAGGGATTGAAATCTGCGGGTTTCAACGTTTGGGAATAAACTATCGTCATAACCCCATAATAAGCCAATGGGAAGAATGATTGCGATCGCACTCCACAATCCAAAGGGTAAATTAAAGCTAAGTAACGTGGCAATATTAACTTCTAAGGCAAAGATTAATAAGAGTACACTGAAAATAAATAGAATACGAGATTGACACCAATACGCTAAAGGAACAAACAAAATTCCGGCAACAATTGCGGTATGTTCTATCAGAAACTCAAGCCATGAATATTCACCGGGACTAAAAATATTTCCTTCACCAATTCCTTGTAAATATCCGATGCCAAATAATACGATAGAAATTAATCCGAGAGAGGTTAACTGTATACCATAAGCCATCGTTAATACCCCTAATCCCCAGACTAAAAACAATCCATAGGGAGAACCACTAATATGGAACATTTGCGCCATCAAGGCAATATTTGCACCTAAACTGAGCGCGCCACAAATAAATAGTCCTTCTCCAAAACGGCGTTTAATTCCAACCGTTGAAACTCCGTCTGTTTCACTCCGCCAAAGATAAAATCCCGCTAAATTAACTCCTAAAAAGATAGTTAAAAGTAGGGTTAACTTCACCGCTTTAGACCAATCTTGCCAATTCGCTGCAACAAAGGTAATAACACCGAGTCCGAGTAAAATTCCGCCTAAACTAAAGAGAATTAAAATAAAGCGGTTACTGGCTGCTTTTTCAATACTATTAAATTGATAACGTTCAGCAAGCTGTTGATAAAGTGAATCATCAATTAACTCTTCTGCTCGCCAAAGATCAGCTTCTTGACGCAGTTGACGACGAAATTTTTCCTGGATCATTGGTTATTCATTGTTCGTCATCTATTATTTGGGATTCAAGAAAATAAGAAAAAGAAAAGGCACTCTTGCAGTAGAAACTAGGTAATATAAAAGGACTAATAACAAACAAAAAATGACTGATAACCCATCACAAACCAGAAATTTGTCCCGGTGGAATATTAGCATTGATTTGTTGACGGCCATTTTGAACTACCCGTAACATTTCTGCCATTTGTTGTTCTATTGTTCCCAGAACATGATCTGCATATTCATCTGCACCGTTTTGAATTTCTTCACATTCAGCTAAAGCGCGAGAGCGAATTTCATCCAATTCTTGTTGTGCTTGATACCGAATTTGATCGACTTCAGCTAATGTTTGTTGTTGCAGTGACTCGCAGTCAATTTGGGTTTGTTGTCGGAGTTGTTCGGCTTCTATTTGAGCCTGTTGAACAATCCCCATTTCGTTTAAAATTTGGGTAGCTTGAACTTCTGCTGCTTCAATAATTTCTTGAGCATAGCCTTCGGCTTCTTGTAAAATTTCGTCTTTATGACGAGCGATAATTTCGGCTTCTTGAAACGCACCGGGTAAGTTCAGACGAATCAAATCAAGTTGATCGAGTAACTGCTCTTCATCAACTAAAGTTCGTCCCGTCATCGGTACTCGGGGACTGTCTAAAATTAATTCTTCCAGGCGGTTCAGTTCCCGCTGAATATCTATCCCGGCGGCTCCAGTTGCTGGAGTGGGTTGGGGAATGGGGTTGAGTCCGCTGGCTTCAGATTCGCTTCGGGGTGTAGGTTCTTGGCGTAACATCTATAGATATCTCTAGCAACGTGTTTGGGAACAAGATGATCAACGGAGCCACCAAATTTGGCAATTTCCTTAACGACGCTACTTGATAAAAAGCTGTACTCGTTAGAAGTTGCTAAGAAAACTGTCTCGATTGTATCAGATAGAGTTTTATTGGTGTGAGCCATCTGGAGTTCCATCTCAAAGTCTGAAAGAACCCGCAAACCTCGCAACAACACCTCTGCATTTCGTTGTTTGGCGTATTCTACCGTTAAACCTTCAAAGCTCGTTACTTCAAGGTTCGAGATATCAGAGGTGGAGATCCGAATTTGCGCTAAGCGTTCTTCCATTGTAAACAACGGGACTTTGTTGGGGTTGCGTAGAACGGCAACGATCACTTGTTCAAATAGTTTACACCCTCGTTGAATAATGTCCAGATGACCCAAGGTAACGGGATCAAAGCTCCCCGGATAGATGGCAATCACAGTGATTCCCTCTGAATAGTTCTTCTTCTCTTTAGAATAACGTTTTAGCGGGTTTAAATTGACGCACAGAACCATCGGCTTCAATTCCCGACATCCGGAAGCGACGATCAAGATCAGCCGTTTCAGGAGAGGCTTTTTCTGCTTCTTCCATGCTAATGCGACCTTCTAATACTTTCTCAAAGATGGCTTGGTTAATCACCTGCATTCCTTCATAAGTATCAGATTCCATCAACTGAGTCGCGCTTTCTTCATCCCCTTTCAACAGGTAATCATTCATGGCTGGGGTATTGATCAAAATATCATGCACCGCAGTTCGGCGATTTTCCACCGTCGGAATCAGTAATTGTGCTACAACCGCCACCAGGGAATCACAAATTTGTACCCGCATCATCGGCTGTTCGTCCACATCAAACAAGTTTAATAGACGGTTAACGGAGTTGATGGCGTTACGGGTGTGTAATGTTCCCAGGACTAAGTGACCCGTTTGAGCCGCTTGCAGCGCTGTATTAACGGTGGTGCGATCGCGCATTTCCCCAATTAGAATCACATCAGGATCTTCCCGTAAAACCGACCGCAAGGCGCTATGAAATTCTAGGGTATGAATTCCCACTTCTCGTTGAGAGACTAAGCAGCGTTTGGAAGGATGGACAAATTCAATTGGATCTTCAATGGTAACGACGTGACGTTTAGCGGTTTCGTTGAGGTGATTAATCATTGCCGCTAAGGAGGTGGATTTACCTGAACCCGTCGGCCCTGTGATTAAGATTAATCCTTGGGGATAACTGATGATTTTTTTCAGAACTTGGGGTAAGTTTAATTCATCAATTGAGGGAATTTTGAGGCTAATTAACCGCAATACCATCGCTCCCCCGCTGAGAGTATCAAAACAGTTCACCCGACAACGCACTAACCCCGGATAAAAGATGGCTGTATCTAGTTCTTTTTGCTCCGCAAACTTTTCCCGTTGACGGCTGCTTAAAATCTCTTCTAAATACTTTTCATACAGTTCTGGGGTGACTTTCGGCCAATCCTTCGCCCGTACCATTTCCCCTTGAATCCGCAGTCTGGGGGTATGTCCCACCCGAATATGAATATCTGATGCTTTTAAGTGGGAAGCATCCTTAACCATTTGCTTGATGCTACTGTCAGAAGCTGACCTTCTTGCCGTGGCGTGTTCAGCGGGTTTGGGAACCGGGGGCATTTTTGGGATAGGATGATCTGGGGATGAAGACATAGCTGGGTTGCTCATGAGTTAAATATCTCCTATAAATGGACTGTGATAGTCACCCGTCAGTGAGAGAGTTTGGTTAAGTACCATTCACTTCCAGCAGTGATTTAATCAAAGCAGATTGGTCTGGTGTAATCTGTAAATTAGATATCTTAGATTTAGATAAGGCTAAAAAACTCGTTAAATTTGTAAATCTTATTGTGAGGGTTACAGTGGAATCAGCTTCTTTTTCTGATTAAACTCAGTTAGGCAATCGCCAATAAGTTGATTTTAACATTGATTTTTGAATGAAGATTTTAAGTCGTATAACGAACTGGCTAGAAACTCGGGGAGTGGCTCCGGCTTATGGGGGAGGGTTACTCGGTTTTCTGGCGGTGTTTTTCTTTGGTGCAGCGACCAATACCATGGCGGGTTGGTTGTATGTGATTAGTGGGATTAGTTTAGCATTACTGGGGATTGCTGCGATTTTACCGATGCGATCGCTACGTCCATTACAAGTTCAGCGTCGTCAAATTAAACCCGTCAGTGTTGGAGATTTACTCACAGTTGAGTTAGAAATCCGTAATCAATCCCCTCAACTTAAAAGTTTAATTCAAGTTCAAGATCAATTGCCTCAGACTTTAGGAAAAGCCAGCATTGTGATTGAAACCCTCTCGCCTCAAGGGGTTTATACTTGGACTTATAACCTGCCGACCCCAAAACGCGGGGTTTACCACTGGCAACAGGTGCGACTGCGAACAGGTACACCCTTAGGATTATTTTGGTGTAGTCGCGATCGCACAGCCAACACCACAGCGGTTGTATATCCGCAAGTTTTTCCCCTCAGTACTTGTCCTTTGGTGGATAATATGGGGCAAGAATATAGTCCACAAGTTGAAGATCGTAATCGGTTTCAATTGGCAACGGAAGGAGTGACTCGTACCCTCAGACCCTATCGTTATGGCGATCCCACGCGGTTAATTCATTGGCGCTCTAGTGCGCGTTACGGGGAATTACGGGTACGGGAGTTAGAACGTTCCACGGGTGGACAAGAAATTATTATTTGTTTGGATAGTGCAGCGGCTTGGCAAGAAGATGATTTTGAACAAGCGGTAACGGTGGCAGCGTCGTTATATTTTTATTGTTGTCGTTGTCAACTGAATGTGCAATTGTGGACAGCAAAAACAGGTTTAGTTCAGGGTCATCATGTAGTCTTATCGACTTTGGCTGGGGTACAATTTTCTGAGACAGTTCAATCAGAAGTTCCGCCATTTTTACCGCTCATTTGGCTGAGTCAAAACCCAGTTAGTTTAACCACTTTACCCCCTGGAAGTCGTTGGGTATTTTGGGGTGAAGCATTAAGTCCAGAAGAGAAAACATCTCAAACATCATCTCATGTAGGGTTATCTGTTGACAGGACTGAACCCTTACCCCGTCAGTTACAATCTGCTTTGAAATAGTGAGTGATTAATTGTTAGAAAGTTGTTTTAATTGCTGTTAATACCAATTCGTTTAGGCTTTACTATGACTATTGAGCATTCCCTTAACTTTGGCTTCATGAGGATGTTCGGGTGATACAACTAGAGAAATTGAAAGGGTGGTATAAAGTACCCAAAAAATCCCATTTTGAGCCATAATTCCCCCTTCGGTTAAATTGGATAAGACGGTGTAGGTGAGATATACTAACGGCCACAAACCATCAAAGCCCAGACTAAATCTCGCCCACCATACCGCTCGTAATAAATTTAATCCAAACCCTAAAATGTAGGCAGAGACCCCTAACAAGCCGATATCCAACCATAAATCTAGCAAACCGTTGTGAGAGTATGGAACTGGCCAGCGGGCTGCCCGCACAATATAGGCTGAGGGGCCATCTAAACCATTCCAAAAGGCAGTATATCCATATCCTAAAATGGGTCGTTTATCAATCATTTCCCCCACCCAAGCCCAAAGGTCAGTCCGGCCCGTGAGAGAGGGATCTTTTCCGACAGTACCGAGAATTGCTGTTGCATTTTGCGTATACCAATCTATTACAATTCCACCAATGGCAACGATAGCAAAAAAGCCAGGAATCATTAAAAAATATCGCAGCCGCAGGACTCGGTAAGCATACAAACTGCCAATTAAAACAACAAAATTAATCATCGATGTGGTGGATTTAGCTAAGACTAATAACCCCATTACTACCACTATTCCTAACCAAGGCAGCCATTTTTTTTGAGTATTAATATTGGTGAGAATTGCAAATAAAACTCCTGAAAACGCTAATGCTCGACCAAAGAAGTTTTTATGGGTAAAAATCCCGCGCCACGCCCCAGCATGAACTCCGCCCATAATCCCATAACGGGGTAAACCAATAGCAAATAAAATACTAAAAACAATAATTAAACCATAGGCTAACCCTAATAGTTTCACCTGATCTCGGATGCTATAACGGGTTCCTAAATAAAGACCAAAGAAGGTTGTCCCGATTAAGCCAATACAACTTTTGAGGGTACGACCGGGAGAAAATGACCACAGAACAGAGGCGATCGCAATTCCCACCAACACCCAAACAATTCGATCTTTACTGATAAAATAAACGACTTTTTTCCAGCGTAATAAGAGTAAAAAGCCAGAAATCATGTAGGTGAGTAAATAGGTTAAAACATTTAAAGTAAAGTTAAATGAGTTAATATCAACCCCATCCCCTTCACTGACTCCGCCTGATAATATCAAAGGCATCCAATCTGCTGAATATTGAATTAAAGCTAAAACGGTGAAGGTAGGTTCAACAATTCTCAGTAACTTATCGATTTTTGAACTCATGGGTCTTTTTCCCTTTACCTTTTACTGTTTACAGCTTGATTGGGTATGGGTGAAGCAGAACGACGGTGGGTTTTTTCGGTGACAAAATAACGTTTGGCGTGATGGAAATATTTCATCGATTCATTTTTATTAATGGCATTGACGACCATCCCTAAGACCTGCTGATTTGAGCGTTCTAGGGTTTCTTGGGCAACTAAAGCACTATCGCGGTCAACGGTGCCAGGACGGGCGACTAACAGCATGCCGTTGGTCATTTGACTGAGGGTTAATGCATCGGCAGCGATAATAATCGGGGGTGTATCAATGATCACAAAGTCGTAGGATTCGGAAAAACTCCGAATTAAAGATTGCATCCGTTTTGAGTCCAACAGGGCGAGGGGATTGGGCGGGGTCACCCCTGCGGTTAAAATATCCGGTTGTTCGATGCCTTGAGAAATGGCAGTAGCGGCCTCTGCTTGACCCACCAACACATCACTTAAGCCGACGGCATTGGTTAAACCCCAAATGTGATGTTGACAGGGATGACGCATATCTGCATCAATTAATAGGACGCGATACCCCAGTTGGGCAATGGCAGCGGATAAGTTGGCGGAGACCGTTGATTTACCTTCTTTGGGAACTGAACTGGTGACGACAAGGGTTTTCAGCTTTTTATCTGAACTGAGAAACTTGAGGTTTGCCTGCAACATCCGATAAATCTCACTTTCGAGAGATTCTGGGGCATAAATTACAGGGACATCGGGGCCAGGTTGTTTACGTCCCCAAATTGGACTGCGGCGGGAAAATGAGGGGATAATTCCCAGTATGGTGTAACTAAAGATACTCTTCATATCTTCTAGGCTACGGAGAGATTTATCTCCCATTTCGAGTAATACCACTAAACTGGTGGCGGCAAATCCCCCCAGTACAATCCCCAATGCTAACAGTTTGGTTTTGCCAGTACTGCCTTCAATCGGAACTATTGCGGCTTCAATAATCCGAGTATTATTTGTGGTTTTATTCTCTGCAACTTGAACTTCTTCTAAATTTCTTAATAGGGTTTTATAAGTGACCCGTGCCACTTCCACTTTACGTTCAAGCTCTTGCTGTTGTTGTTCAAATTCTGGCAAAGCACGCGCCCGCTGTTGATAATTATTTTGAGATTGATACAGAGAATCGAGTTGTCGGGTTAACTCTAATCGCCGGGTTTCCGCCACAATAAAATCTTCTAATAAATTGCGTTTTTGATCTCGAATTTGTAATAATCCCTCGGAAATAATTGCCGGATTACTGACGGCTTGAGCCATTTGATTATTTAAAATAGCGCTTAAAGAATCCCGTTTATTTTTTAAGGCAATCACACGAGGATTTAAATCTTTAAACCGTCGCCGTTCATTGGCTAATTCACCTTCAACTTGTTGTAATTGTTCTAAGGTTCCCCGCACGACCGGAGACTGGCTAATGGTATTAAGGGCGATCGCTTCTTCTAAACTCAGTCCGACTCGAGCGCCTAAAGAATTAGCGAGGGCATTAATCCCACTCAATTCTGATTCAATGGTGGTAATTTGTCGGTTTAAATTTGCCTGTTCTTCAACGGATGTTTGAAATTCTGCGGATAAATCTAAAATATCATTTCGTTCTTTAAATAATTTCAATGCTTTTTCGGCTTGAAATACTTCGTCTTGCACTTTTGGCAATTGTTCGACAATAAATAACCGGGCTTCGGCGGCTTCATCTCTATTATTATCAATATTATTTTGAATATAAACATCCATCAACATATTAATAATATCAGCCGCTCTTTGGGGGTCTTGACTGGTATAAGCCAACTGCACAATATCAGTGCCGCCGATAATTTTAATCTCTAAGTTTCTGCGTAAATCTTCCGGCTGTAGCGGTTCTCCGTCTTCATTAATTAAATTAAGATTATCAATGGTTTCTTGTAACAAAGGATTAGAAGAAATCAACTCCATTTGTGTACTTAATGGGGTTTGGTCGGCCAGTAATGCCCGTAATTCTCCCAATTCTTCCCCAATTCCCGCTAAAGACGAGGTACGATCAACTTTAAATAACAGCTTGCCAGAGGCTTGGTAACTGGGCTTTAAATATCGTGTTGCGTAAGCCGCTAAACCAACGATTAAAATAAAAACACTGATTGCGGGTAAACAGCGTCGTGTAATCGCTTTGAGATAGCGACCCAGGTCTAAATCTAGGGATTCGCGATTGTCAATTACAGTCATACGATGAGGATAAGTAAAGGTCGGATAGAAGTAAAGCTAATCGGCTAACATCCGAATGGTGTTGATCAGGTTAGACACGCCAATCAAGCCATTCCAGGGTCTCAAGACTTCTTCTAGCTTATCTCCTGTTTGGGTTAATCCAGAGCGACGAATCACGATCACATCATTTTGACGTAAAATCGGATTATTCTGCTCATTAATATCAGCGGTCCAATTCAAGGCAATTTGGCGACGAGAAACGGTTCCATTTGGATTCAGACGCACCAGTTCAACCGTCTCTTCATGGGCGCGGCGTTCGTCAAATCCTCCAGCGGCTAAAATGGCCTGGTTGAGGGTGGTATCAAGGGGCACTTCTAATGAACCGGGGTCCATCACTTCCCCTACCACACTCACATTCATGGCACTCGGAGAAAAACTAGCATCGGCTAAAGAAGTCACCTCTTGCGGGTCAATTTGTCGGGCTGGAGGAATGATAATAGAGTCCCCGGTTTGCAAAGCAATATCTTGATTGACATCGCCTTCGACTAATAATTCCCACAAATTGACGTTAATAATCTGTTCTTCGCCTTTTTTCGTCAGACGGCGCAGTTGAATTTGGCGAATATCCGCTTTTTGGGTAATTCCTCCGGCGAGGGTAATGGCTTCTGTGAGTTTGGGGGGTTCTCCGGAGTTGACGGTATCTTCTCCCACAACATGAGTTCCGGGTTCAAACACTTCTCCAACAATCACAATGGGAAAAGGATCAATTTGTTCTGGGGCAAAGCTGGCGGTGGTAATTTGACGGACGGCGGTGGGGTCGAGGGTATCGGCAGTCGGCACTACAATGCTATCTCCATCTCGCAGTACCACATCCTGGCTTAAGTCTCCTGCTTCTATCAGTTGGCGCAGGTTAATGGTAAACATTTGTTCTGCGGGGTTAACCCGGCGAATTTCAACTTGAGTAATATCTCCCACTTGGGTTACTCCTCCAGCTTGTTCGAGTAGTTGAGTTACAGTATAAAATCGAAACTGTCGGGCCTGAGTATCGGGAACCACCAACGGCAGAATATAGGAACCGGGATGGTTGACTTCTCCGGCGACCGCAATGGTCATGGGCCGGGGTGAAACAATACTCACTGTTGCTAGGGGTTGCTGAACATAGGGAGTATATTTTCGAGAGATCATCTGAGTAATCTGAGGAACGGTTAAGCCAGCGGCTTCTATGCGGCCAATAATCGGTAGGCTTAAGGTGCCATCGTTTAAGATTAAATATTCTCCGCTGTATTCAGGAACATCCAAAATATCGACTTGAATTAAATCACCGGCTCCGAGGGTATATTCTCCGATATCCGGAATGGGAATCCCTTGTGCGGGGGATGGCATCGGTGGCAGCAACGGTTCAGCCGTTTGAGCTTGAGCCGAGGAAGTGACTCCCAGGATGAGGTTGAACAGAAGTGATCCTACTGTTACCACAATTTTTAGATTATTGTAGTAATTTTTTTGACAAAACCCAATCATAATTTCTCTATATTAATATCTGTTATACGTGAAGATCTTGTCGTTATCCTCGATGCACCCTTGAAGTTTTAGAGATAGCGATCGCCAAAATACTTTTAAAGATTCTAACGATTCAAATTAGAATTCGAGACTGATGTTTATTTTATCAATTCGCTCCTTCAGATTCGAGTCAGATTGAAACAACTTCAGTACAATTTAGACCATTAAGAATAGAGAAATATAACACTACGTCCCAAGGCACGGATATTTCGCTCTGTTATCCATTACCCGCTACCCCTTCCCAACAACTGAAGGCGAAGTCTAATTTGCGTTCTGCTGCAACAACTGCATCAGTTAAAATTCTTCCACACTATAAATCGTTGAGAGCCTGATCCATTCTCCTAGTGGGGAGATGATCTTATTAACAAGGATAAAACAGTTATTGAACCATTATGTGCCAGATTGCCAATTTTTAGACCATAGATCATCTGCAAACGACGGAGTAGGGGTGTGGTGCAGGCGCTATCACTCATCCAGTCCATCACAATATGAGAGACTCAGAACAATTTCAACGGATTTTGAAGTTTTCAATTCACTATCTCGCTTTTTTCCTGGAATAACTTGATCAGCCTTATCGATCAATAGACGATATCATTTTATCCAATTTTCTGATTGATTCTATGGCTTTTTCTACTCATTAATATCCTGCTATTTCCCTCAAAATTGCAGTATTTATTGGTACTATTTCAACAATTTTTATAATTATTTTACATTATTTAGGTAATTTAATCTGACTTTTAGTTTATACTTGGATTCGGGTCCTCCCTTCGTTACTCCCGTTAATCATTTCAACCAGAGCCAGATCGAAAGCGAATCAAATTTTTAAGCTATCTTCGCCATGATCAGTCACTAGCTGTACAGAGAGTCATTAGAGTCCCTCACATTTACTATTGCGATCCGTCAAAAAAATGATTATCATTATCGTTACTAGCGCTGCATGCAAAGAACAAACTGCCTGCATCCATGAGATGTTACCGGCATGATATCCTAACCCCTCAAAATAGATGGTATGGGAAATCAGCCACTTTAAGGGTAATAGAATTAGAAAAAATTTAAATATTGAGATTTAAGTAAATCAATGAAAGCGTCAAAAACTTGGCAAGAAAAGCCAATTTTAACAGTTAATAATCTGACAGTTTTACAAGGAAAATACGTCGCTGTTGATTGTGTTTCTTTTCAAATTTATCCCGGTTCTAATACTGCGATTATTGGCCCTAATGGCGCAGGAAAAAGTACTCTAATTCAAGCAATTTTAGGCTTAATTCCGTTTCAATCGGGTGAGGTTCAATTTTTAGGTTCGAGTCTTCAAACCCTCGGAAAAAGATATCAATTATTGGGTTATATTCCTCAAAAACTACAGTTTGACCGAAATTTTCCCATTACTGTGGAAGAGTTAGTCAGTTTAGGTTTACCTAAATCTTGGTTTTTTAAAAGAAGAAAACGACAAATTGCAGTCCAGTCTGCATTAGTGAAAGTTAATTTAGAAAATCAAGCTAAACAACCGATAGGTACACTCAGTGGTGGAGAATTAAAACGAGTTTTATTGGCTCACTGTTTAGTGGTTCCGCGTCAGCTTTTAATCTTAGATGAAGCTATGGCAGAAGTCGATGCCAAAGGACAAGCAGAATTCTCTGAGTTATTAAAAAAACTACAGCAAGATCTCGGCTTTGCTATCTTACAAATCTCTCATGATTTAGATATGGTCAGTCGGCATTGTGATCGCGTTTTATGTTTAAATCGTCATATTTGTTGTCAGGGAGAACCCAGTCAAACATTATCTACCGAAAACTTAGAAGCAGTGTATGGTTCTAGTTTAACTCGTTATTTTCATTCTTGTTAACTCTTGATTTCAAATATTAGCTTTACGTCAAATGATTGAATACCCAGACTGGATAGAACTCTTAAGCTTTCCCTTTATGCAGCGGGCAATTTTAGGAGGGATTTTATTAGGCTTACTCGGCGGCTTACTCGGCGGATTTGTTATTCTGAGAAAACTATCAATGCTGGGCAATACATTAAGCCACGTTGCATTAATTCCAGTCGTAATCAGTGCTTTATTTCAGCTTCCTACAACCTTATGCTTGATTGGATTTATTGTTTTAATGGGTGTAGTTATTTTATATTTAATCGATAAAACTCGTTTAGGTAGCGATACAATTCTCGGAATTATAGTCGCAGGTTCTGTGGCATTAGGAATGATAGGATTTACCTTTTTACAAGGATATCGTGGAAATTTATTATCTATTTTATTTGGAGATATTTTAGCGATTGGTAATTTGGATTTAATTCTTATCGCTTTCTTATTAATCATTACAATAGTTAGTTTAATTTCCACCTTGCCTCAACAAATTATGCTAACTTTTAATTTAGATTTAGCGAAATCTAAAGGCATTCCTGTTGATTTTTATCGCTATGGCTTCATTATTTTATTATCCCTGATGATTGCTTTAACAATTCGTTCTGTTGGGATTTTATTAGTTAATGCTTTCCTTGTTATACCTGCCGCGACTGCCCAATTAATTTGTAACCAGTTTGTTCCTTTTCTCACTGTTGCAGCAGGTTGTGGAGTAATTAGTAGTATAATCGGAATGTTAATTTCTGGGATTTGGAGTTTACCGTCAGGACCGAGTATTGTTTTAGTACAATTAACGGGTTTTATTATTGTTATTTTGTTTAACCGTTTTCGTCTTTCTATTTCTTAAAAATTACTGTTTTGTATGACTATAACTTTGCGCCATAAAATTAGTCTTATATATCAGATCGATCCCAAAATTACATTTGAAAGCACAGTATTTTGTCGATTTGACTTTTACAAATATTGAAGGAGATTATCCGGTTTTAAAACCCGCTTTAACAGCATTATTCTTAAAATAAGCAATGTTTAGTACAACTGATCTGTAACCACTTTAAAATCAAATAATTCCCGTAGACAAGGGCAAAAGGTTTATATTTCCCTTTACCCTATTTTTATTGGCTGATTGTGAGCTGTTTTACTGGCATCATCTGTTGCTGTCATGCACTTCCCCTAAACAAGACTGAACTTTTAACTGGAGTTGCTTATCGCATAGTTCCCATTAAGTTCGCTTTATATAAATTGGTATTTTCAAGCGTTGCACCGCCTAAATCAGACGCGGTTAAATCCGCCCCAGTTAGGTTAGCATTCGTTAAATTAGCATCTCGTAGATTAACACCATTAACAATATCAATCGGCTGTAAACTTCCTTCTTGAAGCTGAATATGACCTAAGAAACTAATGTTTTGACGAGTATCTTTAAGATTAGCATCCGTCAAATCTGCACTCTCCATATTTGCACCAATTAAGTTAGCGCCACTCAGATTTGCATTGGTTAAATCTGCAATTACCATTCCAGCTAAACTCAAATTTGCATTTTGGAGATTGGCATCTGTCAAATCTGCCCCATGTAGCTTTGCGACAATCAAACTCGTATTCTCGAGATTAGCTTGCACTAATATCGCTCGATTTAAATTGGCTTCATTGAAATTACTCCCAGCCAGATTTGCACCGCTGAGGTTAGCATCTTTTAAGTTCGCGCCGCTTAGATTAACACCCGCTAATTGTACCCCACTGAGGTCACAACCGACACATTCCTTGGTTTCAAGTAATTGTTTCAGGTGTGCGGGATTTTCAGCAACCGCTGGAGTTACCCAGCCCGTCACTATCATAAATATCGCGGTGGCTATAGTCGTTAGGTTCATTGGCACACCTTTGGGAAACGTGATTAAAAGTATTGTGCCGGATTATAACAGCGAGATAAATGAGAATAATCAAAGGTTGTTGTGATCTATATCATGTATTGAAATGATTGAGATCACTGAAAAAAAATAAAGTTTAACCTTACTTCAGTTGCAGTGAGTAGAATCTGTCAGTCTTCGATATGATATTGACAGCTTTGAAGGTAGAAAGATCGCGGTATTAAATCGTTAGCTAACTTACTATTCAGAGATTTTATAAAATGACAGGGATGGACAAATAGTAATGAAAGCCCAAGTTTATGATCGAATTCAGACTGTGATAGAGATTCAAATTAAATTTAGTCAGCGTTCTATCCCTCAAGGAACAATTGGTACAATCGTAGACTGTTATCAATATCCTCAAGAAAGCTACAGCGTTGATTTAACAATACCGGATAGTACCGTTTCAGGCGGATTTGATTATGAGAATCTTATCTTATCTCCTGAACAATTTATTGTAGTCAATGATACACCCCAAGCAGAACAGTTGAAATCAACCTATCGGGATATTCATTACGAAGTCCCCAAAGTTGAAAATCCAGAATCTGCGGTTATTAACCCTTCATCTTTTCCTTCTCAACAGAACTTTTCTCAAAAATAAATAAGATTCTATTATTAAATTCGGTGATATTCTATAATAATGAAAACATACGGAATTTCGCGCTAAACTATAGAATATCATCAAGCAGAACTTGCTTCAATCTCTTTTAATTTACTCAGATATATCTATGAAATGGGCTTTACGGTTATACGCTGTTCTCATTACTTTGGGGTTGTTAGTTGGGTTTGCCGTTCATCATCTACTCATTGACAATCAAAGTTTTAGCCTCAGACTTTTGCATACTAATGATCATCATGCACATCTTGAACCTGTGACTGTTGAAGATCAACAACTCGGGGGAATGAGTAGAAGAAAAACCTTAATTGATCAACTGCGTCAAACTAGCGAAACTCCTACATTATTATTAGATGCTGGGGATATTTTTCAAGGTACTCTTTATTTTAATCAGTATTTAGGCAAAGCTGATTTACCGTTTTATAATAATTTGAATTATACGGCAGTTGCAGCAGGAAATCATGAGTTTGATCAAGGACAACAAGTCTTAGCAAATTTTCTTAAGTCTGCTCAATTTTCTATGTTATCTGCTAACCTTGAAATTGCTGATAGTTCTCCTTTACAGGGAAAAATTAAACCTTGGATGATTACAGAAATAGAGGGTGAAAAAATAGGAATATTAGGATTAACAACAACAGAAACAAAAACCCTTTCTAGTCCCGGAGAAGGGATTGAGTTTAACGATGAAGTAATAGCAGCTAAAACAGCCGTTGAAGAATTAACACAGCAAGGAATTAATAAAATTATTGCTTTAACCCACTTAGGCTTATCTAACGATATGAAATTAGCCCAACAAGTTGATGGCATTGATATTATTATTGGCGGGCATTCTCATACACCGTTAGGTAAAATGCTAGGGGCAAAATTACCTTATCCCATTGTAGAAAAAACACCCAATGGTGAGACAATTTTAGTTGCAACAGATTGGGAATGGGGTAAATATTTAGGAGATTTACAAGTTAAGTTTGATGGCAAAGGTCATATCACAGAGTGGAAAGGTGATCCTCATGCTATCGATGAGAAGATTCAACCCTCAGCAGAATTTGAACAGAAACTTCAGACATTTAAACAACCTTTAGAAAAACTACGGCAAACCGTTATTGGTCAAACTCAAGTCAAATTAGAAGGCGATCGCGCAAAAATTCGCACCCAAGAAACGAATTTAGGAAATTTAATTGCAGATGCGATGTTAAATCAATTAAATTCGGATGGCGCTGAGGTTGCAATTGTCAATGCGGGTGGAATTCGGGCAAGTATTCCCCCAGGAAATATTACGCTGGGGCAAGTATTAGAAGTGTTACCGTTTAATAATACAATTACTCGCTTAGATTTAACCGGAGAACAACTTCAACAAGCCTTAGAACATGGGGTAAGTAGAGTAGAAGAAGAAGATGGATGTTTTTCTCATGTGGCTGGAGTTCGATTTTCTTGGAATCCTCAAAAAGCAGTTGGAGATCGGATTAATTCTATTAAAATTATGGGGCAAAATGGAACCGATAAACCGTTAGATTTGACGGCAACCTATCGAGTGGTTACGAATAATTTTATGATGAAAGGTGGTGATGGCTATCAAGTTTTAACACAAGGTGAAAATCAAGTAGATACTGGCTTTTTGATTGCCGATATTGTGACTGAATATATTAAAAATCAATCTCCCATCACTCTCAAAGCAGATAACCGAATCAATTTAGTACAATCTTCCTAATTCTTTGTGGGATTTAACTCAAACTTTATAGTCAATTAAAATAAACAATGCTAATATTTTATAGCTGTAAATCAGGTTAAATATTGAAATCATTGATTCGTTCAAAAACCGATAAAGCTTCTGATCTAAACTATAAATTATGGCTGAGTTTAAGTTTACTGGTTGCTATTCTCTACGGTATAGAATCGATTCATTTTGCTTTGAATCATCCTGAGATTATTCAAGACGATGCCAGACATCATATTATCTGGATGCGACGGTTTATTGATCCTGAATTATTTCCTAATGATTTAATCGCAGACTATTTTCGATCAGTTGCGCCTTGGGGTTTCACAACATTATATTGGATACTGGCAAAAGTAGGAATTGATCCGGTTTTTGCGGGTAAAATTATTCCAGCAATATTAGCTATTTTTATTACATATTATGGGTTTAAACTCAGTCTAAAATTCTTACCTTTACCCATTCATGGATTTATTACAACCCTATTACTAAATCAAGCCTTATGGATGGAAGATGATATCATTTCTGCCACACCTAGGGCTTTTATTTATCCGCTATTTATTGCTTTTCTATATTACTTAATTGAAAAACAACTATTTGCTGTTTTATTAATTATTGCCTTACAAGGACTATTTTACCCACAATTTGTACTCATTTATCTGTGTTTATTAACCATTCGATTGGTTGAAAAAACCTCCGATCAATTTCGCTGGCAAGCTTTACTATTTGGAATGATTGTTTCAGGGATAGTTTTGATTCCCTATCGACTCAGTAGTAATGAATTTGGGCCGATAATCACAGTCGCTGAAGCCAAGTTACTGCCAACCTTTAACCTAATTGATCGAGAGTGGGGCAGGAATATATTTTTTCCGAATAATCCTTTAATATATTGGCTACTGAGTCCCCGTAGCGGTTTATTATTCGTAGGACTTTTACCGCCGCTTACCTTAACAGGAATTCTGTTACCTTTTATGCTAAAAAGAAAACAACAATTTCCTTTAAGTCATCAAGTTTATGAACATATTATTATTCTCAAGCAAATCCTTTTAACTTCAGTAGGACTCTTCTGTTTATCCCATCTATTTCTATTTCAACTTCATTTTCCTAATCGATATATTTATCATAGTGTTAGAGTCACTATTGTTTTAGCTGCGGGGATTACCTTAACAACTTTTTTGGATCAACAATACAGATATTGGAAACAAAAAATACAGACTGGAATCAGTCCCCAACAATGGATTAAATTCGGACTTATTTTAACCCTAGGATTAATCTTAGCTATTCTGCCATTTTTCCCGCCTATTGCAACTTTTCAACGACTTTATCGTACAGGAAACACCCCAGAAATTTATCAATTTCTCTTAACTCAACCCAAAGATAGTTTAGTCGCTTCTATTTCAGAAGAAGCCGATTATATTCCCACATTTGCCCAACGTTCTACCTTAGTTTCTTTAGAATATAGTATGCCCTACCATAGCGCCTATTATACTCCTTTGCGTCAAAAAACAATAAATTTAATTCAAGCCCAATATAGTACAAACTGGCAAACGATTCGACAATTTATTCAAAAATATAATATCGATTTTTGGTTATTAGATCGTCAAGGTTTTGCAGAAGATTATATTCAAGATCAAAAATTAATTCGAGATGTTGATCAAGAAAATACCGTTCAAACTCAATTGCAACAAGGACAAATTCCCGTATTATCTCAGGCGATAGAATCCTGTTCTATTATTCAAACAGAAGATCATATTTTACTATCGGCTACTTGCATCGAAAAACTAGCAGAAAACTCACTATAATCCGAATTTTTTATGGATGAGATTGAGTCAAAGGGAAAATATTAGAGAGAAAGGTTAACGACTCGGAGTAAAAAAAAATTAACAAATGACCCATTAGCCAAATTGGCGAAATTTCTGCAAAGAATGTGGCAAAATATTAGGAGTGATTAAAATATCTATTCTTGTTTGCGATCGCCCATGACTTCATCAACCCCCAACTTACCCAGTCAATATAATCCCTTCGCCACAGAGGCCAAATGGCAACAATACTGGGAAGAACATCAAGTCTTTCAGGCTGATCCGCAACAAGCTGGCGCTCCTTACTGTATCATGATTCCGCCGCCGAACGTCACCGGCCGCCTGCACATGGGCCATGCGTTCAATAACTCCTTAATTGATGCTTTAATTCGCTACCATCGTATGAAAGGAGATAACGCCCTTTATTTACCGGGGACAGATCACGCCAGTATTGCAGTACAAACTATTTTAGAACGCCAACTCAAAGAAGACGGTAAAACTCGTTACGATTTAGGTCGAGAAAAATTCCTGGAAAAAGCATGGCAATGGCGAGAAGAATCTGGGGGAACTATTGTTAATCAGTTGCGACGTTTAGGGATTTCTGCTGACTGGAGTCGAGAACGTTTTACCCTCGATGAAGGATTATCAAATGCCGTCATTGCCGCGTTTATTCAGTTATACGAAGACGGACTCATTTATCGAGGTCAATACATGGTGAATTGGTGTCCGGCAAGTGAGTCTGCGGTATCGGATTTAGAAGTAGATAATAAAGATGTAAACGGTAATTTGTGGCATTTTCGTTATCCTTTAACCGATGGTAGTGGCTATGTAGAAGTGGCAACCACTCGCCCCGAAACCATGTTAGGAGATACCGCCGTTGCAGTTAATCCTAAAGATGAACGTTATCAAGATTTAATTGGCAAAACATTAACCCTGCCAATCATGAATCGAGAAATCCCGATTATTGCCGATGAACACGTCGATCCAGAATTTGGGACGGGATGCGTTAAAGTCACGCCTGCCCACGATCCGAATGACTTTCAAATGGGTCAACGCCATCAACTACCCATGATTAATATTATGAATAAAGATGGGTCATTGAATGAAAATGCAGGGCCGTTTGAAGGACAAGATCGATTTGTTGCCCGTAAAAATTTGGTTAAACAATTAGAAGCAGACGGCGTACTCGTTAAGGTAGAAGACTATCAACATAGTGTTCCTTATAGTGAACGAGGAAAAGTTCCGGTAGAACCGTTATTATCCACACAATGGTTTGTGAAAATACGCCCGTTAGCCGATAAAGCATTAGACTGTTTTGATAATCAAAATTCACCGCAATTTGTACCCGAACGTTGGGGAAAAGTCTATCGAGATTGGTTAGTCCGTTTAGAAGATTGGTGTATTTCTCGACAGTTGTGGTGGGGGCATCAAATCCCGGCTTGGTATGCTATTAGTGAAACCGAAGGGGAAATCACGGATGATACACCTTTTGTAGTGGCAAAAAGCGAAACTGAAGCGATAGAAAAAGCCAGAGAAAAATACGGTAAAGATGTTAAATTACAACAAGATCCTGATGTATTAGATACTTGGTTTTCTTCCGGTTTATGGCCGTTTTCCACCTTAGGATGGCCGGATAAAACCGCAGATTTAGAAAAATATTATCCCACCAGTACCCTATCAACCGGATTTGATATTATCTTTTTCTGGGTTGCCAGGATGACGATGATGGCGGGATATTTTACCGATAAAATGCCCTTTGAAACCGTCTATATTCATGGCTTAATTCGGGATGAACAGGGCAAGAAAATGTCAAAATCTGCCGGAAATGGAATCGATCCATTAATCTTAATAGAAAAGTACGGTACAGATGCCTTGCGATATACGTTAATGCGGGAAGTCATTGGGGCAGGGCAAGATATTCGCTTAGAATATGACCGTAAAAAAGATGAATCTCCCTCGGTAGAAGCCTCCCGGAATTTTACCAATAAAATCTGGAATGCTGCCCGGTTTGTCATGATGAACTTAGAAGGAAAAACACCGCAGCAACTCGGTAAACCCGAACTCAAAAAATTAGAGTTATCTGATAAATGGATATTGTCTCGTTTCCATAAAACAGTACAGCAAACCTGTAATTACATGGAAAGCTACGGCGTTGGAGAAGCTGCCCGCGAACAGTATGAATTTATTTGGGGCGACTTTTGTGACTGGTATTTAGAATTGGTAAAACCACGTTTTTGGGGAGATGATGTTGCTTCTAAAACCATTGCCCAACAAGTCTTGGCAGAAGTATTAGAAGGGATATTAAAACTATTACATCCGTTTATGCCTCATATCACCGAAGAAATTTGGCATACGTTAACTCAAACCGGAGACGAAGATTGCTTAGCGGTTCAAACTTATCCCCAGTTAAACGAAGCTTTAATAGACTCAGAATTAGAAACAGAATTTGAGTTAATTATTGCCACTATTCGGACATTACGAAATCTGCGGGCTGATGCGGATATTAAACCCAAAGTAAAAGTACAAGCAATTTTGCAAACCGAAAGCGAAACTGAACAAAAGATATTGACAAAAGGACAACAATATGTAAAAGATTTATGTAAAGTGGAACAGTTAACCATTACTGATAGCTTACCTGAAAATACAGGTCAAACAATTGTTGGCGTTGTTGGAACCGTTCAAGCTTTAATTCAGTTAGCAGGTGTGGTCGATATTGAGGCTTTGATTACTCGGACAGAGAAGAAAATCGCCAAAATTGAAAAAGAAATTCAATCCGTTTCTAAGCGTTTAAGTAATAAAAACTTCGTAGAAAAAGCAGATCCAGAAGTTGTACAAACGGCGCGAGACAGTTTAGCAGAAGCCGAAAAACAAGCCAGTATTTTACGCGATCGCGCTAAACAATTAAAATCCACGTAGGGGCGTATAAAACAGACCTCTCCCTAACCCTCTCACCTCTCCCTAACCCTCTCCTAGGAGGAGAGGGTTAGGGAGAGGGAACGAATGGTCTTCTCTTAAAGGGGGATGTGTTCGGGGATGGAAAGGGAAATTGTGTCCTTTCAGGACTGTTTATTAATGAAAAGGGGCAAACAATCCCTGATATCATTTATTTGTTTTTCTGATTCCCCTCCTTGTAGGAGGGGTTAGGGGAGGTTCCAAGCGCCTGACGCTATACAATCAGAGAATCATCCATCATTTGTAAATCTTCTGGGGTAACTGCTTTCAAAATCCCTAATAAATCACCACTATCTTTAAGATAGATTTTAGTATCAGCCTGTTGCGGCACAAAATCAAGATTTTCAAAGCTTAAATTACCCTCAAACTGTAACAAATCCTGTCCAACTTGAAAGTCTGAAATAAGCTGATGACCCTCACCTGTGACTAACACAAACTTATCTTGTCCTGCGCCTCCTGTCAGAGTATTCACCCCGACACCACCAGAGAGTAAGTCGTTGCCATCTCCACCGATCAGGCGATCGCCATCTTCCCCGCCAGTCAGGGTATCATTCCCGAGGCCACCATCAAGGGTATCTTGTCCTGCATCTCCGGTTAAATGATCCTCTCCAGCTTGACCATACAATTGATCGTTGTTGTCTCCGCCACTGAGAGTATCTTGACCCTCTCCACCTTCCAATAAGTCGTCATGGCGATCGCCAGATAACTGGTCATTGCCATCCTCTCCTAGTAAAACGTCTTTGCCGTCTCCCCCAGTGAGGATATCATTATCCTCGCCGCCATTAAGATAGTCATTTTCACTATCTCCACTGAGGGTATCATTACCGGAGTCACCCCAGAGAGAATCTTTACCCTCCCCGCCAGTAAGAAAGTCTAAACCTTGGCGACCATACAGTTTATCGTTTCCGGCATCCCCACTGAGGATGTCATCATCTTCGCCGCCATCTAACAGATCGTGACCGTTTCCGCCGTTGAGGCTATCATTTCCAGCTTGGCCCCAAAGTTCATCTTTGCCGTCTCCCCCTTGCAAGAAGTCACTGCCATTGCCACCATCGAGGTAGTCGTCTCCTAAACCCCCCCAGAGGCTATCGGGATCGTCATTACCCCAGAGGAAATCATTCCCTTTACCCCCGTACAGGGTATCTTCTCCCTGGCGGCCATAGAGGTCATCGTTGCCATTTCCGCCATCAAGGAAGTCATCATCTGCCTTACCGTCAAGCAAGTCACGATGATCTCCGCCAAACAGACTATCTATTCCAATACCGCCATAGAGGATATCTTTACCTGCCTCCCCAAACAAGACATCCATCCCGGCTGCCCCTCTGAGGGTATCATCACCGCTACCTCCCTCGAGATAATCATCTCCACTGCGACCAAACAGTTGATCTTTGCCTTCACGACCGGAGAGAAAATCATCTCCCAGACCGCCATCGAGGTAGTCGTGTCCTCGACCGCCATCCAGGTCATCCCCGTCAGCCTGACCATACAGGGTATCATCTCCGGCTTCTCCTAATAAGACATCTTCCCCTTTGCCACCGTCAAGAAAATCATTCCCCGCTTGGCCGTCCAGGTCATCATTCCCCTCACGACCCATGAGGCTATCATCTCCCCCACCGCCAATAAGGTTATCATCCCCTAAGCCGCCGTCGAGGGAGTCATCGCCGCTGCGTCCGTCTATGTAGTCATTCCCCCCAAGTCCGCTTAATTTGTTATTCTGGTTATCTCCAATTAAGCGATCGCGAAATTCTGACCCTTCTAAGTTTTCAATTTCCTGATAGCGATCGCCTCGGGAGTCTCCGCTACCACCGCCACCGCCTGTGGTTAGGTCTGCGATCACCCCGCTGCTGGAGTTGTAGAAAGAGGCTGTATCATCCCCGTCTCCGCCATTAATGAGGTCAGCCCCCTGACCGCCGACAATGAAATCATCACCGCGATCGCCATAAATGGTATCGTTATCTTTGTCTCCGTAGAGGAAGTCATCAGCTTTACCCCCGCTGAGGGTATCCTCTCCGTCGTTACCAAAGACTAGATCTTCTCCATTATCTCCCCCCAACAGATCGGCACCATTGCCACCATAGAGGCTATCTTGTCCGGCATTTCCATTAATATTGTCGTTGCCGTTATTGCCGTAAAGTAGGTCTTCTCCGAGTCCGCCAGAGATGGAGTCGTTGCCATCGTTACCTTCGATGATGTCTTCGCCGTTATCTCCAGTGATACTATCGTCTCCGGCATCACCCAATATGCGGTCATTTCCGTTATTACCCGATAGAGTATCGTTGTTATTGCCGCCACTAATAGTATCAGATCCGGCATTACCTGCGATCAAGTCATTGCCATCATTCCCTTGAAGAGTGTCATCACCCCCATCTCCGGTAATATTGTCATCACCCGCATTACCTCTGAGAATATCGTTATCTTCGTTACCCGAAATGGTGTCATTGTCATTACCACCAGAAATACTATCCTCACCCGCATTACCCTCTATTAGGTCATTGCCATTGTCACCGTTGATAAGATCGTTGTCTTCGTTTCCAAAGATCGTATCTTGGTTATTGCCACCAGAAATACTATCAGATCCTGTATTACCCTCTATCCGGTCATTACCATCGTTGCCTAAGAGGTTGTCATCTCCCGCATCTCCGGTAATATTGTCATCCCCTCTGTCACCTTTAACAAAATCATTATCCTCGTTACCCGAGAGGGTGTCATTGTCATTACCCCCATCAATAATATCTTCTCCTGTATTACCAAATATGCGGTCATTACCGTTATTACCTAAGAGACTATCATCACCCTCATCTCCGGTAATATTGTCAGATCCGGCATCACCTCTGATAGTATCGTTATCTTCGTTACCCGAAATGGTGTCATTGTCATTGCCACCCCGAATACTATCCTCACCAGCGTTACCCTCTATTAGGTCATTGCCATTGTCACCGTTGATAATATCATTGCCTTCGTTACCAAAGATCGTATCTGGGTTGTCACCCCCGAAAATATGATCTTCCCCGGTATTACCTTGGAGAATATCATTGCCTTCCTCTCCAAAAATAAAGTCGTTATTTTCACCTCCACTAATAAAGTCATTACCCAAACGACCGTAGAGTGTGTCATCATCTTGTTCGCCATAAATCGTATCATGGCCGAAACCACTGTCACCATAAACTAAGTCATTACCAAAACCCCCTCTGATGGAGTCGTCCCCATCTCCACCTGTGATGTGGTCGTCATTGAGACCTCCAAAGATTGAGTCATTTCCACCCTCTCCCCGAATAGTGTCGTTATCATCACCCCCGTCAATTAAGTCTCCGCCTCCACCTGCAAAGATTAAATCTTCACCAGTATTACCATAAATAGTATCTTCTGCCCCATTAAGACTATCGTCTTGGAAGTCTCCGTAGATCAGGTCGTTATTTTCACCTCCATTAATTAAGTCTCGGTCGGCACCGCCATGTATTTCATCATCGCCAGTATTACCATTAATAGTATCGTCGCCTAGATCGCCAAAGACTAGGTCATTGTTATCGTTACCTTCGATATAGTCTTGGTCTTCACCGCCATAAAGTGTATCATCGCCCAAATTGCCGTATAACTGATCGTTATCTTCTTGGCCATAGAGAAGATCGCTACCCGATCCTCCACTTAAAATATCGTTGCCTGAATTACCGTATAGCTGATCGTTATCTTCTTGTCCATAGAGGCGATCGCTACCCGATCCTCCACTTAAAATATCGTTACCCGAA
Organism: uncultured Lyngbya sp.; assembly: GCA_964434975.1. Taxonomy (GTDB): domain Bacteria; phylum Cyanobacteriota; class Cyanobacteriia; order Cyanobacteriales; family Microcoleaceae; genus JAAURB01. The sequence goes on from CAYSWY010000016.1 coordinate 36,786, forward strand.
TTACCGTATAGCTGATCGTTATCTTCTTGTCCATAGAGGCGATCGCTACCCGATCCTCCTTCTAGGATATCTTCCCCGCTATTACCTTCTAGCCAGTCTTGACCTTCATTACCCTGTAAGTTGTCTGCGCCTGAGTTACCGTAGAGAGTATCATTGTCCTCATTACCCCAAAGTTGGTCATTATCTAAACCACCCCACAGTTGGTCTGCACCCGAGTTACCGTAGAGGATATCATTGCCTTCATCACCCCAGAGTTGGTCATTATCCTCATCTCCCCACAGTTGGTCTGCACCCGAGTTACCGTGGAGTTGGTCTGCCCCTGAGTTACCGTTAAGGGTATCATTATCCTCATCGCCCCAAAGTTCATCATTATCCTCACCGCCCCAGAGTTGGTCTGCACCGGAGTTACCGTTAAGGGTATCGTTGCCTTCATCACCCCACAGTTTGTCATTATCCTCATCACCCCACAGTTTATCTGCACCCGACCCGCCATGAAGGTTATCTAAACCGGAGTTACCGTTAAGGGTATCATTGTCCTCATCGCCCCAAAGTTCATCATTATCCTCACCGCCCCACAGTCTGTCTGCACCTTTACCGCCATGAAGCTGGTCTGCGCCGGAGTTACCATGAAGGGTATCACTGCCTTCATCACCCCAGAGTTTGTCATTATCCTCATTACCCCAGAGTTTATCATTATCAGATCCACCATGTAAGGTATCTAAACCGGAGTTACCATGAAGGGTATCATTTCCTTTATTGCCCCAGAGTTTATCGTTTTCTCCTCCTCCATAAAAAATATCAGTATAATCTCCACCATGCATTTCATCGTTATGAGGTGAGCCGTTAATGACTTCAACATCTAAAACGGTATCTACAGTTTTTTCGCCTTCAACTACAAAGCCGTCTTCGATTTTATAAACGTCTAAACCTGCGTATTCTTCTGCTTTAACTATAATCCCATTATCACTTGAAGAATAATCAGCAGTATCTTCTCCGTCTCCACCATCAATAACGTCGTAACCAGAACCACCAATAAATGTATCGTCACTATCATTTTCAATCCCTCTTAAGACATCATTCCTAAGATCGCCGTTCAATGTGCCACTGCCTTCGATCCAGTCATCATTTTCTGTACCATTTTCACCGGGATTATTACGATTATATTGTGGAAAATAATAACCTGTCGTATTAGTTTGATAAAAAGCATCTTTGAAATATTTAGTACTTTCCTCTTTCCATTCTAAGTTTGGTAAATAATTATCTATCAAATAATGAGGACCTAATCCGTTACTTAAAGTGACTGCTGCATCAGCCAATTTTAATAATTTGCTAACAGGATTGGATAATTCACTAAATGAAAGTTGTAACTTAGCTACAGCATCTTTATCATCTCGGATATTTAATCCGTTTTCTAGATTTCCATTACCGTCGTAGCTTTCAAGCATTGACAAATTAGCTGCTGAGTATGAAGTAGGCGAACCAAAGCTGATAATTTTTGTTCGATCAATGTAAGGACTGAGATTTTCAATTATTGCATCTTCTAGAAAAAAGTTACCTTGAGAATGTCCTATTAAAATTAGCGAGTTTTTAGAATCCGCTAAAAAATTTGTATCGACCCACTTGCTATTTAATTCTTGGCTGGGTTCAACATCCCTAAACCAATACTGAAGAAGAGCTTCTTTAAAATCAAAGCTATTAGGCAAACTACGGATCACTGTAGCAACAGTGTCTGTTAAAGGAATTTGCTGGGCTAGAAAGTCAATTAAGTCTGTTGTAAATTGATCGTCTTCTAAAAGAGAAATACTAGGATTGTTAGAAAACTGCCAAACTAAATCAAAAAAGTCTCCAGCAGTTAGAATATAATCTATAGGATCAAGATCTTTGATTGCCTCTAAAACTAAATTACCAAAAAATTCTAAAATTACCTCTGGAATATTTTCTTTAAAAGATGGATTGTATACAGGTTGAATCTTGATAGAACCATTCTTGTTCTCACTATCATTTTCATTAAGGTAAAAATGATCTGATAATTTCGGAACATCTTTTTCTAAAAAAACATTTTTTTCTTTTAGAATTCCATTGATTAAAATAACTTGAGTTTTACCTGAATCTTCAATTATTTGATTCCAGACTCGATCAAAATCCTCATCCTCATTCTTCTCCAACCCAACAAAATTACTCTCTAAATTTAAAACAACAGAATCATCCTCTTGCTTTAACGTCTCAATTTCACCCTGACTCAACTCAACACTTTGCACCAAATTAGCAAATAACTCTCCCTCATCTCCTGGTGTATCAACCTGATTAATTTCCCAGTCGATATAATGCCCAATTTCTTCTAAAGTTACACTTGAAATCACCTCAGGATAACTACTCTGTGCAGTTAAGAAACCCTCGGAAAAATATATAGTATTATTCTCTCCAGCATAAGCCGCATTCGCCCCTTGCAATTCCTCAGATAATCGAATTTCAAACTGAGGTAATGCTTCAAAATTCCCTGTCACCCACTGTTGCTGTAACGTTTCTAACTTACCTGGATCAAAGCGATCGCCAAAAGCTTGCTGACTTTTGACTATAAAATCTTCGCTATTAGCAAAGTCTTGCAACCATCCGTAAGCATCCTCAAACCCAGCCATTACTAAATTGTTGAGAATTCCATGATTAGGTAAAGACATGATTTTAAGCCCCTGAATAATTTATAAATTCGCATTTAACCTTCTCTAAACCCTAATTGTTATTAGAGTTTATCGGGTCGTTGATATCGTTAGTAAGCCTCTATTTAAGCCGTATATAAATACACAAGTCAAGAGTTTTTTTGTGAATCTTTTTGTGTAGTAAAGAGGGTTTTGTGTAGGATTCTGTGTATAATTGTGTGTAGAGTCGATTGAGTACAGAAAAGGAATGACTCAAAAGCAATTTGAAAATAAGTTCAATAAATTATCACCGAAACAAAAGCAGGTATTAGAAAAACTATTAGCAGGAGAGAGTGATAAAACAATCGCTACATCACTCCATATAGAAGAAAGTACGGTTAGAAAACATATTGAGAATATTTGCAATACTTTTTTAGGAAAAGCAGATATTCTGGGTCAGTCCAGGCGTAATGAATTAATTGATGTTTTTAAAAGATATAAGCCTAAATGGGTGACGTTGGATGAGGATGATATAGAAGATCAAGTAGAGATTGATTCGGATCAAAAATTAGATATTTCGGATAATGGTGCTTCGGTTTTAATTAGTGCTAATTCTATTAATTCTGAAGGAGATCGAGAAAATAATAATATTGAAGAGAATAGAGAAACGGATCAAATTGAAAAAACGTTAAGAGAAAAAACAAATTGCGGGCAAAGAAGACTATTTGGTATTGATAAAATACTTGAGAGACTAGGGGATAATCTCCGCAGTCCTGATGATTGTTGGTTAATGAGTTTGACGGGTGCAGGCGGAATTGGTAAAACGTCTTTAACTGAAAAATTAATTAGTGAAAATGCGACAGATTCTGGTTTTATTAAGTTGGCTTGGACAACAGCAAAAAGAACTTATTTATCGCCTGATATGTCGGTGCAAAAAAGAAATAATAGAAGAGATATTAATGCAGATAGTATTATTTATGAGATTGCTTCACAGCTTGATGTTAATTTACCACCTGCTAACAAAGATCACTTTACTGCACTGCAAAAAAAGTTGCAAGCAGATCCTTATTTAATTGTGATTGATAATTTAGAAACTTTACAGGAATATGAGCGCCTTTTGGATAGATTTAATCCTTTTGATCCGATGTGTAATATTAGACCGAGTAAGATTATTTTGACTTCTCGTAAAGATGTAAAAGCGAATAATTGTGCAGCGAGAGAAATTAAATTGAAGGGTATAGATCCCTCAGCAACTTTAGAAATGATTCGACATGAAGGGCAAGAGTTAGATATCATTCAACAAGCTTTAGATGAAGAATTACATCCAATTTATGAAAAAACACAGGGCAATCCTTTAATGATTTTATTGGTAATCAATTTATTAGAAAAATATGATGAACCTTTAGAAAAAATATTTAAACGATTTGACCAAGATCAAGATATTCAACAGTTTTTATACGAAGAGTCATTAGAGTCACTCTCTGGTAATGCGCTACGGGTTTTAAATTCAGTAGCTGAATATAGTCCTAATAGTTTAATTCCTCGTTTAGATATTCAGAAAACATCCGGTTTAAATGATGATGAATTTACACAAGCTATTACAGAATGTAGCAGATATCATCTTTTAGAAAGTAGTCGAAATACTCAATCTGAATCTCGATATTCAATTCATAGTTTACTCTATGAGTTTTTAAATACATCTTATTAAAAAAATATGATCAGAAAATCTTTAAAAGAAAGACTGCGTCAAACTAAGCCCGATCCTCATCGTCATTTGGCTATACTTCTCGCAAAATCCGAGGTAGAAATTGATTTAGATCACGTAATTACCGCTTTAAGAAATCACTATAATAAAAATCAATATTTACAAAAACGTTCTCAATTACTCAGCCAGTTTCTGGATAAAGCCTTACGAATTTTTACAACTACTGAAGCATGGCTTTATGAAATAGATCAACTGATTGAGGAATATCAAACCCATTCAATAGAATTACCCGCTAGTTTGTATTACAATAAGTTTAAATGTTTAGCAAATCTATCAGTTTCTCATCCAAAAGCAGAGTTTTATCTCAAAAAAGCGATAGCTTCAGAAACTAATCTACAGAATAAAATTGATTATCAAATTTATCTAGCAATATATTATGAAAATACGAGTCAGTATCAGAAAATTAGAAAAATTCTGGATCGCTGTGAAATACTCTGTCGGCAAAATCCTAATTTAGATAAGCAGTTAGGCAGAACTTTGCTTTATCTAGGACATTATTATTTTTATATATTTAAGTTAGATAAGGCGGCTGATTATATGAATCAAGCGACAAATATTTTACTCGCTATTTTTCAAAATAAAGAAAAAGAAGAAAAAGAAAGCTTACAATTACTAAATAGCTGCTTTCATTATTTAGGTCGAGTTTATTTGGCACAATATAATTTTGCTGAAGCGGCTCAATTCTATATCAAAGCTCAATATTTTCTAGAAAAAGCTCGTGATGAATATACATTAAGTAATGACTTGGGTGCAACGGCTTTTTATCATTTAAGATTAGGTCAGGTTTTAGAAGCGTGTCAATTAATTGAAAGCGCAGATTATCACTATCAGAAAAGTCAAAATATATTTATTGACTGCGGTAATGTTTCGGGTAAAATGCAAGTATCATTAGCAAGAGCGAATTTAATAGGGAGTTTTGTTGATGATTCTAATTATAATAAAAAAAAGCTTTTAGAAAAGCAAGCTCAACAAATCTGGGAAGCAGCTATTGATGCAAAAGAAATAGGATACAGTCGTGGCTACTTAGAAGCTTTATTACGGATATTTTTACTGAATATAAAAAAGGGTAAAATAAAGGATTTAATTAAAGTAAGTTTTGCTATTATTACAGCTTCTGAATTTTATAAGTTTATTTTTAGTAATCCCAATCTGTTAATATCTAAATTACAATTAGCCCTAGGATTGTATGGTATGGGGCCTGATCACGAAGCTAGATTATACAAGCAGAAAAAGCAGCGACATTACACTATTCTGACAGCTTGTCCTTGCGATGAGTGCAAATGTAGAAAACTTCAATAAAGACTTTTCACAGTAGCTAATATAACCTAAAAAAGCTATAATTTTTTATAAAAAGGGGCTAAATCTCCTAGAATTATAAAGCGTGACATCCTGAACTAACCTGTCTAATTCCTGCTGCATTTGAGTCAGCACTTGGTGATAACAAGCATCCACATAATCGCGATCGCGGGCTGCTTTTTTACCATAGCGTTTAAATCGAATCGGTGGACAAACACGAGTATGAATTTGTATCGGTAAAGAAATATTGGGTAAGGGGCCGATACTAATAATCCAAGGTAAACCTAAATAAATTGGGAAAACTTCTGGATCGATTCCCAATAGCCAAGGCATTCCCCATTCATGTAATTGTTTCGCCTGTTTGTAGAAATCTCCGAGGACAATTAAACTATCATGACCCCCAGAAGAAATCATCGGAATAATAGGAACTTGTTGTCGTAATGCTAACTTAATAAACCCTTTTCTTCCGGCAAATTGAATTTGATTTCTTTGAGAATAAGGACGAAAAACATCTTGCGCCCCACCGGGATAAACTAAAACACTTGCCCCAGCTTCTAACGCAGCGATCGCCATTTTAGGATGGGCAATAATTGCCCCAGTTTTAACGGCTAATTCAGCAACGGGCGGATTGATTTTCCAAGCGTTGGGATGCATTAAACCATAGATTTGACGCTGAAAACCAAAGTGACGAAACCAATCATAAATCATCATGATCATATCAGGAGAAAAGAGTCCGCCATTATGGGAACCCACAAACAAGACTTTTTCTTCTGGGATATGATGCCAGCCATCGGTTTGGACTCGAAAATAGTAGCGATAAAACCACTCCCATAGCGGCATACAAAATTCAATAAATTGAGGATCTCGTTGTTCTAAGAACCAACCATTCAGCAGGTTAGACTGTTGTTGATGACTCATGTATTCTTGAGGATATGTATAATCATCTTATCTGTTTTTTTCCCTAATTTTCACAGCATTGACTCCACACGATACAATAAAAAACGTGTAATTTTTTATAAGATGTCAGTATTATGGATGCAATGGAATTTTTTCAACAAAGTGCTGGAACTTGGCGATCGCTAAGAACCACTCATCACCTGGCTTTTCGTCAGGCGGAAAAAGGACATTCCGATATTCAGGTAGACGCTTTAACCGCAGATGACCCCAAAGTGGCGGAAATCTGTAAAATGCATGATGTTGACCCCAGTTTAGCGGCAGGCGGCGCTTATGTCACCTGGGATGGGGCGATGTCTTGGGATAAAGAGGATGAAAACCACAAGGGTTCGACTGTATTTGCTATTGTTCCGGATGCTGATAATCCCCGCAAGGGCAAAATGTTACGAGAACGGGGTTATGCCGAAATTGTGCCTGTAGCGGGTGAATTTGAGATGGATGAAGAGGATGGTTTGTTACTGATTACGGAATATGAAACCATGAGTTCGATTGAACGCTTTTGGTTTGATGGGCCCAATGTTCGGATGAGAACCAGCGCGGTTAAGCGGTTTGGTGGCTTTAATACCTCGACATTTTGTACTGAAATTCGTGTAACAGAAGAGACAACAGAAAATGCTGAATCAGAGTCTGAAGCGGTAGAATCTTTCTCGGCTTTCGGTTGGTAAATAGAGATCAGGGATATTTTCTCCCATTTTATTGTGGGAGATATCTCTTGATTTGCTAGGAGTAAACTGAGTTTAGCAGCGTCTCCAGATGACCGGCTTGCTTCGCTTGAATGACTGATTCAGCCGTAATTAAATCTCCCACATTGAGAATAACCTGTTCGTCTGCGTCTACAATTTTCCGGGTAATTGGACAGCCTAAAATTGCTAGAATTTGCTTATCTTCTATTGCAGAATAAAAACTATCTTGCATATTTTTGGATATTGGCTGAAAGCTATAACCGAGTAGGTACATGGTAGAGTGATAAGGATAATACATATTGTTTGTTCTTGAACAGTAGTTGTTGAATTTAAAAAATTAAGTTAATATAAAAAATTAAACTGACTATATTAGATATATTCCCAACATATAAATAAAAAGAAGAGTTTAACATCTCCCTTAAGTTAGAATTTCTAAAAACCCAAAGGAAACATTAAGCTCAACTAGAGTAAAAGTAGATAATAATACAGAAAATATTAAGAAGTTTGACTCAAACTAAATACATCCGCGAGTACTGTATCCGGGGTGAGTTGTCTCTGAGAACTAGGTGAATCATAGATAACCATCACCGCTTCAGATTGACCCAGACAGGGAAACATTACCAATCCTTCTGCTTTATCTTCTTTAACTTTTAACGGAAATTCAAACACCAAATTTAAATCATCTGAATCTTGCCAAGTAATACTATCGGCTTGATAAGAGAGGATATTTTGAAAGCGAAATAGTTTTTGAAACCCATCTAAATCCATTGTTGGGCCAGATAAAATAATTAAATCTTCCCCATCAAAACACAGTTCTCGAATTCCCAAACCATCTAAATCTACTAAATGCTTGTAGTAAAGTTTACCCGATGAATCTAACGGTTTCAACTCTAAAATACCATTCGGATTTGCCGTCACAACGAGTTCTAAAATAATCCCAATTCCCCGAATCACAGGGCCGCGTAATCCGAGAAAAACATGATTTCCTTTAACGGCAATCCCTTCAATATCTAAACCATTATCTTTAGATGGGAGGTAGGTTGAAACGATATCCCCAATATGATCATCATGACGTAACGCTTCAATTAAAGCATTATAGGGTGATTGATCATTAATTTCCAAGCTAGCGGCAAATAAGGGTGCTTCAGATTCATCGACACTATTATATCGTTGAACAAGTTCTTGATTCACCACAGGAATTCTGCCTAATAAATAGCGATTTAATTCTGATTTAATCGTGGTTAATCTTTCGATATCATCCTCGGGAGATTTTTGCTTTGGTTTTTTACGTTTCGTACTATGAGAACCAATCACCCAGATATATCCGTCAGAATAATCTAACCCTTCAATATCAATCTCATCTTCGTCATCCGGTAAATCAAAAATATCTTTGAGGGAAAAATGCTGATGATCTCCAAATATACAAGATTCTTGTAGAGAAAGTCGTTCAATTCCCAATAATTCATCAGACCCTAACCACAAACTCCCATCCGGTGTGATTGTTGCTGCCGATAAATCAACGATCAAATCTTCCTTGAGATCTTCAAACTTCAATAAAACTCGCGTTAATAAAAATCCGGCTGACATTAATTTCCTCCATAAGCCTGTCAATCATGAAATTGACGATAATACAATTTAACAAACTCTGTCAAAAATCTCCATCTTCCTAAAGGCGGGAGATGGAGACAGAAAACTTTTCTATTAAATTTAGCAGACGATGTGATTACTTTTTAGTGAGTGAGCAATTAAGACCGTTTTGGCTTTAACTGAAATACCTCAAATTTATTCATATCTTGATAATATTCAATCTCATATTTTTCCGCTAAGATCGTCTGAAATAGAGGAGAAGTGGGTAAGTGAACTAACCATAAATTGGAATTCGTTTGAGGCAGACGATTAATCCAGGCTTCAATATCTTCTCGATCCTGATCGTATTGTTGTGCAGATAACTCCGGCTGAATGATAATCGTTGAATTCCCATCATAATAATGATTTAAAGCCACCGGAATTTGTTGATTGACTGACCAAACAATCGTATCATTGGGTTGTTCTGCCGTTTCAATTAAGGTGACTAAACCCCGCCAATCTTCGCGATCTAAAACCGTGTAGTAGCGTTGAAATCCGCCAGCGGTTGCAACCAGTGAAATGAAAGCCACAATTAATGCTGCAATTCGCCATTTTTTCCAGATTTGTTTGAACCCGGTTGCCAGCAGAATGATCACATAAGGGGCAACAAAAATCAGGTAACGATCAACCCATAAACTCCGGGATACTTGAGACACTAAAAATAACGGAATCAACGGTAAAATTGCCCAAGCGGCGAGCCATCGGACTTCTACAAGGCGTTGTCGATACAAAAATGCTGCACTTAAAACAGCAAGTGAAATGACGGCATGAAGCTGATAAACACTGTAAATGAGATTAGAATTCGGACGACCAAACGGCCAAACCGTAAAGCGAGTCAGTTGAAAAATTGCTTCAAAAATACTCGGTCGATTGAGGGTAACAGTGCCTGATTCAACTCCACCCGGAATGGCGACACCTCCCATAAATTTAGGCACAGCCACCATTAATAACGGTGTGGCAAAAGCAACCCAAGCCAATCCCATTAGAAATAATGCTTGCAGGAAAGTGAATAAAACACCCCGTTTTTCCCGAAAGCGGCTGGCAACGATGACACAGTCCGGTAATAATAGGAACAAATTCAGTGGTGTTGTAATTAATGCCAAAAATCGTAACGTTGCCCAGCCATAAATATTAATCGAATGGGGACGCTTTAATGCCTCCACTAAAAATAACGTTCCCATCAGCCCGATGCAGGTACTCTGGGTATACATCCGAATTTCTTGGGCATGATTGATAAACAGGGGGGAAAGGGTAACCAATAATGCCGCCAATAAGCCAACATTGGTGGTGATCAAACGACGACCTAATACATAAGTGAGAAAAACAGTTCCTAGTCCAAACAGAACCCCGAGTCCTCGCAAAGCCGCGTCAGTATCGCCGACAAAAAACATCCAGACTCGCAGGAATAAATAAGACAGGGGACGGGGATCTCGTAAGGCATAATCGAGGTTTTTTGCCCGATGAATACTCAGTAGTTCATCCACCCACAAGCTTTCTGTACTGATTTGATAAAGATATACAGTAGTCGCCAATAACAAAATCAGGCTAATGGGTAGCCATTGGGGGAGATGTTGAAGTTGTTGCAGTCGGTAACGTAGAGTTTGCAGGGGGTTCAACGAAGACGGTTGAACTTGATTATGATTTTTTTTAAGTGGGTAGATTGTTGGTCTCATCAGCTTTTAGGTAAAATTGGCAATTTTCCGGGCTGAGTTGTCCAACGTTGACAGATCCGAAAAGACCGTCTGTGGTTAACATGAATAAATTAAGAAATCAAACTGTAGGAGGAAACCTGACCCGTGAATGCTGCAGAACTTGCCAACAACCTTGAAGTGGCGAGCAAAATTGCCTCGGTTGTCAACTTATTTAAAGTGCAGTTCCCTGATGTACGAGTTGATCTAAAACCGTGGATGAATGACCCTCAAACTCAAGAACTCGTTGACCCTGACTCAATTGATATCGGCTTTCATTTCCCAGGCAGAAGCCGTTTACTACAAAGTCGTAGTATTTTGATCCAAATTCGGTTTTATCAAGACCCAATCGAAAATCACCGCCGCGTTATTGGCGTTGAAGTTGCTGGCTATGATCATCGAGGTCAGCAATGGAAAGTTTCTACAGTTGATAATTGGAGCTTCATGGGACAAACTCAGCCTGCACCCGAGTCCGCAGAAAAGCTGAAACTGTTTTGTCGGCAGATTTTTGATCTGTTTAACGGCGTTTCAGCATGAAGCGTGCGATGCATCTGTTGATCGAGTCAATGAGGCTTGTTGAGAGGGTACATACCAACTCAGCCATAGGCTGGTGGTGATGATGCGGACAAAAAATGTACCCGTTCTTCCCTGAATTTCAATATTTATTTTGTTATACCTCTCTATAGATATACCAGAGTTGAGTGTTCGCTCCGGATCAACTTATATTTTTTACCTAAGCTTCATATCTGGCACGTTACGTGCTACGCACAGGCGAATACCTTCGCGAGCGCAAGTCGGCAATAGGCAGTCTTGCAATAGGGAATTGCACGTTTGTTCTGGGTGAAGCGCGAACCACGCGACTGTCGCACCGCTATTGCTTTTTCTTATTTGTTATACCACCTAAGTTTGTGCTGCTATAATAATCTCTGAAGAGAATTAAATTCTCCGAATAATGTCTATCAATTCATCGTTATAAAAACTTCTTTATCAACCCTTGACAAATATCAAGTTTTAAGTAAAGATTCTGTAAAGCTGATGATTAACGTGATATAAATCACTTAAGATTAAAACACGCGAAACCCTGGTAATCACCCTGTCTGTCATTGTTGTAATCGCTCATCTAAGCCTAATTTTTTAGCTGTCCGGCGTGGATATAAATATAGTCAAGTATTCTCTCATAGAATAAATAAAGGCTAGTATTGTATCTGATTTCTCGAAGTATTAAATGTTTGAATTTTTTTGTCAATTTTCTCTAGTGTGAATTAAACTATGACCCTTTTGATTGGACTTGTTGCTGCTTCCAGTATTGTGATTGCTATTTACTCCCTCAGACAGTGGTTTTTGGCGTTTCGTCCCCAAACAGAGTTCGATTCAGGTTCAACAACGAAGCAGTCTGGGTACAAGGCGCTGATGGGTACGTTATTTTATCTGATCATTCTACCGTTGAGTTATATTGAGCTATTGCTAGAAATGTATCTAGATCAGCCGAAAGGTTCTCAACAAAACTCTAATCTCCCCATCAATCAGCGGAATTTGAGCCAATCTTAATCTATTCCGACAAAACTTCTCTCCTCTCACTCATCCATCTTTTTTTACCGCCAATCTCAGTCCTGATGCTAAGGGGTACAGCAGTGCGTTCATTATCGTTGCATGACCTAAACGCTCATCCTCAAACCGACTCACAACAAGCCTGTTCCCCATTCCCCGTTACAAATTTTGCTGTCTTTGAACAAGTCCTCATCTCGTAGAAACAGACTGGCTTCATCAAAGTTCAGTTGAGCTTAATTTATTCTTGTCATATTGGCTGTTTTCACATCATAGACAGCCAAATTTTTTTGGGTGTATCCGTAATTTCACGGACTGGATTAAACACTTCATGATAAAAATTCAGTAAAAGCATCATTACAAAATACTTGCCTCTCTGTTTAAACTAATAATAAGTTATCGTGCTTAACTAAGTTGTTATCTGGCACTCAAACTGATAGCAAGCAGACTGATTGAAGAATTCTTGTTATTGATATGACTGAACCATTCAGTGGCTAATCACTCATTGATATAGCCAAATGTGTATTGCTAATTTTATGATAAATTCACCCAACTGGGTGAAGTGAAAAAACAAAATATCGAGGTAAATCACAGATAAAAAGGAGAAAAAATAACAAATGATTCCCTGGAAATCCCTTTCACTTAGCATTCTTCTCGGCTTATCTAACTCAACCCTTTTTCTCTCGAATCCCTTAAAAGCAAATGCTCAGATTATGTGTTCATCTGAGAATACTAATATCAAATTTGAGACTTCTAGCTATTGGGTATCTATTAAATGTAAAGCTGAAAAGCTATATTACCAAAGTCGTGAAAAGAAATCTAACAGATTAGTTAAAATTCCAGCGACCTACGATGACCAAGCCGAAGTATTTGTTGCTCAAGATAGCTCAAAAACTTATACTATCAATTTCTTTAGCCTTCATATCTACCAACAGGGATACGAAACTGTCAAAGAGCCTGTCCTGAATATATACACGAACTCTAATACATCGGATCTCGATTTCTTTAATCCTAATCGTAAAGTTGCTTATTATCCCCTCAATAGTGATCCGTCGGAGAACTATCTTATGAATACTTCTCCAGTCAGTTGGTAATTTATTGAATCCAAATATCCCTGAATGAGCATAACTCAATCGAGTAAAGTCGGTCTTCTTGCGCGGTATGAGATATTCATTCTATAAGTTACAGATCTCAATAAGTTTCGCGTTGAACGACTTAATTAATCATCTACTTTTTCTACAGTTAACCTAAGCAATGGAGCCTCGTCCTATGTCTACTCAGACACTAAAAAACCTCAAGCACAATACTTTAGAGCTACTACAAAAATATCATCAGTCTCCTTCAGAATCACTTCGCAATCAACTGGTTCAGCTCAATTTAGGACTGGTTCGTAAAGAGGTGTATCACTGGCTCAAGCAATGTGGAGAAAGCTATGATGATTTATTACAAGTGGGTTGTATTGGCTTAATTCGAGCGATTGAACGATTTGATATATTGAAAGGTCATGCTTTTAGTTCTTTTGCTATTCCTTATATTCGTGGTGAAATTCAACATTACTTACGGGATAAAACTTTAATTTTAAGAATTCCTCGTCAGTGGTTAACTTTAGAACGTAAAGCCGTTAAAGTGATTCAAAATCTACAATCTAACTTACAACGTTCTCCGACGGATGAAGAAGTGGCAACAGCACTCGAGATTTCACTACAGCAATGGAATGATGTTAAACTTGCCAGTCAAAATCGTTCTCTGATGAGTTTGGATGCACCGATACAGGATTATGATGAGGGTTCGGCTTGTTTAGGAGATTTAGTCTTAGATAATCGATATAGCACTTCTCATGTCAATCAAGAAGAACGGATGTGTCTCCAACAAGCGTTAACTCAGCTTGAAGACAATACTCGTCAAGTGGTTGAATGTGTGTTTCTGCAAGATTTAACCCAAAAAGAAACCGCTCAACGGATGGGAATTAGTACCGTCACTGTTTCTCGTCGAGTCAAGAAAGGTTTGAGTTTACTTAAAGAGATTTTCGCAGAAATGGAACCGGAAAAACAAGTTGGATAAATGGGTTATAGGCTTCGAGGCGATACGACTACCGTCACGCGATCGCGATCGCAAAAAGGGCAGGTTGTAAAATAACAGTAAGATTAAACTTTATTATCTGCCCTATGTCTATTATTCTTAGCCTAATCGGCGAGAAAGGGTAAGTCCAGCAATGATCACAACTCCCCAACTCAAATCCGGTTCGGGTATGGGTGTACTGGGAGAAAATGCTAATCCAGCAGGAATCAATAATTCTCCTTCAGTGATAGCTGCATCTAGTACAACTTCTTGGAATAGGCCGGTTGTACCATCAAACTTTAACACCTGATTGATCAGTTCTTCATTACCTTGATTGATTAAATTAGAACTACTCACATAAAGATTACCATTCGGCCCAAATACTAAATTAATCGGGCCATTAAGAGGGCTATTGTTGCTTGAGGCAAAGACTTCTATAAACTCGCCTGTTACACCATCATATTTGAGGATTTCATCCCCGACATAGCTATTGACGTACAGATGACCATCCGGCCCAAATCGTAACCCAGTGGGAGAATTTAAGCCACTATTGACATCAGATGCATCACCAAAAATGCCGAGAAAAGCACCTGTTATGCCATCGTATTGCAGGACTTCATTTGTACCAAAACTGGTCACATAAAGATTGCCATCTGCACCAAATACTAAGTTATCTGGATTCGTTAAACCACTCTCAGCCAGGGACGCTTCACCGAAAATCCCTAAAAAGTTACCTGTTGTACCCTCATATTGCAGGATTTCATTACTACCGAAACTGCTAACAAAAAGATTACCATTTTCACCAAAGGTTAAACCCACTGGGGTAGTGAGTCCGCTATCGGGTTGAGAGGCTTGACCAAATCGACCTAAAAAGCTGCCTGTGATGCCATCGTAGCGCAGAATTTCGTTAGATCCGAAACTACTGACATAGAGGTTACCATCTGTGCCGAAGGTTAATCCATCTGCTTGTGTTAGTCCGCTGTCAGTATTGTTGGCTTCACCAAATACACCCAGAAATGTATCTGTATTTTCGTCATACTGTAGCACTTGATCGGATAAGAAACTACTGGTCAATAAAGCAGCCTCAGCAACAGCAGGGATAAAACTAGCAGCAACAATGACAGTTATGCTACTAAAGCCATGAACAAGACGGTGTTTAATTGTTTTATGATTGGGGAAATTTTGATGATTGTCTGTGATGAACATGATCAAGATCTAAGAATACAAAGTACTAATTCTGTTTGAAGATTCTGCATTTATACCATGAATCTAGATTGTGAAGATAGCGTCAGTTGATTTAAATAAAGTTTGTTTGCTGTAATACTTCCAGATTAACTTCTAACAGAATTGCCAGATATTCTCCTGTAGATTGAAGCTGAATCAACGTTCCGTCTATGGTTTGACTTAAGGTTAATTGAGAAAATGTCAAAGAATCTGTTAATTCAATCCGGTCAAAATTAGGATTAAAATCAGTAATAATATCTGCTAAGTTTGAAGTCAATCCACCTGTTCCAGGACTTAAAACAAAAGCATCTTCTCCATTACCACCGCTTAAAGTATCCGTTCCTAAATCTCCCCACAGGCGATCATTTTCTTCACCCCCAACGAGTTGATCGTTACCTTGTCCACCAAAGAGGCGATCGCGTCCATCATCTCCAAATAGCGTATCATTTCCCGTATTTCCGAGTAAATAATCATTGCCTTTTCCCCCTGAAATTACATCATTCTCAGAACCTGCTAAAATCACGTCATCTCCCGTTTGACCTAAGAGTAAATCTTCTCCTGTTAAACCGGATAAGAAATCATTGCCTTGATTGCCATAAAAGATATTATTATTGTTTGATCCGGTAATAACATCATCTTGTAATGTTCCAGAATAAACAGGTTGATTAATATCTGTATAGTTTTCTCCGATATTATCATTATCACTAATATTAATAGTTAAAGGAAAACTGAGGTTATTGAAGCGGTTATCTGTACTATTTATTTGATGAATTAAAGTAGTTTGTTGTTGTCCTTCAACCAAAAGATCATTGATTGCTTCTATACTAATACTTTGAGAGATATTCCAATTTTCTGGGGTAAAAATTAAGGTAGATTCATTAATAAAAATTTGAGGATTTTCTACAATATTAATCACCACATCCGCAACAGGCGCTGCGGTTAAAGCGATTTTATAACGATCTTCTCCAAATCCTTCAATAATATCATTTTCTCCTAGAGGTTGAATCAAATTTAGATTACCAAAATTATCATTATCAATAATTTCAACGATTAAATTAGATGAGGCGATACTATCAATGAGAATGGGTGTTTCTGAATTATAATTTGGATCAATACTGGTGAAACGATGATTAATAATACTATTATGATTACCTTCAACGACGGTATCATCTGTGGCAGTCACTGTAATAATTTGAGGAATATTCCAATTTAGGGATGTGAATAATAATTGAATGGGATTATTTGATCCATTGCCTAAATCTGTTTGATTATCTGGGGTAATATTGAGAATAACATCAGCCGTGGGTTGAGAAGTCAGAACAATATTATAAGTATCAATTAATTCGGTTTCTGTAACGGTTGTATTTCCTTCTGTTTGAGTGATAGAAACACCTGCATTGGGTGGGATTACAGTATTATCATTATCTTCAATAACAACAGTGAGTAGAGAAACTTCTAAGTTATTAAATCGATTATCATTACTACTAACATCAGTGATAATTGTACTGTTATGAATTCCTTCAACAATCTCATCATCAATAGCCGTTAGATTAACAATTTGAGATTGATTAAAGTTATTGCTATCAAAAATAAGATTAGGAATTGAATCAATCTGATTATCGCTAATAAATTCTAAGGTAACGGGTGCAAAAGGTTCTGTAGTTAGACTGACTTGATAACTACCTGGAATTCCCGATTCTGTTAAGTTTAAGTTAATGGGATTAACGGTGATATTTGCTTCGTCAGGTTCAAAAGTATCATCCTCAATAATATTAATTTCGACTGAATCAATCAAAATCTCGTTATAATTCTCGTCTTCACTGTTAATAATATGATTAATTGTGGCGCTGCGGTCGCCTTGGATAATTTCATCATTAATAGCAGAAAAAGTAACAATTTGAGGCTGATTCCAGTTATCAGAATTAAACGTAATATCTGAAATTGGATTAATTTGATTTCCAGTATCAAAAGCAATCGTAACGGGTGAAGTGGGAATGGAGGAAAGAACTAAACTATATTGCTGAGAATCATTATTTTCAGAGATAGAAAAGTTGGTAGAACTAAGAAGAATATCCGCTATTTCATCATCCCCAATTTCAACCGTTACATCAGGAATATTAAAGTTATTATAACTATCATCATTACTATTAACGAGATGACGAATAATTGTGCTATTTTCCTCGTTAATAATTTGATCGTCAATGGCAGTTACTGTAACAGTTTGGGGAGTATTCCAGTTATTAGAATCAAAGATAACCTCAGAAATAGGTTGCAGCCGATTAGAAGTTTCAAAAGTAATATTAACAGGCGCAATGGGTTCTCGATTTAAGACAATTGTATAAGTATCTGTCAATCCAGCTTCTGTGGTTAGCAGATCGGTTTGATTAATGATAATCTCCGCTTGTTCATTATCCAGAATGGTTAAATTAGTTGTATTTTGAATTGTACTTTCTGCATTTTCTATTGGGTTTAACAAGAGTTGTAGTGACTCTTCAAACTCGACAATATCATCATCAAAAATAACAGGATTAACAATAGCCGTATCTTGATTAATTGCAAAATTAACCTGAATGGGATTAGAGTCAAAATCAACATTGCTAATAGCAGTATTATCAACTAACTGAACTTCTACAATAGAAGGTTGAGATAAATTACCGCTACGATTTAAAACAATATTTTCTCCGATATTAAATCCATCTTCAGTAATAAAATAATCAGGCTGAGAAAAGCTAACCGTTGCCAAACTATCGTTATCAATAATAGTGAGAGTAGCTATATTATTTTCATCATTATTTTCATCTAACTGAATGCCTGTAGAAGGATTCAATAATTCAATAATAGCGGTTTCATCATCTTCTAAAAAATTGTCATCTAAAATGGTTAAGGTGGCGCTACCTGTGGTGGTATCATTAGCAATGGTAATTTGACTATTTGATAAGGTAAAATCACTGCCTGTAATTTCATCACCCGTCACATTTAAACTAATGGTTTGATCGCCATTCACTTCAGCAGAAGTCGTGGCAGTAATAGTAACCGTTGTATTCTCAGCTTCGGTGGCAATAGTCGGAGTAACGGATAAATTAACGACTGGAAGATCGTCATCTCGGTTAGTGACTAAAATATCGCTGGGGTTGAGATTATCGTAGTTAATATCATTACTAATAGCAGCATCAGTAACGATGCTATAACTAATATCGCCATCAATACTATTGTCATCAACTCCAGTCACGATAACCGTTTGAGGAATATCCCAATTAGCTGGCGTAAAATTAATAACTTCGGGTGAAATAGTTCCTTCTGTAATATCATTACTACTAAGATTTAAGGTGACAATATCATTGGGTTGAGTATTTAAAACGAGATCAAAATTATCGCTGCTACCCGTTTCCTGTGTATTCAATCCCACGGTGGGATTAATTACAATAAAAGGTTCTGATAAGTCAATATTTGTAACTGTAATATCTTCAGCATCTAACCCATTATAATTAGCATCATTACTAATGGCTGGATCGGTAATAATATTGTATGAAATATTATCATCAACAAGATTATCATTAACTCCCGTGACAGTAATGGTTTGGGGATTATTCCAATTTAGGGGTGTAAATGTAACGGTATCAATCGATAAAATCCCTTCATCTTGGTTATCACTCCGCAGGTTAATGGTGACTTCTTCAACGGGTTGACTGGTGAGAAATATTGCAAAATTAGCGGTTTCTCCTCTTTCTGTTGTCACTAAACCTGTGGTGGGTGTGAGTCGAATATTAGCCGTATCATTATCTTGATTGATTACAGTAACATCATCTGGGTTAATCCCGTTATAATCAATATCTTCACTAATTGTATTTTGCGTTAATATTTGATAGTTAATATCCCCATCATCAACCGAATCATTAACCCCTGTAATTCGGATTGTTTGCGGAGTAAACCAGTTTGCGGGTGTAAAAGTAAGGGAGTCGGGAAAAATAGTGCCTTCACTACTATTATTACTGGAAAAAGGTATAACCACATCTGCTGTGGGTTGAGATCCTAAAACAATATTAAAAGTGGTTGTCCCTCCAGCTTCAGTCGTAATTAAACCTGCTGTGGGATTAACAATAACGGTGGGTTGAGTTAAATCTAAATTTGTAACTGTAATATCATCTGGATCAATACCGTTATAATTGGGATCAGTACTAACAGCGGGTGAAGTAGAAATAGTATAAACAATATCACCATCTACCATTACGTCTGCTTCCCCAGTTAATATCACTGTTTGAGAAATATCCCAATTTTCTGGGGTAAATGTAATAGATGAAGTGGATAGAGATCCTTCACTTGGATCATTATTAATGAATTCTAAATTAACATCAGCCGTGGGTTGAGAAGTCAGAACTAAATTAAAGTTAGCGGTTTGTCCGTCTTCTGTTGTAATTAATCCAGTAGTAGGAGTAATATCAATATTGGCTTCGTCGTTATCTGTAATTGTTAAACTCGCTAAACTGGCAGTTTCATCTAACGTATAACCTTCTCCGGATAATAGATTAATCTCAACAGTTTCATTCGGATCAAAAACTACATCATCTATCGGTTGAACGGTTAAAGTGGCAGTAGAAACACCAGTATTGAGTAATAAATTATTAGTATTTAATTCAAGAATATTACTCCCTGGCGTTATCGTAAAATCGTCTAAAAGAGTCGCAGTGGTTCCGGTTAAGTTAAAATTAATGGTTAACGGTTCTGGCGTAGGTTCACTCAGATTTAAAGTAAATATTGCCGGGGTTTCTTCTGCTTCTGTTGGTGTTCCTGCCGCAATTAAACTAATATTTGGAATCACAATCACGGTAACCGTAACATTGGCTGTATCGATGCCGCCATTACTGTCATCGACTGTATAAGTAAAGGTTTCAATTCCAGAAAATCCATCATTAGGAGTATAAATAATTGATGAATTATCGAAAGTCGCTATACCATTTTCTGGCTGACTCACTGCTGTAATAATTAGCGGATCGTTTTCTGGATCGGTATCGTTACTTAAAACATCAATAGAAACAGGGGTATTAAGAACAGTTGTGGCGGCATCATCGAGGGGAGTGGGGACACCGGGGATAACATCAATGGTAACGTTGGCGATCGCAATATCAACACCATCGCTAATAGTATAAGAAACGGTATCAATCCCGGCAAATCCTTGATTCGGGGTATAAATGATAACGTCATCACTGGGATCGTTGAGTGTAGCATTATTATCAATCGTTGCTGTACCGTTTTCGGGTAAACTGACATCAATTAAGTTAATGGGTTGAGGGCCGTTGTCGGGGTCGATGTCATTACTTAAAACATCAATGGTGACGGGTGTTAGCGGCGATGTGGTATCAATATCATCAACGGCTGTAGGGGGGGTATTGACGGTGAGGGTAACAATGGCTGTATCGATTTTGCCGCTGCTATCTTCAATGGTGTAGGTAAAGGTATCGGTTCCAGTAAACCCTGCATTTGGGGTATAAATGATAACGTCATCACTGGGATCAGTGGGTGTAGCATTATCATTAATCGTGACTGTAGCATTTGTTGACGGTATGGCTGCCGTTATGGTGAGGGGATCGTTATCGGGATCGGTATCATTGGCTAAAACATTAATGGCAGTGGCGCTGTTGAAGGCAATAATCGCTGCATCATCGACTGCATCGGGTGCAAAGCCATTATTGCTACCGAAGAGAAAGTAAGCTGTCCCCCCATCTGTTACCCCGTTAGGATCGGCAGTGGATGCACCAATGAAGATATCATTAACTGTATCGCCGTTAATATCTCCAATCCGGTTAACGCCACCCCCTAAGCGATCGCCGGTGTTTGCGCCAGTGATGACAAAACCGTTGTCACCGTTGAGTTGAGACAGTTCTAAACTCGCCGCAAACCCATTATTGCTACCATAAACAACGTAGCCTTCTCCGGTGATATTCACTCCATCTCGATCAGCATCTGGCGCGCCAATCAGAATATCATCAATGTTATCGTCATTCACATCTCCAGCGCCACTCACGGAAAGACCCGCCAGATCTTGTGCATCTATTCCATTAATGACAAAGCCGTTGTTGCCGTTAAGTTGAGTTAAATCAAAATTTGCCGCAAACCCAGTATTGTTACCAAAAATAATATAGGTTTCCCCGGCATTTTCAAAGCCATTGGGATCGGCAAATCCGGCACCAATAATGATATCATTGAAGCCATCATTGTTGATATCCCCTGCACCCGCAGCGCTACGACCAATACTGTCTTGGACAGCCAGACCATTAACAATAAAGCCATTACCGCCATTGAGTTGAGATAATTCTAAATTCGCCTCAAATTCAGTGTCGCGGCCAAATAAAATATAGCTAATGCCAGCATTTTCAATACCGTTGACATCTGCAAAAGCTGCCGTAACAATGATATCGTCGATGCCATCACCGTTGATATCTCCTAAGTCATTAACGGCGTTACCTAAGCGAGAACCGAGTCCGAGGGTACTATCATTGAGGGTAAAACCGTTACGACCATCTAGTAGAGATAAGTCTAAGCGATCTTCAAAGTTATCGCTGCCGAAAATAACGTAAGCAGTGCCAGTATTATTGACACCGTTGACATCTGCAAAAGCCGCTCCCAGAATAATATCATCAATGCCATCATTATTAATATCCCCCGCATCACTAGCAGAAAAACCTAATAAACCCCCATCAACAATACCGTCAATAATAAAGCCATTGTCACCATTAAGATCGGATAATTCAAAGTTAGCAGGAAATCCGGTATTATTGCCAAATAGAATATAGACTTCTCCCGCATTTCCTATACCATTGGGATCAGCTTGATTGGCGGCAATAATAATATCGTCAATGCCATCATTATTAATATCCCCCGCAGTACTAACTGGCAAACCGGAACGATCATTGGCATTAATCCCATTAATCGTAAAACCATTACTGCCATTGAGACTGCGGGGGTCAAAATCAACAGGAAATCCAGTACTATTGCCGAAAATAATATAGGTTTCTCCGGCATTTTCCAAGCCATTGGGGTCGGCACCATTGGCTGATACAATTAGATCATTAATTCCATCATTATTAATATCTCCGGCACTGCCTGCAACGAGTCCTAAGTTACTATCAATCTCAACCCCATCAATTTTAAAGCCGTTGTTGCCATTGAGAGTAGATAGATTAATTGAGCTTGTCATAAAAATTATATTTTTTCAAGATGTTATGAACGGTTGTAAAGTTGATCAAAGTCGTTCATAGATGCTACCAAGGACTACCAATCATTGTAAATCCAGCCCAATAAAACGGATGAGAAAATGTAGTATCATCTTGGTATAAGTCGGGGGGTAATTCAATATTACCTCTTGATGTGTAGCCTCGCAATTCTCCCGCTTGAATTTGAATCTCTCCGCGCAACAATGCAATTTGGGTTTGTCTTAATGCTTCGGCTTTGATCGGGATTTGCTGTAATTTTTCATAAAACTTTAACATCAATGCTAAGGTTCCTCGATCTGAAACATACCATAAACTGGCTAAGGCAGAAGGAACTCCTGCTTGTACTGCTAAACCTGCAAATCCGAGTTCAGCATTTTTATCGCCAATAGCCGTCCGACAGGCACTTAAAACAAATAAATCTGTAGGAGGATCATTCCATTTCCAACCCAATTGATTTAAGCGATTGAGAGTTAATTTTTGATTCCAAAGCTGAATATAAGAATCCTCTGGAAAACCGGGTCGAAAATCAGCATGAGTTGCAAAATGAACAATTCGATAAGGTGCTTGATCTCGTTGTTCTTTGTAATTATTTAAAGTAAATGAATCATTGATAAAGTGATCTCCGGGAAATGTCGAAGTAATGGTTTTAACTTCTATTGGAACGGCGGGTAAAGGCGCTTGCTCTTCAAATTGAGAAGCACCCATTGCTAGAATTTGTGAGTTTTGTAAGGGATGATAACGAAGATTAATTAACGAAAAGCTAGGGATTAGACTATAGCTATATTGTTCAATTAAGAATTGTTCGCCATCATATAAAGCCGCAATGGGTAAACTTTTTAAACCTTCATCCATCGCAAATAGAATTGCATCAATTTCCTGATTTTGTAATTCTTGTTTTAAAGGTGAAATCAACCATTCATATAATTTTTGAGATAAGGTGAGATATTCATTTGAAGAGCGATTAACTGGATTTTTAATCTCTAAAGCAAACTGAATGACTTGATTGCGTAAGTCTGCTTGATTCGCTCCAGGAACTGTTTTATAAAGGGTTCTACCATTGGCTGTGACTAAGATTAAATCTAGTTGATTTGGGCGAGAAAATGTATAGATAACAGCCGCTTTTTGATTAAACTGTTGTTCAACTTGTTTTAAAACACCACGAATATTATCAATTTGAATATCTCGGTCAAAAGTAGAATAATCTTTTCCTAAATAGTTTGCAAGTTGAAAGTTTAATATCTGCTCAATTTTAGGGACTGCCGCTTCTACTAAGTTATTATCCAATAAAGTGATAACTTCTGTCCTTAAATCATTAATAATAGTTTGACTATCAATATCTTGGCGGACAATTGCTAAACTCCCTACATCATTTTCTTGAACTGTTAAGCTATCAATTTCTTCCGTAATATTATTCGTTTCGCTATAGTTAATCGTAGGATCGACAGATAAAATCTCTTCATTTTCTAAAGGTTGATCGGATAAAATAATATTCTCTTCCTGTCGCAGCGGTTCAGTTTCTAAAGCAGTTCTAATCTCTGATTCTAGTTCTATTAATTCTTCCGGTACTTCAGGTTCAATAGATGGCGGTAAAGGCGGCGGTGTGGTTTGAATGGTGATATTTCCTTGGGTAAAAATACCATCTTCTGGCACAGGAATTTCTAAGAAAGGAAATAGAGTTTCAATACCCGTTGTAATTGATCCGACTGTACCATTTATACTTCCCTCTCCGACAATAAATGGTGTTGTTTCTCCCCCTTGATGTTGAATAAAAATATCACCATTTTCTCCTATACCTCTTGTAGAAATACTGGCGTTACTATTATTTAAAGTGCCATTAATTTGTAAAAAACTTTCGGTGATAATCTCAATATTTCCTCCTGTTGAATTTAACCCTTGTCCGATAGTAATATTGTTATTACTTCTAAGCTGAATATCTCCCCCTTGAGTATTAATTTGATCAATTGTAATTTCTCCAGGAGATTCTAAAATAGTCACTCCTCCGGCGGTAGAAATTGCACCAACTGAAATACTGTTTCCAGAAATAGTATCTTCAATAAATACGGTATTGCCAACAGAATTAGTTGAGTCAATATTAGGAGAATTGGATAAAGAATTAACGCCAGCGCGTAAAATTAACGAGGGTTGACTGCGAAGAATATTAGCATCAGGATCATTAACTTCAACTAAAAATTGATCTGGATTTGTAATCGTAATATCACTACCAATAATATTACCTCTGGCTTCAATTTTTAAGGATGCGCCAGTATATTCTCCAAAAATAACATCTCCATTAGCATAAATAATCGGATCAAATAAACTGATAAAGTTTGCAGGTTCACCGTTGATATTTTGTAAGTTTAAATTTCCGCCAACTTGAAATTGACTATCTGCTGAAATGATACCATTACTGATTAATGTGACATCACCTTCTACTTGAAAAGGTTCTACACTATAACGGGTTAAAATATCAATATTATTGACCGCAGTCATTGTTAAATTACCGTTAGAGATAGCAGTAAAATTATCAGCAAAGTTATCTCTAATTTTTATAGTATTTTCTGCTAATAAATTCAGTTCTTCTATTGCGATTAATTGACTACTCAGCAAAATCAAGTTATTACTAGCATTTAGTATAATATTATTACCACTCAAATGATTATTTTGAGAGTTAGAAGCCGTAACGACAATATCTCCAGATTGAATTAATTCACCATTACTTAAAACGACATTTCCCTCAGAATTAATCGTTACTTGTGTGGCTTCATCTGTTTCTATTTTGGTGAGTAATTCCGGCAAGCTAAGCGGATTAATTGTTGTGTTTGATTCAGGTTTAATTTCTAAATTTAATATATTTCCTGCTTGACTAATTCGGACTAAATTCTCTCCCTCGACTGTTTCAATGATTAAGTTTCCATTGGGGGCGGATAACGTTCCTGTATTAACAACGGTTCCCCCAACTAACATTAAATCATAGCCAGAATTAACCTGAAGCTGACCTAAATTAATAATAGCGCCTGGAGTATTGCTATCAAAGCGAAATCCCATTGGCGATCCCATTAAACTCGATAAATTAGGTTCACCCGTAATATTAAACCACTGATTATTCCCAAATTCAAGACTATTTGCAGTAGTAATAATCACAGAAGCAGGAATATTTAATTGTGCATTTTCGCCTAAAATAATCCCGGCAGGATTAATTAAATATAAATTAGATAGTCCTCCAGAAACTTGTATTAAACCATTAATAATGGAAGCCTCTCCACCATTAATTCGCCCTATAATATTCTGGATATCCGGTTGAGAAATAAAATTGGCAGTTTGCCCATTATTTAACCCAAACCGTTCAAAACTATGAAATAAATTAACACCAGAACGTTGTCCGCCTTGAATATTAAATTGATGATTATCTGGAGAATTTACAGTGGTTTGAATATTATCCTGAGCTGGAATAATGGATTGGGAAATACTTTGACGAGGATGAAAAATTAAAATAGATAGAATACTAATCAAAAAAATATTAATTTTTTGAGACAAACTGAGTTTTAAAATCATTCTTTTTCATAACTTTAATTAAATTAGAACACACTGGATATCGCTCAAGCCCATTAAGTTAGTTAGCGCACCTCATAGTTTATCGCATATTGCTACAGAAAGTATATTGCTTTAATCTTATAGTGAGATCAATTACTCAATATTTCTTTAAACTCTCTGTAAATCAGGTTCTTTTTTATTTTTCAGTTTCTATTCATAAAAATATCTCTTTCATTAGCTTGGAATAACTGAGTAAAACTACAGTTAATCTCCAAAGTAATCAAAGAGAGTAATCGTAATATTCTAGATTTAACTGATTCAAAGTGAACGGGTTTATCACTAATTAGGCTGATGTATCTAGAGTTTAGCCAACCTTATTAGGAATCAACCCTTCAATAAAACCACTTTGAATAAAGTAGGATAGATAAGTCTCCATTAATTTGCGATCAATGATTGGACATTGAATCGTTGTTCCTTGTAACCCCGCTAGAGTA
Source organism: uncultured Lyngbya sp. (assembly GCA_964434975.1). Lineage (GTDB taxonomy): Bacteria > Cyanobacteriota > Cyanobacteriia > Cyanobacteriales > Microcoleaceae > JAAURB01. The sequence continues at coordinate 63,491 of CAYSWY010000016.1, forward strand.
TTTTGACAGTCATACTCTGGATTATTTTGATAGATTTCCATGATGGTTAAACCGTCATAAACTTTCTCAGTCAACATCGGTAACAGGGGTAATAAAGCATGATTGGGAAACTGTTTAGTCTGTTGTAACAGAATATTTTTCCACTGAGAATAAGGTAAAGGTTGTAAGGGATAACCATTACTTCGGATTAATTCAAATAACTCAATAGTGGTGGAGTTGTTTTCTGGAGGAGTCAGATGGAAAACCTTACCAATAGAGTTAGTTTGCATCGACAAATGAACAATAGCTTGAGACACATAATTAATCGGAATAAACTCCTGTCTTTGGTTGACTAACTCCGGAAAATAACCCATCTGTAGACAACCTTTAATGAAGCGTGACCAAAAATCTGTGGTATTGGTTACCCCGGTTTCTGGATGTCCTAACATAAATCCAGGCCGCATAATAGTAATCGGTAAACCGCGAGATTGTGCCTGTTTAATCAGTTGTTCAGCGACCCATTTACTTTGAGAGTAGCCTAAGTCAAAACCAACATACTCTTCATAATTATCAATGTCCTCATTTTCAAACAGAATTGGACGGTTTTCAAAGTAGCTCACTGGCCCAAAAATTCCTGCAGTTGAAATATAATGCAGCGGTTTTATCTGAGTTTTAATTGCCAATTTGATGATCTCTTGAGTCCCTAATACGTTGGCTGCTTTAATTACAGAATAGGGTTTGGCAAAGTTGACTTGAGCGCCACTATGATAAATTACATCAATTTGGGCAGCAAGCTGATTAAACTGGGCAAAAGTCAGTCCGAGTAATGGTTTCTCTAAATCTCCTGCAATGGCAACAATCCGATGGCGAAATTCAGAATTCCATAACTGATATTTTTCGAGGTTTTTTTGCAGCTTTTTCATCCCCTGCCCTGCATCAGCCGAGCGCACCAAACAATAGAGAGTAGCTGAGGTGTTTCGGAGCAATTCATCCAGTAAAAACGCGCCTAAAAATCCAGTTGTACCCGTTAATAAAATATGGTTCGGCTGACTAATTTGTTGCGGCTTAACAATCCCTTGAGGTTGAATGTCTAAGGGTAAAACTGCGTCCGCTTTTAAGTTTGTGGTGGCTGAGTCTGCTGCTGCAATATTCTGAGGATCTAAGCGTTGAGCCAGTTGAGCAATAGTGGGAAATTCAAACAAATATCGTACAGGAATTTCTACTTTGAGTGTATCCTGCATCATGGCGATCGCTCTTGCGGCTAACAACGAATTTCCCCCTAATTCAAAGAAATTATCGTCAATGCCTAAGGGATGAACGTCTAATAGTTCACTCCAAATTGTAGTAATTTGTTGTTCGAGAACGGTCTGCGGCGCAACAAAATTCTGTTCCAGCTCAGATCGGCTATAATCTGGGGCGGGTAAAGCTTTGCGGTCAATTTTACCGTTGGAATTGAGAGGAAAAGCTTCCAGAAACATAAAATAAGCTGGAATCATATAATCAGGGAGTTGTTGAGTCAGTCCATCTCGTAACTCCGTTGGGGTGGGATATTGCGATTTCTGGGAGGAGGGAATGAGATAAGCAACTAATCGCTTGTCTCCCGGACGATCTTCACGGGCAACCACCACCGTATCCTGCACTGTTTCAAACTGGTTAATAACAGCTTCAATTTCGCCTAATTCAATCCGAAAACCCCGAATTTTAACTTGATGATCGATCCGTCCCAAATAGTCTAAATTACCATCAGCTCGAAACTTAACTAAATCACCCGTTTTATATAACCGGGTTTGACCTGATAAATCAAACGGATTGGTAATAAACCGTTCAGCGTTGAGTTGAGGACGATTGAGATAACCCACAGCTAAACCAACGCCGCCAATATATAGTTCTCCGGCAACTCCATCAGCAACAGGATTTAACTGCTCATCTAAGACATAAATCTCTGCGTTGAGAATAGCACGACCAATGGGTATAGAGTCATTCCCCGGTTCAACTTCAGCAATCGTTGTCCAAATCGTCGCTTCAGTCGGCCCGTAAAGGTTCCAAACAGATGCACCTCGAGAAAGCAAGCAATTGGCTAGTTTTCGCGGTAGTGCTTCACCGGTTGACCAAATATTTAATTGAGGATTTCCCTGCCACCCAGATTGCTGTAGCATTTGCCAAGTCGCTGGGGTTGCTTGCATCACAGTAGCACCTGAAGTGAGTAGTAAATTGGCAAGCTGCACTGCATCTTTAGCAACTTCATCAGCAGCAATTACAACACTCGCACCGACAATGAGGGGTAAGAAATTGTCACATACAGATGTATCAAAACAAATCGTTGTCACTGAAACCAGTCTATCCTTAGCATTCAATCCCGGTGTAGTACGGATAGACGTTAACAGATTAACAACTGTTTTATGAGCAATTTGTACCCCTTTAGGTGTCCCGGTTGAACCCGAGGTATAGATAATATAAGCAATATCGTCATCTGCGATCGCGAGTCCCAAGTTTTCTTCGCTATACTGGGCAATCTTGGCAGCATCAGCATCGAGACAAATCAGTTGGGTTTGACTAGATGGAAGTGAATCAATTAGATGATGTTGAGTCAATAACAACGAAACTTCTGCATCTTCTAAGATTAGGCGAGTTCGTTCTACAGGATGGCTTGGATCGAGGGGAACATAAGCACAACCCGCTTTGAGGATAGCTAGTAACCCAATCAACATATTGAGCGATCGCGGCACACAGATTCCAATCCGCGTCTGGGGTTGAATGCCTAAAGCTTGCAGATAGTGAGCCAGTTGATTCGCTTTCTGATTCAATTCTGAATAGGTCAATTGATCCGCTTCAAAACTCACGGCAATGTCATCAGATGAACGCAAAACTTGCTCCTCAAATAATCGAGGAATTGATGCACCCTGACGAATATTCATTGTTATAAACCTCGCAAAAAAAAGCAAGTAAAATTATCTAACTTTTTATACATATAAAGGCTTACTTCAAAAAAATCAATTAAAAAATAGGCGAATTAATAATTTTATTTCTTACTTCATATTTATCAATAAAAATATAACGAAAATAATTATATTCTTTCTGTTTTTCACTGATAACTTTCACCTATATTGTTTCAAAGGGTATTACCTTTGAATGCTGAAACCCCCTGATGAAAAAGACTTCAATCATTTATTTTTTAAGCTTAAACAGGCTTAAATAATCTATCTAGACAGCTACTAATAATTTGAATAAAAAATAGATAGAGGTATGGAAAAAAATTTATAATAACTTATTGATTTTCTTTCTGTCATCCTGAATACAAAATATATTAAATTTATTTTAAGCTGATACAATAAAGATTATATCAATTAAAAATATTTGTATGATAAGCAATAATTAAACGCCAATATTTTTGTTGTATAAAAAAATAATATAATGATCAATTGAAGAGGGTGATATTAACACAATCAATTATTAAATAAAAATTCTTTCAAAATCATACATCGCTATATACAGCATCGCTCCCTCAGCCCTATTCCCGATATTCGATTGCCGATTAATTATGATTTGAAAATATAACATATTTGTATTGAATTGAGAACTGCTAGATTAGCCCTGAATTAAGATATCGTTTCTGCTGATTTGTGTAATTTCACTGATAAAAAAACATATAAAAAGTATTTTTGTTTTCTTTATATGTCCGTATAGAGACGGTTGTCGTTTCTGTTTTATGGACTTACCGTGGGAATAAGCCTTTCGGTTATCGCCACTCCAGATTCTATTAACAGTAGCTATTAATTCTCATCGCCAAACCCAAATGAACACTCAGTTATTCGGTTATAATTTACTCGAAAAAGTTAGCATCAATGAAAAAATAGTTGTATATCGAGGCATTCGACAAGCGGATAATACGAATGTCATTATTAAACTCCTCAGAACTCAATATCCCACATTAGAAGAAATTACTAAACTAAAACATGAGTATGAAATCTCAAGCTCACTTCAATTTAAAGGTGTTGTTAAACCTTTAGGACTAGAGAGTTATCATAATGGTTTAGCTTTAATCTTACCGGATTCTGGGGGAATTTCTCTCGAGCAATTTCTGGCTGAGCGTCCTCTTGAAGTTGAGCAATTTCTATTATTAGGAATTCGGCTAGCTGATATTCTCGCTGATCTCCACAACCATCAAATTATTCATAAAGATATTAATCCTAAAAATATTATTATCCATCCCCAAAGCTTTGAGATTAAAATTACTGATTTTAGTATTGCAGAACAGTTGTCTCGAAATACTCAAGCTGAAATTCAACCCGATTCGTTAGAAGGTACACTTCTTTATCTTTCTCCAGAACAAACGGGAAGAATGAACCGCTTAGTGGATTATCGCAGTGATTTTTATTCATTAGGAGTCACCTTTTATGAAATGCTAACGGGTCAATTACCATTTACTACAATAGATCCTGTTGAATTAATTTACTGCCATATTGCTAAAAAACCGGTATCACCAACTATTTTAAATCCAGAGATTCCTGAAGCTATTTCTGATATTTTGATGAAGCTGATGGCAAAACGAGCTGAAGAGCGATATCAAACCGCTGAGGGTTTAAAATATGATTTAGAATTCTGTCTCAATCAGTTGAAATCAACCCATAAAATTAAACAATTTACTCTGGGTCAGCGAGATCTATCAACCCAGTTAATGATTCCTCAAAAACTCTATGGTCGTGAGGCAGAAATTACCAGTTTAATGGATGCTTTTCAACGAGTTTGTAGCGACAAGAGCGAACTCTTTCTAGTCTCCGGTTACTCAGGGATTGGTAAAACAAGCTTAATTCAAGAAATTCATCAACCCTTAGTGCGTCAACGGGGTCGTTTTATTTCGGGTAAATTTGATCAACTTCAGCGTAATATTCCCTATATTGCCTTAATTCAAGCCTTTCAAGAGCTAATACATCAATTATTAACAGAAGATACACAACAAATTTTAGCTTGGAAGAATAAACTTTTAAATGCTCTAGGAAGTAATGGTCAAGTGATTATTGATCTGATTCCAGAGGTTGAATTTATTATGGGTTCTCAACCCCCAGTTCCTCAATTAAGTACAACAGAATCTCAAAACCGTTTTAACCAAGTCTTCCAAAAGTTTATTCATGTTTTTTGTAGTAAGTTACATCCGCTGGTAATATTTTTAGATGACTTACAATGGGCTGATTCAGCCTCATTCAAGTTGATTCAAGCGTTACTGAATCATCCTGAAAGTCAATATTTATTGATGATTGGAGCCTATCGAGATAATGAGGTTTATCCCACTCATTCCTTGACTAAAATGTTGGCAGAGATGCAACAATCAGGAATTAGTATTCATTCAATCTATTTACAACCTTTAACGTTTAGTAGCCTGACACAACTGTTATCAGATACCCTAAAAAAATTAGATCATTTACAGGAATTAGCTGAGCTAATTTATCATCAAACCCAAGGCAATCCATTTTTTATCACTCAACTGCTCAAAACACTTTACAAAGAACAGCTTATTTATTTTGACTTAAAGACTAATCAATGGTTATGGGATATTGATCAAATTAAATTCGTTGATATTGTAGACTGTAATATTGTTGAATTAATTTCCCGAAATATCCAAGAACTTTCTAATCCAAGTATTAATATACTAAAATTAGCGGCTTGTATTGGTCACACATTTAATTTAGATACCCTGGCAATTATCAATCAAGACTCTCCGGCTAATACAGCAAAACAGTTATGGGAAGCCTTGAAAGCTGGATTAGTTATTCCGCTTAATAGTGCTTATAAAATGCCGTTACTCGACTCAGTTGAGTGTGATGCAACAGAAATTTCCTATCAGTTTTTACATGACCGAGTTCAGCAAGCAGCTTATTCTCTAATTCCAGAAAATCAGAAAAAAATAACTCATTTAACAATTGGTCAACTGTTGTTACAGAAAAGTGATTTATCGAGTCAAGAAAACTCTATTTTTGATATTGTTAATCAGCTTAACATTGGGCGAGAATTATTGCAGCAGCAAGAACAAGATCAATTGCTTGAACTTAATTTAACAGCGGCAGAGAAAGCAAAGGCTGCCACCGCTTATCAAGCCAGCGCTGAATATTTGAATATCACTCTTGAACTGCTATCAGAATCAAGTTGGCTAGATCAGTATGATTTAACCTTCGATATTTATAAAGAAGCCACAGAAGTTGCTTATCTGACTACGGATTTTGAGCGCTCAGAAAAGTTAGCTGATATTAGCTTAAACCATGCTACAAATTCACTGGATAAAGTTAAAATATATGAGCTGAAAATTCAGTGTGATATGGCGGGGCAGCAAATTTTACGCTCCATTGAAACCGGGATGGAAGCCCTTGAACTTCTCGGTGTAAGTTTAGATCAAAATCATGAAGTTTTTGATTTACCCTCCCTAGAAGACTTAGAAGAAATGCCGGAAATGATCGATCCCTATCATTTAGCAACGCTACGACTACTGAAGGTGATTTGGACGGCAGCTTTTAATGGAAAACCTGAACTTTCTGCTTCGATTATTTTAACAGAGATGAATTTCTGCCTCCAGTATGGTCATTCAGCCATAGCAGCACCGATTTATGCTATGTATGGCTTGCTTCTTTGTAATGGAATTGAGGAAATTGAACGGGGATATCAATGCGGTCAAATTGCCCTAAAATTATTAGAACAGTATAATGCTTCGGAATTTAAATGTGAAGTCTATGACATAGTTTATGGTTTTATTAGTTCCTGGAAAGTTCATCTTAAGTACTCAATTAAGCCTTTGCAGCAAGCTATTCAAAGTGGTTTAGAACATGGAAAATTAGATTATGTTGGTTATTGTGTGATGAATGATTGCTATAGTCAATTTTTACTGGGTATACCTCTAGACTCTCTAGAAAAACAGCAATCAGATTATATGGATTTATTGACTAAGCTGAAACAAGAATATCCCCTCACATCAATTCATGTTTTAAGACAATTAACCTTTAACTTATCCGGTTATTCTCAACAAAGGACTAAGCTAACAGGTTCAGCATTTGATGAAGAGAAAATGCTACCTATTTTACAAACAGAAAATAATCAAACTCTACTATTTCTTGTCTATCTCGTCAAAACGATTCTGCTGTATTTATATCAGGAATATCAGCAAGCTATGGAAATAGCCAATATAGCAGCTCAATATACTAATGCTGTTGCTGGATGGAATGTAATTGCAACCCACAATTTTTACTATTCTTTGAGTTTATTGGCAGTTTGTCATCAGGATAAATCTCAAGATCAATCTCTAGTAAAACAATATATTGCACAGGTAAATAACAATCAAGAGAAAATGAGAAAATGGGCGAGTTATGCTCCCATGAATTATCAACATAAGTATGATTTAGTCGAAGCTGAAAAAGCTAGAATTACAGGAAATTTAGTAGAGTCAATGGAGTATTATGATCGTGCCATTGATGGTGCTAAAGAACAAGGTTATATCCAAGAAGCGGCTATCGCTGCGGAGCGAGCCACTGATTTTTACATGGTGCTAAAACGAGCAAGAACTGCACGAACTTATTTATCTGAATCATACTATGGATATATTCATTGGGGAGCTCAAGCTAAAGCTGAAGAGTTAAAAACACGCTATGCTGAATTGTTTTCTGAAATGATATCTTATGAGCCGATAAAAACTGAGGCTAAAGATCTTAAAACATCTGTCTCAACGACCACAGGAAAAATTGGAGAGCTGTTAGATTTATCTACTGTTAATCAAGCCGCATTAGTATTTTCTGAAGAAATTATTTTAGATCAGCTACTCGCTAATATTCTTAAGATTGTGATGAAAAATACAGGAGCGATTCAAGGTCACCTCATTTTAGAAGAAGATCATCAACTCGCGATTAAAGCGACTGGACGTTTGCAACAAGAAGATATTGCATTAAAAAAATATTCATCTCCTATAAAAATTAATAGTAATAGAGTCCCTTTATCTCTGATTAATTATGTTTGTAGAACGCTTTCTACCATTGTTTTAGATGAGGCGGATTATCAAGGGATGTTTACGAATGATATATATATTTTAAAAAATAAATCAAAATCTATTTTGTGTATGCCTATTATCAACAAAGGTAAATTGCTGGGTCTGATTTATTTAGAAAATAATCTAGCAACTCATGTATTTACTCAGCAACGGCTAGAGATTTTAAATTTTCTATCGACTCAAATTGGAGTTTCTTTAAAAAAGGCATTATTATATTCAGATTTAGAACAAACTACTCATTCTTTAAAACTTGCCAAGCAACAACTAGAAGAATCTAACCAAAGTCTAGAAGAGAAGGTAAAAGAGCGGACATTTGCTTTACAAGATAAAAATCGCTCATTAGAAGAACAAACAATAAAATTAGAACAAACAATGAAACAATTAAAAGCGACGCAAGCACAACTGATTCAAACAGAAAAAATGTCCTCTTTAGAAAAAATGGTAGCAGGTATTGCTCATGAAATTAATAACCCGGTTAACTTTATTCATGGAAACTTGAGTTATTGTGAAGAATACTGCAATGATTTATTTAGTTTATTGTCTTTTTATCAGGAAAACGCCTCTAATCTTGATGACGAACTACAAACTCACTATGAAGAAATTGATTTAGAGTTTATTGAAGAAGATCTACCTAAACTGATTCAATCTATGCAAGTCGGTACTAATCGAATTCGAGATATTGTAGCTGATTTAAGAAACTTCTCCCGCTTAGATGAAGCTGAACTTAAGTGTGTTAATATTCATCAGGGAATTAACACTACACTGCAAATTTTAAATCATCGTCTTGACGGTTCTGAAAATCGTTTAATTAATGTTACTAAACAGTACGCTTCATTGCCGGAAACCGAGTGTTACCCTGGACAGTTGAATCAAGTCTTTATGAATATTTTATCTAATGCAATTGACGCTATACAAGAGAAACAAGCAAAAGAGATTGATAATACTGATTTGCCGAGTATTCATATCCAAACAGAGTTATTAGACAATAAAAAAGTTAGGATTTCAATTGCGGATAATGGGATGGGTATGACGGAAACGATCTGTTCTAAAGTATTTGATCCATTTTTTACAACTAAGCCAGTAGGATCAGGTACAGGACTGGGTTTATCTGTGAGTTATTCTATTATTGTGAGTAAACATAAAGGAACTCTTAGATGTATCTCTACACCAAAAGAAGGAACAGAATTTATCATCGAAATCCCGATTAATAAATGTGATGTCACTTGAGTAAACTATAATACGTTGACTTAAAATAACTAGCAGTTAGCAGCTATTATTCTGTAGTTTTTTATGTTGAAGCTTAATTTAAGTATATTTAATCAGGGAATCATATCAATTAAATCTTTATTTTTCTGCAAAGCTGGCTTCAATTTGTCTAACGACTGTTAATGCTGAATAGGAAACACCTGCTGTGCCTTCTCCGGGATGGGTACAATCTCCCACTAACCATAATTGCTGTATGGGGGTACGATTGGCAAATCCAAAGGGCCCAAACGTAGAAACCCGTTGACCTAGTCCTCCCACTTCCCCTTGATCGCGAGCGGTATAATGAGCAAAAGTCCGAGGTGTGGCGGCTTCTGTATGAATGATGGTTTCTGGGGTGAGATGAAAATATGAACTCAATCGGGCGATCGCCTCTGTGGTATATTGTTGTTTTAATGCCTCATAATCTGTACAATTCCACCACCCCGCAGTATCGGTAAAACTGGAGGCTGTAATTGTGGCTTTACCCTCCGGCGCGCGTCCGTCTCCGGGATGACTGACAGAGACAAACAAGGAATTGTTTTCCCCAATGGGTTTGTTGTAGTCATACAAAAACTGTAAATGAGGTGGGCATCCTTCGGGAATAGCCGCTTGATCTACCCCGAGATAGATGACAAATGCCCCGGATGATGGGGGAAGCTTATCAATACGACGTTTATAATTTTGCCGCATAAAAGCAGACACAGAATTCTGAGTTTCTGTATCTAATAATTTAACGATATTCTGAACTGTGACATTGGCAACTACAATATCTGCCGCTTCTCGCCACGTTTCCCCTGTTTTTTGATTTCGGATCTGAACCGCAACCGCTTTATTATTCTGGGTTTCGACTGCTTCTACGGTATGTCCCATGAATAATTGACCGTCATCGCGTTTAAATGCCTCCACTAGGCGATCGCTTAATACCTGCATACTTCCTAGAAGATGAAATAGTCCTTGAGGTTCCTGAGACACCCCTAATGCTGTGGCGGCATACAGTAAAGCCGTTTCTTCCGTATCCACCTGAGAATACAGTTTTAATTGTAAATCTAAGAAGGTTTTTAAGCGTTTATTATCCCCCAGTTGATAGCCTCTCAGGGCTTGGGCAACTGTAGTAAAGGTAAAGGGTAATGTCACCAGGGTATCGGGACGTACAGCCTTTGTCAGTTGCCACAGATCCCATATATTGCGGGGAGGCAGTACCGGATCGCGAGATTGAAACCGCCAGGAAGCCTGAAACAGGGTTGACATTAACCCCCAAAACGACTCACTCCCCGGAAACTGTCGCTGTCTTTCCTGTTGCCATTTTTGCGGGTCTCGCCAAACATTAATGGGTTCGGTTTCATTGGGTAAGAATACCGCACAAGAAGGATCACAAGGGGTTGCCTCTGGTAATTCTATGTCTAATTCTGAGAAAATTCGGTGGTGAATTCCCCCCGGTTCTAACCCGGCTACCTGAGTGGCCCCCACATCAAAGGTAAACCCTCGCCGTTTGAAGGTTGAGGCGCAACCCCCCGGCACAATAGCTTGATCAAACATTTTGACTGAATATCCTTTTCGGGCCAGTAGCGCTGCGGTTGTCAGTCCACCAATACCTGCGCCAATTACAATTACACGGGGTTGAGTCACCTTTGACATGGATGAGTTTAATATTTCTTCACACTTTTATCATAATCAATTTTTTTACCGGAAATCAAGGTGAGGCTGTTGTGGTTGTCAAAGAGATGGCCGATCAGGGGCGCATGCAATGCGCCCCTACAGTTGCGGGGGTGACGACTGACTACTTTTCTATACTTCTTTAATTGAGAAAAATCATGAAACCTTTTGCAACCGTGATGACGTTATTGAGAGAACGTCAGCAATTTTTAGAAGATATTCGTCAAGGAAATCGCTTACAAATTAAGCTGTTGGGTTTATTCGTTGCCAGTTCTATTTTCTTTGCGATTTATGGTTTAATTATTGGCTGTTCTAGCGGTATTTTACAGGGATTATTTTCAGCGATAAAATTACCCGCGCTTTATTTACTCACACTGATTATTTGTTTCCCAACGCTTTATTTTTTTAATATTATGTTTGGCTCAAAACAAACCTTTGAGCAATATCTCACCCTATTAATGACGGCGATGGCAGAAATTAGCGTACTGTTGCTAGGATTTGCGCCAGTCACATTATTTTTCATGTTAAGTACGCAAGATTATCAATTTTTTATACTCTTAAATGTGGCTATTCTGGGCTTAACAGGTATTTTGGGAATTAAATTTTTCTATGAAGGCATGATATACATGACAGAAAAAGATGAAGAAGGACGTAAACTACGGTTAAATATCCTCAGGTTTTGGTTAATTCTCTATGGTTTGGTGGGGACTCAACTCAGTTGGACATTACGTCCGTTTTTTGGTGCGCCTGGACAACCGTTTCAACTGTTTCGAGAACAGGAGAGCAATTTTTATCTTAATATCATACAGTCTATTTCTTCTCTATTTCAATAAACATGAAATCTGATTTAAATGGGCTGAAATTTTCTGACAATGAACTCAAAGAGTTAACAGGGATTTGTTTATCAGATAGTTTGATGGGTTATCTGTGTCAGAATCGTCTAATTCAGGGAATTGTTACTGGAAAAATAAAGCAGAATAAACAACAGCTCTTTTCCCTATTTTTTACAGAATTAGTAATTTTCCTGTTAACGTTCATTTTATCAATTCCTATTTCCATCATTATAATTAATCAAGCCCAACTTTCCCCCAGTTCAGCCCAAACGTTATTTTATCTTCTGCAAATTTCTACGGTTTTATCTTTCACACTCACAGTAGGAATTAATCTAATTTTGAAATTGAAAATTAAGCCATTTATTCCTCTGATTAAACTATTAGAAGAAGTTCAAAAGTATCATGAAGTTTTAAAAGCGGTTGAGATTCTCGATCAATTAGTGGCAGCGGGAAATTTACACAATACCGTAATTAACCGAGAAGCTGTTATCAATGCCCTTAACGTGACTCGCGAGAGTTTAATCTGTGCTTTTAAAACAGAACTAATTTTTCGAGAAAACCAAGATTTTATGACTCAACGTTATGAACTATTTGCTCGTTTAGAACAACATCTGACAACATTAATGGCACTGGATGTAACTAATCAAGGAAATGAATACGGACAACTATTAAACGAAGCCTTAGAAATTGGTATGAGTGTTCATCAAGCTGTGCGAAAATTGTAATTTATTAGTTGTTAGTTATTAGTTGTTAGTTGTTAGTTGTTAGTTTTTAGTTATTAGTTGTTAGTTGTTAGTTCTCCAACTCTCCTTATCTCCAACTCTCCTTATCTCCAACTCTCCCAGTCTCCCAGTCTCCTGACTCGGTGTACAGACGTTACATGTAACGTCTCTACCTCCTAAATGCTGACTTCTGACAGTCTGGATGAGATAAAGCAACACCTTGTGGCGTAACAGTGGGTGGAGTTTCTGTTAAAATAATTTCACCTGTGGCTGTTCTAACCCAACCTTGCGCCTGACGAATGGTTCGCTGTTGTTGAGTGGGATATCGGATGACGACTTTAGACTCGGCTTCAGTAATAGAAACGGGCTGAGTTTGTTGCTGAATATTGTCTTCCTGTTGGGGTAATTGTTGCCACTCCACGATACCCTGTAATGGGGTTAAGGGTTCAACAGGACTAGGAGGTAAGCCACCGCGTCCACTGATGACAAGAGAACTGCCCTCAGCAAGATCTGTAGCAGTGGGTTGACATAAATCTTGGCTAATTAATGTACTAATATCAATAATTTCACTGGAAAGGATGATAACAGCTTGGGTAAAATCATTAAACGTATTGAGTTCAATATCTCCATCAATTCCAAAAGCAGAACTTGCGGTAATTTGACTGTTATTGTCGCTAAATAATACCTCCGCATTCAGTTCAATATTTCCCCCTTGACCTTGAACGGCATTGGCGCTAATTTGACTGTTTTCTGCTAAAGTGGCGATTTCTGTGTCAATATTAATATTCCCTCCGGTTGCTTCTGTCATGGCATTAGTGGTAATTAAGCTATTATTATTTAATCGCAGTTGTTGAGTATTGAGGGTAATATTTCCTTCTGCTCCGGTTGCGGTTTCGGCGCTAATAATTCCGTCATTGAGTTGAACCACATCAGCATTAATTGCCATCGAACCTGCTGCACCTTCTCCAAAACTACTGGTGGTAATCGCCGCGTTATCTGTGACTGAAATACGGTCGCTGTTAATCGTTAAATTACCACCATCGCCACTACCAATTGATTCGGCTGGAATATCACTAAAATCTTCAACTTCCGTTAAAATACTACTGGGAAAACGACCGTCAAAGGAAGTGCCGCTTAAGTTAATCTCTGGGGCAATTATAGTTAAATTACCACTATTACCGGAACCGGATGTTCCTGAACGAATTTGTCCGCCATCGCTGAGGTTAATGCGTTGGGCTTCAATGATTGCATTACCTCCATCACCACTGGCATCACCACCCAATACGGAAGTCTGAATACTGCTGGGGGGAAAACCAGTGGCTGACAGACCACTGACGTTAATGTCATTGGCTTGAACCCTGACATCACCACTGTTACCCACTCCAAACGTCCCTGAACCTAATTGTGCGCCCTCTCTCAAGGTAATCTGATCGGCATTAACGGAGAGATTTCCTCCCTGACCTGTTGCAGTGGGTAATACTGTTGTTAAAATACCGCTGGGAAATGTACCGTTAAAAAATAACAGGATTTGCTGTTCTACCGAGTTGGTGGCTTCTGCAACACCTACACCCACTGCTTCAATAACAGTCGCATTGACTTCAACATTTCCCCCTACACCTGTTCCCACAACCAATGAACTAATTGCTGCACCCTCTTGCAAGCTAATCCGTTCTGCATTCACTTGCAAGGTTCCCGCCCTTCCTGCAGCGCCATTCTGAACATTGGTAATTAAACCACTAGAACTGTTAATGGAGATTCCTGTTGCAATAATCTCTCTGGCATTAACGGTTAAGTTACCCGATTGAGTTGTTTCAGAAGAACTGAATATATTTGTACTTAACTGTCCGCCATCTCGCAAGGTTAAGCGATCTGTATTCACGGTTAAATTGCCACCATTGCCTGTTGAATTGGGTAATACATCCACCCGTAAACCCGTTGGCACAACAAAGTCACCGAGTTGAATTGCGCCACTGGCAGTAATTTCTCTAGCGTTAACGAAGATATTCCCAGCATCCCCACTACCGAACGTACTGGCTGTAATTTCGCCGCCATTGGTTAGGGTAATGCGATCGCTTTCAACATACAGATTACCCCCATTTCCCCGGCCCACTGCATCGGGAAATAAAAGGCTAAAATCATCTACATTTGTCAGGATACCGCTGGGAAAGGATTGATCGCTAGATCGACCGGTTAATTCAATCTCGGGCGCAATGATAGCCACATTTCCACTATCTCCGAGTCCTGAAGTTCCGGCCCGAATTTGTCCCCCGTCTCGTAGGGAAAGACGGTCAGTGTCAATGAAGATATCTCCTCCTTGGCCGCTTGCGCCAAAAAAAGCGGAGGTAAACAGAATACTTGGGAAGGGAAATAGATTATTTTTGCCCGTCAATTCAATCTCAGACGCAGTTACAGTGATATCACCACTATCACCCGACCCAAATGTTCCGGCTCCGATAATTCCACTTTCTTGTAAGCTGATGCTGGAAGCATTAATATTCAGATTTCCCCCATCTCCACTGCCGCCTGGAAAAACTGTTGTAGATAACCCTGAGTTGAATTGGTCGCCAAAAGCAGATATAAATGCTGATAGTAGAGGATCTTGAGTCGTTGCCGTAACAGTTTGACGAATGTCAATATTCTCAGCATTCACGTTAACATCTCCGCCATCTCCTGCACCCCGGACGACGCTAGCAACAACTCCCCCATTCGACAGGGTTAACTGTTGGGTATTAACGGTAATATCTCCACTTTTCCCTGTGGCTGCTGTTCCGACAATACTGCGAATACCTGCAATAAATTGATAGTTTTCTGGGTCTGTGGGAAAAACCGGGTCGTTGGCGATACCGCTGGCTGCTATATCAGTGGCATTCACCCTAATATTTCCGGCATCTCCTTGTCCGAGGGTTACGGTTTCAATGGCAGAATTGGTTAGGGTAATGGTTTGAGTATCGACTGTAATACCACCGACTCTTCCCATGGTATCGGCACTGTTATTCACACTGATTAAACTATTATCGAGTTGAATGTCAGGAGCAGTAATCGAGATATTACCCGCCTCTCCACTGCCGGAGGTACTGGCTGAGATTTCTGCACCGTCTGTGAGAGTAATGCGATCGCTATCTATGGTTAAATTCCCAGCATTGCCACTGCCAACAGCACCCGGTATTAACAGAGATAAATCTTCTACATTGGTCAGAATGCTACTGGCAACCAAGCTATCGGCAGAACGACCTGTGAGGTTAATGTCCGGCGCACGAACTGTGATATCACCGCTGTTGCCAACTCCTGATGTTCCTGCCCGAATTTGTCCGCCATTGCTGAGAGTAATCTTGCCTGCTTCAATGATGGTATTGCCACCATTGCCCGTTGTATTTCCACCAATCACCGAGGTAAAAACACCAGTGGTGAGAAAGCCTGTTTCTGAAATCCCACTAATATTAAGTTCACCCGTGACTTGCAGATTGACATCACCACTGTTACCTGCTCCAAATGTTCCTGTTGCAATTTGTCCGCCATCTGTAAGGGTAATTTGTTCTGCGTTGACTGTGACATCACCCCCGCTACCTTCTGCACCGAGGATAACGGTTGATAAGATGCCACTGGGAACGGTACTTTGTAGCAGTTCGAGGAGTTGAGAAAATTCAGCATTGGCACTACCTGTTGTCCCAATTCCAATCGCTTCTATATGGGTCGCATTGACTTCAATATTTCCGCCCTCACCTGAGCCATAAACTGCCGCTGTCACCTCAGCACCCGCTCTCAGACTCAGACGCTCTGTATTAATCACAATATTCCCGGCGTTGCCACCTGAACCGGCAAACACAATACTACTCAACCCGCTGAGAGATCCGTCATTAACCCCCACCGCCTCAATGTCGTTGGCATTCACCTGCAAGCTTCCCCCTTGAGAGTTACCAAACATATTGGTACTGACAAGTCCGCCATCTTGTAAGAGTAAACGTTCAGTATTTAGGGTTAAGTTTCCACCATTACCTGTTGCTCCGGGCATGACATCAGCTTTAATCCCCCCTACAATAGTCGAGGATAAATTATCTCCGCTAGATGTACCTCTGACTTCAATATCGGTGGCATCAATCAACATATTCCCTGCATCACCACTGCCGAATGTACTGGCAGATATTTCTGCACCGTTAGTTAAAGTAATACGGTCGCTTTCGATGGTTAAATTCCCGGCATTACCACTCCCAACCGCACCGGGAATAAATTGAGATAAGTCTTGTACACTGGTGGAAATATTGCTGGAAAAAATGCCATCTGCTGAACGACCCGAAAGGTTAATATCGTGAGCTTGGATAGTGACATTACCACTGTCTCCGCTGCCGGATGTCTCAGATTGAATACTTCCCCCATCCCGTACTGTGATTTGTTCTGATTCGATATTTAAGTCTCCTCCTTTTCCTGTTGCTGTAGCCGAAATAACACTGGTCGATATATTACTGCGAGGAAAACCTGTGGTTGCAATGCCACTGACTGCGATATTGTCAGCTTGAAGATTCAGGTTACCGCCATCACCTGCACCGAAGGTTCCTGTTGTGATGGATGCACCTTCTTGTAAAGTCAGTTGTTGAGTATTAATGTTAATATCACCGCCTTTTCCAGTGCCACTCGGAAAGACTAATGTGGTGATGATACTTGGAAGTTCACCTCCCAGAGATACTATAAGTTGTTGCTGCCCCGCATCAGCACTTTCTGCTGCATCGCTGCCTATCGCTTCAATCACGTTGGCATTAATCGTAATATCTCCTGCATCCCCAGAAGCAAAGACGTTGGAACCCACTCCTCCACCTGCTGTTAGTCTTAATAAAGGGGTATTAATCGTAATATTGCCACCATTACCCGAACTACCAACCCCTAAGCTATTAAATAAACCACTAACAAATTCACCATCTGCAGAAATTCCGCTAGCATCAATACGTTCAGTGGCATTAATATTCAGACTTCCCCCGTCTCCACTGCCGTTGGTTGCTGCACTGACTCGTCCTCCTTCTTGCAAGATTAAACGATCTGTTTGAATTGAAATATTGCCACCATTACCACTACCAATTGCACCCGGAAGAAGGTTATCAAGATTTTCAACATCGGCTAAAATACTACTGGAAAATAAACCATTCTCAGAAGAACCAATAATCTCAATATCAGAAGCTTGAATTGTAATATCACCACTATTTCCTACCCCCGATGTTCCTGCCCGAACCTGCGCCCCATTTTGTAAACTTAAACGTTCGGTTTCAATATCAATATTTCCCCCGTCTCCGGTCGCCAAAGGACTAATCACTGAAGTAATTAAACCACTGACTGGAAAACCTGTCGCAGCATTATCAATGATATTAATATTATTGGCTGTGACATTGAGATTCCCCCCATGACCGGAACCTAAATTAATTGTACCAATTAGTCCACCATTTCTAATGGTTAATTGCTCAGTATTCACATTGACATTGCCCGTATTACCTGTTGCATCCGGTTGAACTAACGCTAAAATCCCACTAGGAATTCCTCTGGTTAAAATTTGAGGAAATACAGCTTCATCAGGATTATCAATTTGAAGTAAACCCACCCCAGATACTTCAATAATTTCAGAATTAACAGTAATATTTCCGCCTTGACCACTGCCAAAAACACTACCGCCTAATTCTCCGCCATCGAAGACTTTTAAGTGTTCTGTATTAACGGTTATATTACCGCCTATCCCTGAACTTCCAGGAGTAACATCACTAACAATACCACTAGTCTCTGTTTGATCTGCCGAAATTCCTGATACTTCAATACTCGGTGCATTAATATTAATATCCGTACCGCTACCTGTTCCTAAAATATTGGCTCTAATTTGCGATCCCTCTCTAAGGATTAAACTCTCAGAATTAACAGTTACAGTTCCGCCTTGTCCGCTACCTAAAGTATTTGACAGAATGAAAGATTCTTCAGTTAAGTTAATATTTTGTCCCTGAAGTTGAACACTTCCGCCTTCATTTCCACTGACATCAAATAACGCACTATTACTCAATAAAATATCCTGAAAATTAGTAACATCTAAATAGTCTAGATTAAATTCTATGGCGTTTGAGTTCAGTTTGACTGTGCTATTACTACCAATACTTCCAATTTCAATTTGTCCTTGTTCTGCGGTTAAAATCCCGCCATCAATAATAATATTTCCACCTATTAATCCTAATGTTTGTCCGGGTTGAACTTGCAAACCCACACCATCAGCAGTCGATTGATTAACTATTGACCTCTCCCCTAGAGAGTTTGATAAATTCCTGTTCCCTATCTCCAACTGATTAATAAATAATGCCGAAGGATTAACAGTTAATAATGTATTATTATTGGGTTGAGTGGCGCTAAATTCGCCATTTTCTCCCAGACGGATACTATCAGCAGTTGAGGCGAAAAATGACCCCCGCAGGTCTAAACGAGCGTTAGGGCCGAACAGAATGCCGTTAGGATTAATTAAAAAGAGATTAGCTTCTCCTAATACTCCTAATGTTCCGAAAATATTACTAGGATTTGTTCCGGTTACACGAGATAATATATTTTCAATTCCAACAGGATTAGTAAAATAAATACTCGTTCCATTTTGAATATTAAATTCTTGGAAACTATGAAATAAATTACTTCCCCTTATTGCACCGCCTTCAATTTGATTAGTTTGAGAATTAATTGGATTAACAATAGAACGTTCTGAACCTAATGTATTGTCTGGAACAATTTGAGCTTTAACTTTATGGGTATTTAAATTAACACAAACTAAGGAGATTGATAGGATAGAAAATAGAGATTTATTCATCATCAAATATTCATTTTTGAAAGGCGGTTAAATTTATTGTTAGTAGTCGGTCATTTTTTCGGAGAATAAATAAAGCAATTAACGCTCCTAAAGCCGGAACGGCTGCCCAAAACAAGTGATTAGGGGGTTGATAAGGATTTAACAATTGTTGATAGGTAGAAAGTACAGAAACAGTGTGCATCCCTAACAGTGCGCCATAAGAAAATGTTTTAAATAATCCGAGTAAAAAAGCTAAAATAATTAAAGTTTGAATAATTCCAATTATCACAGAAACCCCAGGACTAATTTCTGAGAAATAAAAGTTTTTAAAAACTCGTTGTGCTAGTTCAGGTGCAATAATTTTTTCAATTGACCAAACTAGGAAAAAAATCCCGATACTAATTCGGATAATTGCGAGGCTAATTAGGAGTTTACCTTCCTCTGTCATAATTTTAACCCAGAAACTCAGTTAAAGTTATTTTACAGCTTAGGTGTGTCAACAACGCAGCTAATTGCTATCTATCCTATAAATTCAGGGTGGGTTACGTTGCCTTTACCCATCCTACAGATTGGTTGATTTTAACCTATCTTTTTTTTAGTTAATAACAGACTAAGGATAAAATGTAGTGCGTTAGTAACGCACCCTACCTACTCAGGTTATTTTACTATCTTTTTTTAGTATAAATCAATGGTGGGTTACGCTTCTTTTATAAGAGAAAGCATAAGAACGAATTTTATCAATATCTAGGTCAGAATCAACTTTTTCCATATAATCTTTCTGTTGGTAAAGTTTTAAAATTGCCTCGCCTATTGCCTTAGCTAGTAACGGCGGAACAGCATTACCAATTTGTCGCCATTGTTGAGTTAAGCTACCTTTGAATATAAAATCAGGCGGAAAAGATTGAATAGCTGCCGCTTCTCTAACCGTTAAATAACGATCTTCTGTAGGATGATAATAGGTGGTTCGGCTAGTATTTAAAGTAGGAGAACAAGTATTTTTATCTAAACGCCTCAGTTTTGTTTCCCGAAAGCGTTGTTCTCGAATCTGTTGCCAATCGACATCAAACCATAAGTGTTCGGGAAGATAAGCTAACTGATCTTTTTCATAACGAATCCCTTTTCCTTCGGGGATATAGTGTATTCTTTTTTGTTCTAATTCATTCGGGATTTTAGCTGCTTTTAAATCATGATTTAAGACTTTAGCCTGACAATGAATTAAATTAGAAAAAGCCCAATTCACTGTTCTACAGTTAGGTAATTTATTATTTTCTTTAAGTGGATTTTGAAATTGTTGTTTGGGATAAAGATTCGGAATATTAAAACGATTTCCTAAAAATATAGTTCGTCTTCTCGCTTGAGGTACACCGTAATGATGAGCCGAAAGAACCCGAACATCCATTTTATATCCCAATTCGGTAAAACAATTGAGAATAGAAGATAATGTGAGTTGATTTTTACGAGATAATAATCCGGTAACATTTTCAATAATAATAAAATTAGGGAGTAAAGCGGCTACAACTCGAACAAATTCAGAGAATAAAAAGTTACGTTGATCTGTATTATCATTCACACCAATCGTTGAAAACCCTTGACAAGGCGGCCCACCACAAATTAAATCAACCGTTTGATTGCTAATATTTTGTTGAATATCTTCTGTAGAAATATCTTGAATATTACCTAATATTGTTTTAGCATTTTGATGATTAATGCTTAAGGTTTCGAGAGAAGAGCGATCTTGATCGATGGCTAAAAGACATTGAAATCCTGCTTGTTCGAGTCCACAGGAAAGTCCCCCCGCGCCAGAAAATAAGTCAATAAATTTTAAAGTCATATCCTATACTGAAAACTAAGCAATAACATTTTTTATTTCTTTTTTGAATAACCCGAACCAACTTATTATATAATATCATTGCACTGAACACTTGAATCGTTAACAATTGTGTGAGGAAGGAGTCAACATGAATTCAATTGTTCAACCTGAAAGTCGGTATCCTGTTTTAGGATTTCCGGTTGATTTACAATCCAATTATACAGAGGGGTTATTCACGCGGTTTAATCAAGATTTAGCAACCCATGTGGTGACGCTTAATGCAGAAATGGTGATGGAAGCAGAAAAAAATCCTGAACTTGCTGATATCATTTATAACGCTGAGTTTGTTATTCCTGATGGTGCCGGAATTGTTCTCTATTTTAAACTCAAAGGAAAACCCATTCGTCGTTGTCCGGGAATTGAACTCGCACAGTCTTTATTAAATACAATTGGGACTCAAGGTTTATCTGATTCAATTATTTTCTATGGTGGAAAACCGGGTATTTCTCAACAAGCCGCAGATCAATTTAAACAACAGTTTCCCAGTTTAAATATTTTAGCCTATCATGGTTATTTAGATGAGTTAGAAACTCAAACACTGCATCATTCTCTACAAGAATTACAACCTCGAATTATTTTAGTGGGTTTAGGGGTTCCTCGCCAAGAATTCTGGATTAAAACCCATCGTTTCCTTTGTCCAAATGCTATTTGGATCGGAGTTGGGGGTAGTTTTGATATTTGGTCTGGCAATAAAAAACGTGCACCGGATTGGTTTTGTGAACATCATTTAGAATGGCTTTATCGCCTTTATCAAGAACCCTGGCGCTGGCGAAGAATGCTAGTTTTGCCTCAATTTGCGATGAAAGCATTAATCAGTCGTTAGCGATTCATTATAATTAATATTCGTAGAATATAATGGTTGCACTGAGGCTAAATTAGACTGTTGTTGTAAAACAGATTCAATCATCTCATAGATTTGTTGAGTCTTAAACGGTTTGATCAAATATCCGGCAGGGTTAGTTTGTTGTGCTTGATATAAAGTGGTTTGGTCAGAATAAGCCGTTAGATAAATGATAGGAATTTGATAGCGTTTAAGGATTTCCTGTGCGGCTTCAATCCCGCTGATTGTACCCTGAAGATGAATATCCATTAAGATTAAATCAGGTTGTTCTTGAGTAATTTTTTCGAGAGCGGCTTCTCCAGATTTAACTAATGACAGGACAATATACCCTTGTTTTTTCAGATTGCGAGCGATATTTGTAGCGGGAATCAGTTCATCTTCGACAATTAATATTTTGGCTAAGTTCATTGCATGATAATTTAAGGCAATAGAAAGTTAAAGGTTGATATTTTTCAGTTTTCACGGGTAAAAGTGCTGCTCTGCTGTTTAAAAATTTGAGGTTATGCTTAATCGCATTAAACAAGAAAATTTAAGACATTAATCGTTGAACTAATCGACGATAAGCATCATTATTTAAGCCTTCTCCTCGAGTCGCCACGCGAGGATCTAGTAATGCTTGTAATGTTCTAATTCGATCACGAGTGGCTGGGTGAGTACTGAGGAAAGTAGGTGGTGAACCTTTACCCATCAGTTTCGTTAAAAAGTCAATTGTTGCTTGAGGCGCGTAACCCGCGAATGCCATATTTTTCATTCCCAATAAATCGGCTTCATACTCTGCTTCTCGGCTATGAGGACGACGTAATGCTAATTCTACCCCAATCCGAACCGCTAAGTTTTGATCGACTCCAGCAGCAGATGCTAAACCTTGAGCGATCGCCATTTCTCGCATTTGTTTAACGGCGTGTTGAGCTGAAATATGAGCAATTTCATGAGCGATCACACTGGCCAATTGAGCTTCATTATCTGCGGCTAAAATTAACCCAGTATTGACATAAACATAGCCTCCCATGGTGGCAAAAGCATTAACTTGATCGTTATCAACCACTTGAAAAATGTAGGGAATATCAGAGCGATCGCTATTTTTTGCTAAGCGTTGACCAATATCATTAATATATTGAGTCATACGAGAATTGCGATACAATTTAAATTCTTTACCCACCATTTGCTCGTTAATTTGTTTGCCAATGGCAACTTCCTGACGATCTGAGAGGGTAGAAAGCTGTAAGACACGGACTCCATGAAAAATCAATTCTGGCAGGGAAAGAGCCTGTGTTGCAGGTAGAGACGTGAGCCAGATACTACTGGCGATGCAGATTGAGATTAGAGGATATAGCCATCGCCGATAAGATTTTCGAGAGAAGATAAAATGGTTCATGAGTGGGTATGAAAAGTCCAAGTTAACTTGAGTTTTATCCTATTCTACTGAGGTTTATGATTCCCACATCAGTAGAATTGTTTGTCTATTTTATAGACTACTGCTTCATAATTTTAGTTCAGTCTTAGGTACAGTATTTGATGCAACCCTGGAGAAATTGAACTCATGAGGCTGACTCAGACTAAATATTATCAACCCAGATCACCCGGCAAATGCTACTGATCAAGTTTATGATTTCACTTAAGGAAGGAAGAAGTAAGAAGGAAGGAGTAAGAAGGAACCCCATTAATAAATTAAGGGGATTTGATCTCGAAAGAGTCTATATTTATCCATTAATGAATTAAGAGGCTTGTATCCCCTTGGGTCGTCAGAAAGAAGGATTAATTTACATACAAATATTACACTTATTCCCTATCGCCCTCAATATCCGACGCAGTCGGTCAATGACTATGATTTAAGGAGTGATAAATTTATCAAATTTTTTTGAGTTTAGCGTTGACTGAAAGATGAATATAAAATAATCTCATCAAATGGTGTATGATACTTTTATCATTGTTATTTTAAAGAGTAATGCTGAGGGAGATTTTGAATCTATATTTTATAAAATAGGGAATGATCGCCGAAAAGGTGTCTATTGATGAAACAGCCGATAATTTTTGATAATTTATTATAACTTTGGTAACTCAGAGCACAGCCTTGATATAAAATAGAGATTTAGTATTCATGTAGCGTTATCACAATGGGTTATATTGATCGCAAATGAGATCACAATAGTATCAATATAAATTGCTGAGTTAGAGGAGAGTTTAATTTAACTGTATGGGAACAGCATTCGTGTTTAAATCTGTATGAGTTCACTTTGATTTTTAGGCGATTCAATTGTTATATCTGTAGCGATATTATTCAGTCCCATTTAATATAACTTTTGGTAGTAATGCAATCAATTATACAAGGGTGAGTTGAATCAGAAAAAATGTTAGATTTACAAGACATAAAAAGTAACCTTAAGGTCATCTCTTGGCTGGGAACAAAAGAATTAAAAGGTCGATTAAAAGTGTTATCTTTACTGCCGCCTGGTTCTATTGGTGTCGAAGTTGGGGTTCATACAGGAGATTTTTCGGCTCATATTTTAAAGCTGGTCAAACCCGCCAAGATTTTTTTAATTGATCCCTGGAAATATGAACCCGATCCCCGTTATCGGAATTCATTATATGGTTCTAAGAATCAACAGGAACAGGTAGAACTCGACGAGAGATATCAACAAGTCGTTGATCGTTTTTCTAAAGACATCGAAGCCGGAAAAGTCACAATTCTCAGACAGTTATCCGTTGAAGCCGCTCAACAATTTGATTCAGAATCTTTGGATTGGGTTTATATTGATGGCAATCATTTGTATGAATTTGTCAAGCAAGATTTACAATTATATTTCCCTAAAATTAAACCCGGCGGCTTTCTCTGTGGCGATGATTATGGGATAAAAGGTTGGTGGGAAAGTGGAGTCATGAAAGCCGTAGATGAGTTTAAAGCAGAACATCGCGATCTACGTTTTCAACAGTTTGGCACACAATTTATGTTCTGGAAATAACTTTTTAAATTAACAATTTCCCCGACTTTTGATCGGGGATAAAATAACAATATTTCTGCGACTTCAAATTAGGCAAAAGTAGAATTACCAAAGTCTGGCGGAATATCTTGTAATCGTCCTTGACCGACGGCTTGAATTGCTTCTTTTAAGTTAACATCTCCGGTATAAATCGCTTTTCCCACAATCACCCCAGTTACTCCCAAAGGTTCTAAAGCCAGTAAACCCAGTAAATCTCGGATTGAACTCACACCCCCAGAAGCAATGACTGGAATAGCTACTTCTGCTGCAAGTTCTCGTAAAGCATCCTTATTTGGCCCTTGCAATGTGCCATCGCGATGAATATCAGTATAAATGATCGCCGCTGCTCCCAGTTTTGCCATTCGATCGGCTAATTCTGTGGCTAAAACTTCAGAGGTTTCTAACCAACCCCGCGTTGCGACTTTACCATCACGCGCATCAATCCCCACTATAATTTGCTGTGGAAACGTTTGACATAATTCCCCCACCAATTGCGGATTTTCGACGGCTACAGTCCCCAAAATGGCGC
The DNA here is from genome assembly GCA_964434975.1 of uncultured Lyngbya sp. Classification (GTDB taxonomy): domain Bacteria; phylum Cyanobacteriota; class Cyanobacteriia; order Cyanobacteriales; family Microcoleaceae; genus JAAURB01. The sequence continues at coordinate 88,948 of CAYSWY010000016.1, forward strand.
TGTTAACTCCTAATTCGAGTAATGCTGCGACGGTTTCTTCGCTACGCAAGCCGCCTCCGACTTGCACCGGAATATTAACTGCCCTTACAATATCTGCAATCACTTGATGGTTTGTCGGTTGACCCGTTTTTGCGCCATCAAGATCGACTAAATGCAGTCGAGTTGCGCCTTGATTCACCCATGCCAGCGCCACCGCCACCGGATCATCATTAAAAGTCTGTGCTTGATTATAGTCTCCCTGATACAGTCGGACACAACGTCCACCTAATAGATCAATTGCTGGAATTACATTCATGAGATTTATTGTAAATTAGCTTATTTTAGAATAATTTGGCGTTCGCGTAGCGTGGCGTAAGCCGTATCGCAATTGCAATTGCCGACAAGCTGCAAATCAAAAGCTAATCTGATCATTGAGACAGAATCACTCTATTCTAAAGTGTTTAAAATATAGTTATAGTCAGTCGCGAGTCATCTTTTTACAAAATCTCTCTATTGCCTACTTGTAATCTTGCCTACTTGCAATCTTGCCTAAAAAAACCATTGCCTACTTGTAATCTTGCTATCTTAACGAATGCCATCAATTCCACTCAATACTAAAATCCAAGGAGAAGGATATCCCATTCTTTGTTTACATGGTCATCCCGGTTCGGGTCAATGTATGGCTGTGTTTACTCAATCTCTATCCAATCAGTTTCAAACGATCGCGCCAGACTTAAGAGGTTATGGTCAAAGTCAAGTGAGGCAACCGTTTCAGATGAACGATCATTTACTAGATTTAGAAGAATTGATAGAACAGCTTCAATTGGATCAGTTTATCATTATAGGATGGTCGTTAGGGGGGATTTTAGGATTAGAATTGGCACTGCGTCAACCGCAACGAGTGAAAGGCTTAATTTTAGTTGGAACTTCGGCTCAACCCAGAGGAAACCATCCACCGATTTCCTGGCAAGATAATCTTTATACTGGGATAGCCAGTTTGATTAATCTATTATTTCCCGGTTGGAAATGGAATATTGAAACCTTTGGCAAGCGATCGCTATTTCGATATTTAATTCAGCGCCATACCCCTGCCACTTACCGTTATTTGGCAAAATACGCGGTTCCAGCTTATCTCCAAACCTCCCGACTTGCTACTTTAGCATTATCACAAGCTTTGCAAACGGGGTATAATCGTTTGGCGGAAGTCTCAACCCTGGAATGTCCCGTGTTAGTGATGGCAGGTAAAGCAGATTGCCATATTACCGCAGCCTCAAGTCAGGTGACAGCAGCAGCTATTCCCCATGCGGATTATTGCTGTTATCCCAATACAGCACATTTATTTCCCTGGGAAATTCCCCATCAGGTCAGCACCGATATTAACAATTGGTTAGCCTTACAGGGAATAGCCACCTAGAAACTGTAAAACATTTCTGGTAATATTTTCTAATTTAACGGGATAAAAATAATATTTTAAATCTCTATAATTGCGTACCCAAGTGAGAAACAATACGTTGAGTCACTAAAGTTTTGCTAGTTTCTAAAATGGTTAGTGCTGAAGGCTTACAGCGTTTAATCTTAACCTGAATCACCGTTGCATTCTCATCTTGAATATCTTCAATATAACCTTGTTTTTCGGCATTAGCGTCTGATCTGTTTAAAAAAGGGCCGAAGTAATAAGTACAAATTGGATTTTCGGTGTCAATTTCCACCCAGACTGCGAGTCCGAAAAAGTTGAGTAAGCTAATTAAAAGTTCTTTCATATTGGTTGGCACCTCATTTATTCTAAAAAAGTTTAATTAAACTAGATTAATGATTATCTAAAATTGATCAACTTGTTGAACAGGTGATCGAAGAATATTGACAACTTATTCAGTGATCCCCTCGATCACATACTTTTTGTTATAACATACCAGTTATCTTAACGCTTTTTATTATATCTTAAGACTTCAGCGGAAAACAGCGTTTATTGATACAATATTAGGAAAAAAATCTTAACCCCGCTGACGATAGATTTCGTACAACGCCATGCCTGTGGCAACGGAAACATTTAAACTGGGGGTTTTTCCCTGTAACGGGATCTGAACCCGCAGATCGCAATTTTGTTCGACTAAACGGCTTAATCCTTCCCCTTCACTGCCGACGACTAAAACAATCGGCCCCGAAAAATTAACACTCTGAAGGGTTTGAGCGGCATCTGCTACAGTCCCATAAATCCAAAATCCCTCCGCTTTTAGGGTTTCTAAGCTGCGACTGAGGTTAACGACTCGCGCCACGGGAAACGTCTCTAAAGCGCCTGCTGCCACCTTGATCACAGTAGCTGTGATGCTAACACTACGGCGTTGTGGAATCACTAACCCCTGAGCACCCATCGCTTCTGCACTGCGAATAATGGCCCCTAAATTGTGCGGATCATTTAATCCTTCTGCCACAATAATCACAGGATTGGGATCTGCTGATTTCGCTTGAGCAATTAATGTGTCTAAATCTAAATATTCATAGGGAGCAATTTGAGCCACAATCCCTTGATGATTGGCTCCGTGAGTGATTTGATCAAGCCGTTGAGAATTAACTAGATCGATCACGACACCGTTGCCTTTGACTTGCTGTAGAAGCTCCTGAAAGCGCTTATCGGTTCGCAGTTGACTCAACATCCAAATCCGATTAAGCGATCGCCCTCTTTCTAGGGCGGCCAAAACGGGATGACGACCATAGATTAAATCATCTATTGCCTCCCCATCGCTCTCGGTATCATGTTGAGTCGGTTTTGGGCTGCCTCCTTTTTTAAGACGGGGTTTGCCCGACTCAAATGGGGTAGATTTTCGTGGGTATTGTTTGCTCATGTTTCATCATCTCGTCCGAAATCTAAATAAGCCATCAACTCTGACAAACGTTCTGGATTGGTTAAATACAGATATCCCACTAAGGTTTCTAAACTGGTGGCTTGTTGATAGATTTGCCGATCTAGCCGTTTAGGAAAGCGGTGTGTGGCGTTACGACCGCGTCGAAGCACTTCAATTTCATCGTGGGTGAGTAAGGGTTCAAGTACTTTTAACTGATTGGCTTGGGTTTCCGCACGAACCTGAGCCACCACAGATTGATGATACAATTGCAATCGCTTAGGCGGTAAAAGGTACGCTTGGCGAACATAAAGCTCGTAAACGGCATCTCCAATATATGCCCAGGATGCGGGGGATAATTGTTGGAGCTGGAGGAGCGTTAAGGTTTTTTGGGGGATAATCTGCCAGTTCATAAAAAAGAGGAGCTACCTAGCAGGTGATGAGCTAGATAGCTGAATCTATATCTGTCCAACGAGATTTAGCTGACATTAGCGATCGCCTCAGACAATGAAGCCCGCAGTGACAAGAACTTCTCGAGACGAACCATCTTCACAGTCTGAGTGACACGAGCATTCGCCACAACTTGTACACTTCCCTTATTGCCTTGGGCTTTCTTTGCCAACTGAACTAAAGCACCCAATCCAGAACTATCGACAAAGTCTATCTTGGACAAGTTAAATATAATATTGTTGGGTTTAGCGTCATCTTCAATCGCAGTACCCACTACCTTGCGAAATTGCCCTTCAGAAAAGGCATCTAACTGCCCAACTAAGTTGAAAATTTGGTAAGTTTCTTTGACCTCACAAGTGCCTCGTAGGCTGACGGTCAATTGGAGTTGCTCAGGAATAACACCCTCCTCATTGTTAATATATTGCCGATCCAGTATAATTTTTTTTATGCAAATTGTCTACTTTTTGGCAGCAATCTGGCCGAGAGAAGCTCAATTTTCATCTCTGCATGACCCAGGCCCGCACCAAAAGTATTCTTATTTGACAAAAAGACTGACAAGATCACCTCGGATTAAATAGAAATAAAATTGCTTACTTAGCCATAGAAACATGAGTCAGAAAAGGAACATCTACCACTTCTGCCGTTGTTTCTCCCACCTGAACCGTTAAACCTTCACCGCCTGCTTTAACGCGAATATAACCTAAGCCAAATGCAGGCTGCTGTAGATCGGTATAACTGGTGAGTTTCCCAACTTTTTCACCGTTGAGGGTAATCACAGTTCCAGGAGTAGCTGAGCCATTTAAACGCAATCCCCAAAGGTATTGTTTCACCCCTTTATAGGTATTCAAACGGGCTATAGTTTCCTGACCAATGTAACAGCCTTTTTCAAAAGAAATGGTTTGCCATAATCCCGCTTCTAAGGGATTATAATCTTCCGTCAGTTCAGTATCTGGAGCCGGACGGCCATGAAGAATCCGGAGATGCTGCCAAAGGCGATCGCCCATAGGAACAACATCAAGATCCATCAGTCGCCGCCAAAATCGCTTTGCCTCTGGGGCCGGAACGAGTAAAGTATATCCTGCATGAGATAAACCATTTCCTCGGGCAATTCGCACCGCGACTCCCTCTAATTCTCGCACCTGATGATGGTTCATGGGTTGATCTTTTAAATCACCTGCCCCCAGACGACCCATTAACGCATCACTTTTTGGCCCAATCAGACTAAAAACAGCATAATTTGTGGTCAAATCATTTAATTTAACTTGATCCATCGGAAAAATATAACGATCTAGCCACTCCACCAATACCTGACGACGGTTGGGAGAAACCAATACCCAAACCATTTCATCGAGAATATACACGGTTGCTAAATCCAACGTACGAGCCGTAGAATTCACAAAAACAGTCTCACAACTTTCTCCCGGTTGACGATTTTGAATCTCGTTCGTGCTTTGGTTATGTAAAAAGCGCAGTCGATCATTACCGGAAATTTGAATCAGTCCCCAATGAGACCGATCTGCTACCGCAACAGTTTGCCGGGATGCTGCGATCGCTTCAGCATCATTCTCAAAACTCAGCGGAAAATCCCCTTCTTCTGCGAAAGTTGCCCCAGCATCAGCTTGAATTTCACGTAACGGTTGAAGCATCATAGGTTTTTATCATGGGTTAGCACGTTATTCATTGTTTGAGCAAATAGGGGGTAGGGTGTAGGGAATGAGCAATAGGCAAAAGGGTACTTGAATATTAGCTTTTGCGATCGGCCTACTCCCTATTGCCTCTGAACTCCCTTAATCTTTGCTATTGAGGCGACGTAAACTCAGCACGTCTGAGATATTTTTCACCTGAACACAAGTCCGTTCAAGTTGAGGCCGATCGCAGACTTCAATCCCTAGCTCAATTAACGCGGGAGAATTGCGAAATGTTTTCACTTGAGCGCTACAAACATTAATATTATTATCCTTCAAACGGGACAAAATATCATTTAAAATTCCCACCCGATCTAACACTTCAATTTGAAGTTTAACCAAATACTTCGGTGTGCGATAAGTATCATCTTTAACCGGATTCCAACTGACTGGAATTAAGCGATCGCCGTCGGCTTTTTCAACATTGATACAGTCTTGTTGATGAATGGAAATACCACGAACTCGGGTCACCACCCCAATAATCGGTTCTCCCGGAAGCGGATGACAACATCCGGCAATATGATGCAATAAACCTTCAATCCCAGCAATGGGATGTTGAGAGGCATCAGCGCTAGGTTTGAGGGGTTGATGTACAGTGGAGTGACAGGGAAGCAGTTGCTCTCCAACTGAGGGGGTTTTAGCCACCTCTCGCAGTCGATTGACCACTTGAGATAAAGTGACTTCTCCATATCCTAAAGCAGCCTGTAAATCCTCAGCGGCTTGATAATTTAAGCGTTGAGCAATCGTTTGCATTTGATCGGATTTTAACAGCGAATCTAGCCCTTCTTTACCAATGGCTTTTTCCAGTAAATCTCGACCGCGGGCAACATTTTCATCTCGGTGCGATCGCTTAAACCATTGGCGAATCCGATTTTTTGCGGTGCTGGTTTTAACAAAATTCAGCCAATCTAAACTGGGGTGACTGTTTTTCTGATTAAAAATCTCAACAATATCCCCATTTTGCAGAACAGTATCAAGCTGTACCATGCGATCATTAACTTTCGCCCCTTTACAATGATTTCCCACTTCGGTATGAATTCGGTAAGCAAAATCAACAGGTGTCGATCCGCCTCGTAATGCCATTAAATCGCCATCGGGAGTAAAGACATAAACATCTTCATCAAATAAATTCTCTTTGACATTTTCTAAATATTCGTTGGCATCATTTAAATCACTTTGCCATTCTAATAATTGTCGTAGCCAGGTAAACTTATCATCACCCGCATTCATTTGAAAGCTTGATCCGCCGGATTCTTTATATTTCCAGTGGGCTGCAATTCCATATTCAGCAATATGATGCATTTCTACAGTACGAATTTGTACTTCTATCGGTCGTCCTCTCCTACCCATCACACAGGTATGTAAAGACTGATACCGATTTGGTTTAGGCAAACCAATATAATCCTTAAAGCGTCCGGGAATGGGATGAAAAGCATCATGAACAATTGCCAAAGCACGATAACAATCTACTTTATTTTCAACAATCAAACGTAAAGCAGCGATATCATAAATTTCATGAAACTGTTTTTGTTGTCGCTGCATTTTCCGGTAAATGCCGTATAAATGTTTTGGTCGTCCGGTGACCTCATAGCATTTAATCCCGGATTGCTCCATTTTACTTCTGAGTAAATCAGCGACTTCTGCTAGATTTTCTTCTCTAATTTGCCGTTTATCAGCGACTAAAGTTTTAATTTCTCGATAATCATCGGGCTCTAAATATTTAAAGCATAAATCTTCGAGTTCCCATTTGAATCGACCAATCCCTAAACGATGGGCTAAGGGGGCAAAAATTTCTCGGGTTTCTAATGCTTTAGCTCGTTGTTTATGTTCCGGTAAATATTGTAAGGTTCGCATATTATGCAGTCGATCTGCGAGTTTAACCACAATGACGCGAATATCTTTTGCCATCGCCAGAAACATCCGGCGAAAGTTTTCAGCTTGCCGTTCCGTTTTGCTCGAAAAGTTAAACTTAGACAGTTTCGTCACTCCTTCAACCAGGTTTCGGACTTCTTCACCAAATATCTGTTCGATTTCCTCGGCTGTAACCTCAGTATCTTCAATCACATCATGCAAAAATCCGGCTGCTATCATGGCATCGTCGCTACCGAGATAACGCAGTAAACCTGCCACTGCAATAGGATGATTAATATAAGGTTCGCCAGACTTGCGGTATTGTCCTTGATGAAGTTGGTAGGCAAACAAAAAAGCTTGTTGAATCAAGTCAGTTTGAGGTACATTCCTAGGGGCAAGCTGAGATTCTGTCGGCGCATCTGTTAGATATTTATATAACCAATCGGGAACGGTGCAGTCATAGTTAACGGAAGTGGGTAAGATGTTAATGTTCATGATGCTCTTTTACTGCTTAGAAGTTACAGATATGAGATTAAAACCTTCTATCTAGAGATAGAGGGGTTCTGGCATGAGAAAAATAAATTGTTAGGTACAAATCATCATCAGCCCTAACTCTAAATGGGTATGAGTTTCAAGACTCCCTCACCCGTTCCTACCCCATATATAGAGTTATGGAAAAGGAACTGAACGGGGGGGCGAATCTTGATTTGCTGTGATAGGTTCAACCCTCAAACACTCAATTCTTGAGGGAATGTAGGTTGATGCCAGGTAGGGATAATCTCCCTATCCTATCCCAATACCCGCTAATATTGCGTTAAACTGATAGCGTTAATCCGGATGAGCTAATGAGCCAAGACTTTAATAAGCGTGACTTTTGCTCCCCAATGAGTGTTGAAATTTAAGATTTAAAAGCTCGTCGCTTCACTTAATTTCTACAGTATATACAAATCTGATAATCTTATGTTAACCGATTTTAATGATAAAATCATCTTCCAGTTTCAGGAACGTTTAAAACAACTCCAAACCACTCTAGAATCACCCGATATTGCTGATTCTGCCTGGCAGTCACAATGGCACGAAATCCAGCAAACTTTCGAGGAGCAAATGATGGGTTTAAACCCTGAAGTAATAAATACTCAAATTCTGCCAATCTGGCAATCTTATCTAACAGAAATCCATAAACAGATCAGATTACTCACCATTGATTTACGTTTTTTGAAAGTGGCTCGTCAAACCACGACTGCTCAAAGCCGACGTACTCAAATCCATGAACGTTTAAATCGTCTAATTGTATATTGTGATGCCATTTTGGCAAAAATTTCTTCAGTCTAAGTTATGACACACTCAAAGCATTCAACTGAGCCTGCGTCCATCTAGGAGATGTTACATTTTTAACCGATCAAATTAGAACCCACTCAATTGATATCCAATTGCGATCAAAGCGATTAACCCTGTCACAATCATCAATCCAGCCGGCATCATCTTTTTTGTCTTGATCAGTCGGACTGTAAAAACAACAATCAATACGGCTGAAATGAAAGCGGCTAAAATCAATCCACTGTCAATCCCATTCAGGGCTAAAATTCCAGCTAAAATCAGTAATACTCCACTAATGCCACCCGAGATTAATGAAATTTTGCTTTTCGCTTTTTGATATCCCATGACTCCCCCAAGTAGAGCCAGTAAACCATAGGCGATCGCTGCAATAATACCGATATTCATTTTATTCTTATTCCTCTTTCAACCGATGAACACTTAAGGTTATACAACGGGTTGTAGATTTATAGAAATTAATTCCAGGAATCTTTATCAAAACTTGATATTTTACTGAAATAAAAGTTCGCAGAATTTCAATACTTTGTTCGGGTGTAATTTGAGATTCTATGCTTTCTCAAAAACTTCTTCTGTCAAAGTCCTTTGAGCTACACTATTGTGTCCGCTTAACTCCGCTCAATTCTCTCAGCGAAGTCAGATCATTTTTATCGTAAAATGCTTTCGTATTGTTCTCAACCTAAATTTAAAGATTCACCATTGAATCATATCAGTCAGGCGATCCCCAATATTATTTTTAAGGATCGTGACAATCCCGTATAATAATTCCTGACTTCACTGTTGTCTTCATGATTGCGTTTCCACTTCAACTGTTTAATCCTTTGTTATAGCCAGAATCAATGTCTTCTATCAACTCCCAAGTCATCTCAGAAGTTCGATTTCTTCAACGTCGAGTTGCATCACTGCTGTTATATCAATCCGTTCTTGAGACTGAAATGGGAGTGGCATTTGTCAACTTATTGCAGGCAATTGAACAAAGTGAAACCAATAATTTTGATTGCCTTCAAGCTTATGGCTATTGGTTCAGACTACAAGCGGCTGATTGTCAAAGCTGGCAAGAGTATCTAATTGCTCAAATTTTACGGGTAGAGAACCCCTTTACGCAACAAGCCCAACAAATTCCTTTTGCTGAGTTGCATCCTTCCCTGATAACCGCTGCCCAACATGACCTAGAACAGCTACAGAGTCTGTATCAATGCAGTGCAGAGCAAATTGGCATTTGGATCAAACAAGTCGCTCCATTATCCGAACCGCCAGTCATTTGGCAAACTCAACCCGCTCAATTGGATACAATTGAAGTCAGCCCCCTCCAGACTCAACTGACCACGATTAAACAGTGGGCTAATGCTGTAGAACCGTTAGCCGCTCACTACCATCAACATGGGGTAGGTCTGTTTGCGACTTCTCAGGCGTTCCGTTGGCAAAATCAACATTTAGCTATTGTATCCCATCCTGATCCCATTCACCTCAATCAATTAATCGGGTACGAGTCTCAACGCCAAACCCTATTAAAAAATACAGAAGCGCTACTGGCGGGATATCCGGCTCAAAACGTGTTACTGTATGGCAGTCGAGGTTCCGGTAAATCGTCTCTAGTAAAAGCGTTATTGCATCAATATAGCGATCGCGGTTTACGAATAATTGAAGTTGCCAAAGGAGATTTAAAAGATTTAACTCAGGTCGTCGATCAATTACGGAATATACCGCAAAAATTTATTATCTTTGTCGATGACTTATCCTTTGAAGAAGATGATGAAGCCTTTAAAGCCTTAAAAGTGGTATTAGAAGGTAATATTACTGCCCGTCCTGATAATGTTGTGGTTTATGCCACTTCTAACCGTCGTCATTTAGTGCGAGAATTTTTTGAAGATCGACCCCGTCCCAAAGATCACGATGAAGTTCATGTTTGGGATACAGTGCAGGAGAAACTCTCATTTAGCGATCGCTTTGGCATTACTTTAACCTTTGAACCTGCCGATCAAAAAACTTATCTAGAAATCATTCATCATTTAGCCGATCTAGCGGAAATTGATTTACCGCCTGAAGAATTAGAATTTAAAGCCTTACAATGGGCAACTCGGCATAACGGACGCTCTGGGCGCACGGCACGACAATTTATTGATGTTTTAAAAACTGGTTGTTAGTAATTTTTTATTTTTTACTCGTTATTCGTTGTCTTTTTAAAAGAGCGAAAATTTACAATTGGAAAAAGTTCAAAGAATTTGTATAACTGAATGGAGATCAAACCCTAGATAATTTTTCTCATAAATTTTCTGAGATAGTCACAGTGAGCTTTTACACCATATAATAAATAAATCACTGGCTGATAATTGTGGGCAAACTTTGTTCACTATTTCTACAAAAGAGCTTTTTAAGTTTATGAACATTGATAAGATGTATTCTCTGCTCTCTAGTATAAAATTTGGAGAAGCAACCCAAGATGTACGACTATAACAGCTAATTTTGACTAACTTATCAGACTTTTAAAAAACTAACTTGCGTTCAATACCTTGTTCATAAAAATCAAGATAACACGGATAATTATTTTTATGGATTGAATCAATAACTTCTGGAAGTTGCTCAAGAATTGATGCTAAGTCGGTGGCAACATCCACAAGCCAAGTATCTTGACTAAATCCTTTCACTCTGAAGTAAATAATCTCTCTTTCTTGTAAAATATCACATAAATCCATGATAACACTAGTAGCATCATCATATTTATCATCGTAAGTAGGAATTCGATCTAAGTCAGATTGAGAAAGTTTTTCTGAGCTTTGACTAATTTCTAAATGTAAACTGAACACAATTTTTTGACTCTTTGTCTCTGATAGTACAAAGCTTGCGAAATTTGTGGGTTTGTCTCACTTTTCAATAATATAGCCTTTTGCTGTTACGGAATATTTCCCTAAATTTCTGCTAAACTTAAAACTATTGCGATTCCCTGTTACTCTAATGATCGTCGGTACCACAGAAGCGCAAAGTGGGCGGTGTCGGTTTCCGTCCCGCTCAACTTTGTAAGAAGCTGCAAAAATTTTAAACATCTCTACGGCTCGCCTCAGAGTCCTTCTAATGACAGGAAGAGTTCAAGGGGCTTATAAGACTGGGAAGATCTGGTTAATGCCCCTGCATAATGGCAAACCGATTATTGAAAGAGGTAAAAGAGGGCCAGCTCCCCGTTGGCGTAACCCGAGAAAGCCCGCCAAGACGATGATTCATTTGACACTCCCGCGCCGTAGAACGGCGGGGATTCTTCCTTGACAGATCTAAGT
>CAYSWY010000017.1:0-39659 GCA_964434975.1 uncultured Lyngbya sp.
TTGCCTACTTGCCTACTTGCCTACTTGCCTACTTGCCTACTTGCCTACTTGCCTATTCCCTGTTCCCTGTTCGCGTAATTGTTCTACAACTTTATTTAATCCAACAGAATGGGACGCTTTGAGTAAAATGCGATCGCCGGGTTTGATAAATTCAAGTAATTGTTGAGTTAAGTTTTGATGGGCTGTTTCAGATTCGATATCTTCGATTTTGATAAAAGGTAAACCAGCAGCCCCAGTTGCCATTGCTGTTGCTTCGGGAACTTCAGCTAAAATAAATAGGGCATTTAAATTTAATTCCTGGGTTAACTGACCGATTTGACGATGAAATTCCACTGATTTTTCTCCCAGTTCTTTCATGGTTCCCAATACTGCAATATGCCGTTTTCCTGGGGTTTCTGTTAATAATTGAAGGGCGGCTTTCATCGATTCTAAACCTGCATTGTAAGTCTCATCTAAAATCACAATATCGTTGTCTAAATCGTAACGTTTTGCCCGTCCAGCCGGAAGAACCACATTTAAACCTGTCTTTAAGGGTTCGTAAAGTTGTTGGGCAGATGTGTTTTCTGCTTGAATCACTTTCCAAACCGCCAAAGCCGCCAGGAAGTTAAGGGCGTTATGAGATCCAGGTAAAGGTAATTTTAAGTCAATCCCCTCGACTTGTAGCGTTTGTGGATCGATTAATTTTCCAGTTAAGTCTCCCCCAGTGAGTCCATAAGTTAAGGTTTTACCCGACCAAACCGTTGCCGCCGTCTGAATTAACCGAGAGTTATCATGATTTAAAATAGCAATACTATCATCGGGCATTTCTGCCAGCAGTTCGCATTTGGCTTCAGCGATCGCCATTTCAGAACCCAGGCGACCAATATGGGCAGTTCCAACGTTGGTAATTAAGCCAATAGTAGGGGCAGCAATTTGACTCAGTAAAGCAATTTCACCCCGTCCTCGCATTGCCATTTCTACCACTGCATAGTCATGGGTGTCATTAATTTGCAGTAAGGTTTTGGGAACGCCGATTTCATTATTATAATTTGCTTCAGTTTTCAGGACGTTTCCCTGAGTCGATAAAACCGCCGCAATGAGTTCTTTTGTGGTCGTCTTGCCAACTGAACCGGTTACACCAATAACAGGAATTTTAAATTGTTGTCGCCACCAATGGGCGATCGCTTGATAAGCCGCTAAGGTATCTTTTACAGCTAGTAGTGGCCAATCTGGATGATGGGCGGCAAAATCTGAGTTAACAATTGCACAGATGGCCCCCTCGGCAATGGCTTGTTCGACAAATTGATGACCATCAAATCGTTCTCCCGACAAGGCTAAAAAGACGTACCCAGGTTGTAGGAAGCGGCTATCTGTAGTAATACCTTTGATCGGGGTCAGTCCCTGCTGCTGGTGTCCATGCCATAATGGAGTTGTGAGGATTTGGGCCAGACAAGTGGGAGTCATCACATTCGACATTCTAGATTTTAGGGGGTGAACAAAAACAAACAAGTCACTCGACTTTTTACTATTATTTCAGAATTGGGGTATTTTGCAGCAGTTGATGATTAATTTTACAGAATATTTGTTACAACTTATGTAGTATCTGACTTGAATAGCGGGTCTATTACTTTTAATAAAAAGTTAGTTATCGCGGATTTATTTTATTACTTCTTTTCAACTTAACCGGATAGATTCTCCCGGAGAGTGTAAATTAAAGAGATCATAAAATTTAAAAAAAATAGCTGAAGAATTATTAATCAATTTTATAATGAGAATGAGTTGCTCAGAAGTATAGAATAAGATTGCTAAAGTCATTTATAATATTTCTGATTCAACTGAAACTACCCACGCGATGATCTTTTTAAATCTATCAAAAACCCGTTTATATCATAAATAATATAGGAAGTGTTATATGGGCAGTCATTCATTCAGTTATTCCTCTCGCTCACACCATTGCGAAGAGCAAAAAATTTACCAGCACTTTATTGAGCGGGCACAAGTTGAAGATGCCGAGCAACTGATTGAACGATTTCGGCTTTTATATCTAGTGGGTTCAGGATATCCAGATCCTGAAATAGTTCAAGCATTGGAAAAAATTATCACGGCTAAAGTAACAGAAGAAGAGTTTAACTTTATCATTAATCGTTGCTGCTATATTTTGATTAATCGATGGCATACGATGCCAAATCGCAGACAAGCCATCTCTCAATTGATCCAACTTTTCGAGAAAGCGACCATTAACTATCCATCAAATTATCTATATTCCCGTCGAGGCAATACTTTATCTAAACTGATTCAAAACTTTATTCAAAGTGAGCATTATGCAATTCTTAAGCGCTTTACAGAGGTCATTTGCCAACCCGCTCGGGTTTCTCGCCGTCACTTAGAACAGCAACCTTTAAGAACTTTAATTCCACGTTATCCCTACCTTTATCATCATTGTCTAGTCAGTGATGATAGTTCTTATGAACATCAACAGATGATCCGAAAAATTAAGCAGCAGAAACAACAAAAATATGAAGTTGATCTGTCTCAATATGTGACTCGCCAATGGCGGAGAGCGCAAGTGGCTAAAGTCTCCCTAGAAACGGCAAAAAATATGAAGGTATCTATACCCAATCCAACATTGCTGAGTAACCGAGAGCTTTTTTTTGCGATTCAACAATTTGTCGGTAAAGTTGAGGGAAGAAATACATATCGAGATTTAGCTTATCGTTTCATCAATCAAACCCAAAATGCTCAATCCTTCCGTGGCTTTAAAAATGATTTTTATGAATACTTAACCCTTTCGAGCTTTGAGTCATCCTATGCTAAGCGTCAGTTTAACGATAAACTGTATCAGCAGTTACAGTTGATTATCCCACAAAGCAACGAAGAAGAATTTAGTGAATTCCTGTTGTTAAGGACTTGTAGCCAAGTTCTAAATTTCTTGGTGGTAGAAAGTCCACACAAACCCCAGCATTTTGTTTTTCTTGACTTGATTTCTAATATTGGCCCGACATTTACCGTCGGCTTATTTTTAAAAATTATCTTGATTTGCCGGAGAGTTCGCCCTTATTTAGAAAAACGGTTTGCAATTTTATTCAATCATTATGAATCTTCCACTCAGGAAGGGGTACAGTGGCTGGTTAAAGTACTAGAAAATCTCAATATTGCACTAACCACTAATTTTGGAGGAGTTGATCTATCTTTTGTGTGTTAATCTCAGCCTCATCTCGCTTAGCGACCTGAATCAAATTGGCTGAACCGAAATTCAGAATCCTATGTTAGAATTAGAATGACGATTCAGGTTAGTTTGGTAGACATTTTTCTTCGCTACAGGAATGTAATGATTTGCGTTAAGTTCTGTATCGACAGGTATGTCCCAAAAAGCTGATTCTTAATTTTGAGTTTAATGTTGGAGTCATTCCATGTCGATCTACGTTGGTAATTTATCTTATGAGGTTACTGAGGAGGACTTAAATCAAGCCTTTGCTGATTACGGTGCAGTCAAGCGAGCCTCGATTCCGATGGACCGAGAAACAGGTCGTTCCCGGGGGTTTGGTTTTGTCGAAATGCAAAAGGAAGAAGATGAAGATGCCGCAATAGAAGCGCTAGACGGCGCTGAGTGGATGGGGCGGCAATTGCGGGTAAATAAAGCCAAGCCGAAAGAAGAGAGAAAACGCGGAGGTGGGGGCGGAGGTTACAACAGAAATAATTATTAACGAATGATTTTGAGTAGACTGAAACAGAATTTTTAATCTCTAACAGATCAACTTTGTCAGTCAAACGATACTCACGTATAAGTCACAATTGGAAAGGGTCTAGACAACGAATCTTCATTGACAGATTGTTTTTAGCCCTTTCTTAACCTTGAATGCAAACTCAGCTATATGAGTTTTTGCTCCCTTCATCCTTCATGAGCGCATCAGAAGTTATCCAGTAATGACTTGGATCAATCTCGATGATGAACTGAATAATACCCTATTAAGCTTTTCTGATATTCAGGCAGAATTGAACCTTCGTCATGCTCGAGATGCCATGCATGAGGTGGTTGAACATCTGGATCTAACGCCCGAAGAACGCAGCGGACTCGAAGCCGATCTAGGAGGCTTAGATCAGATGCTCGATAAACTAGAGCAAACTCGTGTTCAGATTGCTGTATTTGGTATGGTTGGGCGTGGGAAGTCTTCTATTTTGAATGCGCTACTCGGGCAAACTATTTTTGAAACAGGCCCTATTCACGGCGTGACTCGCCAAACTCAAGCCCAGCCTTGGCAGACGAGCCAAACTTCTGTGCAAGACAAACGGGCTGACACTGCTCAAATCCCTGTATCCTATCGCATTTCACAAGTTGAACTGATCGATACACCCGGTATTGATGAAGTCGATGGTCAGACGCGAGAACAATTAGCGCTTCAGGTGGCGACTCAAGCTGACTTACTCCTCTTTGTTATTGCTGGAGATATCACCCAAGTTGAATACGAAGCCTTATCTTATCTACGAGAGGCTGGAAAACCAATTATTTTAGTGTTTAATAAAATTGATCAGTATCCAGAAGCAGATCGAAACGCGATTTATCAAACCATCCGGGATCAACGAGTTAAAGAATTAGTTTCCCCTAATGAAATTGTGATGGCGGCGGCTTCTCCCTTAATTGCTACGGCGGTTCGTCGAGACGATGGTAGCTTGAAAGCAGAATTAACCCGAGGATCACCTCTAGTCGAAGATTTAAAGCTAAAAATTCTGGAAATTTTAGATCGCGAAGGCAAGTCATTAGTGGCGCTCAACACGATGTTATACGCTGGGAACGTAAATGAACGGGTTGTGCAGCGAAAAATGGAAATTAGAGATGCCAGCGCCAACCAAGTGATTTGGAATGGGGTGATGACAAAAGCCGTTGCCATTGCATTAAACCCTTTAACCGTGGTTGATTTACTCAGTGGCGCGATGATCGACGTGACCCTGATCCTGACTTTATCTAAACTCTATGGTATTTCGATGACGCAACAAGGGGCGTTAGATTTGCTACAAAAAATTGCACTAGGAATGGGGGGAATTGGTGCAAGTGAGTTAGTGGCTAATTTAGGCTTAAGCTCATTGAAGGGATTATTAGGGGCGAGTGCACCCTTAACGGGCGGTGCAAGTTTAATTCCGTATTTATCTGTGGCGATCGCGCAAGCAGGGGTTGCTGGAGTCTCATCCTACGGCATTGGGCAAGTGACAAAAGCTTACTTGGCCAATGGCGCTTCTTGGGGCAGTGAGGGGCCAAAGGCAGTCGTACAGCGGATTTTAGCCTCTTTAGATGAGACTTCTATTTTAAACCGAATTAAGGCAGAATTACAAGCCAAATTAGAGTTAAAGTCTCCTACTGATTCTCCTTCTTCCTCGGAAGGCTCAACAAAGTCATAAAAGCTTGACGTTTTCTCTAAGATCACCTCTAAGTTTTCAGGGGTTCTTGGAATCACAGAATATGATTATCTCTCTCTTGTAAAAAAGCACAATTTATGCTGTTTCTCTAGAATAGCAACAATCCCACACTGTGATTGAATCCTCAGAGGGAATTGAGGCACTTCTCAGGGAAAATTAAGCTTGCAACGTTTTAATAAAATCCACAATATCTTACTAAGATATTACTAAATTTCACGACTTCTATTTTAGAGTGAGTCGAATTGTGTTATACAGAAAAATACACAGTAACGGTGACACAGACTCATTCAGCAAAACTCCTATGACATCAGAGACAAAAATGACTCAATACAATATTGAAACAGAAGTTTTAGATCGATATAAAGCAGGTGCTAAAGCCGTGCAACCGACTTTGTGTTGTCCGACTGAATACGATACAAATTACTTAAAAATTATTCCTCAAGAAATTATTGATAAAGACTATGGCTGTGGCGATCCGACACAGTATATCAAGCCGGGAGAAACAGTAATTGATCTCGGGTCTGGAGGCGGAAAAAATTGTTATATTTTAGCTCAAAAATTAGGGGCAGAAGGTCAAGTCATTGGCGTTGATTTTAATGATGAAATGCTCAATCTTGCCCGTAAGTATCAAAGTGAAATAGCGGAAAAGCTGGGTCATCAAAATACTCAGTTTGTCAAAGGTAAAATCCAAGATCTGGGATTGAATTTAGACTTGGTACAGCAATGGTTAAACCAGCATCCGATTTCTTCTGTGGAAGAAATAACAGCGTTTGAAAGAGAATGCGATCGCCTGCGTCAGGAGCAGCCATTAATTGCAGATAATAGCATTGATGTTGTTATTTCTAACTGTGTTTTAAATTTAGTTCGTCCCCAAGATAAAAAACAACTCTTTGAAGAAATTTATCGAGTTTTGAATAAAGGAGGACGAGCGGTCATTTCAGATATTGTTTGCGACGAATATCCCACAGAAAACATTCTGAATGATCCAGAATTATGGAGTGGTTGTATTTCGGGTGCATTTCGAGAAGATGAGTTTCTTCAAATGTTTGAAAAAGCTGGATTTTATGGGATTGAAATCTTAGTGCGTCAATCAGAACCTTGGCAGGTTATTGATGGGATTGAGTTTCGTTCTGTTACTGTTCAGGCGTTTAAAGGAAAAGAAGGAGACTGTTTAGATCGCAATCAAGCCGTGATTTATAAAGGTCCTTGGAAACAGGTACTCGATGATGATGGTCACACGCTTTATCGCGGTCAACCGATGGCAGTTTGTGATAAAACCTTTAAGCTCTATACTGATATCAATGGCCCCTATCATCAAGACTTTATTCCACTTCCACCTCACCAAGAAATCCCAATTGAAGAAGCCGCTGAATTTGACTGTCGGCGAAATATAGTGCGTCATCCGAAAGAAACAAAAGGAACAGATTATCGTTTAACTTTTACCAGTGATGATTCCTGCTGCGCGCCCTCAGATTGTTGCTAAATAAACTCTTGAATTAGCAGCGAAAATTATAGGAATCAGGAGTAATAAAATAATAGAAATACTTCTAAGTACAGCTATTTTTACTCCTGGTTTCTCAGCTAGTCTTACAGAAAAATAATTCATTTTATAATAAAAAAGATAATTGCAGAAAAAATAAATAAGCATAATATAGCAATACTTCTACGCTAGTGAGTGGAAATCTTTTTGTAGAAGGCAAGTAGGCTTAGAGGCAAGTAGGCAACAGGCGATTCTCCTTACGGAAAGGCTACGCCAACGCGCACAGGGAATAGAATCATCAAAACTCCTCTAGAGACGTTACATGTAACGTCTCTACGTCTGAATACTGACTCGCGCTCCTCGCTGGCTCCTAACTCGGTGACTGCTATAAAAGCATTTTCTGTTAGCGTGATAATAGATGTATTTGTATGAATTAGCGACTGATTGATCAACAACAATGATCAGGTAAGTTGACGAGAAGGGTATTGATTCTGAATGAATTTGAATGAGAATCAATCAGTAAATATATAAAATTAATTACATCAAGTCGCACTCATCCCCTGAATCGGCTATAGTCATTGAAGAATGTTGACATAGTTTCAGAAGCAGCCTTGACTAATATTAGAATTATCCTGGTTGAACCGGCTGGGGCGCTGAATATAGGTTCAGTTGCGCGAGTGATGAAAAATATGGGCTTGCAACAGTTAGTTCTGGTTAATCCCCACTGCCACCCGATGGCTGATGAGGCTCAGAGAATGGCGGTTCATGCGGTTGATGTGCTGGAAAATGCCCGAATTGTCTCCAGCTTGCCGGAGGCGCTAGAAGGCTGTCAGAGGGCGATCGCAACAACGGCTCGTTCTCGTAGTTTAGAAACCGTTCTAGAAACGCCAAAGCAAGGCTTACCCTGGTTGCTAGATCAACCGTCGGCATTAATTTTTGGGCCAGAAAATCGAGGCTTGAGTAACGAGGAATTGAACTTTGCTCAACGATTTATCCGAATTCCTTCCAGTTCGGCTTATCCTGTCTTAAATTTAGCCCAAGCTGTAACCATTTGCTGTTATGAACTGTTTCAGCTTGTTACCTTCAAAAATGAATCAAAAACTGTCAGGGATCAACCCCAATTGACAACACAAGTTGACCCGACAATCAATGTAGCGCCATCCCAACAATCATTGGCAACAATCGAAATATTGGAAGGATATTATCAGCAGTTAGAAGCGCTATTATTAGACATTGGTTATCTTTATCCCCATACAGCCAGCCGTCGCATGGAAAAATTTCGTCGATTATTCAATCGTGCCCATTTATCGCAAACTGAAGTCGCCATGTTACGGGGGATTCTGTCCCAGGTGGAATGGGCGCTGACCGTTCAACAACAATCATCAGTTCATGATACTCTGGGAGCGTCCTCTAAAAATTCGGAAGATAACCTGCATGATCTGTAACTGATTTCAATCATTTAAAATCTCGATTAAACTTTGAGATTAAAGTTACGGTAGATAGAGTAATCTAACCTCGTTGATTGATTGTTTCTTCATCTATAGTTGTTATTTATTTATAGGTATTTGGTGTGGCTCAGCGGTCTTCCCGGTCGTCGTTTTTATCTCTGATTTCCACTAATCGTTCTCAGACGTTTGGTCAAGGACGATCGTCTCGAGGTGGCAATTCAACCCAACCCAAATCAAATCGTTCTCGTCGCCGCCGTTCTGGGAAAGCATCCCCTAAACCCGCCTCTAGCAGTCCAACCCTACCTATCCCTTCTAACGCGCTTCGACAAAAAGAACCTGCAACTCAGCCCCCTTCTCCTGCTCAATCTCAAACCCCTCAACCTCAAACCCCTCAACCTCAAACCCCAGAACCTCAACCCCCGGCAAAACCCAAGCAGACTCTTGTTGCTCCTCCTCGAAAAAAAAGACAGAAAACTCAGCCGACTCCAAAGCTTCGCCGTCGCTCATCGTCTCGTCAGGGCCCTGTAGCCCCAAAAGTTAAGCGGTCTCAACCTGCCCTTAAAACCCCGGCTACTCCAGTGGTGGCTTCGTCTCAAGCAGTTTTTAAGCCCAAACGTCGGCGGACTTCTCCGATGGTGTATGGAGCGCGTTTACTGATTCTAGGCATTGGCATTGGAGTCATATCCGGAACCGTTTTATCGGTGTTAAGCTCTCTTGGACGTTTAGGTGCGCCGACTCAAGTCACTGAATCTAGTATGGCTTCTGGGGATAACTTAGGCTCTCAATCCCGCCAGCCAGTGGGAATGCGAACGATTCCTTTAGAGTTACAACTTCACCAAGAAGATAAAATCCTCAAAAATGACATTACAAACTTAGCGGCTGGACTGTCTCAGCTTAATCTGGGTTTGATGTTTGTTGATCTCAACACAGGAAGCTATGTCGATGTTGAGGGTGGATCTTCTTTTCCATCGGCAAGTACGATTAAAATTCCGATTTTGGTGGCATTTTTCCAAGCGGTTGATGCAGGGAAAATTCCTTTAGATGAGATGTTGACAATGGAAGATCAACATATTGCGGGAGGGTCTGGGGATATGCAATATCAATCCAGTGGGACTCAGTATACAGCCCTAGAAACAGCCGCGAAAATGATTGTGATTAGCGACAATACCGCTACGAATATGTTGATTGATCGCCTCGGAGGGCCAGAGGTTTTAAATAAAAAGTTTATGGACTGGGGTTTAAAAGATACTGTATTACGAAACCTACTGCCAGACTTACCCGGAGCCAATAAAACCAGTCCGAGAGATTTGTTGAGTGTTTTGAGTCAGGTTAACCAAGGGGGTTTAATTTCGATGCGATCGCGCGATCGGATGTTTCACATTATGGAACAGACTGAAAATGATGCCCTACTCCCCAGTGGTATTGGTGCTGAGGCGATTATTGCCCATAAAACAGGGACGCTAAATTCGGTATTAGGGGATGTGGGATTAATTGATATGGCTAATGGTAAGCGATATTTACTGGCGGTTTTGGTGGGTCGCCGGGATGGTAATTCGGATGCTGAATATCTGATTCGCAATATATCCCAGTTAGTTTATCAGAGTATGCAAAGCATTGAGCCGCTGGAGGAAACAGAGGAGGATATTGAAAATCAGGAAGATGCAGAAACTGAAGAAAATAATGATTCGGAATTAGAAGCCGATCAAGAATGGGAAGATGAAAACTGGGAGGATGAAAACTGGGAAGATGAGGTTTGACAATACAACATCTTGCTTGCTAATACTGAATCTTTCCAGAGGGTTAGGAATAAGCAACAGAAAAACCATCCCTGGTCTTATCCCTATTTCTGATACCCTCAAAATAGATTCTTAGAATCCGTTACGTCCCCAAACTACCATCGAGATAGAGAAGGTAAACAGAACCAGTTCAGCAACCCAACCGAGTGAGAGAATATCCATAGTTTTGTAATCAAATAACGTATTGCAAAATTGTTTCAGATCTTATCATATCTTCAAAGTGAACCGAAACTCTAGCCTTAGCGCAATAGAACGTTTAGAATCTCTCAAAGCCGCACTCACAGCCGCTTTAGGAACAGGCTTAACTTTTGCCATTCTCACGGTGATTCATCTATTATGGTCTGCACCCCTTCAATTCCCATTGCTTGCCATCAAAGGCACAATCGCCTGTTTCAGTGGCTTTCTATTTGGTGTAACTTACCGTTATATTATCCGTAGCGACCGCAATCTGCAATTGAGTACGGGGGCAGTATTTGCCTTTGGACTGATTCGAGGATTAGCAATGGTGCAAGATCAAGTCCTATCTCCGACGCAATGGGTTGATATTATGATCACAATTACAGAAAATATCATCCTATTCACAACCCCAGCAATTTTACTCAATATTGCCTTTCAGCAAGATTGGATTAAGCGGTTTGGTTCATAGATATCTTACTTCATCTTTTTAACTGTTTGTAGGGTTCGATGGGCGGGAGTAGAAAACAAAGATTGAAAGCCTAACTGTCTTTCTTGGGGGGTTTCAGGTGCTTCTTCCCAAAGACTATTATAAAAGAAGAAAGAAACGCCTAAATTCCGTTGTCGAGAGGCTAAGACTTTTTCCTGAATAAATTTCATCGCAACGGGTCGATGTCTAACCCCGGATAAAATACCGATACCTGTGGGGATTTTTTTCTGAGTTTCACTGATTTCTGGGCGGACAATTTGCTCAACAAATGTAGATAAACGAGGGCGATAAACTTGTACAATAATTTCATCAACTAAATCCTGACGCACCCAACCTAACCAATCTTGTAAATGAGATTTATAAGCCGTTTTATAGGGATTGGGAGAGACTGAAAAAATAGCATTGGATTTTTGAGTTTTAATGGCTTTGCGTAGTTTTTTCACAAATGCCGTAATTTTATCAGCCCGCCAACGTCGCCATGATTCGTTATTCGGGTTACTGGGGGGTGCTTTTCCTGTCTCTTTTCGATAGAGATTTTGAGTATAATTATCGTAGCCAAACTCAACGGGTAAACTTAAATGATCGTCAAACTGAATCCCATCGACATTGTATTGTTGCATCACTTCTATAACTAAAGAAATGATAAACTTTTGGACTTCTGGAAGAAAGGGATTTAACCATACCACTTCACCCGCAGCACTCGTACTGGTTAAGCTACCATTTGCTGTCTTAGTCAGCCAATTTGGGTGTTTTAAAGCCAGTTCAGAACTGGGTGGTGTCATGAAGCCAAATTCAAACCAAGGTAAGACTAATAACTCATGATTGTGTGCTTGAGTAATCATATCGGCTAAGGGATCTTGACCTTGTAAGCCTCTACGAATAAAGGGTTGAATTCCGGCTTGTTGTGCCACGGGACTCGGATAGAGGGCATAACCTGAATTCCAAACCACGGGATAAATGGTATTAAAATTAAGGGTAGCCAGTTGAGAGATTGCTGTTTGTAATTTATCGTGATTAATCACTGTTTGGGTATCATGAGTCGTCAGCCAAACCCCTCGAATTTCGGGGGATTTTTGAGCAGAAATTGCAATTAAAGAATCATTTAAAATCAGAACACAAAATAGGGCAGCAAAGAATAAAGAGAGTAACCTTGATCTAAATGAAAGCAAACAATTTGGCATAAGAAAAAACCGGATTAACACGGTATTTAGTTGATTGATTTTAATCGGCTGGGTATCACATCTCGCTCAGTTAAATATCCTGTAAAGATTAACACTATCATCTCTACAATTTTAAGTGCTAAGCCTCCATCTATTCAAAGAATTGATAAGATTTTTTATCATAAAATAAATCTCTGATTCCTCCCTTTAAAAAGCAGTCATTGAGGGACGAACTGCCGGATTAGCAAATAATTCTTGAATTTTATCTTCTCGCTGATTAATGGGTTCTTGCGCCCACCTCCATAGACTTTCATAGAAAAAGAAAGAAACTCCAGCAAAATCTCGTTGACGAACCGCTTCAATTTGATCTTCTATCATTTTAATCGATATAGAGCGATTTTTCAAACCACTGAGAATACCAATTGCCACGGGAATCTGCTGTTTGGCTTGTTGGAGTTCTGTCTGTTCGAGTTCTGCAATAAAGCGTTCCATATCGGATCGATACACTTGAATAATTAGTTCTTCTATCCACCCCTGTTGTTGCCACTTTAACCAATCTTGTAAATAGGCAGACAATGCAAATCCGTAAGGATTAGGAGACAGAGAAACAATACAATCGGGTTTAGCTGCTTTTACGGCTTTAAAAATCTGTTCCATAAATTGACTAATTTTATCGGCTCGCCACTGCACCCATTGTTTATCTTTAAACTGGCGAGGGGGTTGTGCAATTCCTGTTTCTTGACGATATAAATTTAACGTATATTCATCATAGCCAAAGTCAGAGGGTAAACCAAAATGATCATCAAATTGAATTCCATCTAAATCATAATTTTTGACAACTTCTAACACTAACTCCAGAATAAATTGCTGTACTTCAGGATAAAATGGATTCAACCAAACCCGATCATCAACCCCTTGAGTATGAATCGTACTTCCATCTTGACGTTGAGTTAACCAAGTGGGATGATTTTTAACTAATTCTGACTCAGCCGGAGCCATAAATCCAAACTCAAACCAAGGAATAACTGTAAGCTGTTGTTGATGTCCTTGTACAATTAATTCTTGCAACATATCCCGGTTTTGTAATCCCGGAGTCGGATCAATTTTCACCCCAAAAGTCTTCTCAGCCACAGCACTAGGATAAAGTGTATAACCCCCTTGCCAAATCGTCGGATAAATTGTATTAAACTGAAGCTGTTTTAATCGATTTAATACCGCTGTTGATCTTAAAGAGGAAAATAAAACCTCACTATCAACATTGGTTAACCACACCCCTCTAATTTCTTGAGTCGCGCTAGCCGCTTGTCCGATAATAATCGGATTTAAACTCGTCCAAATAAAAGTAATTATAAATATAAAAATACAGAGAAGTTGATGCTGTTTGCGATACCATTTAAACATATTAAAATAAAGCCGAGAACTAAATCACCCTCACAACCGTCAACGGAAATAGGTTCAATAAGATATAGTTTAAATCTGTGTTGACACCCTTTGCGTGTGAGGTAAATTCAATGAATCTTTTTAAGCTAATCTCAACAGATACTGCTCAAGCTAGAGAATTAATTATAGATCTAAATCTGTCCCCAGAGCTAACTCCCCCAGAGGTAATTCCCCCTGAGGTAATTACCTTAGAACCCTTCACAGCTTCATTAACTCGTCGCAATAGAAACGATGGAGATGAGGAGACAGAAACAACGGATGATAACTCTCCCCCGTCTCAACCCACACCCCCTAATATTCCGGTTCCCACTCCCCCCATTAATGAACCGACTCCCGTCCCCACACCCGCAATTCCAATTGTTCCTGTGCCAGTACCCGAACCTGAACCTGAACCGGAGCCGGAGCCGGAGCCGGAGGCTGAACCCGAGGCTGAACCCGAACCTGAACCGGAGTCTGAACCTGAACCTACGCCTACGCCTACGCCTGAACCCGAGTCTGAACCTGAACCTGAGGCTGAACCCGAGTCTGAACCTGAACCGGAAACAGAACCCGATACCCTTCCCACCTTTGATAATCTCATTGAAGGAGACGATGGTAACAATAACCTGCTGGGGACTGGGGGACAAGATTTAATTTCGGGTTTAGCCGGAGATGATACGCTGCTGGGGTTTCAAGCAGATGACTCCCTCAACGGTAATGGCGGAAATGACATTATTTATGGGGGTAAAAATAACGATACGTTGCTGAGTGAAGCCGGAGATGATCTCTTACAAGGCAACCGAGGCGATGACTACCTGGAAGGGGGAACGGGTAATGATACGATGTTTGGCGGGTTAAATGAAGATACCTTACTCGGAGATATTGGTACAGATTTACTCTTTGGGGATAAAGGAGATGATAGCCTAATTGGAGGCGATCGCAACGACAGCTTATACGGCGGTGAAGACGATGACTCTCTCAACGGTGGCAGTGGAAATGATTTCCTCAACGGTAACCAAGGCAATGACACCCTAGATGGGGGAAGTGATGAAGATGTTCTCTATGGCGGACAAGATCAAGATAATATTACGGGTGGTAGCGGCAAAGATTTGCTATTTGGTAATAAACAAGATGATACCCTCGATGGCGGGGATGACGAAGATCTTCTCTATGGCGGCAGAGGGGATGACTGTTTAACCGGAGGGTTTAGTAATGATTTTGTGAGTGGAGACAAAGGTAACGATCTCATTACTGGCGTTAATACCACCGCTGACTTACCCGGTTTAGTTGAAATAGATACCCTCATCGGCGGTATTGGAGAAGATACGTTTTTACTGGGGGATGAATCAAAAGTTTATTACGATAATGGCAATAATGATCTGGCGGGAGTTGCAGACTATGCTCTCATTACAGATTTTGATTTAACTCAAGATTTAATTCAACTGACTGCGGGTGATTATTTATTCTCTGAGTCTCCGGAAGAGTTGCCAGAAGGAACTGCTATATTCCTCCGTACGAGTGGAGAAAATGAATTAATTGCAATTATAGAAGGGGTTGATTTAATGATTGAAGAAAACATTGATGACGCTCCCATTCTATTTGTTTAAATATCGGGGTGCGTGATATAGCGCACCTTATTTTTATTCATTATTCGGGTAATTCCAGGCGATATAAGGGTGCATTATTATTCTCAACTGGATAAATATTTGAATTATATTCTGCTTCGATGCCTGACTTTAACTCATTGGAAGGATTATATAAAAAGATTGGATCAAAGTCTATCGGAATATTAGGGATATTAGATTTAACGACTAATTGTAAACGAACATCTGAATCAAGTTTATGGGTTAGAGAAATCAGATTACCGACATTAATTTGATTGGTATCGCTAATCAGTAAAGGCTGGTTATATTGATTAATAAAGTTCGCGGCTTCGGCATTATTATAACTGGCGCTTTTTGTCCACCATGTTTCTGCTTGAGTACTAATTAAACAAGAAATTATGCCAATAGAAAGAATGACAGGCAATACATAGGGTCTAATTTTACTTTGAACCCATTGTAAATTACAGAGTAAATAAGCCACAGAAATTTGAATCCCAATATAGGAAGGAACAAAGTAACGAGTATAAATTGAACGTCGTCCGCCTAAAATAATATCAGGTAACATTAAGGCAGCGGCGGGAACAATAATTAGTGTTAGAATAAATAATCTAACGGTTTTATCAGTATGGCGACAAAGACGGTATATTGCATATCCAATTGCTAGAAATAAGAGGATAGAAATTCGAGGAATAATCCAAGAATTAAGACTGGGATGAATATCAATAAAAATAGAACTAAAATTCAGTTCCCAACGACTGATTAATTCAGTCAATGGTTTAGTTCCAGTTGTCCACGCCGTTTGATTAACCATCTCGGCATAATTATTCAGAATTTGTAGCACCCAAGGCATATATAAAGCAACGGCAATTAATGAAGCCAACAGACAGCTTAAAAAACGTTTTGTTGGACGAAATCGTTCTAATAAAATCATGTAAATGCCATATCCCATGGCGACCGCAATCGAGAATAAGCTAGTATATAAGTTGAGAGCTAAAGTCAAACTGTAAAGACTCCAAGCTTGCAATTTTTGAATAAAATTACTATTTTTTTGATGCAGATTAACGGCTCGAATTAATGCCGCACTCGAGAGTAAAGTGATTAAAGTCCATAGGCTATATTCTCTGGCTTCTTGAGCATACAGCACATGAAACGGTGAAATACTCACAATTAACATTGCCATCAATCCAATTTTGGGAGCGCGAAATAACTCCCAACACAGCCAATAAAGACTGGGAAAAACCAGTACACTAATCACAGCAGATAAAGTGCGAATACTGGTAACTGATGCACCAAATGCCAGTACCCAACCTCGAGCTAAAATATAATATAAGGGGGGATGTTCTGGGCTTTTACTGAGGACTTGAAACACATCCTGCCAATCTTTTTCAGGGGTCGGACGTTGTAGCTGCAAGACTTCACTGGGCGTTAAAACTTCACCCGAATAGACGGCTAAAATATCATCATCAGCATATCCAGAAATACGGATAGAGGTATGCACTTCATCATGCCAATATACTTTTTGATCTAGATTAATAAACCGAAAATTAATTCCTAAAATTAAAACAACAATTAGCAGAATACGGAACCACGTCCAATGAATTGTTAAGTTTTTCATTAGGGTTTAAGCGCGTAATTGCCGCCACAATTATAAAATCATTAAACTGTGATGATAGCATAGTCTGATTGAGTGATGATTGTGGCAACTGTAAACCCTATCCCTACTCAACATTCAGGGCGTATTCAGACTGAGGTTCTAAAACCGCAACAAGTTTTAAATCATATTCTGTTTCAAATGCTTCTTTTTTCAAGTCTAAACTCCATAATTCTAAGGCACAATTATCCTCAGGATGAGCCGGATGTAATTTCAGATGAAACTCACCCGCTTTTTCATCAACCTGACAGCTAATATCGGCTACTGCACCAATTTGACGACGATCTAAAGCAACGGCTAAGCGTAAAAAAGCGCTGAGTTGATCGACAAGCTGACGATATATTTTTGGTAAAATCTTATAGTGATCGTGTTTCTTTTTGGGTAAGCTTTTACGATGATAACGGGCTAAATTTGCCAGAATTTCTATTTCTGTATCATCGTACCCCAAAAGTTCACCAAATCGAATCAGATAATAGGAATGTTTATGATGAGCAGAATGACTAATATAAAGTCCACAATTATGTAAAATAGCGGCTGCCCAGAGTAATTCTCGGGCTTCTTCATTCCAGTCATGTAATACATTAGCAGTTTGATCAAATAAACTCAGTGCTAATGCTGCAACGTGTTCCCCATGTTCGACATCGACATGATATTTTTGAGCAATTTTAACAATACTTCGTTGACGAATTGAGCTAGCATATCGCAGGCGATTTTCAATCAACCCATGCACTAACATCCAATCAACAATTACCCCTTCTCGCAAACTTCGCTCACAAATTGTTAGGGAATTAACGCCTAACATTAACATTGCTTCCTGCAAAATTAGCGCGCCCGCGAGGATAATTTCAGCTCGTTTTTCCGACATTCCCGAAATTTCTAATCGTTCAGAATAAGAAGATTTTCGCAGTTTATCAACAATCTCTTGTAAATCTTCTAAACTCAATTCATAACCACTTAAAGGAGACGGTTCTGTGCCTAATTTATCTCGAGCATGAATCGCTGCTAACGTCTCAATTGTACCAGAAGTTCCGATGAGTTTAACCGTTTTACCCGCTTCAATTTGAGTGGATAATCCATCAACGGCTCGTTCTAACATTCCCCGAATATAGGCTTGTAAATATAAAAATTCTGTCCGAGTAATGGGATCGCTTTTAACATATTCTTTGGTTAAACGAACCGCTCCCACTTTTGTACTACTGAGAAATAAAGGTTCTCCTCCATCTCCTAAAATTAACTCAGTTGATCCGCCGCCAATATCAATAATAATGTGGGGTTGATGGTCAAATTCTACCGCAGATAATACCCCTAAATAAATTCTCCGCGCTTCTTCTTGACCGGAAATTAAACTGACATTTAAATTAATTTCATCTGCGACTCGCTTAATAAATTCTCGTCCATTCGGCGCTTCTCGCACTGCACTGGTGGCAACCGCAACAATTTGCTCTGCATTAAAGCTATCAGCCACTTCTTGAAAGCGTTTTAAACAAGTAATCGCTCGTTGGATTGTTTCTGCCTTTAAGTTCCCTTTTTCGTCAAAGTTTCCCAGCCGAATGGTTTCTTTTTCCCGAGCAATAATGGTAAAAGCGGGTAAAGTTGGATCAATTTTTACCACAACCATATGAAGAGAATTTGTACCCAGATCAATGGCTGCTAAAATTCGATGTTGAGGTTGGGATTGATCCGGAACTCGCCCGAGGGGAACTGACTTCACCATGAAACTAAATTAAAAGACTAATTAGTATTTTATTTATTATCCCATAATTCACTCCAGCCGCGAAAGAATCTGGATAGAATTGATCAACTCTTACCATTCTTCACTCAATTGATATTAACTCTATCCTAGGGAATGTAAAATTTTAGAATAATATTTTACCTGAATTTTGTCAAAAAAGTATAAATTTTTACAAAGTATTTGTTATTATAATTAAAATGACTGAGATGGTAAGCTTTATAGCGGATACACTGGTAATGAGCTTCTAATTATTCTGCACGTCTCACTCTAGAGAGTGAAGATACCCAGCGCTCAAGATAGTATGATCACGAGGAATTGACAGACATCAAGGTTTGGCGTTGTCTCAATTCAGATGATTTTACTGTTTTCAGGTAAACTGTTTAACTGACATAGGAGATGCACCGTGTTCGTTCAATCTCAACCCCTACAAACCCAATCTAAACGAAATACCAACGCTTTTAGGCAACTGATGCGTTCCATTGTTTACTCGAGAGGTCAGTTTTCCCTGATTTTAGCCTGTTGTAATCATCCCATGATCCGTCAAGAAGTGACTCAGCAACTCCATCAACAATGTCCCTTTGATTTACGAGAAATTTGCCTCCATCAGTCCGTCACAACCCTTTATTCTACCATTCAAACTGAACTGGGAACAGAACAACCGGAAGCGTTAATGGTCTATGGTTTAGAGTCAGTTGAGGCATTAAATCAACTATTGCTGGCAACAGATGCAGTTAGAGATGAGTTTAGAAAGTTTGGTTTTCCTCTAGTTTTATGGGTCACAGATGAGATTTTGAAAAAGTTAATTCGCATCGCACCTCATTCTTTTAGTTGGGCATCAACCGGGATAAAATTTGAAGTCCCGTAAACGATAATTTATCAAATACAAGAATGGGAAATCAGTATTTTTTAGTGATTGATGATCTAGAAAAGCCGTTAAATCAGCGCTCTGGATTTTTAGTTGAATTAGAAGCAGGAGGTAAAAAACAGACAAATATAGAGAAAGTACAGGAGCTGATTGAGTCATTTTGGATTGAGGGAAAATTTCCCGAAGAATGTTTTATTAATGGTTTTAGTAAGGAAAATATTATCATGGCACGACCGAAAAAGGATACAGATCGAGAGCTTTTACCCATTGAAGAAGCCGGAAATTATTTAATCGAATTAATTGAATTAGTGGCAGCCAAAACCCAAGCGCAACAGGAATATATTCCATTATCGGAAATGGTGGAAAAAATCTTTACAGGACGTGAACAGGAACTGACGACAGAAGAAATTCAACAAGCACAAGATAGTAAAACGGTAAAGTCTGTTATTTCTAAATTAACACGGGCGATCGCGGATGTTGAACTATGCCGTAAAAATTGCGAACAACACACGGAGTTAATTACAGGTATTATTCAATTGGGTCAAAATGGAGATTATAAACTGGCCTCTCCCCAAGGCGTAATAGAAGCAGCCGACGACGAAGTAGCGGATAATGGTAAAAAGCAATCTCAGAGAAGTAGTAAAACTAGATCAAAATCATGATTCGTCCTGCACAACCCACTGATGTTTCAGAGATCATTAATTTAACTCGTTTGGCTGCCGACGGACTGGTTGAGTTTCTGTTTAATGATTTCACCATACAAGCAACCCAAGAGGAAGTGTTAAAGGAGGGTGTTTTAGCTGAAGTTGGAGTATTGTCTTATCGCCATACAGATGTGGCAGTTTATGAGGATAAAGTTGTGGGTATTGCGACGAGTTATCCAGCTTCACAACATCAAATTACAGCAGAAATGAAGCAGTTTTTTGCAGCCGAACGATTAGGTGTTTTAGAAGACTTTTATCAGAGTCGAGTGGAAGGAAGTTGGTATCTTGATACACTTGGGGTAAAGCCTGAATTTCAACATCAAGGAATTGGAAAAAAGTTACTTCAAGCGACAAAGGAAAAGGCAAAAAAACAACAATATCAACAACTCAGCTTAATGGTTTTTACTCATAATATTAAAGCTCTCAACTTATATCAAAGCCAAGGATTTAAGCAGGTAAAATTAATTCAAATTGGCAATCATCCCGAATTATCTCACCAGAAAAGTAGTCTTTTAATGCAGTGTGATTTAGTTTAATTGTAGATACTAAGCTGATGATCGTAATTCTACAATCGGTTAACAGCTTAGTATAATTGATTTGAATTAATCCAATTTAAACTATGCGTACCAGTGACTTAAATCTCGGTTAATCAACTTTTCTAAACGGACAATATCTGGTAAACATTCCTGTTTCAAAGAGGCTTTTAAGTCTTCTTCCAGTTGAGGTCGTTGCACTTCTTTAGAGTTGATTTTATCAATAATCATAATCATCTCAGAACGAAGTCTTGTGGGTAATAATGCCTTAGCAGGTGCGGCTAATGTTTTCTTTAAAAATGAGTGTACTCCTGGGAGTCGTCGTTCTTTATTGGCATTCACTTTTTGGGATTGAGGTGTGAATGGATCAACATTAATAAACTCTAGAACTTGTGAATAGACGCGATCAAAATTATGTTTAAAATCATCATAAGTTAGAATCATCATCTGCTCCGGTTTGAACACAGAAAAATAGCGTTCTATTTGCTCAGCATATCGCATAATATCTCTATAAAATAAAAGCTGTGGACAATGCTGAATTGCACCATAATCAGGAATTAAATTTCCTTTTTTCCGTTCCGGTTCAGCCTCCAAAGCTGCCTTAAAGTCAGGTAAGTGTTCATTTCTAACAAAAGACATTTGCGAGTACCAAGAATACATTGCATCTACCGGATTTCGTAAAATCATTAAGACTTTAGGAGAGTCAATATATTCAGCAATTGATTGAGCGGAGTCATGAGAATAAAGCGATAAAATCGAGGCATCTGCTAAAACTTTTGTATCGGACGATACGGGAAATAATGAAAGATATTCTTGTTCTGATTTCGGCTTCGGCAAATCCAAATCATGACAGTGAAAATTAGATTCTTTAATTTTGCACATACTAATTTGAGGATGCTGATCGAGTAGTGAGGCAAGAGCAGATGTACCAGCTTTAGGTGCGCCTACTAAGTAAAAACTGGGTTTGTTTTTCGTATTCATGCATGCACTCCGGATGGATGATTTTAGATGCCACTATCATCTAACTATTTCTACTATAGCAGTCCATTTTTACTTTTGATCATCAGCTTGATCAATCAAAACTCATTTAGCTATTATAAACATTTGCGATGGTTATTTGCTCAAATCCGGAATAGAAGTACAGCGGAAATTATATAAAATAGAAAGAAATTACTATAAGAATTTATATTGAGTTGTTATAAATCTGACTAAAAAGCTAAATTTTTAGCAGTTTATATGTAACTCTTTTGATATGATTACTTCAATAAATTAGGTGTAGTCCTGTGAGTCCTACACCAAGAGAAAACTTATAAAATTTCTTTACAGTTGAATGGATTATCAATTAATCACATCAAGCTGCCATCTTTGTTTCAACTTCTTTGATCTCAGTTTTTATCACAATCCAGCGTCCTGTTTTAGGATCGCGGTAAGTCGTAAACGGATTAATCTTGAGCTGTTTTTTGTAGCTGTTCATGTTGACCTCGTAGCACTCTGAATCATACTGTCCGTATATTGCGCTCTTTGTGCCTATTGTGTATTATGACAAGGTCAATTGCCCGTGAAATTGATCGACAATTAATGTGATAATCAACACCATTACCCTGTGAGTCATCTATCCTTATAACTGTGTTTTAGATCACAAACTGCGGCGCGATCTTCAGGACAGACAACGTTGAGATGATTAAATTGTGAAGATCAAATGCTAATTTTATTTTAGGAATAAAATACTGATTTTGCAAGTTGCGTTTGAGCTAATAATCGGCCCTCTCTAAATAGATATTCTACCATAGAACGCTGACGAATTGCACTGTACTGACTCTCAACGTCTAAAATCATTAAGTGAGCAGGCTTGCCAATCTCTATGCCGTATTCTGCTTCTAAAGAGAGAGTTTTCGCACCATTAAAGGTCACCATATGATAACAAGCGTTTACTTCTTTAATGCCTGTCATATGACAACCATGAACCGCCATATGAGCCACGTCTAGAGGATTTCCTGTTCCTAAACTATACCAAGGATCTTGAATACAATCATGTCCTAAACTGACATTTATACCTTGCTGCCACAGTTCTTTTACCCGAGTAATGCCTCGACGTTTGGGATAAGTATCTGTACGTCCTTGTAAGGTTAAATTAATTAAAGGATTGGCAATAAAATTGATTTTTGATCGCTTTAATAATCCCATTAATTTTAAGGCATAAGCATTATTATAAGAACCCATAGCCGTGGTATGGCTGGCCGTTACTTTTGCTCCCCATCCTGTACGAATGGCACAAGCTGCTACAACTTCTAAAAAACGAGATTGATCATCATCAATTTCATCACAATGAATATCAATTAAACGGTTATATTTTTGAGCTAAATCAAAGATATAATGAATAGATTGAACCCCATCTTCTCGCGTTAATTCATAATGAGGAATTCCCCCGACAACATCCGCCCCCATTTTTAATGCTTTTTCCAATAAAATAGGATGATTCGCATGACTAAAAATACCATCTTGCGGAAAAGCAACCACTTGAACAGTCATCCAATCTTTAACCTGTTCTCGAACTTCGAGTAAAGCTTGTAAAGCCGTTAAATTAGATTCACTCACATCTGCATGAGTCCGAACAAATAAAATACCGTGTTGCGCTTGTAATTTTAACGTTTTAATCGCTCGCTGTTTGACATCTTCTAACGTTAAATTTTGCTTCCGTTCTTGCCATATCTTAATCCCTTCAAATAAGGTTCCACTCTGATTAAAACGCGGTTCACCTGCTGTTAAAGCCGAATCTAAATGAATATGAGATTCTACAAACGGCGGACTGACTAACTTTCCAGTACAGTCATATTCTTGGTGTGCAGTTGCTGCAATATGAGGTGAAATTTCAGTTATTTTTCCATCTTTGACAGCAATATCATTGACTTCAACCCAGTCAGAATCACGTAAAACAAAGCCGTTTCGGAGAATCAGATCATCAGTCATTTTAAATCTAATCCCTTAAATGATAATTTCAAACTTTAACTGATGGCTTTTACTAAAATCATGGGTAAAGTGATCCACAATATTAGTATCACTCAATTCTAAGTTATAAAAATCAACAAGTTCATGATCAAAATAGGGCCCGGCGTGCCATGTTCCTACATTTAATTTAATAAAACAATTACCCGGTATGCGAAATGCAGCTAATTGATTTAAATTAGGTTCATTACTTTGATCAGGGGGTACAACAGCCATTAACCAATCTTTTCCTTCTAAAGATCCTAAACATTGAGTACAGTGTTCGTGGCGTGTAATTCGGCTAAATTGACGACCTTTTTGTTCAAGCCGCATAATATAAAATCGAGGAATACCATTATTTAAATCTAACTGAGCATCTTCTAAATCAAACGCTTTACCATCAACACTCGCAGTAATTAATTGTCCATAGGGTTTAAAGTTTTCTGCATTAATCCATTCTGCTTTTAATTGTTTTAAAGTTAAGGCATTACTCATGATACTCTCCATTAATTTTATTCTTAATTAGATTGATATTCAAAACTATGCTATTCAGCATATCGATGCAAAAACTGCATCACTCGTTCTAATAATTCTTCTGATTCGACTTCAAAAGAACATTCTATTTTTTCGATATCATCATCTCCAACATAGAAAAATTTAATCCCACTGGGAGTCACTTTAATTTCTCCTTCATCGTCTTTTAACCAAAGATTGGTAATTTGATTGCGAAACGCCCGTAATCGTTCCATTGCTTGCAACTGCTTAAAGATTAAGACAATAATTTTTGTATTGGCATCTCGCCGTTTGCGTAAACTTATTCCGCTAATTTCTTCATTCAAACCTTCAATAAACTGAACGGATGTGACCATGAGAATGATATATTTATTTTAAATGCAGTTTGATCCTTTTACAAGCATATCATTTTTGAGCGCAATTAATTTTAATCAATTTCAATTATTTTTTCAATCACTGAGTTTTCCAGGGTTGTTAAAGGCTGGTAAAATTATAAAAGCTTTTTACTTTAATATTAATGAACGTGACTATTCTCGGCTGTGGTTATGTCGGTACAGCCGTCGCCCAATATTGGACTCAAACAATGGGATTCAATGTAACAGCCACTACCACTACCCCAGAAAAAATTCAATCTCTCAATCCTGTTGCTAATACAGTGGAAGTCGTGAGAGGAAATGATCCAATTCGCTTAAAATCCATCTTAAAAGATCAAGAAGTTGTATTATTAAGTGTGGCAGCGCAAGGCAGAACCAGAGATGCTCAAGCCTATCAGCAAGCCTATCTAGAAACAGCAGAAACTTTAGCGAAAATCTTACCAGAATTACCTGAAATTAAACAGCTTATCTATACGAGCAGTTTTGCGGTTTATGGCAATCAAAACGGTGCAAAAGTTGATGAAAATTCTCCGGCTTTTCCAGGGAATGAAAATAACGAAATCTTACTTAAAACAGAAGAAACGTTATTGAATCTTGCCAGCAAACATCTAAAAATTTGTATTATTAGGTTAGGCGGAATCTATGGCCTGGGTCGAGAAATTCATAAAATATTTAGTCGTATTGCCGGGAAAACTCGCCCAGGAGATGGTAAATATATTACCCATTGGGTTCATCTAGATGATATTGTCGGTGTAATTGAATTTGTGCGTCAAAATCAACTCGATGGGCTTTATAATTTAGTTGATCAGTCCAATTATACAATCCGAGAATTAGTAGATTCTGTCTGTGAAAAATATAATTTTGAGCCGATTATCTGGGATGAATCTCAACCGAATAAATCGCCTTATAATATAAAAGTATTAAATCAAAAGCTGATTAATGCTGGATACCAATTTATTCATCCTCAAACTGAATTTTAAACTCACATAAAAACATGAACTCAACTGAAATTAACAAACCAAAAGTGATCGTTGTCGGTGCAGGCTGGGCGGGTTTAGGCGCAACTTATCACCTGGCAAAACAAGGTTATGATGTTACTTTACTCGAAGCAGGTTCTCATCCAGGCGGCTTAGTTGCAGGCTGGAAAACCCCAGGCGGACGTTCAGTCGAAGCTGGAATACATGGCTTTTGGTATCCCTATCAAAATATCTTTTCTTTGGTTAAAGAACTGAATTTAAACCCGTTTACACCTTGGACTCGATCTGCCCAATATTCCCCGGCTGGACTCGAAGTAGAATCTCCTATCTTTCAGGATTTACCTTATCTTCCAACGCCACTGGGAACCTTTATTTATACTCAGTTTAAACGCTTACCTTTAAGCGATCGCCTATCAGCATTACCCTTACTTTATGCAGTAGTTGATTTTGATAATTCGGATCAAGCTTGGCGGCGATATGATGGCATAACTGCCCGTGAATTATTCAAACAATATGGCGTTTCAGCGCGGCTTTATCATGAGGCTTTTAACCCGATGTTATTAGTGGGTTTATTTGCACCCGGAGAACAATGTTCAGCCGCAGCAGCATTGGGAATGTTGTATTATTTTATCTTAGCGCATCAACCGGATTTTGATGTGGTTTGGTGTCGGGGAACAGTTGGAGAATATATTTTCAGTCCTTGGGTACAACAAATTGAAAAATTAGGCGGAAAAGTCTTAACAAATCAGCGGGTAACTGATTTAAAAGTGAATGAATTCGGAACAGTAGAATCAGTTATTTGTGAAAATCAAAGTTTTGATGCAGATGCGGTTATTTTCTCTGTTGGTATTACGGGGATGAAAAAAATATTAGCGGGAAGTTCAGCCTTACAACAGCGTTCAGAATTTCGTAATTTGAACAATTTAAATGCCGTTGATGTACTTTCAACCCGGCTATGGTTTGACCGTAAAATTCATATTCCTCGCGCCTCTAATGCCTGTTTTGGCTTTGATACAACCACGGGATGGACGTTCTTTGATTTAAATGCGTTGCATGACGAATTTAGAGATGAACCGAATACTGTTGTTGAAGTTGATTTTTATCACGCCAATCAATTTTTACCTTTAGACGATAACGAAATTCTTAAAATTGTTCAACGTTATTTAACAACTTGTCTGCCTGAATTTGGAACAGCTAAAATTATTGATCATAGTGTGGTTCGGTTACGGCAAGCAGTGACACACTTTTTCCCCGGTAGCTATCAATATCTTCTCCCTGCTAAAACCAGTTTTAATAATGTATTGATGAGTGGAGATTGGATCACTACCCGTCATGGTTCATGGTCACAAGAAAAGGCTTTTGTGACAGGTTTAGAAGCGGCTAATTTAGTGATTGATCAGTTTAAACTGGGTCAAGCTGCTAATATTATCCCCATAGAACCGGATGAAAATCACATTCAAGTATTGCGAGGAATCAATCAGTCTGTTCGACAATTCACTCAGTCAATTATTCCTAATATTTGGTTATAAAATGTAGGGTGCGTTAGTAACGCACCTTAATTAAACAATAGAATAGGAACTTAGCACCAGATGAAAATCACATTCAAGTATTGCGAGGAATCAATCAGTCTGTTCGACAATTTACTCAGTCAATTATTCCTAATATTTGGTTATAAAATGTAGCGTTAGTAACGCACCTCAATTAAACTAAAAAGTGATACAATAAACTATAGCTTAGGAACTTAGCAATGGTTCAAGAAATTACAGCTTCTCAACAATCAGAAATTATCTATCCTGAAAGTGACGGCAAGCCCATGGCAGATAATACACTTCAGTTTCGTTGGATTGTTAAAATAAAGGAAAATATAGAGATTTTATTTGTAAATAATGCCGATGTTTTTATTGCGGGTGATTTGCTTTGGTATCCAGTAGAAGGCAAGAATAATATAACAGTAGCACCCGATGCGATGATTGTTTTCGGTAGACCGAAAGGAGATAGACGTTCTTATTTACAATGGCAAGAAAATAATATTGCGCCACAAGTTGTTTTTGAGGTTTTATCTCATAGCAATACTCAGAAAGAAATGGCAAAAAAGTTAGAGTTTTATCGAAAATATGGCGTAGAAGAATATTATTTAATTGACCCTTACAAGATAGAACTTTGTGGCTGGTTACGGAATAATGATGATTTAACTGTGATTGATAATATTGAAAATTGGGTGAGTCCTCAACTCAATATTCGCTTTGAATTAACAGCTAATCAACTCGAGATTTATTATCCAGATGGCAAGCGGTTTTTAACGCCTGTAGAACTAGCGCAAAAAGCCGAGGAAGCAGAACAGCAACTTGCACAAGCTGAAGCCAGAATAAAACTATTAGAAGAACGCTTAAAAGCGGCTGGCATTGACCCGGAACAGCTTTAATAATAAAATAAAAAAATCTACTGTATTTATAGCAGATTTAATCAGTGAGGTACAATGACTAAAGAACCCTGGAAACAATCAGAAATCATTACTTGGAGTCAACTAATACTTGATAATTACCGCAACTTTATAGCAGATGAACTGATAGAAAGAAAAGGAAGTTTAGAGGAACAAGCAAAAACACTTTTCTTTGCGCCTTTTGCCGTTGCTTCTCACGGAACAGAAGCAGACCCAATTTATAATTATGGAAACCAAGTCATTTTAGATTTATGGGAAAGGAGTTGGGATGAAATGATTAAAACACCTTCACGCCTTTCTGCAGAACCTAATCTTAGAGAAGAACGGCAAAATAGTCTAGACACAACAACAAATCAAGGATATCTTAAAAATTATCAATGTGTGCGAATTTCTCGCAATGGTCAGCGATATAAAATTGAAGATATCACAGTCTGGAATTTACAGGATGAGCGAGGAAATTATTGTGGTCAAGCGGCTACTTTTTCTAATTGGTCTATGTTGAATTAGTCATAATTTTGACAAAATTCAATTGCTTTATTAATATCTGTTGTAATTTGCGGATAATTTACTGTCGGTCGATTAATAATAACTAAAGGAATACTTAATTCAGCCGCAACTTTTCTTTTTGTGGCTTCTCCGCCTGCTTTTCCTGAAGCTTTGGTTACCACTAACGAAATATTCCACTGTTGCCAAAGTGCTTTTTCTAACTCTATGGAAATAGGCGGACGAATAGCAATGATTCTATCGGGTGTAAATCCAGTATTAAATGCCGCTTCTAAGGAGACAACAGAAGGTAAAAGTCTGACAAATAAGGTGGAATATTCTTGCCAACTTTTGAATTGATGTAAATGCCGATATCCTAACGTCAGCATCACTCGTTTTTCAGTTAAATAATTTCCTGATAATAACGTTTCAAAACTATCTAAATATAAAATATTATTTTCATTCTGTTGCAGATCACAACTTGAACGTTCATAACGTAGATAGGGAATATTATAGTGTGTTGCCGTGGCGATCGCTAACTTGGAAATCTCGACAGCAAAGGGATGAGAAGCATCTAAAATAGCAGTAATTTTTTGTTGTTTTAAAAAAGATAAAATACTATTTTGATCTAAACACCCTACCCGAATTTTTAGCAAAGGATGGTATTGAGAATAAAGCTGTTTTGCTGTTTCTGTTGTAACTGTAACAATACAATTAATGTTAGCAGCAGCGATCGCTTCTGCCAGGATAACACTTTCACTGGTTCCGCCAATCAACCAAATTTGACTCATGGGTGGGGTAAACGACTGACTGTGAATCATTCGGCATTACTATCTTCTAATTAATATTATTGCCGTAAATGGTATGAAATTTGATCAAACAGGACATTAACTCTTGTTTAAGATAACAGGCAATTGCTCGGGCGCGATCGATTCAGCAACTGTCTGATTAAAACCAATAACTGTCACTGTGGATCATCCGAGGGGATAACAGTGGTTTAGGATCTATCAAATCAAATCACTATTACTGAATGAGTTACCGAATGAATCTTGCTTTAAGTCAATTTGGCGATCGCATGTCCCGTTTAACAGGGGTACGGGCGATCATGAAAGATATTATAGAAACGTTAAAATCTGGAAAAGGACAAGATTATATCAACTTAAGCGCCGGAAATCCGGTGATTTTACCCGAAGTTGAAGCCTTGTGGCGAGATTGTACCGCAGAATTGCTTTCCAGTCCCGAATATGGGGAAGTGGTGAGTCGATATGGATCTTCCCAGGGTTATCAACCGTTAATTGATGTGATTGTTGAAGATTTTAACTCTCGCTATGGCTGGAATATTAGCGATCGCAACGTGTTAATTACCCCCGGTAGTCAATCGATCTATTTTTATGGATCAAATGCCTTTGGGGGCTACACAGCTAGCGGAGAATTAAAAAAAGTTGTGTTACCCCTGAGTCCGGATTATACCGGCTACGGTGGGGTGAGTTTATATCCAGAAGCAGTGGTTTCTTATCAACCGGAATTAGAAACCGATGAAACCCATCACCGATTTAAATATCATCCCAATTTTGAAGAATTATCCATTGACGAAACCACAGGCTGTGTTGTTTTTTCTCGTCCTTGTAACCCTTGTGGCAACGTTTTAACGGCAGATGAAGTTCACAAAATTGCCCGTTTAGCCGCCACTCAAAATGTGCCTGTGTTTATTGACTCAGCTTATGCGCCACCTTTTCCGGCGTTGAATTTTACAGAAATGCAGCCGATTTTTGGAGACAATATTGTTCATTGTTTAAGTTTATCAAAAGCCGGATTACCAGGAGAACGTTTAGGCATTGCAATTGCTAACGAAAGTATTATTCAAATCTTAGAAGCCTTCCAAACTAACTTATGTATTCATTCTGCTCGATACGGACAAGCAATTGCTGCCCGCGCCATTGGTTCTGGGGCATTAGCGGATGTTTCGGTTGAAGTCATTCGTCCTTATTATCAACAGAAATTCACCGTATTAGAAACCGCTTTAGATCAAGTGATGCCTAAAAATTTACCCTGGTTTTTACATCGAGGAGAAGGGGCAATTTTTGCGTGGATGTGGTTTAAAGATTTGCCGATTACGGACTGGGAATTGTATCAAAAACTCAAAAAAGTGGGAGTGATTGCAGTTCCGGGAAGTTCATTTTTTCCCGGTTTACAAACTGATTGGTCTCATAAACAACAATGTCTTCGTTTGAGTTTAACGGCAACAGATGAAGAAATTACAACAGCAATGACACGCTTAGCAACAGTGGTAGAACAGGTTTATCAAGAGAAAACAGCAGATATTGTTAGTTCATCTTTGGCTTAAACAGCAGAGGGGGTGCGTCTGTCGGACGCACCCGACAATGACTTAAGCAAGGGCTAATTCTTGGCGACGAGGAATCTCATAACTCAAGAAATCGTAGGCTAAATAGGTATTGGGAAAAATAGCCTGGGCTTCGGTTAATAAATCCTCAATTCTCAAAGCATTTCCGGGGGCATAACGCGGACTAAAATGAGTCATGATTAACGTTTTAACCTTCGCTGCCAACGCCACCTGCGCCGCCATTGTAGAGGTAGAATGTAACGCCTGAAACGCCATCTCAGCATCTTGATGGGCAAACGTTGCCTCATGCACTAATACATCGGCATCCTGTGCCAACTCAATGGCATTTTCACAAAAAATCGTATCCGTACAATAAACAAAGGTTCGGCCCTTTTGCGGCGCACCACACAATTCAGCCCCATTAATAATCCGGCCATCGGGCAACGTCACCACTGCCCCTTGTTTTAGCTTGGCATAAATTGGCCCCGGTGGAATGCCCAATGCTTTGGCTTTTTCCACGTTAAACCGTCCGGGTTTATCCTTTTCGGTAATACGATAACCATAGGCGGTTATTCTGTGTTTCAGATATTGACAACTCACCCGATATTCTTCATCCTCATAAATCACACCCGGCTTGCTTTTATAAATATGAACCGGATAGGAAAAATGAGTGTGAGAAATCCCAGAACTTGCTTTGAGATAATCCTCTAACCCCGACGGCCCGTACATATCAACCTGTTTCATATTCCCGGCTAAGCCACAACTGGCCAGTAACCCCGGCAAACCAAAAATATGGTCTCCATGCATATGGGTCACAAAAATCCGGCTGAGTTGGCTGACTTTCAGTTCACTGCGTAGAAATTGATGTTGAGTGCCTTCCCCACAGTCAAATAGCCATAATTCAGCCCGTTGAGGTAATCTGAGGGCAATACTCGAAACATTACGGGCGCGGGTAGGAACTCCAGAACTGGTTCCTAAAAAGGTAATCTGCAAAACTTAAACTCCTGCATTGATATTGAACGAAGTATGATATAAATCCAATGATGCAACTGTCATATTTTTAATTTTAACCAGATTTCAATTCGTCTACATTACTAAAATAGTGCATAAGGATTTAGAGATTCACCCGATGAAGCCGCAATTAAGTTTTATCCCCGAATGCCGTCGTTTAGTTTGGGCAACTCTAGTGGGATGGTTATTGATGGTAGCCCCAGCCCAGGCCGCCCTATTGCTGCGAGTTGCAGTGGAAAAAGATCTATCCCAGGTCAAAGTCGGAAGTTCAACTGAAGCGGTTGTGCGTGATAGCAGCGGTAAAGTCTTAGGGAATATCTCTCCTCAAGGGGGGTTTGTAGCTGAAGCCAAGTCTGGCAATGTGGTTTTGGACAAGTGGAAAAGTAATCAACTTTGGATTGAACCCAGCAATGGCGGTTATGTTTGGATAGGGGATGGTTGGTATCGAGGCACAGCGGTATTAGTTCCTCAGGCAGACGGAATTACCGCGATTAATTATGTGGATTTAGAACAGTATCTTTATAGTGTTCTGGGGGCAGAAATGGATGGCGGTTGGCCCCAAGAGGCCCTCAAAGCCCAAGCAGTTGCTGCCCGAACTTATGCCCTGTATAAACGAGAACGCAGCAACGGCATGTATGATTTGGGCAACGATCAAATGTGGCAGGTGTATCGCGGGGTATCAGCAGAATCGGCGGGGACTCAAAGTGCCGTCAGCGCCACTCAAGGGCAAGTTCTCACCCATAATGGTCGGATGATATTAGCGGCGTTTCATTCCTCATCGG
Organism: uncultured Lyngbya sp.; assembly: GCA_964434975.1. Lineage (GTDB taxonomy): Bacteria > Cyanobacteriota > Cyanobacteriia > Cyanobacteriales > Microcoleaceae > JAAURB01. Next base: position 32,348 of record CAYSWY010000017.1, read on the forward strand.
GTGGACATACGGAAAATTCTGAGGATGTTTGGTATGATTCGTTACCTTACCTGCGGGGCGTTCCGGATTACGATCAAAATTCTCCCGTGTTTGAGTGGACAAAAACCTTTTCTCAAACCGATTTAAGCCAACAGATTTCCGGGGTGGGAAAAGTTGAGGCGATGACCCCAGAACAAACTTCAGCTTATGGCAGTATTCTGACGATGAAAGTGACCGGAGACGGTGGCAGTCGGGTGATGAGTGGAGAAGAAATAGCCGCTGCATTGGGACTGCGAAGTACACGCTTTCGGGTGAATCGATCTCAAGGATCAGCAAATTTTGTTGTAACGGGTCGAGGCTTTGGTCATGGAGTGGGCATGAGTCAATGGGGTGCGTATCATTTAGCCAGTAACGGCTATAGCTATCATCAAATCTTATTGTATTACTATCGAGATTCAACTTTAGCAAAAATTGAAGTGGAGTAGCGATCGCTATCATTAAATCTGATGGCAAATTCCTGCGGAAATTACAAAAATTCGGTATAAGAGATAAAGTAAGTTTGTGTTAACTTGTAATCGCTGTTTGGTTGGATCTAATCTTTTGTCCTAAATCTCTTGAATTATGGCGTATTCCACTCCCTTAAATCGTACTGCCCCCAACCTGCTGCGCCAACCGTTTGTGATTGCAGCGATAGCTTCTGCTGGGATACATGGACTGCTTGCCGCCAATTTTGAGAAGATTTCATTATTTCCCAGAACAGCCGACCTTCCCCCTAGCGTGCAGTTAGTGGAGTTATCACCCTCACAAATTAGCGCTTTGTATCCGCCGCCGCCTCAAGAGTTATCCTTGGGTACCATTACCGCGCCCCCGTCTCTGTCTTCACTCGGCCCTAGCCCAACATTACCCGAGTTTCCCGCCACTTTATCAACCCCAACCTTCCCCTCTTTTCCCACATCTCCCACCTTACCGCCTGTTTCTTCCAGTAGACTACCGTCTATTCCCTCTTCTCCTGGCATCTCATCGTTTCCCGTCCCCACAACGCCGATTTTTCCCCCTTCAATTCCCTTTCCCAACGAATTACCCTCTTTTCCCACAGAAGACCTATTTAAAGATAAAAACGACCAAGAATTAGATAAATTACGAGATCGACAATTAGCCATTCAAAACCTCCCTCCAGAACAGCGGGCCGCCTTAGACGCTTTGCAACCCGATGTTGCGGGGGCGAATATATTTAATCCTAGCCTCGGTGGCGGGGAAGCCGAGGAAAATTATGGTATTCCACCGCAACGTTATACGAGTTTAAATCCAAATACAAACACCCAAACTCCAGCAGAGGAAGACATTCCTGTTGACCCAGAAAACTTTAAAGGATCACTATTAGCCGACTTACAACAATCTAATCAATCTCAACAACAAGCTGCTGCTAATTCTCAAACCCCTGTCACGCCAATCCCTAATAATCCTAATCCAAGAACTGGCATTCAAGAAGGAAGAGATTTTGTAGCCTGGGCCTATGGTGTGAGTCAAGATTACCCTAACTTAAGAACAACAACTCCTAACACAGTTTCTGATGTTTATCCTGCCGAAGCCTGTCCTCAACAGTTAAGCGGTACAGCGTCTATTGGGGTCGCCATGGGAACAGGGGGAGAAGTTCTCAGAGGGCCAGAACTGTTATCGGGTACAGGCTATCCTGTTTTAAATAATGCAGCAGTGGCAAAAGTCGAAGAGTTTGTTACGCAACTCTCAGCAGAAGCTGGAAGCCAACCGACAGCGTATTTGTATGCGTTTGAGTTTAATCCAGAAAATTGTAATACATTTCAACCCCCCACAGAAAACACGTCACCTTCTGCGCCAGTCCAACAAACCTTACCTGTTACACCCCCTCAACCTGTTACACCCCCTCAACCCCAACAACAGACACCCGTCGAAACCCAACCCCCCGTTAATACAACGCCTGTTGAACAGACCCCAGTTGAAACCCAACCCCCGGTAGAAACAACGCCTGAGATCACACCTCCTCCATTTGAAGGGGAAGATTTACAGCCAGGGTCTGACTTTACCCCAACTCCAGAGTCTACAACACCGCCACAACCCCAGTTAGAGGATATTGCACCGCCTCCTGTATCCCCTGAGGTCGAGACAGAGATGGAAACCCAAACCGAGTCAGAAACCCCTCAAACCAATTCACCGCCACCCCCGACTGAACCCACGGAACATAAAGGGAGTTTATTAGACTCTTTAACCACCCCATATACTGAACCTTAAAAGTAACAGAGGAGAGTTAAAACGGGGAATTAAACTGAACTGAGTGGCATTAATTTATGCTGTATGATCTGAGATGATCATGCAGTTAGATTTTTACTGTCACACAGCCACCGTCATCTTGATTAGCAATCGGCTTTAATACAAATAGGAAATAATTTAGATTTCTCAAGGGTTTAAGCTAATCAGTTTGATAAAGATGTTTAATCAGGCGTTGGATGTTAATTCAGAACGATTTAGCCCTATTCGCTTAATATTGTATTACTAGAAGATAAACATACAACATTATATAACTGATCAGACAACTGACAAGAGTCAAACTTAAAGAAAAGGAGGTAATAATCAGATTTTAAATAGTTGAGGAAAAATAAAAATCGCTCGTTAGAATAAGAATAAATATTTGAGTTTTAATGATGGAAAAACCCGTTATTTTATGTGTAGATGATGAACTGTTTCTACTCGCTGCTTTAGAAGAAACATTAAAACGAAGCTTTGGTCAAGAATGTATTATTGAAAGTGCAACAACAGGTGAAGAAGCATTAGAATTTTTAGAAGAACTGTATCAAGATAATATTGAAGTTCCTGTGCTGATATCCGATCAAGCAATGCCGGATATGAAAGGGGTTGATTTGTTTATTCAAGCCCATAAACAATATCCTAACATCTTAATGATTATGTTAACAGGGCAAGCCAACGCTGAAGATGTCGGAAAAGCCGTTAATCATGCTAATCTTTATCGATATATTAGTAAGCCTTGGGAAGAAGAGGATTTAATTTTAACCGTTAAAGAAGCAATTCGAGCTTATTTTCAAGAAAAAACAATAGTAGAAACAAACAAAACATTAGAGCAATTAAATTTATCATTAGAACAAAAAGTCAGTGAACGCACCGCAGAATTAGAAGTGGCTAAACAAGAAGCAGAATTAGCTCATCAGGTGAAAAGTAATTTTTTATGCATGATTAGTCATGAATTACGGACACCTTTAAGTGCAATTATTGGATTTAGTCAAATTTTAATGGCGGATCGATCTTTAACGATAGAACAAGTTAAAAATGCAGAAATTGTTTATCAAAATGGTGAACACTTACTACTCTTAATTAATGATGTTTTATCGATGGCAAAAATAGAGAAAGGTAAAATATCTCTACAGAATCGTCAATTTAATTTATATCATTTTCTTCAGGGTATTCAAGAGATCATACAGTATCAAACTAATCAAAAAAATGTTGAGTTAATCATAGAATATAACTCAGTTTTACCTCAATATATTGTGGCTGATGAGACAAAGCTGCGTCAAGTTCTGATTCATTTAGTGGGTAATGGTGTTAAATTTACCACCGCAGGCAGTGTAAGATTGAAGGTGACTATTCTTGCAGAAAATCACTTACTCAAGAGTTGGGGAAATCAGCGGCAAATATTCATGCATTTCCAAGTTCAAGATACAGGAATAGGGATTGATTCAGGGTTATTAAAATCTTTATTTGATCCATTTGTACAAACTCGAACGGGAAAAACATCGGAAGGAACGGGTTTAGGCTTACCCATTAGTGCCGAATTAGTGAAATTAATGGGAGGAGAAATAACGGTTAATACTGAAGTTGGAAAAGGTTCAACCTTTGAATTTACAATTCCGGTAGAAATCAGTTTACCGTTAAAAGAAGATTATCTTTTATCCAGTTTAAAAACAGTTATTGGATTAGAAGAAAATCAACCTCAGCCTCGAATTTTAATTTTAGATTCTGCAAAAGATTATCCCTCAACGGTTCAAACCTTACAGGACATCGGATTAGATCTTAAACTCACTCATTTAGATCAACAAGTGATTCAATTATGGCAAAGTTGGCAACCCCATTTAATCTTTGTTCAAGAAGAACTGATCAATCATTATACGATGAATTTAATCAGTTCCTCGACAGATTTTAAATCGATTATTATTGCTTTGGTTAAAAACCAGGACTCATCCCATCAAGCTAATCTTTTGTTATCTGGATTTAATGATATTTTAGAATCTCCCTTTTCAGTAGAAACAATTTTACAGAAAATTAGTCAGCATTTGGGTGTGCGTTATCTTTATTCTGCATCAGAAACGGTTCTAACTCCAGATTCAGAAGTCTCTGGGGTGGCTAACTGTAATATTGAAGCATTAGAAATTATGCCATTATCATGGGTACAACAATTTCATCAAGGAACCTCCCAATGTAATCAGCGGTTACTTATTCCTTTAATTGATCAAATTCCCACTCAATTAGACACTCAAAAAACCCTATTAAAAGAACTGATTGATGAATTTCGTTATGATTTGTTGTTAGAAATCGCCAATCAGTTATTAGACTTCTTGCAGAAGTCAGGCAAGTAGACACTCTTGCAAGTAGACTATAAAAAATGTTGAGTAGAGACATTCTCAGAACATCTCTACACGAAAACACAAAGGTTAGATGAAAATGAAATCATCCGGGAAAATTTCAGTCACTCCCGTTATCCCTTCTAACTGCGTTAAAATCCGAGAATTATTCCCCGTGAGGTTACTGCCACCGGAATCATAAATCAGGTAAGTATCACCCCCATCATCATAGAAAAATAATCCGCCACTGCTTTCTGGGATCACATCATCGGCGGGAATATCTGTCCAGACGGTGGTTGAAATATTACCCAAGCCGTCAATAAACTCAGAGACATTAATTAAATCTCCGCCAGACTGACCTAACCCGGCAAAACCAACAACAGTATCAAATAATCCGGTGTCAATTTGAACTTGAATGACGGCAGTAGAATTGGCGTTAAAGTTATTCCCCTCACTATCATCTGCGTTAACATAGCGGAAAATATCGGTCTCATTGACGCTACCCACGAGACGATCTGAACCCTGTCCCCCAGTCAGAATATCGCTTCCCAGTCCACTGTCAAGGGTATCTGCGCCTTTTCCACCTTCGAGGCTATCATTCCCCTCGCCGCCTTCGAGGATATCGTCATCCGCGTTACCCCGGAGAGTATCGTTACCCCCTAACCCCTGCAAACTGTCGTTACCTGCCAGTCCTTGCAAGTTATCATTAAAGCCTTGACCGACAATTGTATCGGCTTCAGCGGTGGCATCGGGTAAAAGTTGCAGGGAGACTGTTGCCGTTGCCGTTAACCCAGATAAATCAGTCACAGTGTAATTAAATATGTCTGTAACCGCCTCAGAAGTGGTTCCTAAACGGACATATTCAACTGTATTACCCTGTTGAGTTGCTGTTCCTAACGCTGGAGAATCAATTGCTGCTAAAGTTAATTCTGTGCCATTGGGATCGGTATCATTTGTTAGGGGAGTAATCATCACCGGGTCAGCCGTATTAATTAAAATCGGGCCATCATTAACGGTAACCGGAATTCCGTTAATTTCAATTGTACTGGTGGCGATATTACTATTATCCAAACCATCCGATACTACCACTTCAACAGTACGATTAGTGATATCAATACTGGCGGCTGTATTTTCATAACTCACCCCATTAATAACCGTTTGATAATCAGCAATAGAAGCATCACCCGTTAACGGTAAAACACCTGTTGTGGCGTTATATTCACCCGCCGTAATTCCTTCGGGTAATGTTCCGGTTGTACTAATCAATAAACGTTCATCTGCACCATTTAAAGGATTGGTTAACGTCAGGTTTACTGAGGCTAAGTTTGTATTATCTACATCGGTTAATACTGCCTGATTACTGACTAAAACTGGAGAACTTCCTTCTGTAAATAAAGTCAGGAAATTAGTGCCTGTCGCCGTATTATCAAGATCCAATTCTGGCGGAGTATTTAACGTCAGTTGTGCCGTTGCCGTTGCCGTTCCGCCTCGACGATCACTTGCCGTATAAACAAAACTAGCGGTATCACCTGAAACCAGAGTTTCATCCGGTGTAAAGATAACCGATTGATTGTCGTTACTCAGACTAGCTGTGCCATTGATAGTATTTCCAACCTCAAGAATAGTGAGATTATCGCCATCTGGATCAATATCATTTGCCAGCAGTTCATCAGCCGTAATTGTACTCTCAACAGTCTGACGAATTAACAAATTATCATCTGCCAGGGTTGGGGAAGAATTCGGCGCAATATTAATAATAGTTGTGGCGACTTGACTATTGGTAATGCCATCACTTGCCACGACTTCAATCTGTCGGGGCGTGGTTGTGAGATTGGGGGCAGTATTGTTATAAAAAATCTCTCCAATGGCGGTTTCATAATCAGCAATAGATGCCGAACCGCTGAGAATAATGACTCCAGCTTCAGGTTCTTCTACAGTAATACTATCAGGTGCTGCTGCCAGGAGGAAAATTTCTTCAGCTTCCCCATCTAAAATATTGGTTAACCTTACAGTCACTGATGCTAATTCAGTATTATCATCATCGGTAATACTGACTTGATTACTAATGGGAAGTTCTGGAAAACCTTCAGAAAATGTCGTGACAAAATCTGTACCAGAAGCTGTTGTATTTAAATCTAAAATAGGCGGTGCATTGATAGATTCAACATTAATAAATACGGTCGCTTCTCCGGTTTGATTATTACTATCGCTGGCTTGATAAGTAAATGAATCAATCCCTGTAAACCCTTCACTCGGCGTATAAATTAGTAACTGACTATTGTCTTGATCGAACTCAATAATTCCATTATTTTCACTCGGAGAAGAGAAGCTATTAAAGGTTAGAATATCCGCTGCATTTGCGGCTGAGTCATTCTCTAACAGTCGAGATCTATTAATGCGTAAAGCGGTATTTTGCAGACCATCCAAAGAGTCATTCATTAATTCAGGTAACTCTAGATCCGGTGGTATGGGTGTGGGAACGCCAGGGGGTGTGGGAACCGGAAGGCTGGGTGATGGAGTGGGGTCAGGTGTCGGCCCTGGTGTTGGGGTTGGAGTGGGGTCTGGAGTCGGTGTAGGCGTGGGATCGGGTTCTGGAGTCGGTGTCGGAGTGGGATCTGGGGTAGGAGTTGGGTCAGGTGTGGGAGTGGGTGTGGGTTCAGGTTCGGGTTCAGCCTCTGGGTCAGGTTCAGGTTCAGCTTCTGGGTCAGGTTCAGGTTCAGCTTCTGGGT
>CAYSWY010000017.1:39759-96157 GCA_964434975.1 uncultured Lyngbya sp.
CAGGTTCAGCTTCTGGGTCAGGTTCAGGTTCAGCTTCTGGGTCAGGTTCAGGTTCAGCTTCTGGGTCAGGTTCAGGTTCGGGTGTTAATGGATCTTCCGGGTTTTCTGTGAAGTCAGACGGCCCGAGATCCCCACTATCAACATCTTGTAGAACAGCTAAAAACTCTTGTGTATTCTTATCCACCAGAATAGTATTGTTACCCTCTGGAGTAATTAATAGATCCTCAAATACCAGGCCGTTATCCAGTCCAATTTTATCGGTTCCTGCATTAAAGTCTGTAAATACATCGGCAAACTCAATAGACGGCCCTCCAGTGGTTCCGACAATAATACTACCCCCCGCTTCTGACTGACTGAGAACTAACCCCACAGTAAAGATATCACTGCCACTACCACCTGTGACGGTATCTGCGCCACGTTCACCTTTTAATAAGTCATTTCCGGCATCGCCAAACAAGATATCCGGCCCTTTACCAGCCAAGAGAATATCATCATCTTGACCCCCAAATAAACTATCTCGACCAACATCACCACTGAGACAGTCTTGACCGACATTACCAATAAGTTGATCGTTGCCATCACCCCCAAATACGGAGTCATTACCGCGATCGCCTAACAGTTGGTCATCATCCTCAGCGCCAAATAAACAGTCATCTCCTTTACCGCCAAATAGGTTATCGAAGCCAATACCGCCATTAAGTAAGTCTTGACCGGAGTTACCAAACAAGATATCGTTACCGTCCTGGCCTTCTACCGTATCGTTACCGACACCGCCAGCAACGCAGTCATTGCCTTTATCACCGGAGAGAAAATCATCTCCCACGCCACCCGTCATGGTATCGCTATTACGGCCCCCATACATTGTATCGGCACCTGAACCCCCAATCAAAGAATCGTTATCTTTATCGCCAAAAATGGAGTCATCTTCGGTATTGCCAAATAAAATATCATCATTTTGACCGCCGCGAATGCAGTCATTACCGACACCGCCTTGAATAGCATCGTTACCGAGGTTACCGTTAATAACATCATCCCCCGCATCTCCAGCCAGGATATCATTGCTACTCAAACCAAAAATAGTATCATCCCCATCTAACCCCACAATACTATCGGGGCCTTCACTGCCTAGAATAGAGTCATTATCTTCGGTTCCGCTGCCAGTTCCCGCGATCACAAGAAAATCAGGTTCGGGTTCGGCTTCTGGATCTGTACCCGAGTCTGGATCTGTACCCGAGTCTGGGTCTGTACCAGGGGTTGGAGTGGGTTCGGGTGTCCCATCCGGTGTGGGTGTTTCTCCGGGTTCGGGTTCGGGTTCGGGTTCGGGTTCCGGGGGTGTAAAGTCATCCGGTGTAAAAATTAAACTCCCCGCTGGCCCTGGGGCAACGGTTCCTACGTCTTGGTCAAATAAGGTTTGAACTTGACCATCGCCAATGGTTTCAACATAAACAACGGTATTCGTTTCAATAGATACTGCTTCTTGAACGGGTCTTTCATCAACAAAAATTGTCACACCCGTTTCATTAATAAAAGTCGTACCGACCCGACCATCAAAGGTTTCCACTAAGTCGGAATTCTCAATTGGAAAGATGAGAACAACTTCACTTGTTATGAGCAAGATGTTATCGGGTAAGGCAACACGGCCTACTACTGCTGGATCTTCGCTAGGAATTGAAGTGGTCATAATTAGTTTGTTATGGGTTATTGGTTGTTGGTTATTAGTTATTAGTTGTTAGTCATTTGTTCTTTATTGTTAGTTATGGGAAGAGAGTAGTATCAGCTAAGGTATTATCAATGTATTGATCTTTTTACCGAACCTATTACTTTCTCTGACAACAAATAACGATGAACAAATGACTATTGTTAATTAGATAATGACAAAATCATCTTCTTGGATCAAGGTACTAATATTACTGGTTGACGGATCAATGGATGCCAATATCCCTAAATTAAAGGCGGGTAAACTATCATCTGCTAAGTTTGGATCAAAGGCTAAAACATAGCTACCGGGGAAGCCGGGAAATTGTAAGTTATTACGATAAACAATTAATGCAGAACTATCGTTAGAGCCATTTTGACCCCCTAAAGCCGCATTAACCGCACCGATATTATCAAAAGTATCCTCAAAGATAATCAGTTGTTTACCACTAATATCTGTACCCGATTCACCCAATTGAGTCACAATTTCTCGTTGTAAAGGTGAAGCTGATGTTCCGACATTAGAAGTTAAGCCGGGGAAATTATTCTCACCTGAAGCAATTAAGAATTGATCGTTACCCACTTCATCAAAATCTGTGAGAATATCCGCTTCATTGGGTGTCGTTGGTGGGGTGAGATAATAGAAGAAATCATTACCAATATTACCGGTGAGTTGATCGCTGCCTGGCCCTCCCGCAATAGTATCTTCTCCGGCCCCTCCTAACATCGTGTCGTTATCGGCATCCCCAAACATCAGGTCATTACCATCGAGGCCAAACAAGTTATCAGTTCCCAGGCCACCGTAGACTGTATCGCTTCCGGCTTCTCCTAAGATGGAGTCACTCCCGGCTTCACCAAAGATAGAGTCATCTCCATCACCCCCGAGAACCGTATCATTACCCACATCCGCCAAAACCGTATCATCTCCGGCTTCTCCTAACAGCGAGTCACTGCCTTCAGCGCCAAATAGGGTATCATCATTGGCCTGACCTAACAAGGTATCGTTATCTTCACCCCCTTGGAGTAAGTCTCGACCCACTCCGCCAAACAGTAAGTCCTCTCCGGCTTCACCAAATAACTGATCTTCCCCTTCGCCACTATTGAGGGTATCGTTTCCGGCCCCCCCAATTAAGGTATCATTGCCTAAACCACTGAGAAGGCTATCGTTATTATTGCCACCACTCAATAAGTTGCTATCGTTTTGGCCGACAACTGTATCATTGCCATCATTACCAAACAGCGTATTACTCCCCGCGCCACCGTCTACAGAGTCATTCCCAGGCCCGCCAAATAGTGAGTCATTCCCCGCTTGACCTAACAAGGTATCGTTATCTGCATCCCCTTCTAAAACATCATTCCCCGCGCCACCCTCAAGAGAGTCGTTACCCGAATTTCCTCGAACCACATCTCGGCCACCGCCTGCTAGAACTGTATCATCTCCATCGGTTCCTGTAATGAGTTCGCTATTTTCGCTGCCGGGAAATTCTACCCCAGCGACAACAGGTTCTGAACTATCGACAATTGTAATACTAAATAAAGTCTGAGGTTCAGTTCCCACGCCGTCTGTGAGGTTAAACAGGAAGCCATCTTCTCCTGAAGAACTAGGGGCCTCATATCGCAATGAACCGCTATCAATATTCGCCTGAGAAAAAGATCGACCCGGAACAATAGTTTCTGGGTTAGACCCCAGCCTTAATAGTCGTCCTTCTACCGGGCCACCAATAACCTCAAAAATGATTTCATTACTGGCATTATCAACATCCTGCGCCACTAAAAATTCACGAGAAACTTCTGCAATTTCGTTACGTGAAACCACTAACAGTTGGTTTGTGGCAACTACTGGCGCTTGGTTGACATCAATAGTCACGGTTGCGGTTGAAACTAAACTCGGGTCACCACCCGTTACAGCGTAGGTAAAGCTATCGCTGCCATTAAACCCAGCATTAGGTGTATAGGTGAGGATGCCTTCTGTATCTCCTTCGACTTCTGTCACAACGCCATTGGTTGCGGTTGAGAAAGAAACCAGTCTTAAAGGTTGTTCTTGTGGGTCACTATCATTGGCTAAAACATTAAACGTCACTGCATCACTATTCGGTCGTCTTTGAATTGAGTCATTGACGGCATTCGGCCCTAGAGGTGTGGGAGTGGGTTCAGGTGTGGGTGTGGGTTCAGGTGTTGGAGTTGGCGTGGGTTCAGGTGTTGGCGTGGGTGTAGGTTCGGGTGTTGGTGTGGGTGTGGGTGTAGGTTCGGGTTCTCCTGGCGTTGGTGTTGGTGTTGGTGTTGGTGTTGGTGTTGGAGTCGGTTCTCCTGGCGTGGGTGTGGGTGTTGGAGTCGGTTCTCCTGGAGTGGGTGTGGGTACGGGTTCAATAGGTGTGGGAGTGGGTGTGGGTGGAGTTGGGGGTAAGGGTACACCTGAACTCACAATGGCAAAGTTATTATCGTCTATGGTATTGCTATCCACCCCGACGAGAACAGCCAGAAATTCCCCGGCATCCCCAACGCGAATAACCGTATCTCCGGCATTTTCTTCACTTTGAGAAATAGTAATTTCACTAAAACTCAGTCCTCCGGCTAAACCAATGCGATCGCCGGGTTCAAAATCATTCACAATATCAGCATCTTCAATATTGCTGCCGCCTGTCCCTTCTGCCACGACAAATACATCACTGCCAGCGCCACCGGTGAGAGTATCAGCGCCTTTATCGCCAAACAGAACATCTGCGCCTAATTCCCCGGAAATTTGATCGTTATCCTGACCGCCGACAATAGTATCGGAACCTGTTCCCCCGAAAATACTATCACTGCCTTGGTCGCCGAAGATAGAGTCAGCGCCGTCATTACCAAAAATTAAATCTTCATCCGCGCCGCCATACACACTATCATTCCCTTCATCCCCAAAGAGAATATCGCTACCTTTATCCCCAAATACTAAGTCATTATCTGCCCCACCCCGTAAACAGTCATTCGCCTGACCGCCATACATGGAGTCTAAACCTAAACCACCTTGTAAGGTATCTTGACCTAAATTTCCAAATAGGGCATCATTGCCTTCTAAACCTAAGAGTTGGTCGTCTTGTTTGCCGCCGTATATTTCATCATCACCCAAACCGCCATCAAGGGTATCGTTTTCAGTATTTCCAAATAAGAAGTCATTGCCTTCATCTCCCCTCAGTTCATCTGCGGCAAATAAACCAAAGATAGTATCATCTCCTTCTAAACCATTGATCACATCAGCAGCAGATGAACCAATAATAGAATCATTATCAGCAGTCCCTCGACCAATACCTTCAATAGTCACCCCTTGAGTGGGGATAACTTCAATAAAAACACTGGCTAAATTAGAAGTGGTTTGACCATCACTGGCTTGATAAGCAAAGACTTCTTGACCAAAAAAACCGGGATTTGGCTGATAAGTAAAAACCCCTGGTTCTGCACCCGCAACTAAGGCTCCGTTGGCAACAGAACCAAATTCAGCTACTGTTAATGTATCGTCTTCATTGGGGTCAATATCATTACTTAAAACATTAAAAATTACGGCGCTACCTTGTTCGACTCCGATAAAATCCTCTACGGCAACAGGCGCTTCATTATCGGGGTCAAGGGTATCACTGCCGCCACTGCCACCGTTTTCACCACCGTTTTCACCACCGTTTTCACCACCGTTTTCACCGCCATCTTCGCCACCATTGTCACCACCGTTTTCGCCATCTTCACCACCATTGTCACCGCCATTTTCATCCTCGCCATCTTCGCCCGCGTTAGGATCAATGGGGTTATCTGGAACAAATAAGATCTCTCCATTTGCCCCGACCAAAGTATCCCCAAATTCACCCCCAAAAGTTTGAAAGCGACCTGTTTCACTTTCAAAGATAATGACAGTGGTTTGAAGATCGGTTCTAATCGCTGAAACTTCAACAATACCTGCTGTTGTCATGAACTGAATCTCCTCTTAAAAACACCAAATCGAATAAAAATGAACCGTTTCCAAAATTAATACAAAACTAAGTTTTACCTTGTCAATTTAAACGGCTTAACCCGTTTTGAAGTGTATATAATTCATAGATTTTTTATAACTGAATACAGTATCCATTTAACTATTTTTAAAAATATGATTTTTCCTTAATAATAGTATTCCATAGTGTTGATTAAAATGCTATCTAAGTCTGGGAATTCATCCTGATCCTGAACCCCCGCTAGAGAATAGCACCCGATTAATTAGGATGAATTTTTATAGGCTGATCAATTGGATTTTACAATTTAAACCTGTGAGAATTTGAGACATAAACAGACTTTTATCAGTTGAGTGAAATAAATCATCCTGGTATGTTTGTAACATTAATAAAACAAAAATGAACGGATAATTAGGGATGAAATCACAGGAACTTAAGAATTATAAGTTACTAGACTTACCCCTAGGTGAGGGCAAGTTCTGTCATGACCATGGGGCAGGCTTGTATCCACGGCAACAAGGGGCCAAGTTGCTCAGTACCATTGACTGCTAGATCACTGTGACAAAGATACAGGCGATCGCTAACTCGACTCAATAAATCTAACAAAATCCGACGCAATCGATCCAAATCAGCATTCTGACTATCAAGGGTTGTCCTAGCCTGACCCAACTGTTGGTGTAAAAATAAAGGCGCACCCCACAATTCACTTGCCCCCCCACTCAGCCACAACGCTGACCCGGCATCTAGCCAGAAATGCCAACGATGAGACAAACGATGGGCGCGATATTGAAAGATTGTACCTAGCGTTACCCCAGACGGCTTCACGCCTATATTTGCTACCGGATAAGGGTTGGCACTGACCACACCCCGTCGCAGGAGTTGAATAAATTCAGCTATTGCCGCTGATGTTGTATTACCTGTTGTTTGGGGATGGAGTCGGTTATCAACTTGCCAATAATGTAAAGCTGTTTCCATCAATTCTCGTAAAATTGCCAATTGATCAACCCCTAAAATACGAGTCGGAATAAAAAATCGTTGAATAGCACGATCCAATAAAGATACAGGACTGGGTAATAACCGAGATTGTTGCTGATCGGATTGAAATTCGATCCATTGTCGAATTTGTTGATACGCTTGAGTCCCCTGATATCCCAACCGATCCCAACGGGGAAAAGCCTTGATATCCAATAACTGAGGCTGAGTCGGATGGGGACGATAACAATGGTCTGCTAACAATCCTGCCCGCACCGGATCAATGGCCGGATGAGAGGAGAATGAAGGGTTTTGATGTAAATTGTCATTTAGGAGCCAATTCTCCGCTACAGACTCTTCAGAGGCGGCTGATGGGACAGTTTGAGTCGTGGGAATGGGATAACTTAAAACCACTAACATCTCTGCCACCGCTTCACGATTGATCGACCGTCCTAAATCCGGATAAACAAAAGCCAGTAGGGTTAACAAAGCCCTGATCATGGGAGAACTAATCAAGGGACGTTGTTCTTGGAGAGAGTCTACAGCAATGCCAGCATGAGCCAATAATTGCCGTAAAGTATAGCGGGCGATCGCATCCAACCCCGGCGCTATCACAGCAATTTCCTCGGGTTGAACTTGATCCGTCTGAACGGCTTTAATAATTAAATCTGCTGTTTGTCGCAATAAATCCCCCCGCGCCATTGTTCTCAGGGTCAGCATCTCAGCCGGAATTTCAGAAAAATCTGGAATATAAGCCGTATTTCCTTCCACCCATTCACTAATTGAGCTTTTCCAGCGCTGAGAAGATGACGATAACACCTCTGTTTGACAGCGTTGTTGCAGACCTTGTAAATATTCAGGATCAGCCCCCAAACCCAAGCGTACCGACCCCTCTGGGTGATAAGTAAATGCTCCCATGGCTCCCCCATCTAACATGATCTCAAACAATGAACGAGTAATAGCGGGATATTCATCCACATCATCAGCCAACACCACCGGATAACGGCGCATGAGATGCTGTTGATAAGTGGGATGATGCAGCAGATGTTGTCCGTATAGCTCACACAAGATACCGTAAGTTAGAAATCCTTGTTCTAAACAGTGCGATCGCCATCGAATTAACAAGGTTTTGATGTCGGTATACAAACCTTCTGGCACATCCGGCAAGGCAAAACCCTGCTGTAAAATCGTCGGTATATCATCCAAAGGCACATTGCTGAGGGCCGCAAGTTGCAAAATATCGAGGGTTTGACGAACTTTACGCTCAGGGTTCATTCGCCCCTGACTTAATAACCCTGACTCTAGATCCTGACTCCAAAGCCTCGCTGCAAGTTCCTGTTCTGTTTCTGGACGCAGCCTGAGGGGAAATTGCGCCCTTAAGTTTAAAGACTCCACTAATAACGGCCAAAATAATATTACTTCATCCTGAAAAAATCCCAGCGGCGTTGTGGAATGAAACGCTATTTTTCCGGCTGTTATTTCCCAAATTTGATCCGCTAATTTCATCCGATTTTGACTATTTGCCGCAAATATTAATGCAGTTGATGATGTTAATGGGGATGATGATGTTAGGCGATGGCGATCGCGTTGTAATTGTTCAATTAAATAAGTGGTTTTTCCACTTCGACTCTCTCCGATAATCCAGACGGGAATAGCATTCATAGTGAACTCAGGATAATTAATTCTCAGAAATGTTTATAGCAATTTTTTTAAATTATAGAGGGTATGTTAGAACTAAATGAAGGCTATCCAGTTGGTTTTAAGCGATGTATAGAATAATGCGGAAATTTCTATGGTTCATTGCACTGATTACAGCAGCTTATTTGTTTATCCAAAGTGATCGCAGATCTTGTAGGGTGCGTTAATAACGCACCCTACCATTATTCCTCTCAAATTCCTTGTGGTTTTTCTGTCTTTCCATCACTTCCCCAATCTGGGGGATAAATACCTAAAGTGATCGCAGATCTTGTAGTGCGTTAATAACGCACCCTACCATTACTCCTCCCAAATTCCTTGTGGTTTTTCTGTCTTTCCATCACTTCCCCAATCTGGGAGATAAATACCTAAAGTAATAAAACGATGAATGGTTGAATATTCCCAATCTGTTGGATTGTTACACAATCCATGATGCACCGGATTGTTATGAATATAATTACAATGTAATGCAAAATCCTGTTCATTTCGGATTAAATGCTCCCAAAAGCGACGCTGCCAGAGATTACTTTCTTTTCGCTTTTGCCGTGATTGAGATATATCTCTTTTAATCCCTAATTGTTGCCCATAATACTTGGTTACATAAGTTTTAATCAATCTCAATCTTACAGAAAAGTCACTATCATCATGAGGTAAAGTTAACAAACAATGAAAATGATCGGGTAATAAAACAAAAGCTTCTATAGTAAAAGGATATTTTTCTCTAACTTTTTCTATTGCTTCTCTAAGCGCTTTTCTACCAATATTACTACAAAGCCAAGGCACTCTTTGATAAGTGACTTGTGTAATAAAATATGTTCCTCCAAAAATATAAGGTCTTCTATAATTAGACATTGAAATCTAATTTTAAGAGAAAAGATAGGTTGCTATGTTACGATGCTAACAAATCCTACAGTGCTAGAGAGGGTATCTTAACGATCGCCTCTTGTAGAGTGCGTTAATAACGCACCCTACCACTCATCTTAATTGTGCTGGAGAAGCAATTTTGTAATTTATAATTCAGGGACATTTTCTTGTTCATAATTTTCTATTAAAACTCCAACAATTTCCATTAAAGAAGCCAGAGGATGATTTTCATTTTCTCCCACTTCATCTATTAAATTATCTAACATAACAACTAATTGATTATATTCTGATTCGGTGCGAGGGATAAAAAGTATTTTATTTAAGCTTATCCATGCTTTTTCTGTTGTCTCTATATCTATAGTTTGCATTGGCTACTCCTTCCATTTATTTTTATTGTATTCAGCATGAGTTAAAACTTCTCTAATATAAATTTTTTGCCGATTATAATGAATCGCTGCTATCAATTCAATCTAATCTTATTTCCGCCGATATTGAATACAGTCAGTTTTCCCACTTTATCAGCACTAGGAAAAATAGTTCTTAATTCTGCTATAGACTTAAATTGTCCGCTCTTCATTCTTTGATACCATTCTTTTAATGCGGATTGGCTTTCGGGATAGCTTTGGGCAAATTCATTTAATTTTTTCCGACTGATAATGTGCATTTTCTATTATTGTCCCCCACATCTATTTTATATCAAGTCAGAATATAACTCAATTAAAAAGTGTGTCGCGAAGCATTCACGCTCGTGAAATAGTCTCTTGCAGGGTACGTTAATATAATGTACCCTCTTTAATATTCTTAATATTCTGACTCAATCAGATATGAGCGATAATGTATTAAGAGCCTTGTTATGCAAACAAAATGGAAACTAAATCAATTACAATTCGTGTTAGTGCTGAGGTTGCCCGAATTTTTGAGGCAGCGCCTGAAGAAGAACGTCGTAAATTGGAGGTATTACTGAGCCTTAAATTGGGTGATGCTACTCGAAATAAGAGACCTTTAGAAGAAGTTATGAGTAATATAAGCCAAAATGCTCAAGCACGAGGATTAACACCAGAAATCTTAGATTCAATTTTGAATGAGGAATAAAGTGCGCTACGTTTTTGATACAAATGTAATTGTTAGTGCGCTTCTGTTTGAGAACAGTAAACCAGCTCAAGCTTTTCGGTATGTTTTAGCAAATGGAGAAATATTATTATCACTTGAGCTATTAGAAGAGTTGAATGAAGTACTAGGGCGCAAAAAATTCAATCGATATGTCAATCCTGAAGAACGGGAGGAATTTTTAGAGGCTTTAATAGAACGGGCAATTCTGGTAGAAATTATTGAAAATGTACAAGAATGCCGCGATCCAAAGGATAATAAGATTTTGGAGTTAGCATTAAATGGAGAAGCTCAATACATTATCAGTGGCGATAGGGATTTACTCGTGTTACATCCATTTCGTGATGTCATAGTGATAACTGTAGATGAATTCTTAAAGACAATTGAGTCCAATTAAACGTTAGTGCGATACGCCCGAAGGTACGCACAGAGCTATGATTCTGATTCAGTCTACCATCTAGCTTCCTTGTCACCCCATCAGATTTGCTGATTCAATCAAAATCTGTCGGTAAATCTGGATGACGATAATATTCAAAAAACCGTTGAATTTGATGGGGTAATACCCGAGATTGGGATAATTCAGGAATTTGATCTTTGGGGAAAAATCCGACTTCGCTAGTTTCATAACTTGTTGTTGCTTCTCCCCCTGTTAATTCACACAAAAAGAACAGTTTATAAACATGATACGGCATCGGTGGAGTATGACCCTGGTGAGTGCGATCGTAAACAGCGAGTAATTTAACCGCTTTAGTTTGATAGCCAGATTCTTCAAAGATTTCTCGTGTTACTGCTATTGAGGGGGTTTCATTCACATCCGCCCACCCGCCGGGCAATGTCCAACGGTGATGATCTAACACTTCCCTCACCAGCAAAATTTTGGAGTCTCGAAATACAACCCCTCTGACATCTACTTTCGGTGTGGCGTAGCCAGACTCCTGTGAAAATAAATCCAGAATGGTTTGCTGATCGGTTAAACTGTGATCCGCAAAAATCTCTGCTGTAATCTCCTGAATTT
This sequence comes from uncultured Lyngbya sp., assembly GCA_964434975.1. GTDB lineage: Bacteria > Cyanobacteriota > Cyanobacteriia > Cyanobacteriales > Microcoleaceae > JAAURB01. Next base: position 51,058 of record CAYSWY010000017.1, read on the forward strand.
GCCGATACCGTTCTGTATCATATTCACTATCACTAAAGTGTAATCCGGTTTGGGCGATCGCTTGTAGGGCCTTTCCCCATTTGATCCAATTGGGTTCCATAACTGTTGTTTTGTCTTGACTCATCCTAGTTTAACTTCATCCGCAACGCTTCAGCGATACATCGGCTAAGCTGGAAGAATAACAGGAATGCTAACTGTTTATACTGTAGAAACTGATGGGGTTGAGGCAGGAGAAACAACACTTGTTTTTCTCGTTAGAATCGGCTTGTACCAGACACTTTCGATTGGCACAGCTTGAGGGTTTCAGACCCTGTGAATGTCGCCCACTGACTGAATTGATGCAAAAGGATTACTCATGACTTCTGATTTGGAAAAAGCTCAAAAACTGGCTAATAGAGGGACTCTTTTAACTGGAGTTATTACGTTTTTTATGCCCTTAGTGGGTTATGTATACACTGGGCGGTATAAAGCATTATTTAAAACCTGTGGTGTCTTTTTTGGTATTTTAGTCTTATGTTTTATGGCTGAACCAGCACTTGATGAAGACGAGGATTTTATGACCGGAATGATGTTCTTGTATGGTGCAGGAACTGCTATAGAAAATACACGGGCTGTTAGTGTGGCAAAAAAACGTGTCAGAGAGCAACATATTTCTGCTTTAAATCCAGATAAAGTTAAAATTCAGCTTTTAAAAGCAGCTAAAGCACAAGGGGCAGTAACAGTCGCAGATTGTGTCTTAGAAACAGGATGTTCTGCAGCAGAAGTTCGTCAATATTTAGACGAATTACAACAGGAAGATTTAATTCAGATTGGTAACCGAGAACGTGATGGAGCAATTATTTACCGTATTATTTAAATGAGTTAATTTTTGTTCTTGTTTTATGTTTTAGGTGGCGCAGTGTAAGAGACCCGAAAGTACGGTAGGAAAATGTTTGGCGACAGCCAACACATCCGATAAGTCAGGGTAAGTTACACCTGTCACCGAATCTTCTATCACTTCTTATCAATATTCTTCTCTAGTTTTAGTTTTTCCTTTTGCATTTTTTTGATTAAAACCCAGAATAATATTCCCAAAATACATAAAGAAAGTAGATGAAAAATAACTAAACTCCAAAGGGTTTGCTGTTGTTCTGTTGTGAAGGTAAACCATTGTGAAAATCCACTATAAAGAATGAGTTGAGAACAGGCAGCCGTTAAAAGAAGTAAAATTCCCCATATTTTTCTCAAAAATAAACCCACTGCGGTGAAAGGATCGATCATCCCATAAAATATATCGCCCAGTTTCCAACTCAGAGGCATTTCTTGCCAGGATAATTCACCAAAACCCAGAAGATTAAAAATGTGAACTATTGCGCCATATCCATAGAAAACCGCTAGAATTTGTAGATAAATTCTCATGCTAGGTTTTTCTAAAGTATTTTTTAAGTCATTTAACATCGTCTATTCTTCCTGATTCTCTCCATAACGAAAGGGTAAATCTTGATTGATATGATTAATTTCCTGTTGTTCCATATCGTTAATTTTACCGATATAAGCGTGGAGAATTTTTAATAAGCGACGATCATAAAACCGATGTAAACTATAGTTGGGAGTCGCGGGAAAACCTCGACGTTTTTTGTGTCGTCCACCTGCCCCTGGATCGAAGGTTTTAATACCATGATTAATCCCCCATTCTATCGGTGAATAATAACAGGCATTAAAGTGTAAATTATCGATTTCTTGGTAGCTGCCCCAATAGCGTCCATAGAGGCGATCGCCTTTAGTTAAACAAAAAGACATTCCCATCGGTTGACCCGGATCTTGTTCGCTATAAGCCGCTGCAAATACAACCCGGTGACGATAATTCTGATGTAATGATTCAAAGAATTTTCGAGTTAAATATTTACTGCCCCACCAGCCAAATTTATCACAAGTATCCGTATAAAAATGATGCATTAAAGAAAATAAAGATTTGGGAATTTCATCACCTGTTACGGTTTTCATTTCCAATCCAATTTTATTAATTGCTTTACGTTCACGTTTAATATTACGGCGTTGATTAGCATTAAAAGACTTTAAATAATCATCAAACGTATTAAAGCCTTGATTTTCCCAAATATAACTGTGATGTAACCAAGCCGTATAGCCGTGACGTTCCATTAATGCTTGCCACTGGGGATCAACATATAAGAAATTACAACCGGAAAAATTATTTTCGATGCAAAAACGATCAATTTCATGCACCATTAACCCGGTTAATTCTTCTTCATCTTCTGTTTCCGCAATTAAAAATCGATATCCTTCTGCGGGGGTAAATGGTGACATTCCCAACAGTTTAGGATAATATTCTACGCCTAATTGATAGGCGACATCTGCCCATTGATGGTCAAAGACAAACTCACCTCGGCTATGACTTTTCACATACAAAGGGGCTATCCCAATTAACTGACTATCCCGCCACACCGTTAGATGATGAGGTAACCAACCCGCCCGCCCCGTGGCGCTACCAGAGGCTTCTAAATTATGTAGCCAGTCCCATTCAAAAAAGGGTGTCGCTAGAGGCTGGGCTAAAGCGTCCCATTCAGCTTGAGGGACTTCGGAAATTTTAGTGATCCAACGAACAGAATAGGGTGATTTTTGCTGTTTCACCATGTTTTTGACAAACTTGTAGAGACGCATCTTCTAGGGTAGTGTAATTAGCCATTATTGGCCTGTATTTCCTCAGTTTAAAACTTAATCACAAGATTAATTCCTCGCAGATCAAAATATAATTTAATGAAATTTACCATAATACAAGGGATATAAACCCTAAAAATAATAAAACTTTGTCAAGTGATACCGGGATCTGAATCGATTTTAATTTGGTAAAAAATACTATAATACAGGGAGACGATACTTTGCCCTAAGTTTGATAGAGATGAATATCACTCCAGAGACTTCTACAGATCTGACCCTCACCGCCACAGACTACAGCTTGCTGACAGACTTGTATCAATTAACCATGACGGCTTGTTATGTGGGGGAAAACCTCGATCAACGCCGGGCGAGTTTTGAGTTATTTGCCCGTCGCTTACCCGAAGGGTTTGGATATTTAATTGCCATGGGTTTAGACCAAGCCTTGGACTATTTAGCGCGTCTAAAGTTTACTCCGACTCAAATTGATGCTTTAAAGGCTTGTGAGATTTTTAGCCACGCACCCGCGCAATTTTGGCAAGTCTTAGCAGCAGGGCAATTTACCGGGGATGTGTGGGCTGTAGCGGAAGGAACGGCTGTTTTTGCGGGTGAACCTTTATTGCGAGTGGAAGCGCCTTTGTGGCAAGCTCAAATTGTCGAAACATTCCTATTAAATACTCTCAATTATCAAAGCTTAATTGCGACTCGGGCGGCTCGAATACGGGATATTGCAGGCCCACAAGCTCAACTGTTAGAATTTGGCACTCGTCGGGCTTTTAGTCCACAGGCTTCTGTGTGGGCAGCTAGGGCGGCGATCGCAGGGGGACTCAATTCCACTTCAAATGTGTTAGCGGCCATAAAATTGGGTCGTCAACCGACAGGAACTATGGCCCATGCTTTGGTGATGGCGATCGCCACTTTAGCAGGGGAAGAAATGGATGCTTTTGCTGCGTTTCATCGTTACTTTCCAGGTGCGCCTCTACTGATTGATACTTATGATACGATGGCTGCGGCTAAGCAACTCGCCGATAAAATTAAAACGGGTGAAATGCATTGTCCAGGCGTAAGATTAGATTCTGGAGATTTAGTCAGCTTGTCTCAACAGGTACGCTTACTGTTACCCGAAGTTAAGATTTTTGCCAGTGGAGATATTGATGAGTGGGAAATTGCCCGCTTGAAGGCTGCCGGAGCAAAAATAGATGGTTATGGCATCGGTACAAAATTAGTGACGGGGACACCTGTAAATGGGGTTTATAAACTGGTTGAAATTGATCATTATCCGGTGATGAAGGAGTCTAGCGGTAAGGTGACTTATCCGGGACGAAAACAAATTTATCGGGAATTTCAACAGGGTAAAATTCAGTCAGATTATTTAGCCTTAGCCAATGAAAATGAGCATGACAAATTTAAACATTTAATGCCGTTGATGCAGCTTGTTATGCAGCAAGGAAAACGAATTCAACCCGTTGAAACCCTCGAGGCGATCGCACAACGGACGGCGACTTCTGTTGCGAGTTTACCGGAAGAAACACGCCGTTTTGATATGCCCATTTCACCGTCTATACAACTGTCTGAGGCTTTGCAACAACTCATAGATCAAACCCGTCATCATTGAGAGATACTGGTTATTTGTGAATAATAATCTGTTTGCTTTCTTTTGCCTGCTGTAACGCGACAAATGGATGGGGTTCAAAGAAATTAACCGGAGTTGAGTTAGAACCAATAATGCAAGCACGACCGGGTAAAAACTGTTGAATGCGTAACCAGTTGTGGTCGGCGTAGGAACGCAGATCTAAGCTGCGGTAGAGAATGCCCTGACAAGGAGAACCATCTGGGTTGTGTTCCCCATTAGATTGGTAATTGTAAAATCGATAAGCCACGGGGTAGATGCTTGTTTCCTGATGTACAAATGGATTGTGAATTTAGTGTAGCGGATTTCTCCCGAATCAGGATCACGATTGGTTTTGAACGCTTAATTTCCTGTTAAACTGGCTGATGTTGTGACAGGGTCGCAACCGCTTCGATAGCAATAACGCTACACTTAATATTGGAACCCACACGCCCCATTACCTCATGAGGCAATCGCAATACCGAGAAGGCAATATTGATATGAAAAGCTCTTGGAGATCAACTTCGACTCAACAACGCACTGTATTTCGTGGGCAGCACCAGACTACAGCGACGCAAAGACTGGGAAGAATTCTAGGCAGTTGGATTTTAGCCCAAAGTGTAATATTCGGAACACCGGCTTTAGCGGATAATTCTCCTAAAACCCTGAGTTACAGTGAGTTGTTACAAAAAATTGAAGCAGGAGAAGTTGAACGCATCCAAGAAGATCCCGCCCGTGGCATTGCTCAAGTTCAGCTTAAGGGAGAATCAGACGATGCACCGACGTATTATGTAGAGTTGTTGGATCGAAATCCAGAATTATTACAAGCGGTTCAAACTCAGTCAGAACTAGAATACGAAGTCAGGCCGTCTACTGATAATAGCGTCGCCATCGGCTGGATCGTCAACTTTTTCGTGATTTTTGTATTGTTGGCGTTTTTGTTAATGATTTTACGCCGTTCGACTCAAGCTTCAGGCCAAGCGATGAATTTTGGTAAGTCCCGCGCCCGCTTCCAGATGGAAGCCAAAACCGGGGTATTATTTGATGATGTGGCAGGTATCGAAGAAGCCAAAGAAGAATTACAAGAGGTTGTTACATTCCTCAAACAACCCGAACGCTTTACCGCCATTGGGGCAAAAATTCCTAAAGGTGTACTGTTAATTGGCCCTCCGGGAACGGGTAAAACCTTGCTAGCAAAAGCGATCGCCGGAGAAGCCGGAACCCCATTTTTTAGTATTTCGGGTTCAGAATTTGTCGAAATGTTTGTCGGGGTGGGGGCCTCGCGGGTGCGGGATTTATTCCGCAAAGCCAAGGAAAACTCTCCCTGTATTGTGTTTATCGATGAAATTGATGCCGTCGGCCGTCAACGGGGAGCGGGTATCGGGGGGGGAAATGATGAACGGGAACAAACCCTCAACCAGTTACTCACCGAAATGGATGGGTTTGAAGGCAATAACGGCATTATTATTATCGCGGCCACCAACCGTCCTGATGTCCTCGACTCAGCTTTGTTACGTCCGGGACGCTTTGATCGTCAGGTGATTGTGGATTTACCCGGTTACAATGGTCGCTTAGGGATTTTAGAAGTTCATGCCCGCAATAAAAAGCTAGCAGAGGATGTGTCGTTAGAAGCTATTGCCCGCCGAACACCGGGTTTTTCTGGGGCTGATTTATCTAATTTGTTAAATGAGGCTGCTATTTTAACCGCCCGCCGTCGTAAAGAAGCTGTTACCACGTTAGAAATTGATGATGCTGTTGACCGTATTACCATTGGGTTAGCCTTAGCGCCGTTATTGGATAGTAAGAAAAAGCGGTTAATTGCCTATCATGAAGTCGGTCATGCCTTGCTGATGACGTTGCTGAAAAATTCTGATCCATTGAATAAAGTCACCATTATTCCTCGTTCCGGTGGGGTGGGAGGCTTTGCTCAGCAAACCTTTAATGAAGAGATGGTTGATAGTGGGTTATATACTCGCGCTTGGCTACTGGATCAAATTATCATTGCTTTGGGCGGACGTGCCGCTGAGAAAGAGGTATTTGGTGATGCAGAGATTACCATTGGTGCGAGTAACGATATTCAACGGGTGACGAACTTAGCGCGGGAAATGGTAACCCGATACGGAATGTCTGATTTAGGGCTGTTAGCGTTGGAAAGTCCCGGCGGAGAAGTGTTCTTAGGTCGGGGGCTGCCCTCCCAGTCCGAATATTCCGAAGAAATTGCCACTCAAATTGACCATCGAATTCGGGCAATGGCGTTTGAAGGGTATCAAAAAGCCCGGCAAATTCTCTCAGAACATCGGGAGTTAATGGATTATTTGGTTGATTTATTGTTAGAAAGAGAAACCATTGAAGGGGAGGAATTTCGTAAAATTGTCTCTGAATACGTGACTCTACCCGAACAGCAAGTAAAAATAGATTTAAAGAAAGATTCTTTAACGGTCTAAAGATAAGGGAAATGTCACTGTAAACGTTGACCCCACTCCCACTTGCGAAACTAACACAATTTTACCAGAGAGCAGGTTGACCAACTGATTCACAATCGCTAAACCCAAACCTGTACTTTCTGGTAAATAGGTTTCTCGAGATCCGGCTCGATAATAAGGCTGAAAGATTTGCTCTTGATCTGTTGGACTAATGCCTTTGCCAGTATCGACTACAATCAGTTGCCAAGCCTCTTGATGGCAGCGTTGACAGATGACTGTTACCGTACCCGAATCAGTATATCGAATCGCATTACTGACTAAATTTGTGGCAATTTGTTGGATGCGTAAAGTATCTGTTACCACTGGCGCGGGAGCATTATCCAGATTAACAATAACTTCTAAGTCTTTCTGACGCGCTAACGGTTCTAACGCTTCGACAACAGTAATAATAATCGGAGAAATATCGGTTTGACTTAAATTTAGTCTAAGTTGACCGGCTTCACACCGAGAAATTTCTAAGGTATCGTTCACGAGTCGTAGCAGTTGTTCTCCGTTTTTTAACATTCTTTCGATCAGTTGAAAATCGAGAGATGTACTGTTTCCTTGTATTTTTTTTTGCTGTTGGTGTAGCAATAGAGAAGAAAAACCAATAATCGAATTTAAGGGATTTTTAATTTCATGAGCAAAATAGGAAAGATTTTCTTTTTGAGATTGAACTAATCGATTCAATTGCTGATTATTTAGAACTAACTGTGTTTGCATTTGCTCTAATTTTTCAAGTTGAGCTTCGACGTAGCTTTCTAAAGAGAGAAAAATAACTTCATCTAATACCGCATCAATTTTACGAACGGCTTGTAAAACTTCAGCGGCTGTACCTGTCAGTAAATCGGGTTCTAAAGCCACAAATAGGACTTGACGCAATAAGCGATATTCATGCACAATTTCAGCCGCATCATAGCCTTGTTCTGCGCGTACGATTCCATGTTCTAAACTATTTTTTTTTGCTTTCTGAGGTTGGTCAATAATTGATTCAGTGAGTAAGCTGGCTACCGCTTCTAAAACCACAGGCAAACTATCACGAATTGATTCATAAGTTAAGGTTTTGCTGCTGCTAATTTCTTGATCTCGACGAACTGCATCAACCCATCTTTCAACGATTGAATTAATTTTGGATAATAAGATTTGACCTAGATCTTTCATAATAAAGTAGAAGTATCGAGAACACAAAAAGCTAGATATTGTAAATATTTGAGTTTAAATATATAAATTTATAAAAAAATGATAAATTGAAAATAAACTATCAATAAATTGGGTAAAATGAGCTAATTTTATGATAAAAATATAAAAACCTAATCAGATTGCAATACAGCCTTTAGCTGGGTGACTCATTGTTCAATTATTCTTAATTTATATTAATCAGAATTGAATATAGATTTTACTTTGATCAACAATAAAGCATGATTAGAATCATGATACAGATGCAGTATAACACTACATGAACTGGTATTTGAGATTAATGTGAAAGTTAAAATTGCTATAGCATCATGATTAATTAGTTTTTTCCTCACTCTTGCAAGCTGGCTGACTGTAATCCCCCGTAGTGCTTTATTATCCAATGAATCAGTCAGTGAATCACAGCATCTTATCAGTTTCGTTATTTTTCGTTACATTAAGTTGTTTAAGATCTATCCTGAGATGGATGATCAAAAAATATTGTCTTTTCTAGTAAAGCAGATAGTCATTTGTCAAATCAGTCTGATTCTGAGGTTGAGAAACTGATCTTAATAGAATGATATCACAGCAATATAACAACCTGATACTGTTGTAAAGAGTCAACAGCCAAACGTTATCAATTGAAGCCGATTAATTATCTTAAACAACATAGATGACACAGTCTGATTTTACCAAGTCAAAGGGAATACTAAGCATCATACATAGCCAAGCCAAGTCTATTATTAACCCATCTAACTATCATCTAATCAACTCAGCTCGATTCTCATATTACTTGGGTGTAAGTTATTCAGTTTGTATACTTAGGAGTCTTAATCATGATAACCCCTTCTTTACCATTTCAGAACTATGAAATTCTTGAGACTTTACACATTGGCGCTAAAACACAGGTCTATAGAGCGAAGCGACTTTGCAACCAACAGCTCGTCATATTAAAAGCACTTCGTAATCAATATCCTAGCTCGAACGAATTAATTCAGTTTCAGAATCAATACACTATTATTAAAGATTTAAATATCACAGGTATTGTTCAGCCGATTGCATTAGAATCTGAGTCTAATAACTTACTTTTAGTGATGCCGGATGACGGCTCAATCTCTTTGACTCAATACTTAATGAATCAGACCTTATCGCTTCAAGAGCGAATAGAGCTGGGATTATGTACAGGATTGAAATTGACCAAAACTTTAGAAGAACTCTTTCATCATCGAATTATTCATAAAGACATTAAGCCTAAAAATATTATTATTAATCCTGAAACTAAAGCTCTTAAGCTGATTGATTTTAGTCTAGCCTCTAAATTCATCCAAGAAAGCCAAAATATTCAAAGTTCTAGTCATTTAGAAGGAACACTTGCTTATATTTCCCCCGAACAAACTGGGCGGATGAATCGAGGGATTGACTATCGGACAGATTTTTATTCTTTGGGAATCACATTGTATGAAATCTTGACAGAAGAACTCCCCTTTAAAAGTAATGATCCGTTAGAACTGATTCATTGTCATCTAGCAAAAGCACCACTGCCTTTAAACGAAAAAAGAAAAGAAATTCCGTCATTAATTTCAGATATTGTGGTCAAACTGATGGCAAAAAATCCAGAGGAACGCTATCAAACTGCTATAGGAATAAAAGCAGATTTAGAACAGTGTTTGTCTGACTGGCAAAAAACGGGAAGTATTCAATATTTTACAATAGGAAAACTGGATCAGTTAGCTCAGTTTACTATTCCTCAAAAACTCTACGGGCGAGAAACACAAGTTAAACTTCTATTAGATGCCTTTAATCGAATTAATCAGGGTAGCTTTGAACTTATTTTAATCGGGGGTTATTCGGGAATCGGAAAAACAGCATTAGTTAACACAATTTTAAAGCCATTAACTCAATCAAAGGGCTATTTTTCTTCCGGAAAATTTGGTCAGTTTCAGTCCAATATCCCCATGGAAGCACCCATTAAGGCTTTGCGCTCGGTTGTGGCAGAATTGTTAACAGAAACTCAAGAGCGCCTGGACTATTGGAAAAAGCGATTTTTGAGTGCTTTAGGAAATAACGCTCAACTGATTATTGATGTCATTCCAGAGTTAGAATTAATCATCTCAAAACAGCCCCCTGTGCCAGAAATTGGCCCTACAGAAGCAGCGCGTCGTTTTGCTCAAACTTTTACTCACTTCACTCAAGCTTTTGCAGATGCCAAACACCCCCATATACAATTTATTGATGATTGGCAATGGGCTGATAGTGCAACTTTACAAGCTTATCCTGATGGCTTACAGCATTCTAAAAATCGCTATTCTTTGCTAATTGCAGCCTATCGAGATCATGAGGTTAACCCCACCCATCCCTTTATCAAAATGGTGGAATATTTGCGAAAAACTGAGATTAAAATTACAGAAATTAAATTAGAATCTTTACAACTGATTCATGTGGCGCAACTGGTTGCTGATACCCTGCACACAACGGTTAATGCAGTGATGCCATTAGCAAAATTGCTGTATGAAAAAACTGACGGAAATCCTTTTTTTCTGACTCAATTACTTAAATCTCTGTATGAAGCAGAGTTACTTTGGTTTGATACTTCTTCTCGTCAGTGGCAGTGGGAATGGGCAAAAATTCAACAACAAGGCGTTACAGATAATGTGGTTGAATTGATGATTAGCCGCATTTGTCAGTTGCCTAATAAAACTCAAAATGCTTTAAAATTAGCAGCTTGTATTGGGAATCAATTTGATTTACAAACTTTAGCGATTACAGCAGAAACTTCTGTTAAAAAAGTTGCAATTGATTTGTGGTCAGCCATTCAAGAAGGGTTTATTATTCCTTTGAATCAGGTCTACAAAGCTGATTCTGCTCATTCAGAAACAGACATTTTCACATTAAGTGATAACTGTAATTATCGTTTTCTCCACGACCGAGTACAACAGGCGGCTTATGAATTAATTCCTGAAGCAGATAAACAGAAAACTCATTATAAAATCGGACAATTATTACTGGCACAAACGCCACCCGAAAAGCGAAGAGAGAACATTTTTGAGTTAGTGAGTCAGTTAAATTATGGAATGAATTTGATCTCGACTCAAAAACAGCGGGATGAATTAGCGGAATTAAACTTAATAGCGACACAAAAAGCTAAACATTCAGCGGCTTATCAAGTGGCTCAAAAGTATTGTGAAATTGGCATCAGTTTACTACCTCAAAGTGCTTGGCAAAGTGATTATGAGTTAATCTATACTTTGCATCGAGAAGCGGCAGAAACGAGTTATTTGTGTGGGGATTTTGAGCAAGCAGAAGCGCTTTATTCTACTACTTTAGCGCAGGCTCAAACCGTTTTAGATAAAGCAGTCATTTATCGCATTCAGATGACTCAATATCACCTGCAAGGGCGCAACACAGAGGCAATTACTATTCAGCGTAAAAGTCTAGAATTATTGGGTTGGCAGATGCCAGAAACGCCCGAGAAAATTCAAGCCTGTTTAGATAAAAAAATAAAAATCGTCAATCAATATTTAGAAAAAAATAGCATTGAGTCAATCAAAAAGTTGCCTCAAATGGAAGATGATCATATTGCGGAAATGCTACGAATTCTGCAAAGTGTATTACATACAGCCTGGCTAGATGGTCAAACAATGTTAGCGTTGCTGGCAGTGGGGAAAATGACCACATTGTCACTTAAATATGGCAATAGCGATCTGTCTGCGTTTGGTTATATTGGCTACGGTATGATTGCTAATATTATACTCAAAGATCCTAAAATAGCTTACCAATTTGGCATCATGGCTGTGGATCTTTGCGAACAATTTAATAACCCGGATGTAGCCGGAATGGCAAATTTTTTGTTTGCTTCTGATGTCCATAGTTGGAGTCGCTCGTTACGAGAAGCGGATACTTATTATGAAGATGCATTTAAATACAGCATGATCGCTGGAAACTGGGTGATAGTTAGTTTTGTGATGATGCAAAGTACTTCAGATCAGCTAACTTATGGAAAGAACTTAATAGAATTACATGAAATTGTACAAAACCATGCTGATTTTCTTTTACAAGTTCAAAGTTTAGAAAATCGAGACGCATTGGTGGCGGGAGTGCAGCAACCGGTGCGGCATTTATTAGGTTTAACCAAAGCAGCGACAAGTTTTGATGATGATGATTTTAGCGAAGTAGAGTATTTAGAGAAATATAAAAATACACCGTTTCATTTAGCTTGGTTTTATTCTGTTAAAATTCGCAATACTTACTTATTAAATCAATCTGAGCAATATTTAGAATTAATTCCAAAGTTAGAAGTTGTTGAAAATACAGTTCCCACTAATGCGAAAGTCCCCTCGACTGTCTTTTATGTAGCGCTAATGCATTTAAGTTTAGTAGAGGCAGATAGTAATAAGATTCAAGATCAATTTCATTGGAAAGCAGTGATTCCTTTAGAAGAAAAGCTGAAGAAATGGCAACAACATTGTCCTGAAAATATTCAGCATAAATATCTTCTGATTCAAGCAGAAAAAGCCAGAATAAAACATCACATAGCAGCCGCAATTAATTATTACGATCAAGCGATTAATCAAGCTCAGATCAATGGTTATCTTTATGAAGAAGCGCTAGCAAATGAATTAGCAGCAAAATTTTATTTCAGTTGGGATTTCAACGGCGCTCAACCGAACGGTAAATCAAAAATTGCTCGGACTTATTTAATAGATGCTTATTGTTGTTATGAACGCTGGGGAGCTACAGTAAAAATACATCAACTTGCACAAGAATATCCTGATATATTTAACTCAATTCCAGAGCTAAAAGAGAGTGAAATTAATATTCTTCAAAGCCTCAATAGTGTAAGTACTTTATCCTCTTTAGTCAGTTATTCTAATAGTTCTAACAGTAGCACAAGTTTAGTTCATTTGTTGGACTTAGTGAGTGTATTGAAAATGTCTCAAGCTATTTCTGAGGAAATTGATATAGACAAACTGGTCACCAAAATTATGCAGATGATTTTAGAAAATGCCGGAGCCACAAAAGGTGTTTTTATGTTTAATCATACTTCAGAATTAACCATTGAAGCGGTTGCTAATCAAGAAACAGAATCGGATAAAAATATCAGTATCAATCAAAAAAAATCACCCATTACAGAAAGCCAAGACATTCCGATAAAGTTAGTGAATTCGGTTCAGCGACAATTAAAACCAATTGTAGTTGATGATGTTTTGAATCAGGCAGAATACGCTACAGATGCTTATATTCTCAAGCAACAACCAAAAAGTTTGCTCTGCTTACCGATCCTGAATGCGGGTCAGTTACTAGCAGTTTTGTATCTAGAAAACCATTTAACCACTCATACTTTTACAGCCGAACGGATGGAGGTGTTAAAACTATTGTGTTCTCAGGCAGCAATTTCTTTAAATAATGCTAAACTTTATCGCCAGTCACAGGATTATGCCGAACAATTACAAACCTCTCAAGAATTATTAAAATCTGTCTTAGATAATATTCCGCAACTGATTTTCTGGAAAGATCGAAATAGTGTATTTTTGGGTTGTAACCAAAATGCTGCTAAAGTAGTCGGGTTAAATTCTCCAGCAGAAATTGTTGGAAAAACGGATTATGATATGCCGACCACACCAGAACAAACGGAATGGTATATTCAATGCGATCGCGCAGTCATAGAGTCAGGTAAAGCGAAACTACGTATGATTGAACCTCACCAACAAGCAGACGGTAAACAAGCTTGGATAGAAACGAATAAAATTCCCCTACGAAATAGCAATGGAGAAGTGTTTGGAATATTGGCAACGGTGGAAGATATTACCGAGCGTAAACAATTTGAAGAAACCCTAAAACGCTATAACGAAACATTAGAAACTCAGGTGAAAAAACGAACCGCTCAACTGCAAGAAGCTCAACGAATTGCTCAAGTTGGTAACTGGCAATTAGATGTGAGTACAGGTGAGTTTTCTGGCTCTGAAGCAGCTCATCAGGTATTCGGTCAGTCTACGCAACAAGATCCCTCAACGATAGTCAAAGATCTTAGCACATTCTATCCTCCAAAAGACTTAGAAAAATTGCAACAGGCGATGACTCAAACCATTCAAACTGGAGAGAGTTTTGATCTAGAGTTAGCAATGTTTAAAGTCAATGGAGAACCGGGCTATATCCATATTTTAGGGGAAGCCGTTAAAAATAAACAGGGGCAAGTCACTCACCTATTCGGAACATTGATGAATATTACCGAACGAAAAAATATGGAATTGAAGTTGAAAAAACAGACGAAACAGTTAAAAAATACTTTAAAAGAACTCAAACAAACTCAAGCACAAGTGATTCAGAGTGAGAAAATGTCGAGTTTAGGACAAATGGTGGGGGGTGTGGCTCATGAAATTAATAATCCGGTTAATTTTATTCATGCCAATATAGAATATGCGGAACAATACAGTCAGGATTTACTAGGATTAATTGAGCTTTATCAAGACTGTTACCCAGAAGCGCCTGAGGAGATTCAAGAAAGAATCGAAGAGATTGATTTAGAGTATATAGAAGCAGATTATTGCAAGCTATTGCAATCCATGAAAACAGGGACAGAACGAATTAGAGCTATTGTGCTTTCCTTACGGAATTTCTCTCGGTTGGATGAATCGGAAATGAAAGAGGCAGATATTAATGAAGGATTAGAAAGTACATTACTAATTATACAAAATCGCTTTAAAGATTTAAATATAGAAGTGATTAAAAATTATAGTGATTTACCCAAAATTAAGTGTTATCCCGGTCAATTAAATCAGGTATTTATGAATATTTTGAGTAATGGGATTGATGCAATAGAATCTCAATCTCAACCGGGTAAAATTCGGATTAAAACAGAATTATTTGAGAGTCATTTAATCAAAATTCGGATGGCAGATAATGGCTGTGGTATTCCTGAAGCTAAACTGAAGAAAATCTTTGATCCTTTTTATACAACAAAGCCTGTGGGTAAAGGCACAGGTTTAGGCTTATCGATTAGTTATCAAATTATTACTGAAAAGCATAAAGGTAAACTGACTTGTCACTCAATTCCAGGAAAAGAAACTGAATTTATCATTGAGTTACCCATTGTGTAATATGGCAATTTTATTAATGAGGGAAGTAGGGAAGTAGGCAATCGGTAAGTAGGGAATAGGCAAATAGGCATATTTCCGGAGGAAAGGCTACGCCAACGGTATAAAAACACTCTCCTGTCTCTCCGTCTCTCCGTCTCTCCGTCTCTCCGTCTCGCTGACTCCTAACTCCTTAATTAACCACTTGAATTGGGCCTTTAACACTCCCAGAAAAGAATTGTCTCACGGCTGGATTCTCAGTACTATAGGCTTGTTTAATACTTCCTGACCACTGAACTTTGCCATTGTAAAGGAAGAGAATCGCATCTGCGGTACGGCGAATGGTACTATCTTGGTGAGTCACCATCACATAAGTACTGCAACCCCCGCCGCTGTTTTGTAACTCACGAATTAAGTCTTCAATCACCGTTGAGGCAATAGGATCTAAACCCGCCGTGGGTTCATCGTACAAGATCACTTCTGGAGAATCTTCAGGATTTTCTGGATTCGGCATAATGGCCCGAGCAAAACTCACCCGCTTTCGCATTCCCCCAGATAACTCGGCTGGATAGCGATCGCCAATCGGAGGTAATCCTACCATTTTTAGCCGATCCGCCACGAGATGTTCAATTTCGTCAGGAGGCAGTTTAGTATGTTGATACAGCAAGAAACCCACATTCTCCCTCACCGTCAGTGAATCAAACAAAGCGGCCTGTTGAAACACCATACCCACCCCAATGGGATCAGAAATATCATCTTCCCAACCCACTCGTTTTTGACCTTTGATATAAACCTCTCCCGCGTCCGGACGCAGTAAACCTGCAATAATCCTTAAAACGGTTGATTTCCCCGTTCCAGACGGGCCAATAATGCCTAAGGCTTGTCCCTGAAAAATCGTCAGACTCACCTGATCCAAGATCACGCTATTGCCAAAAGACTTACTGACGTTTTTGAGTTCAATTAAAGGTATAAGTTCCGATTGCTTTGGCATCAAATCTGTTGAAATAAGTCACATTAACATCATCATTGGCAGCTTGATTAATTCTGTTATTTTCTCAACTGATAACTGATTCTAAACCCAGAAGCAGATAAATCCCTAGCAGAATGTAGACAAACAAGCCTATACTAATGACTGAATTGATTGTATCAACCTGTTGCCGCCCCTTGAAATCCGGATCAATCTGTCTTTGCTGCTTTTTGTGCGTTTGAGTCATAGACCTATTGCTGAAGCTAACCATAGATGTCATCTGGTTCACTCCAATCATATTTATATGATCTACAAGTTACTTAAATTTAGACATTTATTCAGTTTACCCAATCGTCGATCATCGCGTCGTGTTCACCAATGGTTTAAATGGTTATCCCCCGGCTTACTGGTCAAACGTTGGTTAGTGATTAGTATAGCGGGTGTGGTTCTCACCAGTTTAGGCTTGGCAATTTGGACCGGGATGACCCCTGTATTTTATCTGCTGCAACTGTCTAAAGACTTCCTCGGTTGGATCACGCAAGTTATTCCTAACTCTATTTCAGGGCCGGTTATTGTGATTACGGGTATTCTCCTGATTTTCTGGGGTCAAACCCGCAGTTTAAATGCCATTACCCAGGTATTGATGCCAGAAGGAGAAGAAGAACTGATTGACCGCCTCTTAACCCATCGTCGCCTCAACCGGGGGCCAAAAATTGTTGTGGTGGGAGGTGGGACTGGATTATCAATGTTACTGCGGGGATTAAAACAATATAGCGCCAATATTACCGCAATTGTAACAGTAGCCGATGATGGTGGCTCATCCGGGCGACTACGACGGGATTTAGGGGTTTTGCCGCCGGGAGATATTCGTAACTGTATTGCGGCTTTAGCAGACGAGGAAAAGCTATTAACCGAACTGTTTCAATATCGGTTTAAGGCCGGAGATGGGTTAGTGGGTCATAGTTTTGGTAATCTGTTTTTGACTGCCATGAGTGAGGTGACCGGAGACTTGGAACGGGCCATTGCAGCGAGTTCTAAGGTGTTAGCCATTCGGGGTCAGGTGTTACCCTCAACCTTATCGGATGTACATCTCTGGGCAAAACTCGCCGATGGTCGCCGGGTACAGGGAGAATCCAGTATTACCGAGGCCAATGGTCAGATTGTTAAAATTGGTTGTACTCCTGCCAACCCTCCCGCTTTACCCCGGGCGTTACAGGCAATTGATCAAGCCGACTATATTATTATTGGGCCGGGTAGTTTATATACCAGTGTGATTCCTAATTTACTGGTTCCTGAAATTGCAGAGGCGATCGCTAAGCGAATTGTACCCCGAATTTATGTGTGTAATGTGATGACCCAACCGGGAGAAACCCAAGGGTATACCGTGTCTGACCATATTCAGGCAATTGATCAAGCTTGCGGATATCAGTTATTTGATGCGGTTTTAGTACAGGGAACAATTCCTTCTGCTGGGGCTTTAGTTCGATATGCTCAGGGAGATTCTCATCCTGTTATCTTAGACCGAGAAGCAGTCAAACAGTTAGGGCGGCGCGTTGTTTTAACCAATGTCATGGAAGTCGATGAAACCAGCGGTTATTTACGTCATAACTCCCAAAGATTAGCCCAGGTATTGTTAAGGTGGTATAGTCGGGCTTGACATCCTCCCCTCGGTAAATCTATATATTATTACCCTAATTATTTATCCGATTGGGATTAATCACAGAAATATTGAATTGAGAAAAGGATCTATAAAATTAGAGACACTACACCTATCACAGGCTCATTCTGTTAACAGAAAATTAACTTAGGCAGCTCATGAATAGAGCTAATTTTCTCACACATGAAAGCCTGTAAATAGGGTAATTTATCTAATAATTTTTCTCCAAACTCTTTGGGAATTGTGACTGATTGTAGAAGCACATCAGCGATTCAACAGGTATAAATTAAAATTTCAATCCCATTAGTATTTTTTGTGATCAGAGGCAATAGTTAATTTTAAGCAATGTTCTCAAATTCCTAAGTTTCTCCCGCATGATAAGAACTGCGAACCAACGGCCCAGAACGAACATGAGAAAATCCCATATTTTTTGCCAATTCTCCTAACTGGTTAAATTCTTCTGGTGTCCAATATTTCTGTACAGGCAGATGTAACAAAGACGGACGCATATATTGACCCAAGGTAACGCGATCGCATCCGATATTTCTTAAATCCTCTAAGGCTTCAATAATTTCGGCTTCGGTTTCCCCATGACCTAACATTAATCCTGATTTGGTGGGGATCGTTGGGTCTAATTGCTTAACCACTCTTAAAACATCGAGCGATCGCTCATATTTTGCCCCCCGTCGCACGGGCCCTTGTAACCGCCGTACTGTTTCGATATTGTGGTTGTAACAAGCCGGTTTTGCTTGAACCACAGTTGCAATTCGTTGAGATTGTCGCACCTTGGGATCACCCCCGCCTTGTGCGCCCCAAAAATCCGCTGTAAGGACTTCAATTTGAGTTTGAGGGTTCAACTCATTAATCGCCTTCATCGTTGCCACAAACACCCCTGCGCCGCCGTCAGAGAGGTCATCTCGCGCCACTGCCGTCAACACCACATAGCGCAATCCTAACAACTGAACGGCTTCTGCCACTTTTTGAGGTTCTTCTGGATCAAGGGGCATGGGTGCATGACCTTTATCAACTTGACAAAACCCACAAGAGCGAGTGCAAACTGGCCCCATTAACAGAAATGTAGCCGTTTTTTGGGCATAACATTCCCCCCGGTTCGGACAGCGTCCCTCTTCGCAAATTGTATGAATTTGCCGTTGTTTAATAATTCGTTGTACTGGAGATAAGTCGCTGGCTTTGCCGATAGAACGACGTAGCCAAGAGGGTATTGCTGAAGTTGGAGAGTTAGAAGTAGACATGGCGGATCAAAATTTTTAAATAATTTTGCGCTTTTGTGCGGATTCAGATTAATCTAGTGAGGAAAACTACGCTAGACTTGTGGCTTAAGGATCAATTTTGATCCAGTCTATCAGTTTAAACATTTATCTCATCGGTAGGGGAGTCAGTCGTGGCAGGTCAGAAAATCCTGGTTATTGATGATAGCAAAGTCATCCGGGTACGGGTGCGAGAGATGCTACCCCCGGGTAATTTTGATGTCTTAGAGGCAAAAGATGGCAGACAGGGTTTAGACCTGATTCATAAAGAAAAGCCTAGCTTAATTATGTTAGATTTCTTACTCCCCAAGCTCAGTGGTTGGGAGGTTTTTCAGCAAATTCAAGTCAATGACGAGCTGCTAAAGATTCCGTTAGTTCTGATGTCGGGGCGTAAGGAAGAGGTCACAGAAAAAATCCCAGAACCATTCAAATACTTTGAGTTTATCGAAAAGCCATTTGAAAAGCAGCAATTGATTGGGGCAATTAAATCGGCCTTTCAAAAATCAAAAATACCCCGTCCAACTCAAGACACTAAACCCGAGCCAGCTCCAACTGGATCTGAAGAGACAGCAGCCACAGCAGAGCTCGAAGCGCTCAAGAAACAAATGGCGAAGATGCAAGCTGAAATTAATCAGTTGAAAAAGTATGCGGTTCAGTTCAATGCGGTGAAAAAACAAGTTGTCCAACTCAAAGCAATTATTGTTAAACAACGTCAACGTCGATCTAAATAGGGGTTACAGCGATCGTTAAATCTCCTGGATTGATGTTGTTAATTCACCTTAATTTTATTCGAGTAATAAATATAAAATGTCATGATGATTGTCTAACCTTGAGTGTTTTAAACTTTTAAGATAAAAGCGATGACATTGGATGCTACATTTCTCCACTTCCTGCGCTCTACCTTCACACCCTTAACTCAGCAGATTAATCGCTTCTCTGGGGTGAGAGTTTTGGTCGTGGGAGATTTAACCTTAGATGAATTTCTCACGGGTGAAGTAGAACGGCTGTCTAGAGAAGCACCTGTATTAATTTTACGCCATGAACACACTCGTCGGATTCCGGGGGGTGGGGCAAATGCTGTTTACAATTTAGCTAAGTTAGGCGCGACGGTAACGGTTGCAGGATTTGTCGGCAAAGATGAACAGGGATACGCACTGCGAGAGATTTTTGCAGCATCTGGTATTAACACCCAGGGAATGTTAGTTGATCCAAACCGTCCCACTGTCACCAAAACTCGGATCTCCGGTCATGCTCGTCAGTCTGTGACTCAGCAAATTGTTCGGGTTGATCGAAAATCCGATGAGTTACCCGATCTAGATTTACAACTGCAACTGGCTGCTTTTATTCGTGACTGTTTACCTCATGTCGATGCTGTGGTGTGTTCAGACTATGGAGATGGCGTGTTAACAACTCCAGTAATAGAGGCAGCGCTGGAGCATTCTCGCACGGTTGTAGATGCTCAGAAGGATTTACATCGTTATCAAGGCGCAACGGTGTTCACGCCCAATTTACCGGAGGCTGAGGCAGCAGTGGGTTATGGAATTGGTAATCTACAAACTCTGACACAAGCAGGTACAGATTTATTACAGTTAACCCAAGCTGAATGTATATTAATTACACGAGGGGATGAGGGAATGAGTGGATTTCAACCCACTGAACCGATTTTGCCTGTGTTTGACATTCCGGCTTTTAACCGTACCGATGTATTTGATGTTACAGGTGCTGGCGATACGGTGGTTGCGGCTTTAACTTTAGGACTCTGTACGGGATCTTCATTTCAACAAGCTGCTATTCTCGGTAATGTGGCAGCCAGTTTAGTCGTCAGGCAGTTTGGTACAGCAACGACGACTCAGCAAGAAATGAAGGAAACTTTACAATCTCTGGTTGAGTCTTTGAGTTGAATAGGAGGTAGGAGTCAGGTGTCAGGAGATAGGAGTCAGAATTTAGGAGTCAGAATTTAGGAGTTAAAAGAATAACAAATAACCCATAACAAATAACCAATGATCAATGATTCTATTTTTAATTCGACGAACTCGGCTAATCGCAGTTACTACGCTATTTTTATGGTGTAGTGTATTCAATCTTCCGTCGCGCTCACAAGCGTTGACATTATGGAAACCCTGTTTTGCAGAAACGGATCAATTGCCTGCACTTTCCCCGTCTCAAACCGGACTCAGTGATCCGAGTCTTTGGTTAGATCAAGATATTTACAGTGATGTGATTCAAGCCACCAGAAATCCTTCTTTGGGTAATTCTGCGGGCCCAGAAGCGATTGATACGGAAGTAGAAGAAGAGATAGAAGCGCAATTAGAGGAAGAAAAATTAAATCAATTCCCCAGCGAAACAGTTAATACAGAAGTTGAACAACAGAAGTCTAATCAATTCCCCAGCGAAACAGTTGATCCGGAAGTAGAAGAAGAGATAGAAGCACAATTAGAAGAACAAAAGTTAAGTAATTTGCCCCCCATAGACTTAATTGAACCCGAAAACCCACTCTTAAAAACTTGGTTTATTGAGAATTATAAATTTCCCCAGTTTTATTCTAATTTAGCAGAGAATAATATAGTCACTTTAGTTGTAGATCGTAACCTTTGGCAAGCTGAACGTTACATGGGTCAGTATGTATTTATCAACCGATTTGGTACAACTGCCAGAGAATATGAATATAACCTTCGGATTTGTAATGATCAAGGTGAGTCTGTGGGTTACTATTTTTGTCAACTTAAAGAATCACCCCTGCAATTAGAAGAAAAAGCGTTTACCTGTCAAGTTTCCCTGCGTTCAGAAGGATTTCGTCTGAGGGATTTTAGACTCTTTGATCGCCTTGATCCGCAATAAAATCTTTCTAAGAATGAATCGGTAAACAAATTGTAAAACAACTGCCTTTACCCACTTGAGAATCAACTGTGATCGTGCCGTGATGAGCCTCAATCACCTGACGACACAAATGCAACCCTAAACCATTGCCGGAACGTTTATGATTTCCTTGACAAAACGCTTCAAAAATAGTAGCTAGTTCTTCCTCAGCAATCCCCATTCCTCTATCTTTAACTTGAATTTTAATCCAGTCAGAATTAGCAAATTTCTCATCGCTTGTGCTGATGGGTTGAGTCGGCTGCCATGAGATTTCTATTTTCCCTGTATCCGTAAATTTAATCGCATTTCCGAGAAGATTCGTTAACACTCGGCGTAATTCCATCCGATCCCCTTTAAAACGATCCATATTGATATTATCCAAGGACTTACAATCGATATCAAGACCTTTTTCAAGCGCAAGGGGGTTGAGTTCAGTTGCGACTTCATGGATTAAATTTTCTAGATCAAAATTTACGAAACTCAGGGTTCTACGACCCATATCATAGGAGTAGATTGCCAATAAATCATTTAACATTTTCAGTAAGCTTTGATTATTACTGGTCATATGATTTAAGGCTTCTTTTAACTGCTCGGAAGTTTCTCCGAATACACCCTGTCGAATCAGATTTAACATTCGATCTGCTGCAACCAGTGGCGTACGTAAATCATGGGTTAAACAACGAACAAAATTTTCTCGCTGATCGATACTATATTTTAAGCGCAGTAGGGAACGAACCCGAGCTTGCAATTCATCCACCTGAATGGGTTTACGCAGAAAATCATCCGCGCCTTCATCTAATCCTTTAACAACGCTTGATTGTTCGTGAGCTGTAATTAATAGAATCGGAATATAAGGTAATTTCGGATGATTTCTAATCCTTCGTGTTACCTCATAACCATCCATTCCTGGCATCATGACATCGAGCAAAATTAAGTCCGGTGCAGATTCTTCAATTTTTGCTAAAGCCGTTGCACCATCTTCGACCATGACAATTTCGTGACCATCGGATTCTAGAGCATATTTCACTAAAAGTAAATTATCGGGAATATCATCGACGGCTAGAATATAACTGCTTTCATTATTTTTAATATTTAACATAGCTTAAACAGAATAAATGAGTTTTGATTAAAGAGTCTCTATACATGTATTTTAATTAAATCATTCGATCTAAATTAGTTGCTGAGATAGCGGGAAAATTCTAGGGCAAATGTTGAGCCTTTACCCGGTTCACTTTCTACTCGCTTTTTAGCTTGCATTAATGTTGCAATAGAATCAACAATTGCTAATCCTAAGCCTGTGCCGTAATGTCTTTTTGTTGTCGTTTGATTGACTTGTCTGAATGCTTCAAAAATATAAGAAAGTTGATCATCTGTCAGACCAATTCCTGTGTCTGTCACCTCAAGTACAATCTGATCGTGGTGGCTTTCGTAAACTTTAACCACTACCCCACCGATATCTGTAAACTTAATGGCATTTGACAAGAGGTTAACTAAAATTTGTCGTATACTTTTGGGATCATTAATTATCCAAGAGTCCTCCATTTCAAGGATTACATTTAAGCTAAGGTTTTTTTCCAACGCTAAGGAGCGTAACTCCTCTACTGTAATCTTAACTAATTGAGCTAAGTCAAATTTTTGGAGTTGAAGCTGTACTTGACCGGCTTCAATTTTAGAAAAGTCTAGGATTTCATTTAACATGGTTAACAAATGCTGAGCATTACTAAAAATTCGCTGCACCATATCGGCTTGTTGAGGCGATAATGGTTTAGGAAAGGGTCTTAACAGGAGCTGAGCAAATCCTGTAATCGAATTCATTGGGGTTCTCAATTCATGAGACATTGTTGCCAGGAATTCTGACTTCAAACGAGAGACTTCTGTTAACTTGTGGTTTTGCAGTTCAATTTGTTGCTGCTGGCGTTTGAGTTCATTATTTTTTCGTACAAGTAGTTGGTTCGTTTCCTGTAGCTTTTGGTAAGCCACTTCTACTTTTTCTTCTGCTTGATGAACTCGAATAGCATTGCGAACAACCTGCCAAAGTCGCTCTGGAGAAACGCGAGATTTTGAGAGATAATCTGATGCACCTGCTTTCATTAATTCAACCGCAATTTGTTCATCTCCTTGTCCGGTTAATACAATTAAAGGGACGCGAATTTGAAGAAGTTGCAGTTGTTGAAGTAATGCTAATCCATCTTGATCTGGAAGACGGTAATCTAAGAATACACAATCAAATTTACGATGTTGAAGCTGAGTAATACCACTACTACAGTCTGCTGCCTCACTGACTTCGAGTTTAACCCCCGCTTTTTTAAGTGCGCGCTGAACAGCTAGTCGATCAACCTCATCATCATCTATAATTAAAATATTTAATAATTCTTCCATAGCAATGGATTAGGCTGATGAGTTATGGCGAATAACTCAATTGTAAATTGGCTAAAAGGTGCGATCATCATCTGCTAAATTTAAGGCATTTCACACAGTCTCCAGTAATTATTTAATGTGACAATTGCTTCAGCAAATTTAGAAAAAGTAACCGGTTTAACAATATAACCTGCCACATTCAGCTTATAGGCTTCTATCAGATCGCGATCTTCATCGGAAGTGGTTAACACAATTACTGGAATTGCTTTAAGATCTTGATCGGCGCGTAAAACCTGCAAGAACTCCAATCCACCCATTTGAGGCATATTGAGATCTAGCAAAATCAATCGCCGTGTTTCAGGAATCACAGGAGGCCTATCGCCCTGAGCGCGTAACACTTTCAGAGCTTCTAACCCGTTACCTGCAAAATAGAGAGGATTCTTGATATCACTCTTTTTAAACGCCCGTTTGACGTTCATCACATCCACTTCATCGTCTTCTACTAATAGAATATTAATCGTTTTACCCTCCATAACGAAGTATATTTTGTCCCCCCTACAAGTGAGTTACTTGTTATTTCAATTATGGGGTATGAAACAAACTTATTTGAGTTTTTTATACATTCATAATAAACCTCTCCTAGGACTGAAACCTCAACTTTAAGGATGAACTAAATTTTGTTATGTCTCTATCTTAAGATAGAGATTTGGTCAATTGTCATCTACCTGTCACCAACAGGCCTAGAAGTCAGAGGGGTTTAAGGATATCAATTACAGACAGCCCTTCACGGCCCTTAGAAGTTAAAATCGAGTGATCCGGTTGGCAGTAGAGAAGATTACCTATAACCCAAGACGGATTGCTGGCAGGATACAGATGCGCTTATTTCTGATTCAACAAATGCCGATCCCTCTATTTTGGCCAAGTAAATCGAAATTTTGCACCTTCGCTGGGTTGAGATTCTAAGCCAACAATTCCCCCTTGAGATTCGACTATTTTTTTAATAATTGATAAGCCAATTCCCGTATTTTCAACTGTATCTCGGGCTTTTAGCGTTTGAAAAATTGTAAACACTTTTTCTTGAAATTCTACAGCAATGCCTGGACCATCATCACTGACAGTAAACTGATAATATTGACCCAAATCGGCAACGGAAATATCAATTTTACCATTCTGACAATGATGATGTTTAATCCCATTACTAATTAGATTACTAAAAACCTGCTGTAAGGGCAAACGTTCCGTAATAAACGTTGGCATTTCTCCCATAATATTAATACTAAATTCGGGCGGTGGCGCTAGAGAATCAATGATTTCAGCCAATAATTGATTCACATTCACCTCAATTGGTTTTTGTTGCAGTCGTCCAACCCGAGAATATTGTAATAGTCCATTAATTAAGTTTTCCATCCGGTAAACCCGACCCCGTAATAGGTTCATTTGGTGTTGGGTGTCTTCATCAAGTTTGTCTTCTAGATCTTCTTCGATCCATTCTGAAAGATTTGCGATCGCTCTTAAGGGTGCTTTAAGATCGTGAGAGGTGACGTAGGCAAACTGAGTCAGTTCTTCATTACGCTTTTCAAGCTGAACCGTTGTTGCCAGTAACATAGTATTTAACTGACTTAATTCTTGTGCTTTTGCCTGTAAAATGGCTTCAGTTTGTTTGCGTTCGGTAATATCATTTAAGGTTCCCCAAGCCCCTAAAATTTCCCCTTGATTATTTTGGTTAAGCTGAATATTAATTTCTAACCAGCAAAATTCTCCATTTTTTTTGACCGCTCGAAATGCAGATAAATAATTATCTCCTTCTCCACTGATTAAAGCTTGAAATCGTGTTTCAATCTGTTGTCGATCTTCGGGGGTATAAATTATATCTGTAAAATTTTGATTTAAACTTTCTGCGACTTCAAATCCAGTAATTTCTGTCCAGGCTGGACTTAAAAATATCCAATGTTTATCAAGATCAATTTGAAAGATTGCTTCGTGTACACTATTGACTACAGAACGATATAAACGCTCACTTTCAGCTAAAGCCGTTTCGATCCGCTTTTGTTCGGTGACATCATCAAATGCTATCCCGACACATTGATTTGATAATGGAAAGGCTTGCACGGCAAATATACTTTCACGAATCCGATCATCTCCATAAGTAACTTGATCAAATACCTGAGGCTGCTGTGTCCGAACCACTTCAGCATATTGTTGAGCTGTTTGTAGATGTTTTTGTTCAATTTCTGGGAAACATTCTATGATAGATTTACCAGTTTCTTGATTGAGGGAAATACCTAGTATTTGATTAGCCGTCGAGTTAGCATTGACTAAGTGTAAACTTTTCCAGTCTTCCATCTGTTCTAAGCGCCAGACGACTAAACCAATGGGTAAGTTTTTAACAATATCTTCGTATATTTCAATCTCAGCTTGTGCTTTTTGTTGCTGTTCTAATAACTCATCTTTTAATTGATTCATCGCCTCAAGTTGAGCCGTTCTGCGTTGAACTCTGGCTTCTAATTCTTGATTGAGTTGACGATAACGGGCTTCACTCTCTTGTAATGCCGTTTCTGTTTGTTGACGTTCCGCTATTTCTTGAACCAGTAAGTCATTGGCTTCTCGCAGTTGTGCGGGACTGGGTAAAGCGGTAATCTTAGGAGTTAGATGAATCACAGCGATCGCAGTCGCAAAAGAAACGCTTGCGGTGATGCCTTGCACAATTCCAGCCGTCCAATAAATGGGATACCATAAAGTAATAATATTGAGCAGATGGGTAAAACCACAGAAAACAATAAAACTGGCACTGAGGATAAAAAACCAATTAAACGGTAAGTCTTTACGCTGACGGAGAATATAGAGAATAGTCAGAGGAATTGAGAAATAGGATAATACAGTAATGGCGTTACTGATGCCGTGCAATGCCATTAGTCTAGGTTGCCATAAATAACAACTACCGTGAGGCATAAAACCCATAATATCCACTAGTGTTTCTCTTAACATTGAGATTTCTCCTACTCCATAAAACCATTGCATATTATACCCATTTGATGATTATAGATTTCTTGATGACTATTAAATATCTCTCTTTAGCTTAATCGTGCACCAAAATTTCAGAATTTGATCAAAACTTTAGGAAAAAATAAAGCTTTGCAATCTAACAGATCTGATGAGATGATATCAATCATGAACGGGAGTTATACTTGATAGCGCGATGATGTTGCATTGATCGGTTCAACTGCGTGACTGATGGATATCGACAGACGACTACAATCCTAGATTAATTCTTAAATCTATACTCAGATCAATTATAATCTCCAAAGCGTCTGGTATATTAGATCGGATTGATGGATCTAGATTAAGATTTTCAAACAAGATTTAAATGAAATTTAGATCAACTTTATATTTTAATCGTTCAGGTGAGAGCTGAGTCATGAATTCTAACGGGAACACAGGCTATATTGAGGTCAATGGTGTTAATCATTATATTAAATGGATTAAGTCTGGGGGTATAACCGACCAACCCAAACCGGTGATGGTGTTTTTACATGGTTGGGGTGGATCGGGGCGATATTGGCAAAGTACAGCCACCGCATTGTCGGATCAATTTGATTGTTTAATTTATGATTTACGAGGGTTTGGCGGCTCAAGTCAAGTGGGAGATATTGCGGTTAAATATAACGATCCGCGCTATGAATTAACCGAATATGCTCAAGATTTAGCCAGTTTATTAGATGCGCTGAAACTCGATCAAATCTATCTCAATGCTCATTCTATGGGGGGCTCAATTGCGGCACTGTATTTAAATTTACAACCCGAACGGGTCAAACAGGCAATTCTGACTTGTAGCGGTATTTTTGAATATGATGAGAAGACGTTTTCCACCTTCCATAAATTTAGCCGTTATGTGGTTCAATTTCGCCCCAAATGGTTAACTCAAATTCCGTTAATGGATAAGTTTTTTATGGCGCGGTTTCTCCATCGTACTTTACCCCGTGCCGATAGTTTGGCATTTTTAGAAGATTTTTTACTGGCGGATTTTGACGCGGCTTATGGTACGGTTTTAACGTCTGTGAGCAAAGCTGCAACGGAATGGTTACCGAGAGAATTCAAAAAATTAAAAGTTCCTACCCTGTTAGTAGCGGGAGAATACGATCAAATTATTCCGGCTGAAATGGGACGGCAGGCAGCCGCCCTCAACGATAAAATTGAGTTAGTTATTCTGCCGAAAACCGCTCATTTTCCCATGTTAGAAGATCCCGATACTTATTTAAAAACAGTCAAAGCATTTCTGCAACCCAGCACTGTTTTACAAGCTTAAAGCAGCCATCTGTTTAGCCTTAACTTTGAGATAAACGTTTAACGGTTTGTCCGCCTAATAAATCATGAGTTTTGGCTAACAGTTCGGGGATTTTATCGGCGTAAGGACTTTGATTTAAACAATCCTTTAAGTTGATTTTATTCACATTTGCTGCGTTATTTCCGGGAAACCATTCCCCACCATTTCCCAGTAAGTTATAACGCATTTTTCCATACTCAGTCATATCAAAGGCGATCGCTAAATTTCGTAACCATAAAATAATCGGAATATTAATATTATTAGGGGTTTGTTCGAGAGTCGGTAAACCCTGATCCCAGTTACGATACCATTGTTCTCCTAAACTCTCAATGGCAGCTTGTTCAAGTCGTTCTAATATCGGCGGTAAAATTTCATCATAACGATTGAGTAACGGAATTGTCTTTAAATGTTCATCAAAATCAGAGGGTTTTGCCGCCCCTAAACTGAGGGTATGAACCTGTGGATGACTAAGGCAAAATAGATCGTTAAACACCATGGGACTGAGGGGAGAACAAAGCTTGACTAACTTTTTAGGAGGGTTGTATAACATGCCGCCTTTGTCCGAAGGACTAATAATAAAAACCCCCATATCATGACGGTTTGCTGCTGCTATTGCCGGCCAATTGGTTTGATTAATATAGTACCAATGTAAATTAACATAATCAAATTCATCCGTCTCAATTGCCTTAACAA
Source organism: uncultured Lyngbya sp. (assembly GCA_964434975.1). Lineage (GTDB taxonomy): Bacteria > Cyanobacteriota > Cyanobacteriia > Cyanobacteriales > Microcoleaceae > JAAURB01. Next base: position 80,144 of record CAYSWY010000017.1, read on the forward strand.
TAATATCGGTGGGGCCATGGGTTGAAAAGCCAATAAACCGAACTTTTCCTTCGGCTTGAAATTGTCGCGCCACTTCTAAACACCCGCCGGGACGAATGGCTTGATTTAATGTTTCCGGGGTATTAATTCCATGAATTCCGAGTAAATCAATATAATCTACTTTTAAATAAGCCAAAGATTTTTGTAATTGCTGACGAAATTCTTGGGGATTTTCTTTAGGAGATACTTTAGTTTGAATAATTAATCGTTCACGGGGAAACTTCGGTAAAACCCAGCCCAATTGCATCTCAGAAGAACCATAACCTCGGGCTGTTTCAATATGATTAATTCCACATTCTAAAGAACGGGCAATAGTAGCTTCTAAATTTTTTTGATTATTTGTCGGAACTTGCCCCGGTTGAATATCTTGCCATTTATGTTGATAGCGCATTCCCCCACAGGAAAATACTGGCATCGGCAGTTCAGTCCGCCCAAAACGTCGATAATGCATCATTATTAATCACTTGAAATTAACCGCAATTTTTATTATAAAAGGGAATATGATTATTTGTTGTTTGTCGTTGTTCATCTCCGATATTTCCTCCTCCTCTGCCTATCTCCCCGTCTCCCTAATACATTGATCCAGACGATCTCGAATCAGAATTGATTAGTGTAGAGACGCTACAGCTAACGCCTCCACAAACCCTTAAAACCTAAGCAATTTCCCGAACGTTAGGTGTACCATCGTTAATTTCACCGACTAAAATCACATCGGCTACCCCAACAAATAAACCGTTTTCCAATACACCGGGGATATTATTTAAATTCTTTTCTAACGCCTCTGGGTTATCAATAGAGTCAAATTTGACATCAATCACCAAGTTTCCTTGATCGGTGACCACTGGCCCTGCTTTTTTAACGCCCATGCGTAATTCTGGCTTTCCGCCCAGTTTTTCAATGGCCCGCATCACCGGAGTCATCGCCATCGGCAACACTTCAACGGGTAATAAAAAGGTTGAACCAAGTTGATGGACTAACTTAGAACTATCCACCACAACGATAAATTGATCCGCTAAAGAATCAACAATTTTTTCTTGAGTATGGGCAGCGCCCCCGCCTTTAATTAAGTTCTTATTGGGATCAACTTCATCAGCCCCATCAATGGCCACATCCATGCGATCGGCTTCGTCTAAGGTTGTCAAGGGAATACCGTACTGTTTGGCGAGTACAGTGGCTTGAAAAGAGGTGGGAATTCCTTTAATATCCTTGAGATCTCCACTTTGCAGGCGTTCTCCGATATATTGAATGGCATAGGCTGTGGTTGATCCGGTTCCTAAACCCACAATAGAACCCGATTTTACCCGATCTGCGGCGGCTTTACCGACCTGCTGTTTCATTAACTTAACCGGATCTTGTTCTGCACTCATACTACTATACGACTCCTTGTTAAATTGAGATTTTAATCGTCCGTGTCTACTGTACCGTGCCAAGGCGCATTAATCGAGGAATTGATAGCAGTATCACATGAGTTGAGGAGATGACGGATTATCTTTTGGGGGTGTAGGGTGTAGAGTTTGCTTAAGTGTCAAATGTTAGAGAATGTAGCATTATAAACTCTCTTTTGAGGCTTTTAATCCTACTTTTTTAGCGATGCTAGACTGGAATGGCTCATTAAAATTATCCTCAAGTTAGCGTGCTATCATCATATTGTCGTATTGCTTGGCTATTGCCATCTTTAGCGCGGGGAAACTATTGGCAGCCCCTCTTTCGTGAGTTTTCCCGGCTGTACCCCAATACTAAAGTTTATACTGGATTTTGGTCAGGATTTACTGCTGGATGTGAAAATAGTTTTGATCTGTCTGTTGTGGGTCAAATGGGTTTTATTGAAACCAAAGCCAGCGGTACTCATTACAACAAAGGCTTTATTAAACTTTCTCCTGGTATTATTAACCAACTGTTGCAGTTTAAACCAAAAGTTATTTTTGCGAATGGGTTTTCTTTCTGGACGTTATTGGCCGTTTTATTTAAACCTATTGGTCAATGGCGGGTGATTATTATTTATGAAGGAAGTTCACCAACAGTTGATTATCTCAATTCTCCGTTTCGTCTCACTTTACGACGGACGATGGTGAAGATGGCAGATGCTTTGATGACCAATACTCAGCGAGGAAAAGCATATTTAACCAAGACTTTACAAGCCCAACCTGAACGGATATTTGCTAGACCTTATGAAGTGGCAGAAGCCAAAACATTACTGGCAAAAACAACCACAGAAAGTCATTTAACGGCTGATTTAAAGCATCCTATCTTTTTGTTTGTCGGTCAAGTTGTTCCCCGTAAAGGATTAGATCAACTGTTAAAAGCTTGTGCTTTATTGCTACAACAAAACTATTCCAATTATACTTTACTGATTATTGGAGATGGAGAACAACGGCAAGAATTAGAACAGTGGACAAAGACTCACGGACTAGACTCTTCGGTGCAATGGTTAGGATGGGTCAATTATAATCAATTGGGAGATTATTTTCGTCAAGCAGATGTGTTTGTTTTACCCACTTTTGAAGATACTTGGGGCATGGTGACTTCTGAAGCAATGTTATTTGCTAAAGCTATTTTATGTTCATCAGGGGCAGGATCATCTGAATTAATTCAATCTGGGGAAAATGGTTATGTTTTCGATCCTAACCAGCCTGAAGAATTAGCGGAGTTAATGAGTAAGTTTATTCATAATCCTCAACTCAGCCAAAAAATGGGTGAAAAGTCTAAAGAAATTATTGCACCCCATAACCCAGAAGCGGCCTCTGAATATTTAGCAGAAATTGTAGAGTTTGTGCTTTAAATTCTCTTTTAATTAAAGATAGCTTTCATCTACCTACACTGACGAAATTGAATCCTTATATAGCAATTCCTTTATGATTTGTGAATAGTATAAAAACAGATTTAATTGCCTAAAATAACCTCCTAAGATGGCGCATAGTGCATTTTTAAATAAAATTTTTACACAACCAAAATTTGATTGCTATCAGTGAGCGCTAATTGATTAAAAATTTGGCTATCTGGTGCGTCAAGTGACGCACCCTACAAGCTTAAATCATTCGGGGTAGGCGATGCTTGAAACCGCATAATATTTCCCAAGAAATTGTTCCTAATGTTTCGGCCCAGTCATCGGCAGAAATACTATTTTTACCCTCTTCTCCTAACAAAGTCACAATTTCTCCCACTTGTAAATCAGGAATATGACTGACATCTAACATCAATTGATCCATCGTAATTGAACCAATTTGATGAACCCATTGCCCCCGAATTAACACTTTCATTTTATTCGATAAATTGCGAGGAACACCATCAGCATAACCAATTCCCACCACTGCTATTTTTGTGGGTTTTTCTGTGATATAACGATAACCATAACTCACTCCCACATCTGCATCTAAAGTTTTAACTTGGGTGACTTTGGCTTTCACTTGCATTGCGGGTTTTAACGCCATCGCTGACTGTAAATGGGGGGCTGGATATAACCCATAAACCGCTAAACCAACGCGAACTAAGTCATAATGTAATGCGGGATCACTTAATGCAGCGGCTGAGTTAGAAATGTGTAAACAAGGCCGTTTAAACGGTTGAGAAAAGTCCCAATTTGTGATATTCTCAATTTTATTAATCACCTGTTTAAACCGTTGATGTTGTTGTCTCATTACCGTTTGATCCTGACTATCAGCGGTGGCAAAATGAGAGTATATTCCAGCAATGGTTAAATTGGGTAAACGCTGAACCAGTTGCACAAATTCAGTCGCCTGTTGCCAAGCGGTCCCGAGGCGAGACATCCCTGTATCGATATTGAGATGAACCGATAAGGTGTGGTTACAACTATTCAGGGTTTGGGAAAAGAGTAAGGCTTGCTGAGGCGTACATAACGTTGCCTGTAGCTGCCAATGGGCGATGGCTTTGACTTCTTCTGGGGTATGGGCGGCCCCCAGGACTAAAATCGGCTGATCGATGCCTGCTTCTCGCAATTCGATGCCTTCGGGAATGGTGGCAACCGCTAAACCTTTGGCCCCGGCTTCTAAAGCCGTTTGGGCGACATAAATGGCCCCATGACCATAAGCATCCGCTTTGACCACTGCCATTAAGGCGGTTTGAGGGGATAATACGGCTTTAATCTGTTTGACGTTATTTGCGATCGCAGACCGATTAATTTCAACCCATGCCCGGTGTTCAATCCCTCCGGACACACTACCCCCTCTTAAAGCTAAACGCAAGCGATCGCCCGTTGCTTTAGCATCATTGACTGGCTTCCAACTCACCATGCTTGACTGACTCCTCACATACGAAAACAAGCTAAGAATTTCATCAAGATTAACTTAGACAGTTCCGGAAGTACAGTCACAGCAAGTATTTATTTTCAATGATCAGCCGCCGACTCAGGATCGAGTTGCCAGCGTTGCTCGTCTCGTTGGTCTAATCTCTCTTTCATATTCAGGGGTTCTTCTTCAGGTATATCAACCCCTGCCGCATCAGCAAGTTGGTTAACATCATGAACTTCTGCGATGGGTTCGGTTGCCGCGACAGGTTGATCGCGAATCACTTTTGCTCTTATTTCGGGTGAATTTTGTTCTGCCATGAATTAATTTAAAATATTACAGATTTAACGATTATAATCTTTAACCTCCCATAGAACCGATTTAAAGTTAATCAGTTTCACAGGAAGTTAAAGACTATTGTATTACACAGATAGAAACTATTTTCTCAAGTCTTGGCTGAGTAAATTCTCTCTGAATTCATTCAAACGGCGATTACATAGAATCAACCTGTTTTTTCGCTTCGTCTTTAAGATTTTCTACTTCATGCTGTGCAGAAGCTTGTGCTTGCTTCATTTGACCTTCTGCTTGATCTTTGGGATCGCCTGTAATTTCTCCCATCATTTCTTGGGCTTTCCCTTCAATGTTTTTCATGGTAGCTTCTACTTTATTCTCAGTACTCATATTTTTTTGCTCCATTAAATTTATATTTTTTATCTAGCTCTCAAATCGTATTTTATTTAACGAGTTATTGAGCTATACCACATATATTAATCATTTCACGATTAACTTTACTTCTATCCCAAGAGAGATTTCATCCTCTCTCTCAAGCATGAGATTATTCTAGGTAATTTTTAACTTCAATCTAGCTTCAGATATAATTTTAGTAAATTTAAAAAAGCTATAAATATTTTTGTTACTTTATAAGAAATATTAAAGTCTGTTTTCTACTTCGAGAACATCGCTCATATATTTCTATGCCAAGATAATATTATTCAGTACAGAAGGGAATTGAGAAATGGATCAATCAACTTACCTAATTTTCAATCCAGTGTCGGGTCAAGGAAATCCTGAAGAAGAACTTTCCTTAATTAAGCAACATTTAGAATCAAAAGTTAACTTAATTGTTAAGCATACCACAAAAGAAATCAGTGCAGAAAAACTGGCTCAGCAAGCCGTTGTTGCAGGTGCGAGTTGTATCATTGCTTCGGGGGGAGATGGAACTGTTTCTCAAGTGGCAGAAGTATTAATTGGAACAGATATTCCTTTAGGAGTGATTGCCCGAGGCACCGCCAATGCATTTGCAAATGCTTTAAATATTCCAGACAATATTGAAGAAGCTTGTGAAACAATTTTAGCTAAATCTCAGCGAAATATTGATGTGGCAAAATGTAACGGAAAACTGATGATATTGTTAGCAGGAATTGGATTTGAAGCAGAAACTGTTGATCACACCAGTCGAGAACTAAAAGATAAATTTGGGATTTTAGCGTACTGTTTATCGGGCTTAAATCAGTTACAAGAACTGGAAAAATTTGAAGCAGAATTGGAAACTGACGATAAAATTATTCAGGTAGAAGCTGCGGCAATTACTGTGGCAAATATTGCTCCGCCTTCGTCTATTTTAGCTCAGGGACCTGCGGGAATTGTGATTGATGACGGTTTATTGGATGTGACAATTGTTTCCCCTCAGAATAAATTGGGCGCTATTGCAGCATCTTATCATCTTTTTCAATCGGCTGCGAATGAAAATGAAGCCCAGCGAGATGATATTGGTTATTTAAGAACTCGGAAAATTACAATCAAAACTAATCCTCAACAAAAAGTGGCAGTTGATGGGGAAATGGAAGGGACAACGCCGCTAGAAATTGAATGTCTCCCGAAAGAGTTAATGGTTTTAGTACCACGTCATTTATCACAAGAGTCTCCCGAAAAGTTAGAAGGATTACCTGGATTAAAAGTAAAAAAAAAGCAGACTAAAGCAAGAGTGGGTTTAGAGGAAAACACAGATGATAAACTTAAACCGCCAACAGTAGAAATAATAGATCAACGAAAAGATAATCTCTACCATTTTGAAGAGGGTGAAGATGCCATGACTGAATCAACTCAACCTGAGATAAAAGTGATTGATGATTTCGGTGAAAAGTGATGATTAAAGATATACTAAGATAGCAATAATTAGGAATTAGTCAATTCTATTATCATGAGTAATGATCTTAAGCCGAGTTTAAGAACATCTTTCCTGGCGCTATTTTCTTCGATTCTGGGAGTTAGTGGATTAATCATCGCAATTCTGGCAACGTTAGGATTTTTCTTACTTTCTCAGCAGGTTCTCAATCAGCAGACCACCCCATTCGATACTGCTATTTTACAGTATTTTTTATCGATTCAAAATCCGATTTTAACTCAGTTTTTTATTGTTATAAGTTTTTTAGGAAAACCAAGCCTATTATTACTAATCAATTTTATTTTTAGTCTATTTTTATTCATCAATAAAAAGATATCTACAGCGATAGTATTCTTAATTATTGGTAATGGCGCTGCTGCATTTAACTTATTTCTTAAATCGTCTTTAGCCAGAGATAGACCTGAACTTTGGGATAGAATTATCGAGGTAAAATACTTAAGCTTCCCCAGTGGTCATGCCATGGGATCTATTGTTATTTATGGATTAATGGGTTATTATCTCATGACTCAATTTAAACCTTGGCGAGGGTTAATTCTCAGCTTAACATCAATCTTAATTCTCTTAATTGGATTGAGTCGTCTTTATCTCGGTGTGCATTGGCCGACAGATATTATTGCTGGGTATATGATGGGTTCTTTGTGGTTAGTTATTGCTATTTTAATCATTGAAATCATCAAATATTCCGCTATTTATAAACAGAATAATAGTGAAAATAAATAAACTTATCGACGTAAACTTAACCAAAAAGCAGCCAACTGTTTAACCCATCCTTTTAACCATTTAAAATTATAATTATCTGCGGCTTTACGAATAATTTCGGATTGAGTCGGATAAGGATAAATGGTATTTGCAATCTGACTTAAACCCACTTTTCCTACCATTGCCAATGTAATTTGACTAATCATTTCCCCAGCATGAGGGGCGACAATAGTTGCCCCTAAAATTTTATCGCTGCCTTGACGAACATGAATTTTAGCAAAGCCTTGAGTTTCTCCATCAATAATTGCGCGATCATTATCTTTTAAACTGACATAAAAGCTGTCTACTTTTGCCGGGTTTTGTTGAATTTCCGCTTCACTAATGCCCACTTGCGCCACTTCTGGGCTAGTATAAGTACAAGATGGCATAATTAAACTGCTGAGTTTCTTGCGTCCAATTCCAGCAATAGAAAATAAAGCATTTTGCACAACAATTCTAGCAGCCGCATCCGCCGCATGGGTAAATTTCCAATTCATACAAACATCACCCACGGCATAGATATTGGGATTGGTTGTTTGCAGATAATCATTAATAATAATCCCTTTTTTATCATCAGATTCTACACCAATAGTGGTTAAATTTAAACTTTTGATATTTGGCGTTCGCCCTGTGGCTACAATAATTTCATCAACAGCAATATCATACTCAATACCGCCAACAACATAATGAATAATTTTTTCTTTATTTTGTAATTGAATAGATTGAATATCAGTATTCAAAACTAAAACAATTTTTTCATCAGCAAAAACTTGATGAATTTTAAAAGAAGCTTCCGGATCTGAGTTCTTTAAAACTCGTTCTCCTCGTTGTAATAAAGTTACTTGAGATCCTAAACGTTGGAAGGTTTGGGCTAGTTCACAACCAATATAACCACCACCAATAATAGCAATACGAGGAGGAAGTTGCGTTAAAGAAAATACCGTTTCGTTAGTTAAATATCCCGCTGCTTCTAAACCTTCAATAGATGGAATAGCAGGATGAGATCCGGTGGCGATCGCAGCTTTTTTAAACTTTAATATATTTCCAGCAACTTTAATTGTATTTTTACTATCAAATTGGGCTTCTCCTAAAAAGATATCCACGCCAAATTCTTCACTAAATCGTTTAGCAGAATCATTATTACTAATTTCTGAACGAATTTTTCGCATCCGTTTCATCACCGCCGCAAAATCAATTGTTGTTCCTTCCGGGATATTAATACCGTATTCTTGAGAGTGGTTAATTGTTGCAGCAATACGAGAAGAACGAATTAAAGCTTTCGAGGGAACACAACCGACATTTGTACAATCTCCCCCGAGTAAATGCTTTTCAATTAACGCCACTTTTGCCCCTAATAAACCCGCCCCGGCTGCCGTCACTAACCCAGCAGTCCCGCCACCAATAACCACTAAGTTGTAACAGTTTTGCGGTTGGGGATTTTGCCAATTTGTCGGATGTAAATTTTCCACCAATTTTTGGTTATATTCATCCATCGGGGGAACATTAATAGGTGAAGGTTTGGGAGAAGTCATGAATGTTTCCTAGATTGAAAAAAGAATTGGTAGGATATGTTCTACAGACGCATTCTACAAGAATATCTAAAACTATCAAGCAACTTGAAGCGTTTTAGGTTCAGGAATAAGTTCACATAGCTGCTTGCCAAGCTTCTAAATACATTTCAATGACTTATTCACCATTATAAATTGCTTCTTCATGAGTTTTTCCATGAGTACAAGGCATCATCACTAAATTGGTAAATTCTGGAATAGTGACTAAGAAAAGTTGATCTTCATCAGACCACTGAATAATCATACTATATCGATTCATGAGTTATTATCCTCCTTTCTTATATCTCATACTAAACTATATTTCAAATATAATGGGTAGTGCGTCATTGACGCACTCTACAAGAATGTCTATGTAAAATATTTGAATCCATAAGTTACAAGCTTGATGGGTGTGAATTTAAGTCCGATTTCTTCTACAATAGAAAGATATTTTCATAATCATCAACTGCATTTTAATATTAATGGATGGGACTTTAACCTCAACGGAGACGGCTAAACCAATTGATATAGAGGCATTACAAGCAATTGTTGGTAATGATGGAGTGATACCTTGGGATAATCTAAATCCGGATTTACAACAAACTCTCACAAACGCGGTTAAACCCGAAACCCATTTACAGGCGGTGGTTTATCCCAATACCGAGGAAGAATTGGCGGCAGTAGTGGCGATCGCAGCGAAACATGATTATGGTATTTTGCCTTATGGTGGCGGGAGTAAGTTGCATTGGGGAGGTTTAGTCAAAAATGTACATTTGGCGGTGAGTTTAGAACGGTTAAATCGTTTAATTGAACACGCGGTGGGTGATTTGACGGTGACGGTTGAAGCCGGGATAAAGTTTGAACAATTGCAGCAAACGTTAGCGCGTGTCGGACAGTTTATTGCGATAGATCCGGCGTATCCACAGGGGGCAACCATTGGCGGAATTATTGCTACAGCCGATACGGGTTCATTACGGCAACGTTATCGTAGTGTTCGGGATATGATTTTGGGGATTTCTTTTATTCGTAGTGATGGCAAAATTGCTAAAGCGGGCGGACGAGTGGTAAAAAATGTTGCCGGATACGATTTAATGAAGTTATTAACGGGATCTTACGGTACTTTGGGGTTAATTAGCCAAGTAACATTACGGCTTTATCCAATGGCGTTAGATTCGGCAACGGTAATTTTAACGGGAGATGCTACCGCGATTACTCAAGCCAGCCAAACCTTATTATCTTCTGCTTTAACTCCGGTGGCGGTTGATATTTTATCGGCAATATTAGTAGAGAAATTGGGGTTAGGTTCAGGTTTAGGATTATTGGTAAAATTTGAAAGTATTTCTGAGAGTATTCAACAACAAAGTTCTCAGTTATTGGAAGTGGGGGAAAAATTGGGATTACAAGGCGGTTTAATTAATACTGATGAGAATGATTTATGGCAACAATTGAATATACAAAAGAGTATTTCGCCCTCAAATTCGCAAATTATCTGCAAAATAGGAGTAAGTCCAACAGCAGCAGTAGAAACATTAACTCAATCTCAAACAATGGGATGGATTCATGCTGGAGTGGGTTTAGGAATATTGCAGTTTGAAACCATAACGGCAGAACAGTTATTAAAGTTGCGACAATGGTGTGAAGCCAAAGGAGGATTTTTATCTGTTTTAGCGGCTCCGATGGATCTTAAACAACAAATAGATGTTTGGGGTTATTCGGGAAATGGATTAAAGTTGATGCAGCAAATTAAACAACAATTTGATCCTAATTCTATCTTTAGTCCTCATCGTTTTATCGGAGGAATTTAAATTCTATTTGTTAATGTATCTCGTTTGCCCCGTAAAAAATAACTTTTGTTTAACTAATCACCGCTCAAACATTAAAATTTTATATGATTGATCAAAAAATGATAACATTACAGGCAATAATTTGGGCTATAGGTTGAACGAGTTTACAAGGGGTTGACAGATCGAATCGGATTTTGTATCATGATGAACATAGCGTATAGTGGAATATTGCTATGCCTATAAACTCAAATTTTGATAGATATCCGCTGCAAATCCTGATAACTTCGTATCAACTCACATCATAAATACTTAATTTCAGCGACTATAACAAATTAGAGGTTTAACGAATTTTGGATACTCTACTTTAGGGGGGTATTGACAAAAAGGCTAAAATATGGGTTAGTCCTCAATCAAATATCGAATAATAAAATAAGCTATTATCCATTTAAATATAAAATGCAAACTTCAGATTCAAAATTTGACAATACAGCTAAAACTGTTCCTGCTAAAGACAGTAACTTTCTCGGGCAAAATCCTCACCTGCAATCTCCCGAAGAATTTCCCGGTTTTGATAACCAATCTCCCCCTAATCCAGACTTAATTAACACCTGTGTTCACTGTGGATTTTGTTTAGCCACTTGCCCCAGCTATCGGGTGATTGGAAAAGAAATGGATTCACCACGGGGACGTATTTATTTAATGGATGCGATTAATAAACAAGATGCTCCTTTAGAAGAAACAACGGCCCAACATTTTGATAGTTGTTTGGGGTGTTTAGCCTGTGTTACCACTTGTCCGTCAGGCGTACAATATGACCAATTAATTGCTGCAACTCGTCCCCAAGTTGAACGCAATATTCCTCGTAATTTACCTGACCGCTTAATTCGGCTATTAATCTTTAACTTATTTCCTTATCCTAATCGCCTACGGGTATTTTTATTGCCTTTATTTCTCTATCAAAAATTAGGCGTACAGAAAATAGTCCGCACAACAGGATTATTACCGAAAATATTCCCGCGTTTAGGGGCAATGGAATCTATTTTACCTAAAATTACAACAGATTCTTTTCAGGATAAGTTACCGACTGTAATTCCCGCAAAAGGGGAAAAACGGTATCGGGTTGGGATGATTTTAGGCTGTGTACAACGGTTATTTTTCTCTCCGGTAAATGAAGCAACGGTGAGGGTATTAACGGCGAATGGTTGTGAAGTGGTGATTCCGAAAACTCAGGGTTGTTGTGCGGCTTTACCCGAACATCAAGGACAAACTGAACAAGCCCATACGATGGCTAAACAAATGATTGATAGTTTTGCCGAAACGGGGGTTGATTTTGTGATTATTAATGCGGCAGGTTGCGGACATACTTTAAAAGAATATGGCAATATCTTAAAAGATGATTCGGAGTATGCTGAAAAGGCAAAAGAGTTTGCAGGTAAAGTTAAAGATGTACAAGAATTTTTAGCAGAAGTGGGGTTAACGGCTTCTCTATCTCCGTTGGTAAAAGATCAAGATTTAACGTTAGTCTATCAAGATGCTTGTCATCTATTACATGGACAGAAAATCAGTGTGCAACCGCGAGAATTATTAAAGCAAATTCCAGGCGTAAAATTACAAGAACCTGTTGATGCGGCTTTATGTTGTGGGAGTGCTGGGGTTTACAATATGTTGCAGCCGGAAGTAGCGGATGAATTGGGTCAACAGAAAGTTGAAAATCTGCTGAATACGGGTGCAAAGTTAATTGCTTCGGCTAATCCGGGATGTTCTTTGCAAATTAAGAAGCATTTAGAATTACAAGGAGAAGAAATAGCGTTAATGCATCCGGTAGAATTATTAGATTGTTCTATTCGGGGAGTTGAGGTGAAAGTATAAGATTAATGATTGGTTCTCAGTTATTGATTGTTTATTATCACTCCTCTTCCCTCTTACAACAAATAACTAACAACGAAAAACAAATGACAAAATCTCTAATTAAACCGAACCGTTGTTTCTGTATTGGATAAATGGGAGGTATCTCCAAACAGTTCTACTGTCCAATCTGAACCGTTACGGACTAACTTGACTAAACAACATAAACTGGCTGTAATCTCAGAGGCCGTTAAACTGGGAACTAATCCCATTGCTGTTCCTAATACAGATAATCCATGTCCGACAAAGAGTAAATCTTTATCTGGATAAGATGCCACTAAACGTCTGGCGGCTTCACCTGTTCTACTTAAACAATCTTGCCGAGTTTCGGGATATTTTGTCACAGGAGTAATGTGGGTTTGATCAATACGGGGAAACTGTTGCACTAATGTTTCAACGGATAATGTTTCCGGTTGTTCGGACATCCATTCCACATTTAACCATTCACATAAACCCCAATCTAATTTAAGGGGAAGATCTAATATTTCTGCAACAGAATATGCGGTTTGAACCGTGCGTAAAAAAGGGGAAGCAAAAATATGAGTAATATTCTCAGAAGATAATCGTTTTGCTAATTGTTGCGCTTGAATGATACCATCATCGGATAAATGCGGATCGTAACGACGTTGAGCGGTATTAAACCACTCGGGGTTAACAAAATCAATCCGGTTTCCATGTCTTGCAATCCAAACAGTCTGAGTCATGAGTTTAGGTGATGATAAATGCCTCTGCATTCTTAACATACCGCAATATGGAGGAGGCAGCGAGTCTGGTAGGGGCGCATTGCATGCGCCCGTTCTGTGAGTCTTTTGCCATTTCCCACGAACAACAAAGAACAAAGAATAAAGAACGAATAATAAACACCAAATACCCGCTATAATACCAAGCTTTAAAGGATAGCATCTTGTTGATGGCTGTATGAGGTCAATCTATGTATCTAAATCAAGCAAACTCTTTATTGTCAGAACCCACTGGCTTGTTAAGAGTTTTACCCCAGGGCGCAATCGAACAATCTAATATTCAATTATCTTTAATTATTCCAACTTATCAAGAAAGTCAGAACATAGAAATATTAATCAAACGACTGATTCAACTTCTCGATACAGCCATTCCTAATCGTTATGAACTTATTGTAATTGACGATAATAGCCCCGATCAAACCTGGCAATTTGCCCTCAACCTCAGCCTACGTTATCCTCAACTGCGGGTAATGCGTCGTCAAAGTCAACGGGGACTCTCAAGCGCTGTCATTCGCGGTTGGCAAGTGGCGCGAGGTAATATTTTAGCAGTAATTGATGCCGATTTACAACATCCCCCCGAAACCCTAATTTCACTCTGGGAAAATATCAATGCAGGCGCAGATTTAGCCGTTGCCAGTCGTCATGTTAACCAAGGTGGCGTGAGTGACTGGAGTTTAACCCGACGGCTTTTATCCCGTGGCGCTCAAGTGTTAGGATTAATATTATTACCCGGCGTTTTAGGACGTGTTTCTGATCCGATGAGTGGTTATTTCATGGTCAAGCGAGAAGCGATCGCTGGACGTACTCTTAATCCCAAAGGCTATAAAATTTTAATTGAAGTATTAGGCCGAGGTCATATTCGCTTCATTACCGAAGTCGGTTATATCTTTCAAGAACGGACAGAAGGCGCGAGTAAAGTTACTTTGAAACAGTATATTGAATATTTACAACATTTACTCACATTGCGCTTAGCATTATTTCCCATTCGTCGGTTTTTACAGTTTGGAATAGTTGGGTTTAGTGGACTGTTTATTGATTTAGGACTTTTTTATCTATTGCGAGAACAAGCTAGTTTAGGTTTAACTCGTAGTGCTATTTTATCAACAGAAGTGGCAATTTTAAATAATTTTTTGTGGAATGACCTGTGGACGTTTCGAGATATCTCCCGTAAACAACGCGGCTGGAAAAAACGGCTGAAACGGCTTTTAAAATTTAATGGCGTTTGCTTAGTGGGTTTAATCTTAAATGTGTTATTAGTTAATCTATTATTTAATTTACTCGGCATTAATGAGTATTTTGCTAAACTGATGGCGATCGCTATTGTTACCGCCTGGAATTTTTGGATAAATTTAAAGTTAAGTTGGCGAGTTACAGATACAGGTAGTCATTAGTTATTTGAGGGAGTAGGGTGTTGGGTTGGATTTTTCTCCTGACTGCCTTAATGTAAAGTTAAGTTAAGACTAGCCAAAATCCGGGTTAATCCGTTAATCTATTTTTAACGCTATGCGTGGTGTGAGTCTTAAACGAGTTCATGAAAAAAGCATCTTCTCCCTCATCTTATATAAAGATAATTTTAGCCTTGAATTTAACTGCAATTACTTTAGCAATTATCTGGGCAATTCTTCAGAATGAAAGTCCAATTGAGTATTTTGAAGAAACCGAGGTGATGACATTGCTATCGAGTTTACAGTTATTGATTATAGCTGGATTATGTTGGAAAATTGCCAACTATAGAAAACAGATTAGTTCTCAACGTAAAACCTGGAAGTCTCCAGTTAATTTATGGAGAATATTAACATTTTGCTTTATATTTTTAGCCCTTGATGATTATTTTGAAATTCACGAAAAAACAGATCATTTTATTCATTGGATATTAGATATTCAAGAAACCCCTGTCACCGATAGAATTGATGATATTATTTTACTCTCTTATAGTGTGATTGGCAGTTATTTTATCTATAGTTTTTGGCAAGAATTTAAACAATACCGCCCAGCTTTTCGGTTTTTCATTGCAGCTTTTATTTTAACCGTAGTTATGGGTATTTTTGATTGGTATAATAATGATGAAACTTTAGTTCAATATTGGGTAAAAAATCCTCAATATCAAGAATTAGTCTATGATTGCTTACAAACCGTCGAAGAATCTTTAAAATTAATCGCTGAAGGCGTATTTATCTCAGCTTTTTATGTCTGTTTAAATCTAGCGCAACAAATGAGTATTTTTGCAAAACAGCAACAGGAACTTGATAATAAAATGGATTATTCCCAACCAGAAATCCTGCAAAAGAGATAAATTAATATCTTTAATTTGAATATCAAGAAAACATATAATAATTCAGTTTTGGTTTATGGAAAAATTCGACATTTGCAAAGCTTCTAGAATGCTTAATTATTCTATTGCAAGACTGCCTGATTAATGAGATTTTCTTACAATCTAATTTTAGATTGCTATAGTAGTTAGACACAGTTATAACTTTAAGAAAACATAATTAATTTGAATCAGTACCGTAACCCGCCATCAAAAGTTTAATTTTATATAAAATTTCTTACATCTCCAGTTAACTGGAGAGTCTACAATAAAAAAATAGACTCAGAATCAATTGAATATGGAAATACAAAAACAGGTACTTCTAAAAATTGGTGAAGTTGCTTCAAACAGTGGCGTACCCATCAAAACCATTCGTTATTATGAAGAATTAGGTCTGTTAAAAGCGTCAAAGCGAACAAACGGGCAATTTCGACTATTTAAACCGAGTGTAGTTAGCCGACTAGCATTCATAAAACGCTTACAATCTTTAGGTTTCACTTTACAAGAAATTGGTGAATGTTTAGCCG
>CAYSWY010000018.1:0-96034 GCA_964434975.1 uncultured Lyngbya sp.
TTAAAAACTATTCAAGATGAAATTAGCCCCGAGAAAGCAGAACAAATTCGTCAACGTTTACGGGATTAAGCTGTTGACTTAATCAATCAAGATAGGTATTAATTCTCAAGTCTCTTATTTTTAATATATTTTTTTGAACTTTTTGACGATGTAAAAGTAACAGTGTATGAAAAATTCTCAATCAATAGAAATCAATGTGTTATAATTTTAATCTAAATTTATTATAATCAGCATTCCTTTTTGAACTTTTCGATAGTCTGTTATCCCAATGTTAGAATCTCGACTCAAGTTTTTTCGTTGGTTAGTGTTCGGTATAATGGGGTTACTGGCTATTTGGATGATAGGCGGAAATCTTCTTGCCTCTCAGCTCGAAAAGGAGATTAATCAGGAACTTGAGCAAAAAGCCAAAGAACTGGCTGAAGCATATCCTGACCCAGAACCGAATGATTCTGCTTTGAAATTAGAGGCTATTCTAGTATCAGAATTTGGAATGGTAGGAGTGGTTGGTAGTACCAATGGTCAAGGTATTTTTAAATTTGGAGACTACATAGGTTATCATCCTGATTTTGAGAGTTCTAATAATGAATTTGAGCAGATTCAGGAGCAACTGAGCCAATACATTGATAGTCAAATTTCAAAACCCAATGATGAGATTGATCCTCCCCCCCAAGCGTTACAGCGCTATCTAGAGTCTAAAGCTGATGCCTTAGAAAAAGTTCAGAATCATGTTTTAAATAGTGAAGTTCCTAAGCTAGAGACAGTTACATACGGCTTACTAGAAGGAGATTTTTCAATGACCATTCAATCATATTTAGGTATGGCTAACTTTCAAAAAATTCTAGCGCTAGATATTTTAGAAAAACAACGCCAGGGAAAAAATAAAGAAGCAATAGAGATGCTGGAAGTCTCATGGAGAATCAGTCAATCGTTGCAAAATAGCCCTAGTCTAATCGGTCAATTAGTAGCATTAATTGTAGGAAGGTTTCAAGCGGGAGTAATTCGGAAGGTGGATAACCTCTCTCCTGAATGGCAAGAACGTTTACTAGAACATGATTATCGCTTGTCTGTCCTCAAAACGATAGAAGGAGAGTATTTTCTGATTTACAGTTCGATTGGCAATCTTAACAATTACAAATATCGTAACGAAGTATGGACAGACAGCGAAGAAGATAAAGTCTTAAAATTTATTTCTCAGATTCCTTTATCACAACCCTATTTTCGATTTTCCGCAATTAATACTTATCATACATCTAGAAAATCCTTAGAAAAGTTACCAACACAAAATATTTGCCAGCCTCAAGACCCTAAACTATTTCCTAATGCAGCTTGGTGGAATCTTCTGGGTCAACTTTCAGTAGGATCTCTCACCAGCCAAGACTTAAAAGCAGCAAAGTCTATGCTAGAACTAGAATTTACCCAGAAAATTCTGCAAGTCAAGGAACTGGCAAAGAAACAAGGAAAATGGCCTGAATCAATGCCGAATTTGGAGTCTCTATTCTGTCCAGATCGTCAATACATCTATCAAGTTTCTGAGGATGGCACAATGACAATCTCATTAGATCAACAGCCAGAATGGGTAAAAGATAGAGACCTTTCTTTAACCTATAGCGATCGCACCCCACCCCAGTCACAAAACTGATGATGAAATCTAGGTTGCTTGTCCTAACAATTACCTTTCTAAACATCACATTCTCAACAGTGTGGATAGGTCAAGTCTGGGCAGAAAACACTTCAGAAAAAGAGATTAAAACTTATATTCAACAACTCAAAACGAGTCAAGATTGGCAAGTTCGCAGTCAAGCAGCGAAAGCATTAGGAAAGTTCAATCAAGACCCAAATACAGTTATTCCAGTTTTGATTAATGCCTTAGGAGACAAAGATGAAGTCGTGCGGTTGAGAGCAACGTTTTCTTTAATTGAAATCGGTCTTCCCGCAGTTCCTGAACTGATTGATGCTTTGGAAACTGAGAATAATTCAGCTCGTGCCAGTGTCGAGTATGCCCTCAGACAGATGGGAATATCCGCAGCACCCACTTTATCCAATGCTTTAAGCAATTCTAATCAACAAGTGCGTTCTAGTGCGGCATCAATCTTTAAAGACATGGCTGCTGATTTGCGACGAAGACCTGTTTCTAAAACCCCTTCATTAGAAGAGTTCAAACAGGCTGTTTTAGTTCTAGAAGAAGCACTACAGGATATTGAAGCTTTTGCTGCCATTCGTCGTCCTGATGTAGGATTGCCGCAAAATGTCTATAGATGGGAAGATTTGGGTTACGAACAGGAAGATATTGAATACATTAGCCAATCTCTAGACGTTTTCAAGTGGGAGATTAGAAGCCACTATACCAGGACTGTCCGTCGAGGATTGTTCCTAACTTTAAGTTCTCTGTTAATAACCGTGGGTTTGCTATTTTGGTATCGCCCAGATTTATTTCTGCGTTGGAGTCGCTCTAGACTGAAAGCCAAACAAAATCGAGAGGTAACCCATCAATTAAGGACTGAAGTGCAACAATTTCTGCAAAAAGCAGGGGCAACGACTCGCGCCAATGGAAAAGATGGATTGCAAATTACTGCTGCGCCGGGTCGGCTCAAAGCTCATGTTCCTATGGCTGTATCCTTAGCAGTAGAGCAACCTGATGATCGGGATGTGGTTGAGCTAGTCCAGCAAGCAGGGAAGATGAATAAATCTAGTCAACAGCAAGCCGGAATTCTCTTTTATCGCGAACCTCCAGATACCCTC
This sequence comes from uncultured Lyngbya sp., assembly GCA_964434975.1. GTDB lineage: Bacteria > Cyanobacteriota > Cyanobacteriia > Cyanobacteriales > Microcoleaceae > JAAURB01. The sequence continues at coordinate 2,740 of CAYSWY010000018.1, forward strand.
TTCCGAATGCGAATGGCCGAAGTCAGATTGCGCGATCGCTTTATTTTGATTCCCATTCCCCTAACTGCCATTGAACAAGCTCTACGAGAAGGAGGAGCCTCTTCTGGACTACTCGCTCAGTATACCGACCGTTACTTGCCCGGAGCCGACTTATTTGACGATCGTAATGCAATTGGGGATACCTTGTCATTTTTTGGTCGAGGGGAACTCCTACAGCGTCTAGAAGAAAACCTGCGTCGAAGTCAAGGGATTGGCATTTTTGGTTTACGCAAGTCTGGGAAAACCTCGCTGTTGTTGCAATTGGGGTTTGTGATGCGGCAAAATCCGCTGGTTCATATTGATTTGCAACCCTTTGGGGGTAAATTGCGTTATGGCGCGGATTTATTCAATCAGATTTTGATAAAATTATCTCAATTGGTTGAGGAGGATTCTTCTAAACGGGTCAATCGTCCTAAATTATTTGAGAGCGATCGCCCTGCTGCTAGCCTCACAACTGAATTTGCTCAACAGTTACAGCACTTAACTCAACGTCTAACTCAACTCGGTTATCAACTCCCAATTTTGATTTTCCTAGATGAAATTGAGCGTATTCTCCCCACGAATACAGACCCAAAAGAACGGGCAGAAGAATGCAATGCTTTTTTTGGCGCATTACGAGCCGTTAGCCAAGAACAGCGTTCTCTTTCTTTACTGATTGCTGATGTGCATCCAGATATCAATCGTATCAATCAATGGTTACAGGAAAATGTACCCACTAATCCCGTCTTTAACTTTTTTAAAGAAATCTTTGTTCTTCCCTTTTCTGCCAATGAAACCACAAAGATGTTAACTGATATTGGAGAATTAATGGGAATTACGTTTGATCAAGCCACGTTGACTCAGATTCATGTTCTCAGTGGTGGACATCCCTTTGTGTCTCGTCAGTTGGCGAGTCTATTGTGTAAAAAAGTCGCAGCAGACCATGATGGGAGAATTCAGTTTTCTCATGCTGAACGCTATTTGAATAAGCCTTTTACCTATTCAGGTGTATTAAAAGATTACTTTGGACAAAATATTTGGGGTGATTTAGAAAAACGAGAGTTTAACTCAGCGATAGCAATTATTCGGCTACTGGCTTGTAATCAAGCACTCCCAGAAGGTATTCCATTATCTGTGATGCAGGAAAAACTGCAAAATCAATTAACAGAAAGTCAGTGTTTAGATGCTTTACTTTGGCTAGAGTCGGTTGGTTTAATCCGACAGAAAGAATTCGGAGAAGAAGAGGTTTATCACATGACATTACCACTTCTCTCTCAATGGTTGCAAATGCAAATGACGAAAGAGGAGGTGCAGCAATGGCAGCTTTCCTAAGACCTGATTTCAAACTCCCAATAGCAGATTCTCGTTACTTTGTCGGACGAAATGATATTCTTGAAGCCGTTGCGCGATCGCCTTTTTCAGTGCGAATTTTATTGGGAGGTCGTCGTCTGGGAAAAACCAGCTTATTAAATGGGATTCAAAATCGGTTTCTAACCACTAATAATTCCAACTATCGAGCATTTCCTGTTCTGTTTAACTTACAACAAGAACGACCGGAAAGTTTAGATCATCTCCGTTATTTAATGATTGCTCGCCTACAGGAAGCTTTTGCTGAATATAAGGAAGGTTCCCTCTCAAATTGGCGTAAAAGTTATCGTCGTTTACTACGGCAAATTCCAGGCGGATCAATTAATGTAGGGCTACCCATACCAAAAATGGGTGTTTCTCTCAGTGTTGTTAATCCTGACTGTGAACGTCGTTTGATCAATGAAGACTTTCGCCAAGACTTACTCAGAATTATTAAATTACTGCAAAATAAAAAATTTACAGGAGTTTGCTATTTAATAGACGGCGCTGAATTTATTGTAACTCAGGAATGGGCAAATGATGCCTGGAGTTATCTACGAGCTTTAAAAGATACTGATACCGCTCTTAAACCATTTGTCGGCTTAATTTTATCGGGTTATCGAGACTTGAAAGATTATCAACAACGAGTGGGTTCTCCCTTGCTTAATATTGCTGAAGTAGAATGGTTAGGAGTTTTGAAAAAGACAGATTTGCGTTTACTCATCAATTGCCGAAGTCAAATTGAAAATCTTTTCCTCACTGATGAAGAAACAGAGCAAGTTATTGAATGGTCTGGTGGTCATCCTTATCTAATTCAGCAATTACTCAATACAATCTTTGATTATAAAAAATCAGAGAAATTGTATGAAATAGAAAGCCTGATGAATGCTTTAGTTCGTCAGTATGATATAGATTTTTCAGCTTGGTGGGATAACGAAAAAAAGAGTTATGGCTTTAGTCAATTAGAGCAATCTGTTTATTTAACATTGATTAAACAAAGAGTAGGAATAGCCGAATCTTTAGCTCAAGAGATGAATACAAGCATTGGAGAAGTTGTAGATGCGCTTGAAGTATTAGCAGGCACAGGAGTCATTCAAAAAATTAATGATGAGCAGTACAGAATTGGAGCCAAACTCTTTGAACAGTGGGTCATTCAGGAAAATGGTTAATTCACTTCAATGTTAAAATTCACCTACAAATTCGGTTTCAAAAATATCACGAGTCATGGGTTGAGTAATTTCTAAACCTTCTCCCCCCAACAATTCTAACGGCTTTCCATCAACAGAAATCCAAACATTCCCCTGAGGATTTAAACTGGTAGCGGTGTAAATAATCTGTCCTAAACGACCAATCATCGAGAAACTGCCGCCGCCGCTATTAAATTCTGAAGATAAGTCTAAATAGATGTCTTTATTTTGGGTTTCCAGGCTCAGCAACTGGGTTTGTGGTGGAATTTCGCTAAAAACATCATTTGAGTCGGGTTGGGCGAGTAAGCGATTAAATGCAGCCGCTAAGATAGCATTGGGATTATTCTCAGCTTCTACAATAACTGGAGTGGGAACCCATTGTAATTGTTCCTGTTGATCGGGTTGTATCCAATAAATATTAACGTTTTGTTCAACAGTAGAATTATTCGGGTTGGGGGAAAGGGTAGAATTATTGGTGGTAACGGGTAGCTGTTGAGAAAAACGAGAATTTAACGTCCACCAGGCAACTCCGGCAGTTAATGCAATGGTTAAAGCAGAAATGCCGGAGACAATAACAACAGGTGATTTCCAAAACGGTTGAGGTTGTTTCATGTTAACCAGGAGTCAGGAGAATGAACTGACGGTTGTGAAGCGATCGCACTCCTTCCAAATCAAATTGTACTTCAGCCAGAATCTGTTTGACGGTTTTTTGAGGGGTTTCCTCAGCATCATTAGTATCACAAGCTTTCATAAATTCATATTCGGCTTCGGATAAACTGGCTAACTGATAGTTATAATCGAATAATGTTTGAGACGGCCACCCATTCAAACAAGGACTAATTTCAACCATTGCAGCCTTTAATGCTTCATCATCCGACCAATTTATCGCGGGTATTGGGGGTTTTCCGAGGAAAAATTCATAATGACTAATTTCAGGATCAAGTAATTCAATTAAACGATAGCGATCGCGTTCATTTAAAGTTTTAACTTGTTCAATTAATTCTGGAGATTGACTCAATAATCTTTCCGGTCTCCAATAGTCTGGATTAGAAAAACCGATAAATTCTAAGCCGGAAGCATCAATCAGTTCAAATAATGTTTTGATATTATAATCAATTTCTTGAGGATGAACATACATATCTGCGAAACATTCATCTCGTTGATTTTCCATCGCCCAGCGCGTGGCTTCGTAATTGACTAAACGGTTATCTTTGGGTAGATTAGCAAACAATTGACGACCTATTTTTACGCCTTTTTGATAATCTTGAGTGTCTTGACCTTGTAATAACGCGATCGCCTGCTGCATCAACCGAATTTCCCAGCGTCCTAACTCAGCATAAACAAAAATATGAATTAACCCCCCAGGCGCTAACTTTGTAGCGAGACTTTGTAAACCTTTGATCGGGTCGGGTAAATGATGTAACATTCCCACACAGTTGATGAAATCAAATTCTCCATCAAGCTCCTCCACATCATATACACTTAAGCGTTTAAATTCTGGCACAGGTGTACCAACAGTCGAGATCCCAGATCGTTGACAGCGTTCTTTGGCAACAGCGATCGCCCCTTCACTTAAGTCTATCCCCATCACCGCTGCTTGTGGGTTGAGTTGAATTAAATACTCTGTGCTTGACCCAGTCCCACACCCAGCATCTAAGATCCGAATATCTTGCCGTTGGGGTTTTTGACCCGTACAGAAACTATGGGCAACAGACCAACACCAGCGCCAATTATAACCCGGTGGCGGTTCATTTGATAGCGGATCGGGAGGAAAGGGATAAGTATCGTAAAGTTGTTTAACGGCTGTAGTGATTTGATCCATTTTTTAATTTATTTTCAACTGAGAACCCGCATGACCATGGGGGTTAATGTTAAATTATTGTGTTAGTAACAATCGAATATTGCATTATTCTATCGGTTGATTGGTACAGAGTAAAAGTGGATCGCAATTTTATTCAGTCCGTTGCTAATATCTTTTTCAAGATTGGGAGTTGAAAAATCCCCGTTAAAATATTAACGACAGTCAGCTAGGATTAATCTGTAAAAAATCTATCAATTCTTGTCCTACCCAACTTAAAATGGAATTTTAGTGGTTGAATTGTGATCTGGCAATCAGGCCTGAACGGTTTCCTACGGAAATATTATTTCAAATCTTGTTTAAATGGTTACTCTTAGTCCCTCTACCCTTCGTCGGCTTCAAAGTTTACCCCAGATGCAAAGTGTGTGGGAGGGCGATCGCCGTTTGCTATCAGAAGAAGCGACCCTACTAGATGGGGATGAGGATGGAGAAGCCTCAGAAGAATGTATTATCTGGGTCGATGGATCTGAGGGAATTGTCCGGGCCATGGATATGGTTTCAGCGGACATGGGCATGGAAGCGGTGGTAAGAACGTTGTTACGGGCGATTGAACATCCCCAGAGTCCAACGTTAGCAGCCCGTCCCCAGAAGATTGTCGTCAGAGATCGAGAAATACAATTTTTCTTGCGAGGGGCCCTGCAAGAGTTAGGAATTGTGATTGAGTATGTCCCTAATTTACCCTTAATCGATGAAATTTTTCGCGGTTTACAGGAAGTTGCCGAAAGTCGTCCACCCCAATTACCCCCTCGCTACACCTCAAGCTTAACCCAAAAGGCTTATGAAATCTGGAAAGATGCCCCTTGGAAGCGTTTGGGAGAACATCAAATTATTGCAGTTGAATTGAACTGTTTTGATGTCGAAACCCTTTATATTTCGACTTTAGGCAAGTTAGGAATGGATTATGGGGTATTGATGTATCGTTCAATGGAGTCTTTGAAACAGTTTCGCCAAAGAATTGTCAGTCACGATCCGTCCGATAACTTAGAAGAAGCATTTTTGACCCAAGATTGTTTATTTGTCACCTTCGATCAAATTGATCAAGATTTTGAGGATGAAGATGAGGAGGTGAATTTAGAAAGCTTACCCCTATCTGAAATTCAACCCAGTTTTGGTAATTTACATCCCTTAGAAGGGTTACGTTCTGTTTTGTATGAAGAAGAAGCCGCTGCTGTTTTCGTCACTTTAGAAGCATTACATCGGTTTTTAGGCAATTGTCGTCTTCAATTACAAGGTTACGAATTTCCTAAAATTACCCATAAATATCGAATTGCAATTGAGAACGAAAATTCAGAGAAACAATTCATTTCAGTCAAGGTGTCTACCCTGCCAGAATTAGCCCAGGAACTGTACGAGATGGTCAGTGAGGCTGAAACAGCCGAACAGCAGATCATTGAAGTTGATCTGCCGATGTTACGCGATGATTTCGTACCGCCGAAAACGTTTCTCAGTCTGGGGATGCTGCCTTGGGATACGACGGAATATTTACGACAACACACTCAGTTTCATCAGGCTGCCTCAGAAGGTATTCCTCAACAGGGAGAGGGTTTACCGATTATATTACTGCAAACCACAAAGCCAAAAGCACAAGTGATGATTCAAAGCTTGCAGGCAGCGGGTGGACTGACAGGGGTTGGTTTTACGCCGGGTGAAGATCCGATGGCGGGTCATCAGTATGATTTGGGAATTTTACGAATGCAAGAGGGTGATTTATATCTATTTGGGGAGTTTCTAGAAGATGATCCGGTGCATCAACAAGCGAAACAAAAGTGGGAACAACGCTGCAAAATAACTGAGGGTTGGTGTGGTTTAATTATCGCTATGGGGGCAACGGGTGCTTCTAAGGGTCAGCCTCGACTCAAGGATATGATGGCCTTGTTAGAAGTGCGATCGCTGTCTCAGGAGGATTTAGGATTGGGTTTATTGCAGTTAATGTCGATTTAATGCGAAGGAAAGAGGAAGAGGGAAGAGGGAAGAAGCTTTCTGGAATGGATAGGGCTTATACCCCCAAGTCACGTACGTTGGAAAGAGCAATTCTAATTCACCGTCTTCCGTTTTCCTTCTTACTTAAGGGCGAAGCCCTGGTCATTTTTATTAAACGGGTTGTTTCTAAGCAATTCCCACTAACTTTTCACTTAAATCCCACATCCGTTCAGCTTTCTCGTCATCTCGGGCTTGGGGAGAGACTTTTTGAACAAAGGATTGACGATCTTTTTTCTGACGATTTCCCCAACTCCAATACATACCCGATTGTTTATATTCTCGATCGGCTACCACATCAGCGACTCGTTCCCCAGCCAGTTCTTGAGAGACATATCCACCGGTAATATTTTTTTGGAACCAGGGGAAGATTTTTTGAAACAGAGGATAATGATTACGGAATAGGGGGGTGTCGGCAACGCATCCAGGATAGAGGGAACTGAAGGTAATATCAGTGGTCTCGTGGTAGCGACGATGCAATTCTCGCATGGTCAGAACGTTACAGACTTTGCTATCTTTGTAGGCTTTGACCGGTTCAAATTGTTTACCATCAATCATGGTGATGGGGGCTTTAAACCCGGCAGCAAATCCATCCAAATTACCTAAATCAGGACGGGGTGGAATTTTTCCGCCTAATTCATCGGGGTTATGGGTAACAGTGCCTAAAATCACTAACCGTTTGTCGGGTGAGGTTGAATTTTTTAAGTCCTCTAACATCAGGTTACAGAGTAAGAAATGACCTAAATGATTCGTGGCAACACTTAATTCATATCCTTCTGGACTGCGTAAGGGTTCTTTGAGGAGTGGCATATAAATTGCCGCGTTGCAAACTAAAGCGCTAAGCGGTCTACCGATATTTCTAAATTTTTGGACAAATTGCCGCACACTCTCTAAGGAGGCTAAATCAATTTGCATCAAGTTATAGTGATCTTTGGCAATTCCCACACTCTGGGCAGCCGCTTCAGCTTTGACAAGATCTCGGCAAGCCATGACCACATACCATCCTCGATCTGCTAAGGCTTTGGCAGCGTGTAAACCGACTCCAGAGGATGCACCGGTAATCACAACCGTTGATTTCTGATGTTGATTCATATTTATTCAGACGACCTTGATCGCTGGTGAGTATTTCCAACTATGATCTCATAGGATTAGCCCTAACTTATCGAATGGGGTTGGATTTGTAATGGTTAGTAATATAGGGCGTAGCGCTATAGCTATAGGAGAGAGAGTAGCGATCGCTCAATCTGTGCGATTACTTGTCAGAGTAAGCATCTACATGTTGAATCATTCTAGTCAGGCAAATCCCTACTACTGGGGTGTGATCAGCGCGTTGCGGGTTGACAACCCCTCAGTTACCCTAACAATAATCGTCCACAAATTTAATTGTTGGAACTGCTCTTGTTGCTTCAAATATACTCCGGCAAACGGTTTAGAACGCTTTATTCTATAACTCTCTCTTCAGAGTGATTAAAGAGCGCTACTGACCCTATTGACTGTGTTGAGCATAATTTTTGGTATCTTCTAGGTGGCACACAACCATAAAAAAAAACGCCCACACATTCATGGGCGCTCTAATCAGGGTGCATCTACTATACTTATGGATTATAGCCCTGATGGGTGAGACCCCACAAGTAAATTTACAAAAGTTTACATTTCTATTCCTGTCCTGTGTTCTACGTTGAGAAAAACTAATGACCCCTACCCTCATTGGTCGCTGGCAAACTCGTTTACTTCTCTTGGCTACAGTCGGTGTTTTGCTGAGTCTACCCTTTTGTTTTGGAACGTTTGGTACTCCGCCTCGTTGGATTTATTTATCGATTCTGGGCTATATTGCAATATTAGGTTTGGTGTGGGATTGGTTTTATATTTACTTACAGAATTTTCGCTGGGATCGTGACTGGCCTGGAATATTTCAATTGTTGGCTGGAATTTGGGAAGCCGGATTTTTAATTGTTTTAGCAAAAGTCGTGCCTTTACCTGGGATTGCACCAGAAGACTTAAATCTACAGCTATTCATATTGCACTATAGTTTAGTCTGGGTGGCTATATATATTGCCTCAGAGAGTGTCATGCGAATTTTATTTCCTTACCGGCGCTTCAGAGGTGGGCGCTGGTTTTAAGTGAGTCAGAAAAGCATCTGGTGATTTTCTTGTATAATAATTGAGATTAAATCATGCTCCGGCTTGAGCGGTTGCTCAAATTTAAATACAAAACATAATCATGGCAGAAGAAACTAAATCTAGTGCGAAAGCGAAAAAGGAAAAACCACCAGCCGTTGAGGATAAACCCTTTTCAGATTTTATTGAACAGGACTATCTCCCTGGACTGCAAAAAGCACTAACTGAGGAGGGAATTAAAGATTTAGAGCTAAAATTTAGCAAGGAAAAACTGCCTGAAAGTTTAGGGACTTCTGCTGAATGTTGGCAAGTCATGGGTCAATGGCAAGATGGACAGCGACAATTTAATGTTTATTTCCCGAATGAAGATATTAAGGCTCAAAAAATCTTTTCCTGTAGCACAAATGGTTCTCAACCTAGTGTGATTGAGTCATTTCTCGGAGATGAACGTAGAATTACATTACCGCTTTTAGTCTTTGGTGTTGTACAACGACTTAATGCTCAGAAGTGGTTGACTTGGAATTAAAAGTTAATCAGTTGTTAGTCATTTTTTGTTGGTTATTCGTAAGTTCTTGACAATTAGGGTTAAATTAATCAGTGCGGGTTAAGCAGACTGTGGCAAAGTTCAGTCCCCGTACTGTCAGTTTTTTATACATTAATCATAAATAGCCTTTGCAGTTTTTAAATGTCTTAACCTATCTGCGTAGTGCTAGATTAAGTTGTTTTAAATATTAGAAAATGCGTAAAAATAATAGCTAAATTATATATTGTTATATGTAGTATAGTATTTCGTAGGTGATATAAAGTCAGTTAAGTTTCACATGAATATTAATGCCAGTTTCCTTAAAACTTACGCAGATAAGACTTACAAGCACACTGCGATGGTTCGTCATAAAGGCAAAGTGGTTGCTTTGGCAATAGACGACCAACGACAGATTTATTACTCTGTGCTTAACCTCGACAACAGCGACGAAGTTAAAAGCCCCCTTGATGTTCATTATTGGCTAGAAAACCCGAAAGTAATTCGCTTCAGCAATGAAATTGTTCAGGTGGGTTATGGTATTGTTGATCCGGTGAAGATGCCGTGGGTTAAAAAAGGCAGTCGCACTGAAGCTGCAGCGGGAACCCTACGTCCAGAAGAAATTGATCCCTTTTTGTCTACCACTGCCCGCCTCACGGCAGATGCCCCCTTTGATGCCCTGTCGGATGGTAAATATATCTACATCTTCCGGCAATCTATTCACCCTGACCATGAAGATATGGTCTATGCCCAGAACTCCGATGGTAGCCCGGTTTTAGATGCAGAGAGTAACCGCGTTCCCCTGGTGAAGGATACCTTGCTGGTAGACCGTTTTGTCTTGCTTGGAACCGAACTTCAGCCTAAACGGGAAGTGCGTTACAAGCGCAGTCGCAACAAATATCGTCCCCAGAGTAATAAAGACAGTTTGGGGGCGCAGGATATGGAGAAAAAGCCCTTTTATGAACCGACTCAGGAATTAGACTTTGTCCGAAACCTGCAAGATGGACGTTTCAGCGTGTTGCTGTTGCCGACTCAGATTGCCGATATACAGCGCTGGCAAATTTTTAGTCATAACAGTCAAACAGGGCAGATTGACTCGTTTAACGTAGAGCGCTCTGCCGATGGACTATTTAATACTAAGGGAACGCAATTTTATACCAGTCCTGAACCCAAGTATCAAAAATCTGTTTTTGAAAGGCAAGAAGGGATTTGTCCCTTTACTGGGGAAGATTTAATTCCCATTGTCAGTCAGTCGGGTTCTGGAGAGTCTGCGTTAAGATTTAATGGGGTAAATCAACGCATTGATTGTGGTAATGATGCCAGTCTTAACTGTCGAGCAATGACGGTAGAAGCTTGGATATATGTTGAGGAAGCACGGGGTGGACAATGGCAAAATCTGATTAATCGATGGAATCCTGACAATCAAATAGGCTTCTATCTCAGCCTCTATGAAAATGGCTGTCGCTTTCTTGTTGGTAATAGTCTACAGGGTTTGAATCATTGGATCGCAACCCCAATCCCCCTTAAACAATGGGTTCATGTCGCCGCTAGCTATGATGGTCAAGGCACGATTAAAGTGTATCGTGATGGGCAGTTAAGCTATGCTTATGACGCGAAGGTTAACGCTCCGATTGCTTACGACGATACTCATTTATTTATTAATGCACCCGCTGATAGTTGGGGGCACTTCAAGGGAAAAATAGATGAAGTTCGTCTCTGGGAGCGCGATCGCTCTCAAGCCGAAATTGAACTGGATTTAAACCATCATTTGGTTGGCAATGAGCCAGGATTAGTAGGCTATTGGCGGTTTGATGAAGGTTCAGGGGATGTTCTTCATGACATAACAGATAATGCCAATCATGGCACAATTATCGGTAATCCCCAGTGGGTAAAATCTGATATCCCCGTTGGCGATCGCATTGGAATTAATCGCACCAGTTTTAAATTATCTGGAAGTTTGCCTGAAGCTGCACAGACATCCATTGACAATCACCAAACTGCTGTGAGTGGTAGTGCTATAGCATTTCAAGACAGTAATGATATGGTGAAGCTCAACCGGGCAGTTGAGTTGTCACAAGAATGGACCATTGAAACTTGGTTTAAATATCCTTTAGCACCAAGCAGCGAGTGGAATACTCTCATGCGGGGAACCCATGCTGACCACCAAGTGATTGTGAGGTATGGGAAACATCTAGGAGTTTACGATCACTCAGGTGGTTTTATCGATAGTGGATACGATGTGACTGGGTTATCGCCCGGTTGGCATCATCTCACAGCAGTGGGTCAAGGCGGTTCGACCGTCTTTTATGTCGATGGGACGCAAGTCGCCACGGTAAATTTCCAATCGACATCAGATGTCTGTGCCATTGGCAACTATCAGGGTGGCACTCAGCCATTTAGCACCATTGATGAAGTTCGCATCTGGAGTTGTGCACGCTCTGAGACTGAAATCAAAGCGGATATGAATTACCGGCTGGAGGGGAATGAGTCTGGTTTGATGGGTTACTGGCAATTTGATGAAGGATCGGGTACGACAGTTCACGACAAAACCGAAAACGCCAATCACGGTACCATTTCTGGGAATCCTAAGTGGGTGAAATCTGAAGCCCCGATTAGCGATCGCCCCGTAGAAGAAAATGACATCCTGAAACCTGGACTCTCAGCCATTTTATACCATCAACAGGAAAAAGAAATCACAGGCTACGACCAGCAAGAAAAACCGGTGAAACGCAATGCCAGGGTGATGCTGGCTGTACCCACAGGAGATACTGAGCATCCTGAAGCCGATCTATACATTGGGGTGTTAGATTTTGCCGTTTCCCGTGAAGGTAAATTAACACAAGTTCCTGATGTCATTAATTTACCCCCGATTGTTGCGCCCTCCTCAGCAGAACAACAAAATGAGGTAGCTTTATCCCTGCCATTGCTGCATACAGATCCCTTTGGCTTTACAGTTTCCGGCGGTTTGCTCGACTTTGCCTCCACTAATGATACCCCCTTATTATGCGACAGTGCCACAGGTAAACTAGGTCTTTATTTCCGAGGAGTTGACGATCAGTTTTTTGCCGCTTATTACGATACCAACACCAGCAAAGCAAAATATGTTCTGGATGCTGAAACTGGACAGGTCAACTTTTTGGCGCGATCAGCTGAACCTGAACTGGATCGGATTAAAATTACAGTCAGTCATGGTGTCAACAATCATACCTGTACTGTTGCGATCGCCAATTCAGCCACGGGAATTACAGAAACCTGGCAGCAAGTCCCGCGAGAAGTCAAGGAATTTGCGGCTGTGATTAATGGGACTGTGATAGAACAGGCAATCACTTATGATTATGATAAAAATGCTAGCAGTAACCCAACTGGCTTAGACAAGCGATCAGTACAGTGTATCGTCGTTGTTGGAACAGCCCAGGGCTATGTTAAAAATGGTATCGCCACAGGCAATGGTAGCACTTCATCTTGTCAATGGGTGGCTCAAGCACCGGGCAAAGCCTTAACTTTTGATGGTCAGGATGATTATGTCTATCTCCAACCCCCAGCAGACTGGGCGGGGAACCAACAAACCGAAGCCGCAGAGTCCGCTTTAGCATTCGATGGGCAAAATGATTATGTTGAATTGCCTGAGTTGAACTTCAACTTCTCTCAAGGTTTTACCATCGAAGCCAGGGTGTACTACGATAGTTTCCCATACTGGTCGAGAATTATTGATTTTGGCAATGGCGCAGGTCAGGACAATATTTTATTGGCGAATGACAGTACATCCTCAAGGCTAATTTTACGGATTTATAAGGATGGGTATGCTGGGTCTATTTATGTTGATGCCGCTTTACAAACGGGTCAGTGGATGCATATTGCGGCAACGATTGATCGCGCTGGAAATGCCAAACTCTATAAGAATGGGGAACAGATCAACAGTGGTTCTCTGCGTTTACCCAAAACACTCAAGCGCACCCGTAACTATATTGGCAAAAGCAATTGGGATGGAAATGGCTATTTTGACGGTAAAATTGACGACGTTCGTTTCTGGAGTCGGGTTCGGACACAGCCAGAAATTAAAGCGGGGATGAATCGACGCTTAACGGGGAAAGAAGCCGGTTTATCGGGATATTGGTGTTTTGAAGCCAGTGGTGCGAAAGATTACTCCGGCTATGGCAATGATGGCCGCTTCAAGGGCAGTCCAAAACAGGTGGCGGCACCGCCATCACTTGTAAGTGTTGCTCGTGGTGAGAATCATGAAACCTTTCCCCAATTGGCTCAGTTTGATGCCAACAGTAACCTAACTCTCGAAGCTTGGGTTAAACCCAGTGGCGCTACGGGGACGACAAAGATCATTCATCACCATTCTAAACAGTCTCAATATACCCTCGGCATCAAGCCGATGGAAGTGAAGTCAGCCTTGGCGTTTGATGGACGGCAAGAATACATTGAGATTCCTTACCAAGCTGCATTAAATCCCAAAGACTTCACCATCGAACTGTGGGCAAAGGTCACTGGGGGAACAAGCTACCGTTCTCCCTTCTGTTCGCGAGGTCACGAACAAGGCTATGAGTTCTTTATTGAGGGCGGGAAATGGTATTTCCGTATGGGTGCATGGGTTAAAAAGACAGGATACAGGGGGTATCTACCGTATGAGTATGAAGATAATTTCTGGAAAACAATTACAGGATCTGCTTCCCAGAATGGGGTTTGGACTCATTTAGCTGGGACTTATAGCCAGAAATCTCAGCAGATGCGTTTCTATATCAACGGTCAGTTAGTCGGTTCAATCGATCAAATCAACATTTCCCCGAACCCCCAATATCCTTTACGCATTGGGGCGGGAAGAACAGAAGGAAACGGTTACGATTTCTTTAACGGTCAAATTGATGATGTGCGGATTTGGAAACGCGCCCGTTCTGACAAAGAAATCCAAGCAGATATGAACCGTCAACTCAGCGCTCAAGAGATTGGGTTAGTGGGATATTGGCATTTTGAATCGGGGACAAAGGATTATACTTCAAAGGGGAATAATGGCAAGATTTCGGGGAACCCTCAGAATGTGGCTTCTGCCTTGAAAGGTTCGGCTGCTTTTTATACCGTGTTTGCCGGAGTTGGGGAACAGTTTAAACAAACCCAGAAACCCATTCCTTCAAATCAATGGGAACATCTGGCAGTGGTTTACGACCAGTCCTATGCTTTGGAGTTTCAGGGAGATGACTACCTCAGTTGTAACTCTGATACCACCTTAGATATCAGTCAGGATTTAACCCTTGAGGTGTTCCTGAAACTGGATGATTTCACTCAACCTCGCGGGGTGTTAACCAAAGGTCATTTGGGGGATGGTACTCCAGAGTCTGTGACTTATTCGGTGTATATTGATCGCGATCGCAAAATTGCTTTTGCCTTTGAAGATAAAGACGGCAATCCTCATATCTATAAATCTTCTGGGGTGTTGCGAACGGGGGTATTTCAGAAAATTGCTGTGACTCGTCAGTATCAAATTCAAATTCCCACCGCCGAAAATCCCCAGGTAAGTCAATGGACCGATATTCGCTTCTACATCGATCACAATGAAGTGGGGTATCACAAATATGATGGTAAAGATCCAGGCAGCAACGATCTCCCCTTGGAAATGGGTAAAACCTACAATTCCGGCGAGGAGAATTACTTTAAAGGCATTATTAGCGAAGTTCGCCTTTGGAATAAAGCCCTTCCCCAAGAAAACATTGGCATTCGCACCCAAGGCAATGAAGATGGATTAGTCTCTTGGTGGCGGTTGGAAGAAAAACAGGGCAATATGGCTTATGACTCTAAGAGTAATAATCATGCTAGCCTCAAAGGGGCGCAGTGGGTGAAGAATCCCGATACTACAGCCTCTACCTTTATTTTCTATCACAATGGCTTGCCTGTGGAAACCCATAATCTGGTTTCTCAACCGTTGTGGGGTGAGGAACAGTTTACCCTCGGTGGCAGCAAAAATGGCAGCTTGCAAAACTGTTTCGCGGGCACGATGGAAGAAGTGCGAATTTGGAAAGTTGCCCGCACTCAAGAACAAATTCAGGATAATCTGTTTACCCGCCTTAAAGGGGAAAAAGAAGATCTGATTGCTAACTATACTTTTGATTCAAATCCTGATTCAGCAGTTGACTCAAACAACGCCTCCCAACTGCAAGATTATTCCCTGTTAGGTAACCATCTAACCCTCGGTAGTGACAACAGTCAGCCAACCGCAACAGTTTCGACTGCCCCCATTAGTGATGATATTGCCCAAGTCCGTTCTGCTTTAGCTGGGGTTGAAACCCAATTTCATGACGTGATTCATAGTCGGCCTGCTGTCCAAGAATATGGTGATATGCAATACGATGCTGACGGTAACCTCACGGGCATTCATAAGCGGTGTTATGGCTATATTAAAAACGGTCAATGGCATCTGCTGACGGGCTACAAAGTCGGTAATCTAGTCACGGAATGGATTGGGCAAGTTCAGGGTGACCCACAGATTATCGGCTACATTGAAGGGGCACCGCCCGTTCCTAGCGAAAACCTGACGGGAACTAGCCTCACCCTTTCTGAACTGGAGGATTACAGCGAAAGTAGTTGGGTTGAAATTGAGGAAGCTGAAACGGTGAACTACATTTATAGTTCTTCTAAGGAAACCGGATTTGATACCTCAGTCGAAACCAAAGCCGTACTCGGATTCAAGTCTCAATCTGATGCGGGTTTCGGCATGACTACCTCAGTAGAGGAAACCAATATTATGGCGGGAGTGAAGGGCAGTGTAGAAACCTCTGATAGTCAACTGAGTGAAGCTAGTGTCAGTTATGGCCGCAATACCACCCGAAGCAGTTCCATGGAGTTAGTGGGGGCATGGGAAAATAAAGATGAGAGTGGGGAATGCTATATTAACAAAGCTGTGGGTCGTCGCTATATGCCGAAAAACTTGGGATATGCCCTGGTACAATCCGATACGATGGATGTCTTTGCCCTGCGTCTGGCCCATAACAACGCCTTAGTCTCCTACCGGATGCAGCCTAATCCAGATATTCCCAAGGATTGGAACATTATCTTATTCCCCATTAATCCCACCTATACTAAGCAGGGAACCCTCGATGGGAAAGTGGGTATTAAGGAAGATGGCAGTATTCAGTGTGACCCGGATTATCCTAATGCCTATACCCATAGTCAATACAGTTATTTTAAGCCCACGGAAGCCTACAGCTTGAAACAGCAGATTGAACGAGAACAGCAAGAACTTCAGACCTATTACCAAAATTACAGTATTGATGCCAATCTCAATACCACCAGTGAGGAGATTCCTAAGAGTCTAGCAGCGCGAAATCTGGTGAATACCTATGTTTGGACAGCCGATGGTGGCTTTTTCTCGGAATCAACCCAGGTGATGGAGTCGGTTCAAGAATCAACCACAGGTTCCTATTCCTTTAATGGAATGTCAGGGGCAACGTTTGAATTGAATACAGCTTACTCTAAAGCGGCGGTGGGAATTGAGATGGATGCCTTGTTCGGCGGTCATCTGGAAGTGATTAAAACCAAAGGCAAAGAGACGGAGAAGTCTTTCAGTATTAACGTAGAAGTTCTGGGTGAGGAGGATATTCAACTTTATGTCAATACTGAGGCAGAAAAGCAAAAATATCCCAATCGTAATGAAGGTGGGGGGGCTTATGATGAGACAGGCAAACCCATCAAACGGCCAGGAAAAGTCGATGCCTACCGCTTTATGACGTTCTATCTTGAACCCACAAAGGACAACTTTGAGGACTTCTTTCATAAGGTGGTAGACCCGATTTGGTTAGAAGAAAGTAATGACCCCAATGCTGTTGCGTTGCGTCAAGCCAACCAAAGTGATAAAAAGCCCAAATGCTGGCGGGTGTTGCATCGGGTTACCTTTGTCAGTCGGGTATTGCCAGAGATAGAAGCCCCCAATGTTCCCCCCATGGAAAAAGCAATTCGGACAGTGAATATTGATAGTAACTACGAGTTGATTAAGAAGCTTGAACCGTTTGTCAAGAACAAGACTCAAGATGCGACTATTTTTGCTGATGCGGTACGAAATACCCTGAAGGCCCATCTGCCAGAATTGCAGCCTTTTGAAGCAGATATTATCGAATATGCTGCTTTGTACTTTGGGGTGAGTCTGGGTTAAATTCATCTCTACTTTGTAGCACTATAAACTCACGTGAGTACAGAACAAGAAAGGCAGAAATCATCTACTCACGTGAAATAGATTTACAAAAAAAACCTCTACTTTAGGGTAGAGGCTTGATTGTTTATGTTAAGTTAATCCCGTTGAAAGGTTAACCAAACTTACCTGCCGTTGAGGCAATTAGGAAGGCGGCATAGGTCAGGATATAGCCAATCGTAAAGTGAGCTAAACCAATCAAGCGACCTTGAACGATGGACATGGCAACGGGCTTGTCTTTCCAGCGAACTAAGTTAGCTAGAGGAGTACGCTCGTGCGCCCAAACAATCGTTTCGATCAGCTCTTGCCAGTAACCCCGCCAAGAGATTAAGAACATGAAACCGGTTGCCCAGACTAAGTGTCCGAAGAGGAACATCCAAGCCCAAACAGACAGGTTATTGGTTCCGTAAGGGTTATATCCATTAATGAGCTGAGACGAGTTGAGCCAGAGATAATCCCGTAGCCAACCCATAATGTAGGTGGAGGACTCATTAAATTGAGCCACATTACCTTGCCAGATACCCAGGTGTTTCCAGTGCCAGTAGAAGGTCAACCAGCCCAAGGTATTCAGCATCCAGAACATGGCGAGATAGAACGCATCCCAAGCAGAGATATCGCAAGTACCGCCACGACCGGGGCCGTCACAAGGGAAGGAGTAACCGAAGTCTTTCTTATCGGGCATTAACTTAGAACCCCGAGCATCCAACGCACCTTTGACTAAGATCAAAGTGGTGGTATGCAGACCCAGAGCGATCGCATGGTGAATTAAGAAGTCACCCGGCCCAATGGTTAAGAACAGAGAGTTACTACCGGAGTTGATGGCATCTAACCAACCGGGTAACCAAACCGCACTGGTTGTGGTTGCAACACTATCAGCATTTGATAGTAAAATATCCATGCCGTAGAGGGCTTTACCGGAAGCCGCCTGAACAAACTGAGCAAACACAGGTTCAATCAGGATTTGCTTCTCAGGAGTTCCGAAAGCAACGACTACGTCGTTGTGTACATAAATTCCTAAGGTATGGAAACCGAGGAATAGAGAAACCCAACTTAAGTGAGAAATCAGGGCTTCTTTGTGTTGAAGCATCCGATCTAACACGTTACCTTTGTTCGCTTCTGCATCATAATCCCGTACCAGGAAGATCGCACCGTGGGCGAAGGCACCGACCATTAAGAAGCCGGCGATGTACTGGTGGTGAGTATAGAGTGCAGCTTGGGTGGTGTAAGCCCGCGCCATAAAGGCATAAGGCGGCAAAGCATACATGTGTTGAGCCACCAAAGAGGTGATTACACCCAACGAAGCCAAGGCTAAAGCTAACTGGAAGTGCAGAGAATTATTCAGGGTATCGTATAACCCTTGGTGAGGCAGGTTGAACTGACCTTTATTCTCCATACCAAATAGAGGATCTTTGGAGTTGAGCATCTCTTTGATGCTGTGGCCAATTCCAAAGTTGGTGCGGTACATATGACCGGCGATGATGAAGATGACTGCGATCGCCAAATGGTGATGCGCCATATCCGTCAACCACAATGATTCAGTTTGAGGGTGAAATCCACCGAGGAAGGTGAGAATCGCCGTTCCTGAACCGGTTGCGGTACCAAACACATGGCTGGCTGTATCTGGATTTTGAGCATAAACGCCCCAATTTCCAGTAAAGAAGGGAGCCAAACCCGCCGGATGAGGCAGGGTAGTCAGGAAGTTATCCCAACCCACGTGTTGTCCCCGAGATTCAGGGATCGCGACGTGTACCAAGTGTCCAGTCCAAGCCAAGGAGCTAACCCCAAACAGTCCAGCCAAGTGGTGGTTCAGCCGAGATTCAGCATTTTTGAACCAAGAGAGGCTAGGGCGATATTTAGGTTGTAAGTGTAGCCAACCTGCAAATAAGAAGACTGCAGATAACAGCAACAAGAAGATAGCGCCTTGGTAGAGATCGCCATTGGTTCTCATACCAATGGTGTACCACCAGTGATAAACGCCAGAGTAAGTGACGTTAACGGGGTTGGAAGCGCCTGCTTGGGTAAATGCATCTACCGCAGGTGCTCCGAATTGAGGGTCCCAAATTGCGTGAGCAATGGGACGAACATTTAACGGATCTTTAATCCACTGTTCAAAGTTTCCTTGCCAGGCGACATGGAACAGGCTGCCAGAAGTCCAGAGAAAAATGATTGCAATGTGACCAAAGTGGGAGGCAAAAATCTTTTGATAAAGATTTTCCTCAGTCATGCCATCATGAGTCTCGAAATCATGGGCTGTGGCAATCCCGTACCAAATCCGACGGGTGGTCGGATCTTGGGCCAAGTCCTGGCTAAATTTTGGGAATTTGGTTGCCATAAGTCTTAACTAAACTTTATTCTCTTCCAATTCCGCCCAAGGCGTTTAGAGTTCATGGTTTGATTCACCCATCACCCTAAAGCTTAAGCGGAACATTTGTGATCAACCAACTGATATGATTCGTGCAAGGAAGAATGCCCAGGTTGTAGCAATTCCTCCCAGGAGATAGTGCGCTACCCCAACAGCCCGACCTTGAATGATGCTGAGAGCACGAGGCTGGATTGCCGGAGCAACCTTAAGCTTATTATGCGCCCAAACAATCGATTCGATCAGCTCTTGCCAATAACCCCGACCACTGAATAGGAACATTAAGCTAAATGCCCATACAAAGTGTGCTCCGAGGAAGATTAAGCCGTAAGCCGATAAGGCTGAGCCGTAGGAGGTGATGACCTGAGCCGCTTGTGCCCAGAGGAAATCACGCAGCCATCCATTGATGGTAATTGCACTTTGGGCAAAGTTACCATTGGTGATGTGAGAAATGGTGCCATTTGGATCAACCGTTCCCCACACATCCGACTGCATCTTCCAACTGAAGTGGAAAATCACAATCGATAGAGAGTTATACATCCAGAACAGACCGAGGAATACGTGGTCCCAACCAGAAACTTGGCAAGTACCACCTCGACCCGGGCCGTCACAAGGGAAGCGGAAGCCTAATTCACTCTTATCTGGAATTAGACGAGAATTGCGAGCGTAAAGAACGCCCTTGAGGAGAATTAAAGCGGTTACGTGAATGGTGAAGGCATGAATATGGTGAACCATAAAGTCTGCCGTACCCAGTGCAATCGGCATCATTGCAACTTTACCGCCCACTGCCACGACATCACCGCCAAAGGCAGGACTCACACTTGCGAGTGCATTCGGTGCTGTGACACCGGGTGCTAATGCGTGTATATTCTGAACCCACTGAGCGAAGATTGGCTGCAGTTGAATTCCAGTGTCTGAGAACATATCTTGAGGACGACCAAATGCCCGCATGGTGTCATTGTGGACATATAAGCCGAAGCTGTGGAAGCCTAGGAAGATACAAACCCAGTTCAGGTGAGAGATAATGGCATCTCTGTGACGAATCACCCGATCCAACAAGTTGTTAACATTCTTGGCTGGATCATAATCCCGTACCATGAATATCGAAGCATGAGCTCCTGCACCAACAATTAAGAATCCACCGATCCACATGTGGTGCGTGAATAGAGACAACTGGGTGGCGTAATCTGTTGCAATATAGGGATACGGTGGCATCGCGTACATGTGGTGAGCCACAATGATGCTGATAGATCCCAACATGGCTAGGTTAATTGCCAGTTGTGCATGCCAAGAAGTGGTGAGGATATCATAAAGACCTTTATGACCTTCTCCAGTCAAAGGACCTCTATGAGACTCCAACATTTCTTTCATATTGTGACCAATGCCCCAGTTTGTCCGGTACATATGGCCAGCAATAATGAACAATACTGCTAAGGCAAGGTGATGGTGTGCTGTATCAGATAGCCACAAACCACCTGTTGTTGGATTAAGTCCTCCTTTGAAGGTGAGGAAATCTGAGTAGACACCCCAATTCAAAGTAAAGAACGGTTTTAAGCCTTGGGCAAAACTGGGATATAACTCCGCCATTAAGTCCTTATTCAAAATGAACTCATGGGGCAGAGGAATATCAGCCGGGGCTACCCCGGAATCCAGTAGCTTGTTGATGGGTAAGGACACGTGAATTTGGTGACCCGCCCAGGACAAGCAGCCTAAGCCTAATAATCCAGCGAGGTGGTGGTTCAACATCGACTCGACATTCTGGAACCATTCCAGTTTGGGAGCCTTTTTGTGATAGTGGAACCATCCAGCAAACAGCATCAAACCAGCCATCACTAAGCCACCAATTGCGGTGCAGTAAAGCTGATATTCGTTTGTAATGCCGCTAGCACGCCAGAGTTGGAATAAACCAGAGGTGATTTGAATCCCCTGGAAACCGCCTCCAACGTCTCCGTTTAAAATTTCTTGGCCAAAGATTGGCCAAACCACCTGAGCACTTGGTTTGATGGCCAAGGGGTTGGCTAACCAAGCTTCATAATTTGAAAACTTCGCACCGTGGAAATATGCCCCACTTAGCCAGATAAAAATTACAGCTAAATGACCGAAGTGGGCGCTAAATATTTTGCGCGAAATATCTTCTAAATCGTTTGTATGGGTATCAAAGTCGTGAGCGTCGGCGTGCAGGTTCCAAATCCAGGTGGTGGTACTTGGTCCCTTTGCGAGGTCGCGTCTAAAATGACCGGGTTTTGCCCACTTCTCAAAGGAAGTTGGGGTGGGGTCATTATCAACGGTAACCTTTGCTTTGGCCTCCGGCTCTGGAGGACTGATGGTCATCGAGACTCTCCTCTCCGTCTGACAAAAAAAATCAATATGTTTTGGATTCTGAAACGAGTTTTAAAACTGCTTCAAAACCGTTCACAAATGTTAGTTGTTCACTAATCATTTGCTATACGTCTAACAGAAATTCCTTATCGGTTGCTGTTTGACAATCTAGTTGCTAACTTTAGCGCCAATCTTGTCTGCATCGCAACGTTTAATCTGTGAAAGATTGTTAAGGAGCTGTTGTATATAAATGATATATCATCTTTCCCAGTTAAACGGGGATCGGTTGTTAACAATAATTAAAGCCACCTAAAAGCTTTATTAATCAAGGGTTTTAGCCAAAATATTCTTAAGTTCTAACGAAACTGAAGCCGCTTTTTTTAACAAAACTTAAAACTACCTCTGGAAAAGATAACTTTTATTACAATAACAAGAGAGAGCATTCAGTTGTGATCCATTCAAATAGACTCATGTCAAGCTTCTATCCCCTTAACAGAATCTGTATTTCTCGCGACAATTGGACAAAATTTTTCAAGCTGTTTCAAAAAATGACAAAGGTGTGAAGTGCGTTCTTCTTTTGGGCTATAGTTGCCGATGAAAGACTACTCAACAATACTGGATTGGGATTCTGAGGAATATTATGAATCTGCTACGTTTGAATCAGTGGCGAACCTTAGCTAAGAAAAGTTTAACCTACCTCATTGTCCTTTCGGTGGGGCTAAATTTAGTGGGATGTGGGACACCCGATATCCCCGAAGCATTGCCCCCTAGCCAAAAAGCTGAACAACAGACACAATCTATTGTAGAAGTCTCTCCGCCCATTGCAGTCCAGAAACTGCACAGGACCTTAGATCAATACCAGCCTCAGATTAAGATTGTTACTCCTCAAGCCGACAAGGTTCTACAGGACAACACAGTCACCCTGGAATTAGAGGTGCAAGACTTTCCTGTTTTTCAGCAAGACACCCTCGGTTTAGGGCCATATTTACAAGTCATTTTAGATGACCAACCGCCTCAGGCCATTTACAATCTTGATCAACCTCTAACCTTTGAAGACCTTAAACCCGGAACCCATACTGTCAGAGTATTTGCAGCTTATCCCTGGGGTGAAACCTACAAAAACCAGGAAGCTTACGATCAAACGGTATTTCATCTGTTTACCCGTACCCCAAACAGTACCCCAGATCTAAATCAACCGCTATTAACCCTCAATCAACCCAGCGGAGTTTATGGTACAGAACCCATTTTACTGGACTTTTACCTGGCAAACCTTCCTGTTAAACCCATCAATTCAGAAGAGTTTGTCGAGGATACAGTAGACTGGCAGGTGGAAATGACTCTCAATGGGGAACGCTTTTTGATTGACCAATGGCAACCCATATATATAGAAGGTGTTAAAGCAGGTAAAAATTGGATTCAACTCCAATATCTCGACAGCCAGGGACAACCGTTTAACAATGTCTATAACAATACTGGCAATGTTTTCACTTATGATCCCGAGGTGAGTAATTCTCTATCGCAATTGTTCAAAGGAGAATTCTCAGCCGATCAGCTTCAAGCCATTGTTGACCCAGATTTTGTTTATGAGGTTCCTACCCCTGCTTCAGAACCAGAAGAACTTGATGAAAATCCCGTTGAAGCGGATGTATTAGAAGAAGAAGAACCGCTAGAAGAACCTGCAGAAGAGACAGTAGAAGAACCAGACGAAACGACTGAAGCTGAAGAAACTATTTCTGAGGAGACGGCAGCAGCAATTGAAGAAACAATTAATGAGACTATTGAAGAACTTGAAACCCTGAAAGAATTAATTATTGAGGACAGTAATATTGACAGTAATATTGATAGTGTTGAAACTGCTATTGATGAAACGGTTGAGGAGTTAGAACCAGAGAATAATGCCGATGATCTTGAAGCTGTACTTGAGGATAATCTCAGTGAAGCAATAGAACAAACAAAAATATTACAAGAGTCTATTTCGCCAGAAGATAATTTTGAGGAGGCAGAAGCGGCAATAGAAGAAATAGAAACTTTACAAGAGTCTATTGCTCAAGCGGAAAACCTAGACAGTGTTGAAGAGGTTACTGAAGCAACGGTTGACCCGGAAGAATTCATAGAAACTGTTGAATTAGAAGAAGATAACACTAATACTATTGACGAAAGACTTGAAAACACTGTTGATAACACAGTAATTCAAATTGATGAAACTTCCGAAATACCGATTTTAACTGAAGAAGTATTGAGCGAAGAAACGACAGCAGAGGAAGAATATCTGACAACTTTTCCTGAAGAAGTTATTGGAATTAATCAAACCTCTGATCTTATTTCCGAGGACAATATAGATCTATCTCCGGTAGAAAAATTTGACTCAGAAGGATGGTTTAATGTAATTATTAAACGAATTAAATTGCCATTTTTACAATAACAATTTGCTTAAATGACTCAACCTCAAACGGTAAAATATATATAGCAATTCAGTTTTGGTTTGTTAGAAATAAGGAGTCACGCCCGTCAGATCTCGTGACCTTACATGTAAGGTCTCTACAAGATTTTTGATGAGTTTCATAACTGTAGCAGAAGTGCCTATTTGCAGCAGCGCGCACGCGCTATATCAGATTAACTTAATGCCAAACTGGGTTTAACAATTGCTGGAACTATCCGAGAACAGGCCATTTTTCCCCCATATAAATTCCGGGCAACTGGCCCAACTTGCAATGCAGCGAATCCACCCATCATAAAACATTCACAACCGGGTAGTCTTAAATGTTCATCCAATATGGGTAAACCGTTAACCATTTCTGTGGGGTAAGTCTGTAATATATTCCGCAGCAAAGGATGTTGAGTCGCATCTAACTTCGTTCCTGTGGCTAACCAAATTCTATCAAAATTATCAGATTGTCCGTTATCACATTCAACTTGCCATTGTGACTGCCAATGGGCTTTAATAACCTGACAATTTTCTTGCAGAATTAACTGTCCTTGACGAATTGCCCGTCTTAGTTTTAACATCATAGCCGGAGTGATTGAACCTCCATTGCGTGCCTGTTGAATCAATGCAGCGCGATGATGCCAATTTAATTCCGCTGCAAATCCTTTCAGGTACTTTGGCCCCAACCAACCGGGGTCAGCATCAAATAACTTCTCTTGTATTTTCCGCCGAGTCATCAATGTCACCTTTGCCCCCCGTGTTATCGCCCCCATTGCCAAATGACCGCTACTTAAACCGCCGCCAATCATTAAGATGTGTTTTCCGGCAAGGTTGAGGGTTCGTAAATCCACCTTTTGGGCATGACAGAGGGATTCTGGAGGATAAGGGGATGAAATTTGACTCACCCAACTGGGATACTGGGTCATTCCTCCACCCGTTGCTAAAACGACTTTGCGGGCGATAATCAAACGTCCATCTGCTAAAATCAACTGAAAATAAGGTCGTCCCAATTGCTGAGTCGGTAAGATTTGCAACACTTTTGCTGGATAAACCTGATGCTGTAATTGCCAGCGTTGAATTACATCCTGACAAAATTCTTTAAATAACTGAGTTCCAGGTAAATCATAAGGGGGAAATAATTCGTGAGAACGATTCTCAGCGAATCTTCGGAGGGCAAAAGGGTCAGGGTTAGGATGATGAACAGCAGGAGACCTTAGGTGGAGAATGTCCTGGGCGGCAAACTGATGTTGCCATTGACTCAACCAAGTCCCGCTGGGGTCGAATACCATTAATTTCGGTCGTAGTTTTGCCCGTTTTTGTAACAAATGGGTGACTAATGTCAAGGCTTGTGGCCCTGCACCGATAATCGCAACTTCAATCCGATTCAGTAAAGTCTTGTCCCAAATATTGTCCCACATAAAAAAAATGAGCTTATTTTTGATAATGATTATCATTCTTATATATACTATATCCTATGCAATTATTTCAAAGTGCAGCCTATGTTGATTGTTGCGGTTACGGGTCTTCCAGGTTCTGGCGTGCCATCTCGTCCTGTCAGTCCCGCACCACGAGTGGTTAAGATGACTTGGACAGATTCATCTGCAATCGATCTTGATGTTACAGCGCGAAGACAGATAAATTTTATCAAGAACAACTCTAATTAAGCTTTAAGAGAAATATTTTTCTACTTCTAAAACACTTTTGCCAAAACAATTATTTACGATATCTGTAACGCGATCGCTGTTCAATTTAGGCAAAGAATTGCTTGTAGTTAATTCTAAATATCCTGAATCACGATAAACAAAGAATCTAATTTTTTTGTTTTCCCACAGCCAAACTTCGGCAATCTTTAAGTATTGATATTTAGTTAAATCGTCGATACTCCCTGATGTTAGATTTATTTCTACTGCCAGATCTGGCTTTTCTTTGTCTATCTCAAAGCAGTAAGCTACATCAGGTTCTTTCCCTTCTTTTCCTTCTTCCTTGAGGGTAGTTTGATTGTAAGGAAACAGTGCAAAGTTATTTTTACGACAGTAAGCCCAAATAATTGCTCTAATATAATCGCCAATCATTTCATGGTTACGTCCTGGAGACACGATTGTAATTACTCCGTTGCGAAATGAGACTCGTAACTTAGGCAAATCTAAACTAATATATTCAGCCCAAGTCGTATTAGTAATTGTGGTAATGCGATCGCTTTTTTCTGTTCCAATACTTAACATTTTCACTTAGGAGATATAGTTATAGCGCTTCGCGCCCTTGCAATAGGCAATCAGCAATAGGGAATAAAAATACTTATTTTATAAGGCTTTCGGCACTTTTCCGATAGTCACGATCTGTCAGTCTACCACCCCCTTGATCTTCAATATATTCCCAACCTTGATCTGTACCGACGGATTGATCTGGGCGAGTGGAAAGATTGACTTCATAGTCTTTAAAACCAAAATCTGAAAGAATCTTTTCCGTTAAATTCAGCACCCCCAGAATTTTCCCGGCAATTTGAGTTGGTAGACAGAAAATATGAGCATCATCGATCAAGCCAATTAACTAAAAGTGCAGTGGGAATCATCGGTAACATCGGTAGCAAGCAAATTAACCATTGATTCCAGGTTAAAGATGCCGTCTCAAATAGGACATTCATCACACCCCACTGACTAAAAAGCAATTGTAAGATAATGGCGGTAATAATTCCTACCAGTAAAATTGGGGCATAAGCAATAGCTCTTGCTTGACCTCGCAGATATT
Source organism: uncultured Lyngbya sp. (assembly GCA_964434975.1). Lineage (GTDB taxonomy): Bacteria > Cyanobacteriota > Cyanobacteriia > Cyanobacteriales > Microcoleaceae > JAAURB01. Next base: position 29,791 of record CAYSWY010000018.1, read on the forward strand.
CGACGAGATTTTTCCCCAATTGGCTAATGCTCACCAGATAAACTATACGTGCTGCTACAAGAGCCTGAATTGCCATTGTACGAGCCACTGCAATCTCTCCTGTGGTGGACTTTGCCCACTCAAATATTCCGAAAATTAAAATCCAATTGAAAACCGACACTATCAGAATACGGCGCAGTAGTTTGGGAGTTAGCAAAGGTTCATTAGGATTGCGGGGCGGTTTTTGCATCATCCCTGGGGATTTAGGTTCAAAGGCGAGGGGAACTGTCATCGTGATGGAGTTAATCATATTCAGCCAGAGAATTTGTAGCGATAAAATCGGTAAATCCCTTGCCAGTAAAGCACTAATCAAAATTGTCATTGATTCACCCCCATTGACGGGGAGTAAAAAGGCGATCGCTTTGCGGAGGTTCTGATAAACGGTACGCCCTTCTTCTACCGCAGCTTCAATGGAGGCAAAGTTATCATCCGTCAAGAGCATATCAGCAGATTCTCGTGCTACTTCTGTACCACCTTTACCCATCGCAATACCGATATCTGCCTGTTTGAGGGCAGGGGCATCGTTGACCCCATCTCCCGTCATGGCGACAATATTACCCTGAGCTTGTAGGGCTTCTACTAATTGCAGCTTTTGTGCTGGGGCAACTCTGGCAAACACCGATCCTTCAATAGCAGCATTCTCCATTTCCGATTGATTCATCGGAGTTAATTGTTGACCCCCAAAGGCAATCACATCCCCATTAGTTTGAATTCCCATGCGCTTGGCGATCGCCCTTGCCGTGGCAATATGATCCCCTGTAATCATTTTGACTTGGATTCCCGCCGACTGACAGGCATCGACTGCGGCGATCGCTTCGGGACGGGGTGGATCGATCATCCCCTGTAACCCCAGAAACACTAAATCCCGAGCAATGTCCTCATGATCGATGGCGTGCTGATGAGGGGAGGCTGTTTTTTGGGCAAATGCCAAAACTCGTAAACCTTGTCCTGCCATAGCTTCAACTTCTTGTTTAATCTGGGCAGCATCAAGAGCGATCGCCTGTCCTTGGGCATCCAGCATCTGATGACATCGACTGAGTAATGCTTCCACTGAACCCTTGACATAAATCATTCGGGATTCCCCATCATGGAGGGTTGCCATATACTGATAGTCCGACTCAAAGGGAATAGAATCTAACCGAGGTTGAACCGCCGTTAAACCCCCCTGACTCAATCCTGCCTTTTCCCCCACAGTAATTAATGCTCCTTCTGTGGGATCTCCCTCTACTGACCAATCTGTACCCTTTTGCTTTAATTGGGAGTCGTTACAGAGGATACCCGCCATCAAACAGGTTGCTAAAATGGGAGGTAGGTTGTCTCCCTCAAAGGCAATGTCGTTATTTTCATTGTCTCTCGAAGTAATCTCCCCTTTAGGACTGTAACCCCCACCGCTAACCCGATAATACTTTGTCCCTGCATAAATTTCCTGAACGGTCATCTGATTTTCCGTCAATGTTCCTGTTTTATCGGAACAAATCACCGTAGCACTCCCCAAAGCTTCCACTGCGGGCAATTTACGAATGATCGCGTTGCGTTTTGCCATACGGTTGACCCCGATGGCCAAAGTAACCGTAACTACCGCAGGTAAACCTTCAGGAATAGCACTCACTGATAACGCCACTGCTGCTTCAAACATCTCAATCCAAGACTCACCCTGTCCTAATCCCACTACAAAGGTAAAGGTTGCCAGAGCCAAGATGCCATAGATCAGAGTGTGACTAAATTTCTCAAATTTACGGGTAAGGGGAGTAGTGAGACTAACTCGATTGCTCATTGACTGAGAAATCTGCCCCACCTCGGTAGCATTGGCGATCGCGACTACGATTCCCGTTGCTTGTCCAAAAGTAACAAAACTACCCGCATAAGCCATATTGTGCCGTTCTGCCAGGGGTGTATCAGAAGCGAGAACCTGAATAGATTTCTCAACGGGAAGGGATTCTCCAGTCAAGGCCGATTCATCCACTTGTAAGTTCCGCACCCGCAATAATCTTACATCTGCTGGTACTTTATCTCCCGATGTCAAGACAACTATATCTCCTGGTACTAAATCTTGTGAGGAAATTCGTAAGGGTTGCCCTTCCCTCAGCACAGTCGTTTCCGTGGTTACAGCTTTTGCCAGAGATGCGATCGCGATTTCTGCTTTAGCTTCTTGTATATAGCCGATAATGGCATTAATTAGGGTTACCCCCCAAATTACCGATGCGTTTGTCCAAGAACCCAGAAACGCTTTGACAATCCCTGCTAGTATCAAAATATAGAGCAAGGGCTGATTAAATTGCAGTAAAAATCTTAGCCAGGCAGGTTTTCCAGGCTTAAACTGCAATTCGTTTTTGCCATACTGTTCATAGCGGAGTGCCACTTCCTCAGAAGTTAGTCCATTCTCTGCACTACTAGCAAAATTCTCTACAATTTCATGGCTAGAAAGTCCATGATAAGCAAGAGAGGGAGATTGATGATTCAGAATCTTGTTCATCTCAATTATTTTGCCGATTGGTCTTGAATTATTATTTTAAAACTTTCAATCTAATCAATCCTTTGTTTTGAGAACGATTATTGTTATGGTAAATATTTGTAAACCCAATTGCTTCTCTTCACCAATCAGAGATTTCCAAGCAAGGATTACCAGTCACTATCATCACAGGCTTTCTCGGTAGCGGGAAAACCTCCTTACTCAATCAAATCCTGCAAAATGACGGTCTCAACGGAGCAGTCTTTTCTTTTTTTAGATTAAGAGGCGTGGATAGTTTTTCGCTTTCGGATTAGTCAAGAAAGATGACATAATTAAACCATCTGCCATTTCATCTCTTGACCTGCCCATAAAGGAACGAGTCCAGATTCAGGAAAGGGAACTTCATCGGGAATACGCCAGGTTGTTTTAGTCAAAGTAATCTGTTCGGTATTGCGGGGGAGTTGATAAAAATCAGGCCCATAGAAACTGGCAAAAGCTTCAAGTTTATCGAGGGAATTAGCACTCTCAAAAGCTTCTGCATATAACTCCATGGCGTGGAGAGCGGAATAACAACCCGCACAGCCACAGGAACTTTCTTTGCGATTGCGGGGATGGGGCGCACTATCGGTGCCGAGAAAAAACTTGGGATTGCCAGATGTTGCTGCCTGCAAAAGTGCCAGGCGATGCTTCTCTCGTTTCAAAATGGGTAAACAGTAAAAATGGGGCTGAATGCCACCTTGGAAGATAATATTACGGCTAAACAATAAATGTTGTGGCGTAATAGTTGCAGCGATCTTGTTGCTTGCTAAGACAAACTGCACGGCATCGGCAGTGGTAATGTGTTCGAGTACTACCCGCAGGTTGGGAAATCTTTCCTTGAGGGGAATCAAATGTTTCTCGATAAATACCTTCTCGCGGTCGAATATATCAACATCTCTATCGGTTACTTCCCCGTGTAGTAGTAAAGGTATGTCTACCTGTTCCATCACTTCAAAGACGCGATCGCACTTCTGAATGTCCGTCACACCGAAGTCTGAATTGGTGGTTGCACCCGCAGGATAATACTTTACTGCTTTGACAAACCCAGATGCTTTGGCTGCGATCATTTCTTCGGGGCTGGTATTGTCTGTGAGATAGAGAGTCATCAGTGGCTCAAACTGTTTGCCAGGGGGAATTGCTGCGATAATGCGATCGCGATAGGCAGCAGCATCAGCTACTGAGCGGATTGGAGGCTTTAAATTCGGCATGACGATGGCACGGGCAAACTGACGTACTGTATGGGGCAAAACTGCCTTCAGTGCCTCGCCGTCCCGTAGATGCAGATGCCAGTCGTCGGGTCTAGTTAGAGTAAGATTTTGCATTTTTCAATCATAAAACAGCTAGAGACAGGACGCTGGCGTGAAGAGTTTAATTGTGTGTGATCATGATTATCAAAATTACAGCTAGAGCTTCAGCCGTTTTGAGCAAGCTTTAAAAACCAGAGTACCCAAGTAAGTAGTTCCACTCACTAAAATAATGGTTGCGCCAGAGGTCATATCCCAAGAGTAAGACAGCCACAATCCCACAATAGTAAAAATCATGCCGAGATAGCTAGAATACAGCATCATTTGTTTGAGATCCTCGACAAATTGTCCAGCGATCGCCCGCCTTACAACAAAACAATTAGGCATACAATAACTGATTATTAATTTCTTCAACTGTTAACGCACTTACTAAAACACCAATACGCCTCGCAACTTCATAGGCATTTTTCTGGGGAACAATAATAATTCCAAAATGTTGTTTATTCTCATTGAGATATTGAATATGCAATCTCTCAAAGTCAAGACGGTTATGAGTTACGAGACATCGACTTAAAGAACTAGCAATTTTCAGTTGTTCGCGATCGGTTTTACCCAGAGTTGTTTGTTCGGGAACGGTTGTCACATCTAAACCACGAGATTTTAATAGTGTAGCAACCAAAGCTGACATATCCTCATCGGTATAAAGTGCTGCTGGCATAGCCAAAATTAACTGAAGGAGGCTTTTACCGCAGGATGAACTAAATCATCAGGAACTCGATTGCGCTCGATATATTCATTTATTTCTGTCTGATGATCCAAATAAAAGCTTAAAGCATCAAATACTTGTGCCAAAGTGAGATGAGGTAGATGATGTAAAATTTCTTCTGGCATTATGCCTAAACGCCACAAGCCAACAATAGCACGTACAGATGTTCTAGTGCTTCTGATAATTGGCTCTCCACTTAAAATCTCAGGATTTCGAGCTACATAACGAGACAAGGCTGTGGCAGACATAGAAGTTATTTACCTCAAATTTACTGTTGTATTCAGTTTATCAGCTTAGTTTTGTGGTTTAGTAGTGCGATCGCGCTATGTATCTGCTTTTCAAAACTAATGCAATTGAAATTGTTTTTCCCAACTTTTTTAGTTTAAGTTCATTCGCTTAATACAAGTTTCTTCATCGCTAAATTTTAGGCAATATACATCAAGATTTGACAGATTCTCCCACTCAGCATAACCAATTTGCTTGTCAAAATACTTCAGTATTAATGTCATCAGATTGCCGTGAGTAACAATAATAGCTAGTTTATCAGTTCGCTGTATTGCTCATTATACAGCCGTAGATTCAGAGTCAGTTATTCTAAGATGTTTCTTCATTGGAACTGCTCTATCTTCATCCGGAAATCCAACTAATTCATAACCGAGCTTAGTGTAGAAGCCGACAGCATCCAGACTCGATCCTAGTCTCGCGCACGTATACCCACGTCTCAAGATTTCCATTTCAAGATTGTCCATAATTATACGACCAATACCTCTGCGACACCATGATGAGCAAACGTATAGTCCAGTAATACAATCGTCGGAACTACTCCCCCAACCGATATTGTCTTCTTCAAAACTGGCAATAACGACATGACCAGCAGTAATGCGATCTTGGTAGTAATTAGGCGATCGCTTGTCTGCCCAAGCCTGACGATCGCTTAAACTAGCCTCAGATGGAACTCCAAGAATGGAATCTCGACGAATCGCATAGATGGAGGTAAGGTCATCCAAACCTGCTGTGCGGAGTTTGATTCTCACAAATTCACTCCATCTCTTTATAAAAGAATTCCGTATAACGCTTCGCATCAGCGGTCGACAAAGCGCGTAGCGGTTTGGCGATCCGGCTGCATGCGCTTGTTATGTTTTGTGTAATTTCTTTGCTGCAACAAAATAGCTAGATGCTCCTTTGAATATTTCTTCGGACTCAATGGCCTCGAATTCCCCTTTTGCTAACAAAATGTCTATGTCACTACTTTTTATTCTTCTAATTGGAATGGGAATTACTCCAAACTTACACAATATCCGAACCAGCTGTATCTGGAGATTAACTAAAAATGACATCTTTTGCCCTAAGCAAGGCGTTACAGAAATAAATATGCCGTCAGGCTTTAACAGGTCATTTATTCGATACACAACATTTTGCGGATTGGGTACTGTGTGCAACATGTTGAAAGCTAGAATCACATCAAATGATTCATTTTGAAATTTATCTTCAAATAAGTCCGCCTTTTCGAAGTGTACATTATCAATTTTACTAACAACTGCTTTCTCTTTTGCTATCCGAATCATCTCAGATGAGATATCGATACCTTGTATTTCTTTCACCTGACTGGAAAACTCACAGGATGCTGTGCCGGTTCCGCATCCATAATCCATAACGATATAACTATCTTTGAGGTGCTTTTTGGTGTTCTCCCTTGCCTTTTTATGGATGTATTCAAAACGCTTTTCTGTCTTGTCATAATTTTTTGAAGCCTTATTCCAAAAATCTTCCGACTTATTCATTGTTTATAGCTCCTTGAAAAACATAACTATTTATTATGCGGAAACTTTCTGGATATTCACCCTGTGTGGAATAAAAAACAGAAACTTTCCGTATATCTACCCTATATAGAATGATATCAAGAATTTTTCTGGATATCATTCCGTGGAAAAACCTCCTAAAAAACTGCTTGAAGAAGTCTCAATTCTTAATCTTGAATTATACAAGATGTTCTTTAGTCGTATTACAATTAATTAAGAAAGCATAATCCAAAACCTTTAACCCTGCCGACACCATAAAGCCACTGTTAAAAACCCAAACAACTGAACCAAAACAATACTCGGACCACTAGGCAAATCGATCGCGCCAGAAATGACTATTCCCATGACTCCACTAAACGCACCTATCCCCGCAGCAGTGGCTAAAAACGGGACAAACTGCTGACAAACTAATCTGGCACTAGCAGCAGGAATTACCAGGAAACCATTGACCAGAAGAATACCAACTCCCGAATAGTTAGGGCAATAGTTATTGCTAAAAGCACAATGAAAAAATAGCGATGGCTGCGAACGGGTACGCCTTTAACTCAGGCTAAATCACTGTTGAGGGTGAGTAATATTTGCTCGGGAAAACTAATAATTATCCAAGCTAAAGTTACAGCTAATAGTAATAACAATAAAATTAAATCTGTATTACTAATGGCTAAAATATCCCCAAACAAGATTGATAATAAATTACCTCGATATCCTTTTAAAGAACTAAAGCCAATTGTACCTAAAGCGATGGAACCCGATAGGGAAATACACAATACTGTATCGCTACCGAGATCGGTTCTATCGATTAAATAAATAACTCCCAAACCAAAAGCAACAGTAAAACCAATTAACGTCCAAGTAGCAGGAAGTTCTAACAATGCAGCTAATACCACTCCCAACATTGCCGAATGTCCCACCGTATCCCCAAATAGAGAGAGACGACGCAGGATTAAAAAGCTGCCTAAAATTTCCCCTAAAATACCAAGCAGCACACCCCCTAATACCGCCCGTTGCATAAAGGGTGAACTAAAAAGACTCAGGAAGTCGGCTAGGTTCATGATGATGACAGGTAGGGCTTACTAAAGAACCGTATATGTGCGATTTTCGGGCGTAAGAGTAGTTGAGGGCGAACCTTGATAGAGTAAGTGACGGTTCATACAGATTACCGAGTCGCAATATTTACTAACTAAATCTAAATCGTGGGAAACTTCCAAAATCGTCCAGTTGTGTTCTTGTTTGAGGTTATTAATCTCTCCTGTATAGTTAATATGAGGTCCAGCACAGAGATCCCACCAAGATACAGTCGCAGGAATTTTCACAGGCTTAATCAAAGAAGGTTCTGGTAAAGCAGCTTGAAGCTTTTTTCCTACATCGGGCAATCTCCCGCCATCGGGACTGCCAATGTAGTAACGGGTAATGGTTTCTCCTTCGGGAATGCTATCTAAAATTTCGAGTTTGTAGGACTCATTGAGCTGTTCGATTTCTGCTTTAATTTCTTCCCGAGTTACTTCTTCCCGAATAATAGGCAAATTAGCCTTAATAATAAAGCGCATTTGCTTAGTGATTTTTTTCAAATCTTCAGGAGTAAAGGGTTGCGGGCGGTCAGAGCTTTGCTGGATGCAAGCTCCAGCAACTCCTCTGACTACATCAAAATCATAATAAAAACCCGTATCTGTAGTCGGTCCAATCGTAACTTTTGTCTCTGGAAACAAGATTTGTACTGCCATTGCCATAACATGGGCGCAAGTGTGACGAATACGCTCTAATTTTTCTGGATTGGCAATTTGCAAGGGAGACTGAGTTAACTGACTGACCATCGGTCAATTATGATAATGATAATCGTTATTATTATAGCGTAAATGGGTCGTGTAAGCAGTTTGATCGGAGTTAAGATATGAATCCCCTATTTATCGCCCGCATTTCCGTAGAACAGGTTAAGGAAGGTGTGTTACTTGTGCCAAAATTTGATGCTAATGGTTTGATTCCACTCATTTGTCAGATTCTGTGGCCCTGCACCGATAATCGCAACTTCAATCCAACTGGGTAAACTCTTCCCAGATCAAGAATTTTAGTCAAAAAATGATAATGGTTCTCATTTTTATGTATACTTTACACTATGCAATCGTTTAAAAGTGCAGCCCATGTTGATTGTTGCGATCGCAGGTCTTCCGGGTTCAGGTAAAACCCACTGGATTCGAGAACAACTCACCCAAGCCCAATCCCCTATCCGGTATTTTAATCCGGGTACAGGTTCTGTTGCCATTGATAGCATTGCCCTGGCAAGCGCATTTCCTCAATTGCAAGTATTGACCGAGGGTCAGGAGTCTGAGTTATTTATCACGGGGACAGACACCACTACTTACATTGAACTGCCCTGGCATCTGGAATTATCGAGTCTCGAACCGTTATTGCAGTCTCTCAACTGTCAACGGGTTGCGATGATGCCCTTGACTGAAGAAACTAAAAATTGGGCAGAGGAGGTAGTATTGGGAAATCAAGCCGCCCAAGACTATTTGAGTCAGATTGAATCTCGAACGTCTCAACTGCAAATTCAGCGGGGATTATTAACCGGAGAAATTATTGATTGGGTCAGTTTAACCACATTTTGGTTTGAACTAATTCATGGGGCTTATGGAGAAGTGATTCGGGCAAAAGGAATTTTTGATATTGCCAGTGGAGAATCCATTTATGGTGATTTTATCGCCGGAACCGTCAATCAAGAGTTTGTTGCCCTCGATTTACCCCAATGGTTAGAGGGTAGACCGCAACGATTTAGTGGATTTGAAATTGTGGGTCAAGACTTAGAAAAAGCAGCAATTACCCAAACAATTCAAGATTGTTGTTTACCCGAATCCCATATTGAAGCCTATCAACAACAAATGAAACAATCATTAGAACAAGCGGAGGAAATCGCCCCATGAAAATTGCAGTAATCTCTTGTATTCACGGAAATTATGAAGCCTTAAATGCAGTTTTGTTAGATATTGATCAACAAAAGGCTGAAACAATTTATTGTTTAGGGGATTTAGTGGGTTACGGCCCTTTTCCCCATGCTGTGGTTGAACAAATTCGTTCTTTAGAAATTCCAACGGTTCAAGGGTGTTGGGATGAGGATATTGTCGAAGGGTTAAATGCTTGTGAATGTAGTTATCCTTCCCTATTGGCTGAACGTCGGGGTAAATTTGCCCATGAATGGACTCATCAAAATATTTATCCCGAAACCCGTGAATATTTAGCCCAATTACCCGAAGTTTTAAAAGTCGATAATCTTTGTTTTGTTCATGGTTCGCCTCAAAGTAATCATGAATATTTATTGCCAGAAATTGATGCTTTTAGTGCGTTAGAACGAGTGTTATCGGCTGAAGCAGATGTTCTTTTTTGTGGTCATACTCATGTTCCCTATGTTCGTCGATTAGATGGGGGAAATATGCAAGTTAAAGTGAATCAAAATCACGGTTCAGAAAGTCAAAATATGCAGTTTACAACGCCTTTAAAACGGATTATTAATGCGGGTTCTGTGGGAGAACCTCGTCATGGTCGTCCCAATGCAACTTATGTGATTTATGAAACAGAAACAGAAGAAGTCATTCTCAGGGAAGTGGAATATGACTATCGTAAAACCTGTCAAGCTATTATCGATAAAGGATTACCTGAAATTTTTGCTTGGCGTTTAGCCAAAGGGTTAGAATTTGCAGAAAAAGCCGATGACCCGACTCATGTTTGTGAACGTTAAAGATTAACTGAATTGGGATTAAAATCATGTGGGCAATTTTAAGCGGAATTGAAGGGAATTTAACAGCTTACAAAGCGGTCATTCAAGATATTAAACAACAGCAACTTGAAGTGGAACAACTCTATATTATTGGAGATTTAATCGGCCCGAACCCGGACAGTGAAGCGTTAGTTCAGTTCGTTCGACAATCTTCAAAATCTGGACAACTTCAACCTCAAGTTTGTATGGGATGGTGGGAAGAACAATGTTTTAATTTACACGGTTTAGGAAGCAATGCGGAAGCAACGGAATTAACCCAGAAATATGACGCAGAAACCATTCAACTGTTGTGGAATTCTGTTTCCCGTGAATCCGTACAATGGTTAAGACAACAACATTTTGGTTTCTTTGAATTAGACTGTTTACTAATTCATGGAAGTACCGTTAGTGTGAGTGAAGAATTAACACCTAAAATACCGCCTTTAACAATATTAGATCGACTGCAAAGAGTGGGGGCAAATCAGTTATTTTGTGGTCGTTCTGGTCAAACTTTTGAGTATCAATTACAACAGGGTAAAATTTCCTCAACCGTGTCAACTTTAGATGAACAAAAATCCCCGCAAACCCTCACAGTTTCAGAAAAACGAATGATTGGAGTCGGTTCAGTGGGTCGCCATCCGGGAACAGCAACCTACACCTTATACAACCCCTATTCTAACTATGTGAAATTTCAGACAGTTGATTATGATTCTGCCATCAAAACAATTTCAACTCATGCTAATTCTTTATCGGGTCTTCCGATAAAAAACCACTAATTACCCGTGACAGTCACACCCTGTATGACCACAGCCGCTAGAACCTTCTGCATGACCATTGGCGCAGGCCTCAGAACAATAGTATTTACCCTCTTTCTGAACAGCCGTTTCAGGACTAACGACACAGACGCAGGGTTCACAGGCACATTTAACTTCAACAGCAGTTGTCATAACTTTTTCTTCCTTTCGTTATTTTTCTTTGTTTTAGCGTAACTGATTTATTCAACAACTAGAGGTAAAGTTTACGTTTCTTTAACACTCAATAATAACAATGATAACCATTCTTATTTTGCATCAAATGAAGATAGAAAAACTAGAATCATTCTCAAATTTCATTCAACATTAACGATTAAAAATCATTTAGGAGAAACTTAAAATCATGGAAACGACAACATCATCTATTTCAAACTTTCCAAAACGAGGAATGCCTGTCACGATTATTACAGGATTTTTAGGGAGTGGAAAAACAACTTTACTGAATCAAATTCTAGAAAATAAGCAAGACTTAAAAGTTGCCGTTTTAGTAAATGAATTTGGTGATATTAATATTGATGCTCAACTTCTCATTTCCACAGATGATGATATGGTTGAGTTGAGTAATGGCTGCATTTGTTGCACAATTAATGAAGGATTAGTGGATGCTGTTTATCGAGTTTTAGAGCGAGATGAACCCGTGGATTATATGGTGATTGAAACCACCGGAGTTGCCGATCCACTACCGATTATTTTAACCTTTTTAGGCACTGAACTACGAGAGTTTACTCGCCTAGATTCTATCATTGGTTTGGTGGATGCAGAAAGTTTTACACCCGACCATTTTGACAGTGAAGCTGCCCTCAAGCAAATTAGCTTCAGTGATGTTGTTATTCTGAATAAAACTGACCTTGCGTCTGTCTTAAAAATCGAAGAATTAGAGCAGTATATTACAACTCTAAAACAGAGTGCAAGAATTCTCAAAACTCAGTATGGTCAAGTTCCTTTACCGTTAATCTTAGATGTTGGGTTAACACCCATTGAACAGTATCAAGAGGAAGAAGAACATGAACATCATCATGAACATGAACATGAACATCATCACCACCATTCCGAACATTTAGATGCGGAAGAACATCATCATGAACATCATGAACATCATCATCACCATTCAGAACACTTAGATAATGATGGTTTTATCTCAATGTCATTTCAAAGCGATCGCCCGTTTGATTTAGACAAATTTGAAATATTTTTAACTGAAGAAATGCCAACAACGGTATTTCGAGCAAAAGGAATTCTCTGGTTCAATCAAAGTGAAAAGCGCCACATTTTTCAACTTAGCGGGCCTCGATATGATCTCAAAGTCGAGGACTGGTTAGACGTACCCAAGAACCAGGTTGTTTTTATCGGTCGTCATCTTGACACGGATAAAATGCACCAGCAGTTAACAGACTGTTTGGTGTTAAATGAAGCTGAATTAGCAGAGATACCTCGTGTTTCATCTCTCTAAATGTTTCATTAATTCTGTTACTTCATGGATTAATTTTACATTGTAATTTATGACATTTACACAGTCCGAACAAAGTTCAAATCAGCATCCCGCACTCCCGACTATTACAACTGAATCTCAACCGCCAGTTTCAGATGCCGAAATGCAGCAAGCAGTACGGACACTGTTATTAGGATTAGGAGAAGATCCAGATCGAGAAGGTTTACAAAATACGCCTAAACGAGTGGTTAAAGCCTTGAAATTTTTAACTTCTGGTTATCATCAATCTTTGGATGAATTGCTGAATGGCGCGATTTTTCATGAGAATGCTGATGAAATGGTGTTAGTGCGGGATATTGATATTTTTAGTTCCTGCGAACATCATATTCTCCCCATTCTAGGACGCGCTCATGTGGCTTATATTCCGGACGGGAAAGTGATAGGATTGTCTAAAGTTGCCCGAATCTGTGAAATGTATGGCCGACGCTTACAAGTTCAGGAACGGTTAACCGCTCAAATTGCCGATGCTTTACAGGGATTATTGAAGCCTAAAGGGGTTGCTGTGGTGGTGGAAGCCACTCATATGTGCATGGTGATGCGAGGGGTGCAGAAAGCGGGTTCGTGGACTTCTACTAGCGCAGTTCGAGGCGTATTTTCTGAAGATGCCAAAACACGTCAAGAATTTATGAGTTTAATTCGACATAACCCCAATTTTCACTAATTAATTTGATAGCAGTATTTTAGATTGAAGTCATTCTCTTGAAATCCTAGAAATTGAAGCAGTTACTGCCAATTCTACTTCTACTTCTAACAACAAGAATTCCTTGGGATGATCAAAGCTCGAGCATCTTTTAAGTTAAGATGAACTGGCTAAATCGGTAAGGGATTAAGTCTTTAAACTCCCTTACCTTTTGTGTCTCTGATTCAAACTTAAATGATTCCCAGGACTAAGCCTGCTGCTAAATTCATTGAACAATATAGTTAAAAACTACGATTTTGCCATTTTCGAGTTTGAGCTTGTCCAATATTAGCCAGTGAATTCAGTTGATTGACTTGTTTTTGTAATTGCTCAATTGTTTGATGTTGTTGTTCTGTTTTATGTTGCAACTGATGATAATCTGCTGGAGAAACTCTTTGATTAAGTTGTTGTTTTAAGCTCTCTGTTGTATCACGAGATTGCTGTAATTGTTGTTGCAAATTCTCATATTGTTCTTGAGCAATACTTTGTTGAGATGGCGCTTCAGAGGCTTGCTGTAGTTCTTGTTTGAGATTTACAATCGTTTGTTGAGATTGCTGTAATTGTTGTTGTAATTTATCGTATTGTTCTTGAGTAATACTTTGTTGAGATTGAGTCTCAGAGGCTTGCTGTAATTCTTTTTTGAGGTTTACAATAGTCTGTTGAGCTTGCTGTAATTGCTGTTGTAATTTATCGTATTCTGATTGTGGAATACTTTGTTGAGATTGAGTCTCAGAGGCTTGCTGTAATTCTTTTTTGAGGTTTACAATAGTTTGTTGAGCTTGCTGTAATTGCTGTTGCAAATCATCATATTCTGATTGTGGAATACTTTGTTGTAATTGCGCTTCTAAAGCTTTAATTTTCTCCACATCAGCTTGCGTCTGTTCAACAGATTCATCCGGTTGCTGAATGGTTTCTGTTGAAGAAGAAACTGCATTTTCTAGATTCTCTTGACTAGATTCATCTCCAATATCACGATCAGAACTAACCTGAGTTTCCTGTGAAATAGCTTGTGCTTGACCGTCATGAGAAATGACAAATTCACCTTTAGCAATTCGTTCAACCAATTCTGAACGAGAAATCCCTAGTTTTTGTGCTGCATCCATGAGTCGCTGTGCACTCGCTGAAGTTAGGGTTACTCCAACTTTAATTTTACTGTTTGGATCAAAACCAGAAACACTCCGTTTTTTCTTCCTCGACATCGCCCTAATCCTCGATAACTTCATACAATTTAGGACTTACGCACTATCATAAATTGACTCAGGCTGGGTTGATGCGTGTCGATAATAGTCCATCTTCAAAAATGAATATACACTCTTATTTCCTACCGTTGACGGCTCATAGATAAACCCAGTTAGTTCATAATGTGTCGTAAGCGCTACTTAAGAGTAGTATAATCGATAGATGCGCCAAAATAAATCTAAATTTTGTAACGTCACGCTTGTCAGATGAACCAAACTACAGTTACGGTTTGAAATATCTAGATAAAATTTTTCGGCAAATCAGCCTTTAGATGTGAATCAATAAGATCCCTGTACACTTAATGTAGTATGGAAATATAGTAAAACTCAGACGATAGCATCAGTTTACTCTGAGTCGCTTATGCTGATAGAGCATGAAAAATGTCACGGGAATCAGGACGATGGCGAATAAAAAAAGTCTAGGAGATATTGTTCGAGAAGAGGTACAAAAGCCTCAGCAACCGATTGAGTCAGTGGCTGAAGCGCAACCCCGTCCAGCCTCACCTCCATCAACTCGTCGTAAAAATCCAACTAAAGCGGATTTAGAACAGATGATATTAGAGTTGAAATCAACCTTAGAAGAAGCTCAAGATAGTGAATGCACACTTCAGGAAAAAGTCATGGAGTTGCAAACGGCAGTACAGGATAAAGATGAACTGATCTCGGAGTTGAAGCAAAATTTAGAACAAATTCAAGCGCTGAAGCAACAGTTAGAAGAGGCACAAAACACTGCTTTACAGCTTTCTCAAGCCAATACTCATTTAGTCGAGGAGTTAGATAGCTCTAATATAGCCTCTACAACTTTGCAACCCCATCCCCCTCAACACACCCAATTACCTCAACTCGTCCACCGTCCTCAACACGCTTTGACTCAGCCAGGAGGAGATGAGGACTTTGCTAACAATACGTGGCTGTTGTAATTGGGATGATTGCTTGAGGCAGGTGTTGGGGTGATGGGGCGCTCAACCTATAACAAATGACAAGTTAAGAATCACGAATTATGAAGCCTGTTGACTACTATGAGAACGAGGATTAACTTGTTGTTCTTGAGCGGGTGTAAGATTGGTTTCAAAAGTGGATGTTTTACCCGTAATTGTGGCGTATGGTAAAGGATTTTCCTCAATCAGGGAGTCTAAATTTGCTGCCATCACCTGCTGTGGAATTTCTCCAATTGTTTCAGCGATCGCAGTAGCTTGGCCATCGAGAAAGACAAAATGAGGAATCCCATCAACCCGATATTCTAGAACTTCTGGTAACCATTTGCTGTTATCGACATTCAGCATCACGAAATTCACCCGATCTTCGTACTGTTGGCGTAGCTGTGCCATATCTCCGGCCATCGCCTGACAGCTTGTACACCAATTGGCATAAAATTCGATTAATGTCGGCTTACCATTTTCTAAGGCAACGTCGATAGGAGTCGCCGTTTCAGCCAACTCAGGTAAAGTGGTAGAGGTTAAATCGGTTCTAAACCCGAGAAAAATAGCCACACTTAGAATAATTGCCACTACAGTAATTAATAAATTTTTCCAGCGCGTTGCTACAGTTTGAGGCGCAGCGTTGGTTGGGGATGAAGGGGTACTCATTATGAATGAATTTTACAAAAAATAACAATACATTTTTATATTATCTAACATCCCCCTCTAGATGAACTTATTGGCATCATATAAGGTCATAAGGATAATATCGATAGAAGTCTACTCACCAATGATGCTTAACACGCTTCGATTTATGAGTCATCTCGTTTCTGTGGTTATGTTGCTCCTGGGCGCAGGCATTTTGTCTACTGTCTCATTTGCTAACCCCTTGACGGAAGATGATCGGCAATTTAAAACCCAATATCTTGAAAGCTGTTTATCGGGTATGGAACGATTTGGCATCCCTTCAACTCAATCTCAAACCTATTGTAGTTGTACAGCGGATCAAATCTTATCCCTCGACAGGGAGAAGTTAGAGGCATTAGATACGATGAAACCAGAAGACTTACAAGCAAATCTTGATTTACGCCAGATTGTCATGGCCTGTTGGCAACCGCTACTGGAGGGAGAAGAATAATCTTTTTATCTGCTGGAATCAGTTTCTACTATTGCAGTTAGTTCGAGGATTTTATCAAATTCAAAATTGTGAGTTAAATCTGTTAAAAACTCAGCTAGAGAAGGATAAGATTCTGGAATTTCTTGAATTAACTGCAACATTTCTTGATCTCTGCCAATTAAAGTGGCTTGATGGAATTGACGAATCCATTCTGTTGACATGACTTGAATTATTTGCTGTTGCCAATCGGTTATATTATCTTTGTGAGCTAGATAAGTTGGCTGAGAATTGATCGGTGTCGCCACATCTTCGGCATAAAGATAACGAACCCCTAAATATTGAGCCATTTTTTCAAATAAAACAGATGCAGCCGCTGGTTTACGGACAAAATCATCACATCCAGCCGCTAAAACTGTTTCTCTATCCTGTTCAAAAGCACTTGCTGTTAGTCCAATAATCACTGTTTTTTCAGTTGATTGAATAGATCGAATTTGACGAGTGGCTTTATAACCGTTCATCACAGGCATCCGCATATCCATCCAAATTAAATGGGGTTTCCATTGCTGCCAAATCTCAACAGCAACTGCACCATTTTCTGCTTCTCGGACAGGAAATCCGACCCCCTGAAATAGTTTTGAGAGAAGCTGACGATTTTCCCACGCATCATCGACGACTAAAATACGATAGTTCGGTTGATCTTCAGCTAATTTAACCACTTTTTGATGCTGATTATAAGAATGCGCTGCTTCGGCTGTGGTGAGATCAACTTCAATATTAAATTTAAATTGACTGCCAACTCCTACTGTACTATTAACGGTAATTTCTCCCCCCATCAGTTCTACAAATTGATGACTAATTGAGAGTCCGAGTCCTGTACCTTGATGAGATTGACGACCGATTTCGGATTGAAAAAAAGCATCAAAGATAGAGTTTATTTCGTCTGATGCAATTCCCACACCCGTATCTGAAACTTCAAAGAAAATTTGAGATTTTTGATCGGATGATGATTGCTGTTGTGCTGTAATGTTTAAGGCAACACTTCCTGCTTGAGTATATTTAATCCCATTACTAATTAAATTAATCAGAACTTGGCGTAATTTCCCCTCATCCGTTTTAATATATTGAGGAACATTTTTGTCTAAAATAAATTGTAAAGTCAATCCTTTAGAAACGGCTTTAAACTGAAGCATCTGTTCTAAATTACTCAATAAATTATAGAAATCAAAACTGCTTTCCTCCAAGCTCATATGTCCGGCTTCAATTTTTGACAAATCCAGAATACTGTTGATTAAATCTAAGAGATGTTCTCCACTATGATTAATAATTTGCAGCATTTTAGATTGCTCAGTCTTTAAAGAATGATCTTGTCCCATTAACTGAGAAAATCCTAAAATCGCATTCAATGGCGTTCGTAATTCATGACTCATATTTGCTAAAAACTCACTTTTAGCTTGGTTTGCTGCTTCAGCCTCATCTTTGGCTTTGGCTAAATCCAATTCAGTTTGTTTTCGCTGAGTAATATCATTTAAAATGAATAAAACACAATTCTGGCTATTAATATAAATTAGCTCTGCTGACAGTAAAACTGTTTTAGTTTGACGAGATTGAGTATAAATAGATTGTTCCATTCCTCGAACAATTCCCTGTTGCTGTAATATATTCATAATCACAGAAGAACTATTTTCATCAACCCAAATCCCAAGCTGTCGAAAGGTTTTCTCTCGAACTTCATCTACAGAATAACTAAAAAACTCTAAAGCACTGCCATTGAATTCAATAATTTTATCATCTGATAAGCGAGTAATAATACTGGGATTCGGACTACAATGAAATGCTTTTGAAAATTTATCTTCTGAAACTCTTAATGCTTTTTCTGTTTGTTTTCGTTCCCAAATTTTCTGATGCAAAAGCTTATTTGCTTCTTGAAGTTGTATTGTTCTTTGATCCACTCGTTTTTCCAATTCTTCCACTGAGTTATCAAGCCTTTCCGCCATAAAATTAAAAGACTGCGCTAGAATCTCAATTTCTTTAATTAAACTATTTTTAACTCGTTGATTGAGTTCTCCACTCGCCATCTGACGACTCGCTTTAACCATTGGAACAATTTGACGATTAATCCAACGAGCGGTTAAAATACCCAGTCCAATTACAATAATAAATCCTAATAAATAAAGTACAATAATTCTTCGTTGGGTAACCGCCATTCTTTCCATCAAATCCGCTTCTGGAACGACTACAACAATCAACCAATCTAAGCCTAACTGAGAATAAGGTAAAACTTCTAAAAAATATTTTTGATTATTTTCTTGAAATTGTAATTGTTTAATTTGTTGAATGTTTTCTAAACTGCCGACAGCCTCAATTAAATATTGAAAGGTTGTTTGAGTTAATGGATGCTGACTTTCAATGGCTTGAACCTGTTCTAAGTTAACAGCTTGTAATTGTTTTTTAAATAGCTTTTCTTCGGTAGAAGTCGCAACTAATTTACCCGATCTTTCTAGGATAAATGTTTCACTCCTTGGGGTGAGTTTAAGCTGATTTAGAAAGTCACTTAACACGGTTAACACTAAATCAACCGCCATCACCCCTTGTAATTCTCCGTTGCGGTTATAGAATGGTTCTGATGCGGTAATCCCAAAGTCTCCCTGTAAAAATTGATAAATTGGAGTCCAAGTCAAATCTTGAGAAACAATAGCATTTTGATACCAAGGTCGTTGTCGTAAATCAATTTTATTGACATTAAAATCTGAGGCTTGAATCTGACTCGGTGAATAATTTTGTGATTGAATTAACTGCTGACGAAAGTTATCTGATGCAGCAATTTGTAAGGTATCTTGACTACGGCGATAAACCCCTAAATATTCACCTGCAACAGTCCCTAAATAAACCTGTTGTAGAGAATCAAAATGCTGCATTTGCAATTGAAAACGACGTTCAACTTGAGAGATATTACTTAAACTTAAATCTCCTTTTTCTATCACATCGCTATTGAGTTTAGTCACAACTAATGGATCTTCGAGGTAATTATCTAATCGTTCTTTAACCCGTTGACCTAATGCATCCATTAGTTCATTAGCTAAATCTTTAATAGTTTGTTGTCCAGTCCGATAGGTTAAATATCCTGTCAGTCCTACAGTGATAATCATTGGGATCACAAAAGGAAAAATGAGAATTTGTTGTAGGGGGAGTTGAACCTGTTTTTGATTCAACCAACGACGCAGGATATTGAGTCCTATCATAGCTACACCTCCGTAGAAATCTTAAAATATAAGTTGAAGATAATCTTTTTTATACCCATTTTATCTTCCATTTAAATAATAACACTACAGATTTATTATACTTTTTGTTATCGCTTCAGTGTCTCGCTAATTATTTGTAGTAAATATTTAAGTATTTTTGACTAGTAATCCTAATTTTTAATAAATCTCTCAAGGAGTGATTAAGGTTAAATTACGATCTTCTAAAATTCCCTATTTTATATGGATTATTAACACCGCTGTTTGTGATGAATAAATCAGCCTGTCAACCCATCGCTAACAATAATTGTATCTGTACAGATCAAGACGGTGCTAAAGTAACTGTATAATTGGCTTTTATTCTAATTGCGTTTGACAATATAGCAATGTTACTTGAATTGTGAAAAGTCGCTCGATCTAAGCCCCAAATGCATGGGGGTTTGGGGGCAATACCGTTTACAAATGATCTCTGATTGCTATAGTCGTGTCAGCAGACAAACCTTAATGGGTTTCATTATAATATTTACTCCGCTTCCATGGCATGAACTGATTTTGATTCAGATTCAATAAATTATTCAATTTCACAAATTGATATGAAAAATTTTACCATTTTTTGAGTTTCATTTTATCCCCGACAACGCCCTTGCTCTATTGATTTTCAATGATAGAATGAACTAATCTATATCCCAGACAGGAATTTCCTGTATCAGTGGATCAAAATCTTTATATATATTCTTGTTTTCCTAGAAGAACTATGATAGAGCCTTATGCTTATTTACATCTGGCGTTAGAGACAGAAACTGAGACGGAGTATCATACCACTCTTGAAGGGATAAACACTCAGCAGTTATCAACCCGTGCTTACTCCTGTTTTCTCTCTTTAGCCGTGATGTTCGCGGTATTAAATGTTGCAGGTAAAGCGATCGCCTTGCTGACGGTTGGGGATACTGGCACTTCAGTTCAACAAGTCCAACAGCGACTGCAAGAATTGGGTTATTTCCATCCTCACCCCACCGGATATTACGGAACGATTACTCACCATGCAGTATTGCAATTTCAACACGATCAGGGTTTACCCGCCGATGGTATTGTTGGGAAACAGACTCTTTCTGCTTTAAAGTTAAGCATTCATCCTCAACCTCAATCCCATCAACCTCAGCCAAAACCTCAGCCAAAACCTCAATCCCATCAACCTCAGCCCAAAGCCCATTATAATCCCATTGTAGATAATCGACACCTGATTGGTTTAGGAGTCGGAGATCAAGGCCCTGGCGTAAAAGACTTACAAAACCGACTGAAAGAATTAGGCTTTTTTCACGCTCACCCCACCGGTTACTTTGGCCCAATTACCCGCCATGCCGTGATTGAATTTCAAAAACAATGTTCCCTAACGGCTACAGGTTTAGTCACAGAAGATACTTTAGCAGCCCTTAACAGTCGAGATTTAGCCAATTCCAGTTATAGACAGTCGGCTTTATTGTTACCCGCGCAATTTCTTAAAAAGGGGGATGTGGGGGCAACTGTAGGTTTACTGCAACAGCGGCTACAACAATTGGGATATTATCATGGCTTAATTACCCAATCTTACGATGAAGAAACGGCGGCGGCGGTACGAGAATTTCAAAATAACAATGGTATCGAAGCCAATGGTATGGTGGGCCCGACTACTCAAAGTCATATTCGAGAAAAATTAACCTATACAGCCAGGCAACCTCGCCGTCATTCTGGCGTTAAATCTAATCAAAATGCCAGTCAGTATCTACAGCGCCAACTACGATCTCAAGGTCATCCTCGTGTAGAATTTCAACAGAATCTAGATTCAGGTAATTCTCAAGAATTAGTTACCCCTCAGAAAGTAGATCAGCCTAAACCCACTGATACTTTAAGTGTTTCCGACTGGTACGAACAAACTCAGGTCAAACCTCGGCTTCAGTCTACCTCATTCCCTCGACGACCTCAGCCGAGTTCTTCTCATCCTCTACGGGTGACAGATACCTTTTTAGAACTGGGAGACACAGGCACAGCGGTAAGAGGTATTCAACGGCGGTTACGACAATTGAATTTCTACAATGGCCCGATTAATGGCTTGTACGACCCGGCAACTGAACAAGCCGTGATTCGGTTTCAACGGGCTAACCAGATTACCCAAACGGGTGTCGTTGGCCCCACAACACAAACCTATCTGTTTAACGCCCGCTCTCCTGCTATTGCAGCAGAGGAGAATGAAACCGAAAATTAAACTTTTTAGGCTCCTAACTCCTCTACTAAATTAACTGTAGACATTCTTTGTTTTTATGGTATGATTGGCAATTAGCGGTTAAAAACCGTACTTCATAGTGGGCGGATGTGGCGGAATTGGTATACGCGCACGCTTGAGGGGCGTGTGGCGCAAGCCTTGCGAGTTCGAGTCTCGCCATCCGCATTCTACAAAAGGTTTCTCGTAACTGACGAGAAGCCTTTACTATTTTTATTGTGATGAAACGTTGCGGCCAGTGATCGCCGCAATATGCCACAATGAAATACTATAAAAAAATGTCTAAAAATTTATTCAAGCTATCGTGAGTCCTACTGCTACTGTGACGGAGACGAAAACACCTACAGCAAACCGTCGGGCTGTTTTTCCATTTACTGCAATTGTTGGCCAGAACGAGATGAAACTGGCTTTACTGTTGAATGTGATCGATCCTAAAATTGGCGGCGTGATGATTATGGGCGATCGCGGTACGGGTAAATCAACGACCATTCGGGCATTAGCCGATCTATTACCTGAAATTGAAGTTGTTTCTGATGATCCCTTCAACAGTGACCCCAACGATCCCGAATCAATGAGTGATGCCACTCGTCAGCAGCAATCGAATGATGAATCTATTGCTGTAAGCCGCAAAAAAGTACCGATGGTAGACTTACCGTTGGGAGCAACGGAAGATCGGGTTTGTGGAACAATTGATATTGAAAAAGCCCTTTCTGAGGGGGTAAAAGCGTTTGAACCGGGACTGCTGGCTAAAGCGAATCGGGGTATTTTGTATGTCGATGAGGTTAACTTACTCGATGACCACTTAGTCGATGTCTTATTAGATTCGGCGGCTAGTGGCTGGAATACGGTAGAACGGGAGGGCATTTCAATTCGTCATCCAGCGCGATTTGTATTGGTGGGGTCTGGTAACCCGGAAGAAGGAGAATTACGCCCTCAACTGTTAGACCGTTTCGGGATGCACGCTGAAATTAGAACCGTTAAAGAACCGAATTTACGAGTGCAAATTGTCGAACAACGAACCACATTTGATCTAGATCCAAAGCAATTTTTAGATCAATATATTACCGAGCAACAACAGTTACAACAAAAAATTGTTGAAGCTCAACAAAGGCTATCTTCTGTTACGATTGACCCTGATTTACGGATTAAAATCTCTCAAGTTTGTTCTGAACTCGATGTCGATGGACTGCGGGGTGATATTGTAACCAATCGGGCAGCAAAAGCCTTAACTTCATTTGAAGAACGGACAGAAGTTACAGTAGAAGATATCCAACGAGTGATTACTTTGTGTTTACGGCATCGCCTGCGTAAAGATCCCTTAGAATCTATTGATTCAGGTTCTAAAGTTCAGAAAGTATTCCGTCAAGTGTTTGGATTACCTGAAGCAGAAGAAAATTAATCTTTGGTCATTCAACGAATGTCGTTTGTTATTAGTTATGCTGCCAGTAGATAGTATGAAATCAAAGCTATAATCAGCCACTAGTGCTATCAGACTATGGACTAATAATAAATAACGCGCTAACGAGCAACTATGGAAAAACGAATCATCGGTTTTGATCCTGGATTAGCAACTTTAGGGTTTGGAATTGTTCAATGTCAAACCTCAATTCAGTATCAAGCCGCTGAGTCGATTTCTTTGATTGATTTCGGCGTGATAAAAACCCCGGCAAAACAGGATATTGGACAACGTCTTTGTACAATTTATCAGGATTTACATGATTTAATTGATCAGTTTCAACCTGATTTCGCTGTAGCTGAAAAACTCTTCTTTTATAAGATGGCAAATACTATTTTAGTGGCGCAAGCTAGAGGGGTATTAATCTTGGTTTTAGCACAGTTTAATATTCCTATTTTTGAGTTTACTCCAGGTCAAATAAAGAAATCTTTGACAGGATATGGAAATGCGGATAAACGAGATGTTCAAGAAGCTGTGATGCGTGAATTAAACTTAAACTATATTCCCAAACCGGATGATGCGGCTGATGCTTTGGCGGTGGCGTTGACGGCTTGGTATGATGATGAAATTATTATTAAAGATTAAGCGATGGTTATTTTAACGACTCAAGAAATTGCTCAATTTAGATCTCAATTATCGGAGTCTCCAACAGCGTTAGAAGCACTCGATACCATAGAAGACTGTGAAGGAGATCTAGAAGATGCGGCTATTTCTTTGGCAATTCAAGCCGGACAAATGCCGACAACTTCTGAGAATTGGCTAGATGGTGTAGCAAAACGTTGTCGGGTGGTCATTTGCCAAAGTGAGTTTCGCGAAGCATTATTAGAAGGAAATGTTAGCGGCGTTTTTCAAGATGTGATCAATAAAAAAGTATGCCCAGAAATATTAGTCACTCCTGTGATTTTATATGTATTTAAAACAGGGGTAAATCAGTTTTGTGAACCTTTGGAATATAAGCTTTGATATACAAAGCATACTTAACACGAAGGAGTAAAGTTATCTTTATTCTGAGTTTGTATAAAAGTTTCTATTCTACTTTTCTTAAAGAATGCATATTTTTGTTTTTTTGTCAACTCCCCCTCAGTTAAAGTTGTGAATGTCTGTTTAATCTTTAGCGGTTTGAGGTGACTTTAAATGAGGATAATCTCTGGTAACTAACGTAATACTATCTCGGTCTAATCAGGGTTTGGGGAGGATTTTGATTATATGCTTGAGTGAGTATATTGCTTTGAGGTACTAATTCACCCAATGTTATCTTATGTACAACATAATACAAAATCTGACTTCGTCTTGTCAACCCTTTGTAACCCCTATAACTTCGTGGGATATTTCTCAGTAACTTTTCTTTACAATGTCATAAATTTTTACGGGTATATAGATTTTAAATCGTTTCGGTTTTAATAGTTAAACTTAAGTTATCGATATAGAGACTTGAGACAGCTTTTTGTTTACCATAAACATTGACTTTATATTCAACTTACTTTGCTTGCTGCGCCTCCCAGTTTAGTAAACGAAGCAACCATGACTTGTGCCATCTAAGCTGACTTTGTTTTCACCGAGACAAGTATCCGCTTCAATCTGAGTTCTCTTGCTATTGCTGCTTCAGTCGTAGCATTAGCGTCATCATCAATAAAATAATAATATCAGAATGTGACGCGATCGCGCAATTTTTCTAACAGTTTTTCTCCTATTCCTGAAACTTGGTCTAAATCTTCCCATGATGAAAACGGCTTTTGGTTACGGGCGGCTATAATTCGTTGAGCGAGTTTTGGGCCGATACCGGGTAAGGCTTCAAGTTCAGCTTGACTGGCGGTATTGAGATTAAGTTTTTCTGTTAAAACGATGGATGAAGCCGTTGTAATTGTACCGTTGCACTCTTCTAATTGAGTTGCTATTTTCTTCTCTAACCAGCCGGGAATTCCCAGAGATGCGGTTTGATATAATCGGTTAAATTCTCTATCAAAGTGAGCGGCAACAATAGGGTTTTGGATAATAAGTATAGTTTCATCGTTTGTGTGATTGGCAGCTTCACTCCAATTATGTGAACCAGTAATAATAGTTTGATTATCGATAATACCGAATTTATGATGCAGTTTATCTCCTGGGGATAAATTGGGAATACCGACTGTAGAAAGCGGTTGTTTCCAAGGACGGTTATCGATTTCATATTGGCATTTATCGCCTAAAGCAATACCCATCATATCTAATCCTTCACTGTAATACCGATAAGCAAAACCTGGATCAATTAAACCCCGAATAGTTACGCCTTGCTGAGATAGATTTTCTAAGGAATTCACTAACTTTTGTTCAGAAAATACAAATAGGGCAAAATCTACAGATTGATTGGCAGTATTTAAAACTTGGTTAATTAAACCGTTACTGCTATTTTCCCAGGGCTTAGTTTTAGATATGGGGGAAAACTGTACTTTAACTTGACTGTCTCCAATCTTTAGGGCTTCAACATCACGAACTGTTTTTTGCAAACCAAATAAACTCTCGGTTTCTCCGCCAACTCCATCCCCCCAAAGCAGGTTAAATTCATCTGTCAAGATGGCGGCTAATTTAGCACTATTAATAATCAATATATGATTAGCATTTCCTCGACTACCCGGTTGGCTAAAATCACCGTGAATACCACTTAAAGTAAAATTAGCAGAACTAACAATAACAGTTTTACCATCAATTACAATGAATTTATGATGCATTAAACCTGTTCCTTTAGAACCATCCGCCGTATCATCTATCCAGGGTATTCTTGAATTGAATAAAATCAACAGTGCATCTCGTTGTTGAATTTCTGACGGACTTAAATTGCCATCTTGATTAATATCCGCCAGTTGAAAAAACTCTGAATAGCGACTCTTTTCTCGGTCTGAAAGTTGCTTAATTTCTTGATCGGTAAAATCACTCCAGGGACGACTGTAATTATTCTCTAAAATCACCCGAACCTTAATCCCAGCTTGATGACGTTCCGCTAAAGCCATCGCTATTTTAGGCAGGCGCAATTCTTGAACTGCCACATCCACGCTTGACTCAGCCGCCGCAATAGTATCTACGATAACCTGTTCTAAATCATCTCCTAAGCGAGGTTGATTACGGTATGGATCAGCATAGACAGCGGCCATCGACTGATTAAAATAAACTTGAATGAACCGATCTTGAGGGAGTGGATCAGCTTGAGGTTGAATTGAAGTTTGATCCTGTTTTATTCGCCAATACGTTAATATACTGGCCAAAATTAATAAGCTTGCCAAACTGACCCAGAAAACAACTCTTTTTGATGAACTATTGGCCTGATGCTGCCGAGATCGATTGGGTTTCATAATTCTCAGAAATACTCAACATACTATTTGTAGAGTTCCCTGTTTGAGTCTGAGCTAATCTTCGTACAATAAATAAAAGATTGTATTTGGAAGAGTTCCTTCCAAACAGGTAATCTGTTAAGTAACCCTTAATTCAACTTCCGTGACACTCCTCTTACACACACTCAAGCGGCAAGACCATTTACCAATGCCGTCAGCATCTCAATTTTGTTCACAGACCTGGGTCAAATCCCTCACTGCTGTGCTATGCCTAGAAGAAAACGAACGTTCCCCTGTGGCCACAAAGGCTACGGTAAAGTCTGCCATCACTGCAAACAAAAGCAGGAGGCAGAAGAAATTCATGCCTTAGCGTTGGTAGAAAAACGCCATCAAAAACAAGCTTGGGAAGCTTCCTTCGAGCAAGATCTGATTGACCTCAGAGGTTTACCAGATTATGTGGTGCTGAAAGCCCGCAATATTATCAATGGACTAAATCAACAAAGAAGTTACCGTGACTTTGGAGGGAAGCGCCTGCGCCATAATCGTTTTATTATTAGTATTCCGGTGACTCGCAATTATCGATTATTGTGTCAAGATAGCGGCAATTTCCTAGTTCCCCAGAAAGTGTTATCCCATGAGGACTACAACGTCTGTAAACCTGGAATTTAGCATTGCCCTCAACTTCCTAGAAGACCATTACCCCTAAAAAGTTCCGGCCCATCACAAAAAGAATTGAATTTTAACCTTTATCAGGTATTGCTGATTCATGCAAATTTATCTCGACTATAGCGCTACCACTCCCTCTCGTCCAGAAGCGATCGCAGCTATGCAAACCTTACTCACTCAACAATGGGGCAACCCTTCGAGTTTACATGAGTGGGGGAATAGGGCTGCAACTGTGATTGAAAAAGCCAGAATACAGGTGGGAGATTTAATTAATGCCCCGCCAGAGTCTATTGTGTTTACTTCAGGGGGAACAGAAGCGGATAATCTGGCAATTTGGGGAATCACTCGTCAGTACAATACCCCCCAACATATCATTATTTCTAGTGTAGAACATTCTGCGATCGCAGAACCTGTAAAGCGTTTAGAAGCTTCGGGCTGGCGTGTGACACGACTTCCTGTGGACAAACAGGGACGGGTACATCCACTGGATTTAAAGGCTGCTATTGAAGCCGATACCGTGCTGATATCGGTGATCTATGGTCAAAGTGAAGTGGGGACTTTACAACCGATTGAAGCGTTGGGTCAGATTGCCCATTCTCACAATATCTTATTCCATACGGACGCAGTTCAGGTGGCGGGACGAATTCCGGTTGATGTGCAAAAACTGCCTGTTGATTTGTTATCTTTATCTAGCCATAAAATCTATGGCCCTCAAGGCGCAGGGGCGCTGTATATTCGAGATGGGATAGAATTAATGCCATTATTGGCAGGCGGGGGTCAAGAGTTTAAACACCGTTCAGGGACTCAAGCCGTACCGAATATTGCCGGGTTTGGGGTAGCGGCTGAATATGCGGCGAAAGAAATAGAAACAGAAACTCCAAGATTAATCCAATTACGCGATCGCTTATTTGATTTATTGGCAGATGTTCCTAATTTAATTCCCACCGGAGATCGGTTACATCGTTTACCCCATCATGTCAGTTTTTGTTTAGTTCCTAATAGTTCTCAAACCCCGCCAACAGTTACCGGAAAAACGTTAGTCCGTCAGCTTAATTTAGCTGGAATTGGGATTAGTGCCGGATCTGCTTGTAACAGTGGAAAGTTAAGTCCTAGTCCGATTTTATCAGCGATGGGATATGACGAAAATACTGCTTTAGGAGGAATTCGATTAACCTTAGGACAGCAAACCACTCTGGCCGATGTGGAATGGACAGCGATGGTTTTAAAGCAGATTTTAGAACGGTTATTACCCCACCCGTCACCGATTACAGCTTAAGGTTATTGGTGAAACGTTCTTTGACGCTATCAATATATTGGAGAATTAATTAATATGTCTGAAATTGAGTATATCACTGATAAAAATGGTAAACCAAAAGCTGTGGTTATTCCAATTTAACTTTGGAGACAGTTATTCCCAGAAGAAAAAAGATCCTCAAATGAATTATTGGAAAAATCAGAAGATTATTGTCTTAACCAAGCAATGAATGAAGCCAAGCTGACTCCTTTATTAGATCGTAAAGCCGCATTAGAATATTTGGAAGAATAATGTTGACGTAGATATTGCAAACTGACAGAGGTCAAAATGAAAACATACAACCTTTATCATACTGACTATCTTCAATGGATAGAAGATACGGTAAAGCAGTTACAAAGTCGTGAGTTTAGTCAGGTGGACTGGGAAAATCTGATTGATGAAATAGAAAGTATGGGAAAAAGCGAAAAACGAGCATTATTAAGTCTTTTAACTCGTCTTTTAGAACATCTACTCAAACTAGCGTATTGGGAAACGGAGAAAGAACGAACTCGGAATCATTGGATGGCTGAGGTAGTTAACTTCCGCACTCAAATTCAAGATATTTTAGAAGATAGTCCTAGTCTTCGTCCTCAATTAGAAATATTTTATGATAAAGCCTATTCTACTGCTGTAAAATCTGTTTCTAAACTATTTAAGCTTCCTGTAGATGCTGATATTTCTCTAGAACAAGCGTTAGATGAAGAATGGTTTCCTAGATAAGATTGTGAGTCGGTTGGATGGTTACTTTTCCAGATCCTAAAAATTTGGGATGGTGAGTTATTACTAAACCTATCCTAAAACCTGTTCTTTAATTTTGTAGGAAGAAGAAAATAATGATATTTTACTGGTTTCCAACAGACAATATTTTCATTGGAAAGTTACTGTACATTCAACAAGATTATGCATTTAGTTTTTCGCCTAAATCAGGACTGGGAATTACTTCTTTAGTAATCGATACTTTACAATTAACGATTGACAAAAAAGGTCATGTTTTGAATGTATGGGGTTACTGTCCATACCAATCTTGGCAATTATCTGAAATATCTCCTCCGAATTATATACGAGGCAGTTTATTTGTTCAATTGGAAGAAATAACACCCCAGATTTCAGAACAAATAGCTGGACTGGGGGAATGGAAAATTCTTGTTAATTCAAGTACGGGGTGGGTATGTATAGGAGAAGAAAAAAGTTCACCAAGTTCTAAAGCGATTGAATTTGCTTCTAATAGTGTTGCAGTTGTTGAAGAAAATTGTTTGAAAGCAGTTTGGCTACGTCCCGAAAACTTATTGATTCGGTGAAATCGATAAAAATTATTTTACTATAAAATTGGGGATGGTGGGTTATTGTTAAACCCACCCTACAAAACATCCATTCTCTTCTAAGCAGATGTTTCTAACTTTTTAGAAGATTTAAATGTTGAAACAAAAAATAGCCGAATATAAGGTAAAACCCAATAGAAAAACCATAAAAAGCCAGCATGACGACGGGCAAATATCATCGCTTCTTTAGGGGGTAATCCTTTGGGTTGAAATACTTTTTTAAACCGTTCTTTTAATGACATTTTCTGACTCTGCCAAATACTTTCTTCTGGCGGATTTCGATAACAAGTTGCTAAATATCCCGGTGCAACCCAAACGGAACAATCCTGTTGATATGCCCGTAAACCATAGTCAAAATCTCCGGCATAATGGGTAAATTCTGATTCTAAGTTGCCTAATTGATAGACAACTGTTTGCGGAATTAATACACAATTTCCATACATCGTATCGCAACGTTGAGGCGTATCGGTGGGAGGAATACATTTAAATTTCAAAGGATGCCACCAACTGTTATGAACGACACCACCGTAGGTTAATTCGCCTGTCTCAGGGTTACAAGTTGAACTGGCAACAATGGCTTGACGTTCTCCTTTTTCCGCTAAAGTTGTCGCTGTTTCGAGTAGTGTTTCTAAAGCCGTTGGATAGAGTAAGGTATCATCATTTAACCACAGATAATAATCGTAACCTATGGCAATTGCTTGACCAAAAGCTAGGTGCATTCCCCCATTCCAAAATAAGCCACCTGTTCCCGGAATTACTTTAACTTCTGGATAAGTTTGTTGAATGGCTGCGGCTGTACCATCCGTACTGGCATCATCGACTAAATAAACATCCAATTGTATCTCTGGTAATTTATTTTGTTGATAGAGGGCGGCTAAACAAGCAAGGGTTTTTTGTTTGCGGTTAAAGCAACTTAAAATAGCTGCAACACGAGGTGTATTCATAACGACTTCATTGAATTTTCAAAAGATTGTAAAACTGGTAAATGTGTCGCTCGTTGATTGCTTTCCTGTTCCTATTATATTCTATGTTGAGAAAGTGGCGAGTCTTGCAATAACTCTCTATAAAGTTCTAAATAACGACGGGCTTGTAATTCTAAAGAAAATTCAGCTTTGGCTATTTGACGGGCAGTCGCGCCAAGTTGTTGATGACGAGTTTTATCTGATAAGACCCAATCAATTCCATTTGCTAAATCATCTACTTCAAACGGTTGGGCAAGATAACCATTGAATTGATGTTTAATCATATCGGGCATTCCCCCAATTTTAAACGCTACGCAAGGAGTCCCCGAAGCAATAGACTCAACCACTGTATTAGGTAAATTATCTTGCAAAGAAGGGGCAACAAATACATCGGCTGCGGCATAAATTAACGCCAAAGATAAATCATCTCCTAATCTGCCTAAGGAATGAACCGGGAAACCTAATTCTGAGGATATTTGACTATCGACTGAACCAAATACCACTAATTCAATTTTGTCTTGCCATTTCTCACGACTTAACTGTTGTAATGCAGCTTGTAATAAATAAAAGCCTTTGCGTTTTTCATCGGCTGCCCTTGCCCCAAACAGGATTAAATGTTTATTTTGAGGTAAATTCAGGCGTTCCCGTGCTAATGCCCGTGCCATCGGCTTGTAAATGCTTAAATCAATGCCATTGGGTATGACTTCGATGCGTTTATCCTGAAATAACGGACTCGAATTAGCGCAGTCGGCTAACCACTGACTGGGAGTAACAAGGGTGAGATTAAGATCTTGCCATGCTTTAGCTTTACGTTGCCAAACCCAACGGGATAAATCATTTTCTTTATCACTCTTGAGTTGTGGACAAGCCCCACAAGATTTCATATAGCGATCGCACTCTTGCGTATAATGACATCCCCCCGTAAACGGCCACATATCATGGGCTGTCCAGACTAACGGTTGGGAAAATTGCCGGAAATGTTCAATTTTAAGATAGCCTTTACATACCCAATGCAAGTTAATAATATCGGGTTGAAGTTGCTTGACTTTAGCCGGGATAGAACTCGGTAACCATTGGGGAGAAAAGATACTTTTATCGCGCTGCGGGTAAGCTTGCAAAGGTAAGCCATCAAACCGTTCGGCTAAATTTAAACGGGTAATTACTTTTTGCGTTGAACTTTGCAACGTATGAACATTTGCATCGCGAGTGGCGGAGGTGTGAACTAACATCTGAGAGGAAGTTCCAACACGTTGTAAGCCTTGATGCAGGCGATAGGCAGCCCGATCTGCGCCATTTCCCCCGTCTGCCATTGATAGTAATAATGTATTGATCTCAGTCACAGTTTGTTCCTTTGGTGGTGCATAAGATATAACGTAGATAGCTTCACTCACGTTTCAATTCACTTCATTACAGACCCCCTATGAACGCCCCTAGCATTTCGGTTATTATTCCCACATACAACCGTCGAGACCTCTTACAACAAACATTAGATTCAGTTCAACAGCAAACCTTTGAAAATTGGGAAGCTGTTGTTGTCGATGATGGTTCTAATGATGGCACTGAAGAAATGGTGCAACAACGCATCAAAACCGATCCACGTATTCGTTATATCCGACAACCTCAAGCCGGTTCAGGCGCTGCTAACAGCCGTAATAAAGGTGTGGCGATCGCGAATGGAGACTATATTATTTATCTTGATTCTGATGATTGTTTAGCGGCTTCGGCTTTAGAAAATCGTTATCGTTTAATGGAACAACATCGTGATCTTGATTTTGGAGTATTTCCTTGTATGGTATTTTATCAACTACCCGGAGATACTGATATTATTTGGAATTTAGAAACAGAACAAGAAGATTTAGATCGATTTTTAGCCCGAGATGTTCCTTGGCAAACCACAAGTCCGATTTGGCGTAAACCTGCCTTAGAAAAAGTCGGATCATGGAACCCTGAAAACTTAGGTTGGGATGATTGGGAATATCATTTACGGGCTGTTATTTTTGGGTTAAATTATAGTTGGTTTCCTTATCCTGACTGTTTTTGGCGTAAACCTCAATATGTTTCTTTAGGCAGTCAGTCGGGTTCTGTGGAACATTTAAAATCCCATGAAGAATGCTTACCTCGATTACAACAATTATTAAGTCAAACCGATCAGTTAACACCAGAAAGAAAAGCTTTACTGAGGATTCAATATTTCTGGTTTGCTGAAGCATGGATAGACCGTCAAAACTTAACCGAAGCCTTGAGAGTTTGGCAGCGATGTTTTGATCAAAATTTAGTCGATCAATCTTTATATTCTCTGGGGGTGGGCTATCTTAAATGGATGAATAATGCCCCTAAAATTATTCAGAAAATAACTCGCAAGATGGTACAAGCCATTGGGCCAAAATCGTTAATTTTCCGACGCTCAACCACTTTACGTCAGGTGACAATGCCAACATTTTATCAACCTCCGGCTGTATTAGCTTCGGCGTAAAACTATTGATAGAGGCGTTTTAGATAAACGTCTCTTAAGTATTTATATAAAATAGAAATCTTATTAAAATATTGGAGTGGTTAATCTTTTAATCAAAGTCAGTCAATCAAATTAGCCCCGGAGTGAGAATCATCTAATTTATAATATGTCTGAGGCGATATCTAGCAGTATTACTGCCCATTAGATGCCAGCAGTATTAAGAAGTGATATTGTATTTCTATGATAGATTAGCTCTAAAATCTATGAGTCAGTCAGAATTGACGAGCAAACGATTTGATTGAGAAATATAAATGAGAAATATAAATCTGCAATTTTCCCTAAAAAAACTCACATACACAACCGTTCTGGCTGCTAGTTTAATGGGTTTAATCGCTTGTCAACCCACTTCTAATTCCGACAATTCTACATCAACTGATTCTGGGGAAGGATTACCGGGTCAAGGAATTACAGTGAGTTCTGCTGTCGGTCTACAAGAAGAAAAATTTCAAGCTGAAATCGTTAATATTGGACTAGAAAAACTAGGATATAAAACAGAAGATATCAAAGAACTTGACTACTCTGCAATGTATATTGCGATCGCCAACAAAGAGTTGGATTTCACTGCCGCCCACTACCGTATAGGTCATGTTGAATTCTTGAAAAATGTTAGGGGGATAGAGAAGTTAGAAGCTGTTGGGACTATTGTTGAGACTGTCAAACAATCCTATAATATTGATCGTCAAACTGCACAGGAATATAATATCACTAACCTAGAGCAACTTAAAGACCCAGAACTTGCTAAACTCTTCGATTCTGATGGGGATGGCAAAGCGAATTTAATGGGTTGTAATACGGGTTGGCGTTGTGAAGAAGTCATTCGGCATCATATTAATGTTTATGGGTTGCAAGATACAGTAGAACAAGATACTGGCAGCTATTTTGCCCTAATTGCAGATGCTGTTGTGCGCTACAAACAAGGGGAACCAATACTTTTCTATACTTGGACTCCTATGTGGCTCAGTTCTGTCTTAAAAGAGGGTGAAGATGTCACTTCGTTGGTCGTTCCTTATACTGATTTACCTGAAGATTTAGCACAATACACAGAAACAGATACTTCAGTAGATGGCAAAAATTTAGGGTTACTGCTCGATCAAGTAACGATATTAGTAAATCAGGAATTTATAGCAGCTAACCCCGCAGCAAAACGGTTGTTTGAATTGGTTCAAATTCCAGTTGAAGATATTAGTGCCGAAAATGATTTGATTCAACAAGGTGAAAATAAACCTGAAGATATTCGTCGTCATGCCGAAGAATGGGTCGAACAAAATCAAGCGTTATTTAATAGTTGGATAGAAGCCGCTCAAAATGTTGAGGTAATTAATAATTAAATAATTCAGACTTAATTAAATAGTATTCAGAGGGATTATAGAGGGTTAAATAATCTAAAAAATAGTAAGTTTATTTCTCATTATTTTTTTAGGCTTTAGCAATTT
The DNA here is from genome assembly GCA_964434975.1 of uncultured Lyngbya sp. Lineage (GTDB taxonomy): Bacteria > Cyanobacteriota > Cyanobacteriia > Cyanobacteriales > Microcoleaceae > JAAURB01. The sequence goes on from CAYSWY010000018.1 coordinate 64,558, forward strand.
TACAGCAGGTCGCGCTGGTATTGTTACAGATCGCCTATGTTGAAGAATTCGTAAAGCTTTATACAATAAGTATTTATTCCCACTGTTGCCGATAGCAAGATTTTGCATAGTGCCAGAGCATTATAGATTGTTATTTAAATAAGCTTAGTCTTTGATCTAAAAATTATCGATATTTTTATTAAGTCCTTAATTGTAAATACACTGTTTATTAGGAGTTTTTTCATTATAAAATATTGCTATTTTTGCTGTGGTTAGGTTATACTTACTATCAAATCGCCACGCGAATCTCTACACCAATGTAGCATTTATTACACGTTTTTGATTAAGTATCAGTATGATTACGGTTTTACTGATTTAACTTTTCTCGAAATCTTTGTCATAATAGGAATTTTTATAAACTTATAAATTTATAGATTAACAGTCTCTGTATCATTTTTATCATTAGCTCGTCAATTTGACCGAAAAAACGGTTCAAAATTCATACCGATCTGCAACCTATTTTTCAGCGCTCACGGTTTGTTGGTGCGTGGTATACTGTTTGCGCTTATAGGGTGTCTACAGTAGATCTAAGATGACTCGTAATCAATCCCCTATCAATATAATCTGGCTGATGATGATTGTCTTGGCAACCGTCGTGGCTGCGTTTAAAGGCAATCTAGGAGATCTGACAACAGCATCCTTTGAAGCGGCAGAAACCGCAGTCACTCTGGCAATTGGTTTAATTGGGGGGATGGCATTATGGTTAGGTCTGATTCAGGTGGTGGAAGCCGCAGGTGGGATGAGAGCGATCGCCCGTTTAATTCGTCCTGTGATGATTCGATTATTTCCTGATGTCCCCCCAGAACATCCCGCCATGTCTGCGATGGTATTGAATATGGCGGCTAATGCTTTGGGGTTGGGGAATGCCGCCACACCCCTCGGCTTAAAAGCGATGACAGAATTAGATAAATTAAATCCTCATCCAGGCATAGCAACCGATGCGATGATTTTGTTTTTGGCAATTAATACGTCTTCGGTGACGTTAATTCCGATTGGGGTGATTACCATTCGCGCCAGTGCCGGGGCAAACAATCCAGCCGCTATTTTATTACCCACCTTATTGGCGACAATCTGCTCCAGTTTAACTGCAATTATCGTATCAAAATTGTTGGCTAGTCGTCAATCAATTTCTGAATTAAATCCTGACTTCAATTCAACAGAAATAGTAGAAAGTGATGAAACAGAAGAATCTATTGCAGAAGCGCAGTTACAGCATCCTCATCCCCCTTCAAAAATTGCTAAATTGCTGTTTATCAGTTTAATTGTTGCCTTTAGCATCGCCATTATTCATCAGCTTACCCAAACAGAACGCCAAACCCTTCTCTCGACTCAAACCTTTGAACAAATCTCCAATGGCATCATTCCTGTACTGATTTGTGGATTTTTACTCTTTGGCTATTTTAAAGGAATTCCAGTTTATGAAACCGTAACAGAAGGAGCAAAAGAAGGGTTTCATGTTGCGGTGAGAATTATCCCGTTTATGGTAGCCATTTTTGTGGCGATCGCCATGTTTCGTGCTAGCGGCACATTAGATTTAATTGCGGCTATTTTATCACCCCTAACCACTCAAATTGGCTTACCGACAGAAGCCTTATCGATGGCATTAATTCGCCCCCTTTCAGGCAGTGGTGCATTTGGATTAATGTCTGAAATTGTCGAACAAAATCCCAATAGTTTTTTGGCTTATCTTGTAAGTACAATGCAGGGATCAACCGAAACAACTTTTTATGTAATTGCTGTATATTTTGGTAGTATCGGTATTCTTAATACTCGTTATACATTACTGGCGGCTTTGTGCGCGGATGCAGTCGGTCTGATTAGTGCGTTGATTATGTGCCGGATCACCTTTTAGAAACTAGACGTTTTCTAGATTGCGTAAAATTATGCAAAAAAAAATTGAAATGTTAGGTATAATAACAGTAGATTAACGGATGTCAACTCAATATGTTGCTAGTAAAGTAGAGTAAAATCAGGCAATGCATTGAATTCAAGTTTCAGGTTCATCTACCGTTGATCTAAACCCTCTCATCATTGTTAAATCTTTACAAAAAGCAGAAGACTATGATTACAACCTTTATCCTGGGTAGTTACAGCCTAACTTTTAGCGTGGTTTTTTTGAAATATCTTCAACGATTTATTCAAGATCCAACCACAAAAAATTCTGATCGAGCCTCTTGGATGGTGTTGATTATAGCCAGTTTCTTATGGCCTGTTTCATTACCCCTTTCTGCATTAGAGAAAAATACAAAGAAAACAAAATCCTCATTGAATTATTCTCAATCTCAAATTGAGCTGATCTACTTTGATCGTAATCATCAAAGTTATTCAGAAATGCTATCAGAGAAAATAGACCCGGAAAAAGTAGAAGCTTGATCATATAAATTATGGGTTGATAGTGATTGTGGGGAGTAGTCATGATGATGTGATTTTTTAATAGATTAAGTCAACGGTGAGTTATATCGCAATACACTTCGTCATCAATAACTATTAACCTATTACTCAATTTCGTCTAAATCGATGACAGTTCAAATATTAGATGGGCTCGGGTTAGTGATATAATCAGCTTTAATCATTGTGATCGTTAAATTTACAATCGGAGTCTGATAACGTGAGATTGGTCATATTAGGAGGCCCAGGGGCAGGAAAAGGAACTCAGGCTAACTGGATCTCTAACCATCTCCAAATTTCATTAATTGCAACTGGAGACATCCTCAGAACCGCGATTGCAAATCAAACTGTACTCGGTCAAAAAGCTGAACCTTATGTTCTGACGGGGGAATTGGTGCCTGATGAAATAATGATAGAATTTATTCGCCACTCGTTACTTCTGCCAGATGTAGAATCTGGGTGGTTACTCGATGGTTATCCTCGCACCGCATTTCAAGCTGAAGAACTCGATTTTTTACTAGAAGATTTACAACAACGTTTAGATTGGGCAATTTATCTGAAAGTTGATTCTTCTATTTTGAAAAGTCGTTCTTTACAACGTGCCCGCACAGATGATACACCCAATATTATTCAACGCCGTCTTGAACTGTTTGAGCAACGAACGATGCCTATTTTAGAATATTATAGTTTTCGCAATCGTTTATTAGAAATTAACGGCAATCAAACTGCAAAACAGGTTCAACAGGATATTTTAAACGCTTTAAATAGTGATGCTTAAAATCTGCTGTTATCTGTATTATTTTAATTTAAACTAAAATTTTTATCTAAATTCAGTTAATTTACTGTTATTAATAAAAAGGAATAATATAGCTTTTAGTTGATAAGTTAACATGACAAAAAATACACCTATAGAGGTAGCGTTGGCTATTCTTTACCAAGAAGATCAGTTTTTAATGCAACTTCGCGACGATATCCCCGGAATTGCTCATCCTGGGGTTTGGGGATTATTTGGCGGACATATTGAAATAGGTGAAAGTCCACGGGTTGCCTTGCAAAGAGAATTAAAGGAAGAAATTGGTTATGATGCAGCGCAACTGACGGAATTTTGTCAAGATAGAGAAACTAATGTAATTCGCTATATTTTCTCAGGCTGTCTTACCGTCAGTTTAGAAGAGTTAACCCTCAATGAAGGTTGGGATATGGGGTTAATTACGCCTGAAGAAATTAAAGCCGGAAAATGCTATTCTCAGAAAGCAGGAATGGTACGATTATTAGGTCGTCCTCACCAACGTATTCTGCTAGATTTTATGGCAAAAAGAGCAATTAGATAATTATAAATTAATCATTTTTATTGTTAGTTTTTAGGGTGCATCCGACAGACGCACCCTAGGAGTTTTCGGTTAATTGATCAACCGATTATAAATCATGACGGGTTTAAGACTTAGTAGTCGAAGTCACCCATGCCGCCGCCGGGAGCGGGAGCGCCATCTTTGGGTTCTGGCTTATCAACCACGATACATTCGGTAGTTAAGACCATCCCAGCAATAGACGCTGCGTTTTGAATAGCAGAACGAGTTACTTTCGCTGGGTCAACAATACCTGCATTAAACAAGTCAACATATTCACCCGTTGCGGCATTGTAACCCACGTTAAAGTCTTTTTCCTTAACGCGCTCAGCCACAACTGCACCATTTTCTCCGGCGTTTTCAGCAATTCGTTTTAGGGGAGCAGATAGCGCCCGAGAAACGATTAATGCACCGGTTAAGGCTTCGCTCTTGAGGTTACTATTGGCCCATTCTGCCACTTGCGGGGCGAGGTGAGCTAAAGTTGTACCACCACCGGGAACAATTCCTTCTTCAACTGCGGCTTTAGTGGCGTTAATGGCATCTTCTAACCGCAGTTTACGGTCTTTCATTTCAGTTTCAGTGGCTGCACCCACTTTAACAACCGCAACCCCACCGGATAATTTGGCTAAACGTTCTTGCAGTTTTTCTTTGTCGTAGGAAGAGTCACTTTCATCCATCTGACGACGAATTTGTTCGCAACGAGATTTAACACCCGCTTCGTTACCTTCTGCAACAATAGTAGTATTGTCTTTAGTGATTGTGATGCGACGAGCTGTACCGAGCATCTCTAGCTTAGTGGTTTCGAGTTTTAAGCCTGCATCTTCAGTAATTACTTGACCACCAGTCAGAACTGCGATATCTTCAAGCATGGCTTTACGGCGATCGCCAAATCCAGGCGCTTTAACCGCAGCTACATTTAGCACACCCCGTAAACGGTTTACCACTAAAGTGGCTAAGGCTTCTTTTTCGATATCTTCAGCCAGAATCATCAAAGGTTTACCGGCGCGGGCAACTTGTTCGAGGACAGGGACTAAATCTTGAACTAAGTTGATTTTCTTATCGGTTAACAGAATTAAAGGTTCTTCTAAAACCGCTTCCATCCGTTCGGTATCAGTGGCGAAATAAGGGGAAATATACCCTTTATCAAACCGCATCCCTTCGGTGATTTCCAATTCAGTGGTCATAGACTTCCCTTCTTCAAGAGAAATGACCCCTTCTTTACCGACTTTATCCATCGCATCAGCAATCATCTGACCGACTTCTTCATCGTTTCCGGCTGAGATTGAACCCACTTGAGCAATGGCTTTAGAATCTTCTACGGGGCGGGCATGTTCTGCAATTTTTTCAACTAAGAAGGTAGTTGCTTTATCAATTCCGCGCTTGAGTTCAATCGGGTTAGCGCCGGCCGCAACGTTGCGTAAGCCTTCTTTAACAATAGCGTGAGCCAGTACTGTTGCAGTTGTAGTTCCGTCTCCCGCTGCGTCATTTGTCTTGGAAGCGGCTTGACGAATCAGAGAGACCCCAGTATTCTCAACATTATCTTCAAGTTCAATTTCTTTGGCAATGGTGACCCCATCATTCACAATTTGAGGGGCACCAAATTTCTTTTCGAGTACAACGTTACGACCTTTGGGGCCAAGAGTTACGGCAACAGATTCTGCGAGAATGTCCATTCCCTTTTCAAGGGCACGACGAGCATTTTCGTTGTAAATAATGCGCTTAGCCATAGTGTGTTTTGTCCTGAATTTTGTATGGGTGTATGAGTAATGACTTCACAACTGAAGTCTTAAACAATAGAAAATTAAGTGCTGTCAATCTTGCGGCTTCAAGAGCGCTTCTAGTTAACAACAGCTAAAATATCTTTTTCAGCCAGTAGGATATATTCTTCGCTACCGAGTTTAATATCAGTTCCGGCATATTTGGAGTAAAGCACTTTGTCACCGACTTTGACATCCAATTCAGCGCGAGAGCCGTCATCGTTGCGTTTTCCGGGGCCAACGGATACAATTTCCCCGACTTGGGGTTTTTCTTTAGCCGCATCGGGTAATAAAATTCCACCGGCTGTTTTTTCTTCAGACTCGCTAATTTTAATGAAAACGCGATCGCCTAAAGGTTGTACAGTTGAAACGCTTAGGGATACAGCAGCCATGGGCTAAACCTCCTGATTGATAAGTTGAATGGGTTAGGAGCAATTGCACATCGGTGCAAACCGCATCTCTTCAGTGACGTTTTTTAATCGGCACCGTTGCCATACGGTTAGACAGTTAGCACTCTTAACTCCTGAGTGCTAATTTAGCGAACAGAGCCAGTTCATGGCAACAACTCTATCAGTACGGGTTCCCGAACTCTTCAAATTAGGGTAAACTTAAGGGTTAGTGATTCGTCATTGATTATGGGTTACGGGTTACAGTCCATAACAGTTGTTTTCACCTTTGCCTAAGCGCATTAACGCCAACTGAAGTGTGTATCAGCAAATGTACTGAGTAGAACCAGTAGGACTGGGAGTCAAACCCTTTGAACAAATGAAAAATAACGATCACGCGCCCACAGGCCCGCCACTGCAATCTAATCACAAATGACGAATCCCAATCTTTCAGACACGCCTCAATATTGCCCGGCACAAACGGCTGTAGCGGCTTTAAGTTTAGATCAAATTCAGCGTCATATTTTTATCTGTGCCGACCAAACTAAACCGAAATGTTGTTCTAAACAAGCCAGTCTAGAAGCATGGAATTATCTCAAACAACGCTTGAAAGAATTAAACCTCGAAGGGCCCACAAAAGAACGCCCCAGTTGTATTTTTAGAACGAAAGCTAATTGCTTACGAGTCTGTTGTGATGGCCCGATTTTATTGGTGTATCCGGATGGGGTTTGGTATCACTCAGCAACGATACCAGTAATTGAGCAAATTATTCAACAACATCTGTTGGGCAATAAAGTCGTTGAGGAGTACGCTATTTTACAGCGTCCTTTACCGATGATCCCAACTGCGACTGAAACATAGGCTCTCTGCTTTATTGATGCCCTGTACAAAAAATAAATTTTGATATAATCGATCTAAAGCTCAACCTAATTGATTACATCGTAATGAGTAGACAGGGATTTTGACCCATATCACTTATTTTTAATTTGACCCATGGATCGATTAATTGATGAATGTTCTCGAAGCTTTATATAAAAAAGCAGATAGAAGTCAACTATTCGGGTATCCTATGGCTACGGAAGTATCTCGGTATTTCTTCGACGACTTCAACTAAGAGGTGGATAACCCCGCTCTACCTTTTGGCTTCATTACAATACGATTACAGTAATCACTATTTAACTTTGCGGGATTTGTTCAACGGACTATCAAGATGAAAGAACTCAATGATGGAGAGCAACGGCGGCTCATGCTGGTCGATGATGACCCCAATTTAATCTTACTTGTTCGAGATTATCTAGAATTTCGTGGCTATGAAGTTGTGACCGCTGAAAACGGCGTAAAAGCGCTCGATCTACTCCAGAATAATGATGTACCTGACTTGATTATCTGTGACATCATGATGCCGGAGATGGATGGTTACACCCTGGTTAAGATTGTTCGAGATGATCCCAATACAGAATGGATTCCGGTTTTATTTCTCTCTGCTAAAGGACAAAGTCAAGATAAAGTCAAAGGCTTAAATACAGGAGCCGATGTTTATATTGTTAAACCTTTTGAACCCGAAGAACTTGTGGCTCAAGTTGAATCTTCACTCAGACAAGCCTCACGCTTGATTAAGCGCCCCAAAGCTGGAATGGAAGGGACTCCCGTGATTCAGGTACGCCGCGATGTTGAGCTGACACCAACAGAGCTAAAGGTTGTCCAATTAGTGGCTCAAGGTATGGCAAATCGAGAAATTGCCAAAATTATGAAAGTCAGTCAACGCACCATTGAAAGCCACGTGAGCAATATGTTAAGTAAAACGGGCCTCCATAATCGGACAGAACTGGCGCGTTGGGCAATGGAAAGCCAGAAAGCTTAATCTAAATTACTGAATAAAAATCAGGTGTTTTGATCAGGGTCACGAAACGGTATACTAGAGTCAAGTCATATTGTACTTAATCTTATTATAGAAAATACGTAGCCCTGAGAGTTTAACTTCTCTCGTTATATCTATCTTGCCATCAGGTCGGAAGATAATGGGTCGAAAGAGAGGTTATAGATGAGGAATTTTAGTTCAATGCAGCAGGGATTTTACTCCTGAGTTAAGGTGATTTAGTTCTCAAAACTGTGCCGTATTTTTATAAATATTTCTGCCGTTAATATTGAAAAAAATCCCTTACCTGACTCACTCAAACAAATCCTTATTCATCTTAATTAAATTAAACTGTCTACTCTATCTAGGTAATATTTTTGCCTAATAGATTAATTATCAAATTCATTAAATTCCTGAGAACTTAAGTAGTTCTGAAAAGCTTTATTGCTTAATATTTTCTATGATTTAAACAGCTTTTCATTAAACCAAAGGCAAGTTATGGCTTTCTATTAGGAAAAAAGTATTAGGGATCGCGGGTAAGGACGATTCACTCCTGTTTAATTTTAATATTTTGCCAAATTAAAGAATGCTAAAATGAAGCTTTAGATTAAATTCATTATCTACAAATATTTAGGTTATATATTTCTATGTCTAATATTAGAAACCGTCTGTCTATTTTCGTAGACGGTAACAATATGTTCTACGCTCAACAAAAAAATGGTTGGTTTTTTGACCCGAAACGAGTCTTATCCTATTTTATAGAAGAACAGCCTGATATCGTTTTAGTCAATGCCTTTTGGTATACCGGCCTCAAAGATCCCCAAGACCAGCGAGGTTTTAGAGATGCTTTAATTAGTTTGGGCTATACCGTGCGGACAAAAACCCTGAAAGAATATTACGATGATAGTTCAGGACGCTATTCTCAAAAAGCCAACCTAGATATTGAAATCGTGGTTGATATGTTTAATACGGTCGATCAGTATGACCGCGTGGTTTTATTTAGTGGGGATGGAGATTTTGAACGAGCTATTGAGCTATTGCGTTCCAAAAATACCTATATTACGGTCGTCTCTACAGAAGGGATGATTGCTCGAGAACTGCGTAACGTCACTGACCGCTATATCGATTTAAATGATATTCGAGACAGCATCGAAAAAGTAGAAAATGAGTTAAGATATTGAAATGATATTTCCTCGATCTGAGAATTTACTACTCAAACTCCGGCAATGGAGCACCGTCAGAGCCGGCGGTATTATTCTGCTGCGAAACTAAATTTTATCGAACTTACTCTTAATACTAATTTCATTGGCAACATCTTATTAATATTGGAGGTTTTCTGACGATGACAACTCAGCCGAATTCAGACCGGATTATCATTTTTGATACCACGTTACGCGATGGGGAACAATGTCCTGGCGCAACTTTAAATGTAGATGAAAAGCTCACCGTTGCCCGACAATTAGCCCGCTTGAATGTAGATGTAATTGAAGCCGGATTTGCGATCGCCAGTCTTGGGGACTTTGAGGCTATTTCTCGCATTGCTGAAGCAGTGGGAACTGAAACTGGGCCAACGATTTGTAGTTTAGCGCGGGCGGTTAAAAAAGATATCGAAGCGGCGGCTAATGCGGTCAAACCTGCTGCTCACCAACGCATTCATACTTTTATCGCCACTTCAGATATCCATTTAGAACATAAACTTCGCAAAACCCGCGCCGAAGTATTGGACATTACCGCAGAAATGGTGGCCTATGCTAAATCTTTTGTGGAGGATATCGAATTTTCCCCGGAAGATGCCGGACGCTCTGACCCGGAATTTCTCTATCAAGTGTTAGAACGGGCGATCGCAGCGGGTGCAACCACGGTAAATATTCCCGATACAGTGGGTTACACAACTCCGGCGGAATTTGGGGGATTAATTCGCGGGATTAAAGAAAATGTTCCCAATATTGACAGCGCGATTATCTCTGTTCACGGTCATAATGATTTAGGTTTAGCTGTGGCTAACTTCCTCGAAGCTGTGAAAAATGGGGCGCGGCAACTGGAATGTACGATTAATGGGATTGGAGAACGAGCGGGAAATGCGGCGTTAGAAGAGTTGGTGATGGGGTTGCACGTAAGGCGACAATATTTTAACCCTTTCTTTGGTCGTCCGGCAGATTCGGAGGAACCCTTAAGCCAAATTAATACCCGCGAAATTTATAAAACCTCTCGTTTGGTATCTAATTTAACCGGGATGTTGGTACAACCCAATAAAGCAATTGTGGGGGCGAATGCTTTTGCTCATGAGTCGGGTATTCATCAAGATGGGGTCTTAAAAAATAAGCTCACTTATGAAATTATGGATGCTCAGTCTATCGGTTTGAAGGATAATCAAATCGTTTTGGGCAAACATTCCGGTCGTCATGCATTTTCTACCCGTTTACAAGAATTAGGATTCGACTTATCGGACCACGAAATTAATAAGGCTTTTATCCGGTTTAAGGATTTAGCAGATAAGAAAAAAGAAGTCACAGATTGGGATTTAGAAGCGATTGTCAATGATGAAATTCGCTCCTGTCCGGAACTGTTCCGTTTAGAATGGGTACAGGTCTCTTGTGGTGACCATTCTCGCCCGACTGCAACGGTGAGTTTACGAACGCCTACGGGAGAAGAATTAACCGATGCGGCTATTGGTACAGGCCCGGTCGATGCGGTTTACAAGGCGATTAACCGGGTGGTAAATGTGCCGAATGAATTGATTGAGTTCTCTGTGCAGTCGGTAACAGCAGGAATTGATGCGATTGGTGAGGTGACGATTCGTTTACGTCAGGAAAGCCAGGTATTTTCCGGTCATTCGGCAAATACAGATATTATCGTGGCTTCTGCTCAAGCTTACGTTAATGCCCTCAATCGGTTGTATGCGGCTCAACAATCTCAAAAACAAGAAGTGATGGTTTAACCATTATCAACGGGAGAGGCGTTCATAAAACGTCTCTCTATAAAATATAATCTCTGAGAATATCTATATTTATGGGTATAGGGAAAAGATTTAATTTTTCATACTTCATCTCAATATTCTTGGTATGCATAACATGAGAATTTTGTCAAGTCTCCCAGGCGAGGGCGATTCAAGATTAGACAAAATTAGTGCAACGGCGAATAGCGATTAAGGGAAGAGTTTCAGGAATTTCTACGAATTTTCTAAGGTTGAAGGGGGTCAAATGGGGTGTGGTTACACTTATCCTTCGATTGTTAAAATACCACATAAGCTGAAATAACGCAATCCCGTTTCTTATTGAGAATTATTCTCTGCGAAATTTTACCAAAATTTATCGTTTGATTAAACTTTTAAAACAATTGATAGACATAGAATAATCTCAGTTTATCACTCGCCGATGAGTTTAATATTTTTTGGAAGCGTTAATTTAGGGTAATGGCTGAGTTAATGCAGTAGAAATTGTCCAGGCATCAATTAATAGTAAAAATACAGTAAATCCAAATAGAATAATATACATCCAAGGTTGAGCCAAAGGACGAACATCTGTGGTATCAATCCCGGTTTTTTGTTGGACAATTCTGACTAATTTGGCAAACCCAGCAATTCGCATCGGCAATAGAAACCCTTCCCCCGACTGACTGAGGAAATAGTAAACTAATCCGCCTTGTCCTGTGGTTTTGGGTTTGAGGGCCTTGACTTGATTCCAAGGTAGAGACCAACCCCGGCGAAACCAACCTGGAACCCAGCCAGGATAACCCACTTGAATACTAGACTCATCGACAGTAACTCTTTCACTCAGGGCGGCATAAAGGGCGATCGCGCCGAGAACAATACCGACGGATAATAAAATAGGAGAAACTGGGGCATCCACTGCCTGGGCTAAAAACGGCAACGGTATCATCAACGCCAAGTATAAGCTGCCTAATGTTACTCGAATAATCGGGGAAATTCGGAAGACATTCTGCAACGGTTGAGGATTTTCGGAAGTGGGTGAGGTTACGGACTGAGATTCCATCAGTTACGGATTTTAAACATTCTGTGCCTTTGATTTTAGCGTACTGATGTAAAGATAGGAGTCAGGAGACAGGAGACAGTATTCAGTATTCAGGAGTCAGGAGACAGTAGCAACGTTCCATAGAACGTCTGTACACCGAATGTGTTTTTATGCCGACTTGCCTGTTCCCCCTTCTTCTATATATTCAAATCAAAAAATTGTTCTGGCGGCGTTAAACAAGTTTCTAAGGCATTGGCAACGGGTAATGCTTCGGTAGCGCTAGTCAGTCCTAATACACAAAATGCGTGGTTTTGCGGCAATAAACTGCGACTGCAACTATCTAAGACAGTTAAGGGATTGGCATCAGTGCGGTTGAAGGTAATATCAACGACACAACTGGCCATTTGTTCGGGACGACGAACACTCACACAACCCAGTAACGCTTCTTCAGCAGCAAGCCCAGTTTCACCATTAATTTTGGTGACGCAGGTAGAGATTTCTTTGGGTCGTACTGCCATGGCACAAGCTTGAGCAGTTAGTTGAGCAGAAAGTCCGGCAGCTTGCAAACCCGCTGCACACATTGCATAATCTTCTTCTTCGAGTAAGTCATAAGAGGGAAAAGATTTTTCCGGGGGTTCGAGAAATGGAAGAGCATTAGCCGGGGTTGAGGTAATTGCCATTTGTAGCCCACTCAAGACTGCAATTGAGAGGGTGGCTAAACTCTGGCGGCTGTTTCGAGTCAGCCGATGAAAGGTTTTGGCAGTGAAAATAGAAGTCAAGTTCATTGAGCAGGTCATCTTCAGAGATTTTAATCTTTCCTATGATACTGGATTTGTTATCATCACAGAACGATTTACTCAACTCAAGCTGATCAATACTATGATGTCTCGAATGCAGTTTGTGCAAACGCCAGTTATTCCGGTCATTAGTGGATTAATTCGCCAGCATCCGGGTACTATTTCTCTCGGTCAAGGTGTGGTTTATTATCCACCACCTCAGGCAGCTATTGAACAAATTTCTCAATTTTTATCTAATCCAAAAAATCACCAATATCAAGCCGTTGAAGGAATTAAAGAACTCAAAAATATTATTACTCAAAAACTGCAAACAGAAAATCAAATTACTATCACAGAAAATAACTCTATTGTGGTGACGGCGGGTAGCAATATGGGATTTATGAATGCTATTTTAGCGATTACAAATCCAGGGGATGAAATTATTCTCCAAACCCCTTATTATTTTAATCATGAAATGGCGATTACAATGGCAAGCTGTCAGCCCGTTTTAGTAAAGACAGATATTAATTATCAGCTTGATATTACAGCAATACAACAGGCAATCACATCTAAAACAAAGGCAATTGTTACTATTTCACCCAATAATCCCACCGGGGCAGTTTATTCAGAAAGCATTTTACGAGAAGTAAATGAAATCTGCCGTCGTCATCAAATTTATCATATTACAGATGAAGCTTACGAATATTTTATTTATGATGAAGCACAACATTTTTCCCCGGCAGCATTACCGGATAGTAGCAATCATACAATTTCTTTATTTACCTTATCAAAAGCCTATGGTTTTGCCTCTTGGCGAATCGGTTATATGGTGATTCCTCGCCATTTATTATTAGCGGTTCAAAAAGTCCAAGATACCATTGCAATTTGTCCTCCTGTGATTTCTCAATATGCGGCAATGGGAGCATTAAAGCTAGGTTATTCAGATTGTCGAGATCAAATTCAAGAGATTGCTAAAGTTCGAGAGATGATTTTAAATGAATTAGATAAAATTCAAGAGATTTGTACCGTTAACTCAGCAAAAGGTGCATTTTATTTTTTACTGAAGATAGAAACAAAATTAACCGCGATGGAAATAACCGAAAAATTAATCAAAGAATTTAGAGTTGCTGTCATTCCCGGTGATACTTTTGGTATGAATACAGGATGTTATTTACGAATTGCCTATGGTGCTTTACAACAACAAACAGCCATTGCAGGCATTCAAAGATTAGTCCAAGGATTAAAACAAATTTGTAGAGTTGATAAAAATAGAATTTAAAGTAGGGATAATCATAGTTTAAGAGAATTATTTATAGGCACGTTACTCGTTACTTGAAGAAATTAAGGTTTGATTTTTATCTACGTCTATTCCCCCTGCCCAAAGTATAACTCTTCCATAGTCTCTATTTCCACTATTCTTTCCGTCGGGTAATGTTTGCATAACACAGACAATTTAAAAAAAATCATAATAAATCACAAACTTTGCTTGCTCCAAACATCCGAGTTTGAGATGATGGGGAGTTAGTTTGCCAAATGCGATCGCGAATGACCCCTCAACAGAAGGCTCAATTCTTCTACCTGCTTGCAACATTGCTAGAGTCTGGCTGTACGGTGCCGGGTAGCCTAGAGCGCATGATTAACGACAGTGATAGTCGTTTAGAACGTTCCCTCACCAGCGTGAGTGTAGCGGCAACTTTGGGTGAGGATTTAGCCTCTGCACTCGCCCATGCGCCCCGGTGTTTTGATCAGTGGACGATTTGCTTAATTCAAGTGGCACAAGAAACGGGTAAAATACCGGAAACGTGTTATCATTTAGCAACCGCAGCCCAAGAACAAGAATTTCAACAAAAACTATTTCGCTCTGTGATTGTGGTTGCCGGGACGACGCTATTTTTTGTGTTAATGTTGGGTGTTGTACTGATGTACAGCTCACAATTTATTTTAGGTAGTTTAATCCTAATTGCGGCATTATTAATTGTTTTAGCAGTGATTACGCCTCAATCTGCCGTGCGTTTGCCCCTAGTGGGTCAGATTTTAACTGCCCGTTCTATGCTACAGTTTACAGAATTAGAACTGCCATTACGCTACGGTATCCCAATTTTAACAGCCATTGAATTAGTGCGAGATCATATTCCTAAATCTGAAATGTCTGCCAGTTTAACGATTGCTTTGGGTCAAATTCCAGCGGGCAAAACCCTGGCGCAAAGTTTAGAAGGACGTTTACCGGGGGTGGCTTTAAGAATGATTCATACCGGAGAAGAAACGGGTCATCTCAAGTTAGCGGTTCAAAAACTAGCCACTTATTATCAAAAAGAACTCGAACAAAAACTACAGTTACTCCAAAAGCTGTTAATTCCGATTAGTTTACTCGCCGCAGGTGGATTAATTGCCGTTTTAGGAATTCAGGCGCTCAATTCCCTATTTATTTTGTTACCCGATTAATTTTATCACTGTAGGAGTTAGGACTCAACTAGAGGATGTGTAAATTTCTATTACATCGGACTACACAGATCGATGGCATAATATTTTCAAATGCTGAAAAGCTTTTATAGTCTGCTGTTGCCTGTGCGCGATCGCCTGTTTCCCAGCGCGTAGCGCTATCAATGTGACCAACTTGTATGAAAATAGAATATGGATAAATTGTATATTCACTTCCATTAAATTCAATCATCATGGCCAATTCAGAACAGGAAAAACAGCAGAAGAAAGAACATATTGCCCGCAGTCTGGGTAAGTTTAATGTGACTTCTACCTCGGCTTCTTTGGGATTTATGAATTCCGATGAACGTAAACAGCGGATTATGGATCATATTCGCTTAACCCGAGGTTAATAGTAGTGTGGAGGCGTTTAATCAAGCGTCTCTACTCTAATTGCTAAAAAATAAAGTGAATTTTGAGTGTCCAATCTGGCTGATTTCTAACGATTTCAATTTGCCGAATAAATTCACGAAAATAAAATCGTCGTTCTGTTTCACTCAGATCAAACCAAAATTGAGGTAAGGATACAGCTTTAGCCGTTTCTTTGAGATTAACTGGGGGAAACTGTGCGAGTTGTTCTTGCAGATTAGCAATTTCGATACGAAGCTTATAAGTGCGAAGTTGAGCCGTTTCTTCATCTAAAATAGCAGTTTCAAGTAGATGGAAAATTTGTTCTAAAAGTTGTTGTTTGTGAATAATATTTTCTTGAAGTGTTGTTTTGATTGAGTTAAAGTTTGGTAATTCTAATGCGGCAACGGCTTGAGGTAAATCTTGACAGATACGGGTAATAGTTTCTTCTAAAACTTGACGATAAGGTAAGGCTTTACATTTCGGTTGGCGAGGGCAATTCATCGGACGAAGATAGAGATATTCTTGAGACTGGCGATAAGCCGTAACTCGTGAAATGGTCATCAAACAATTACATGAGTTACAGACAACAATACCCGCTAAAGAACGAGGCGCACTGGCAGTTTTGGGTGGCATTATTTGATTTCGTCGTAATAGCCGATCAACTTGTGCTGCTTCTTCTTTTGAGATAATGGGAAGATGAGTATTCGTAATTGTTTCGCCATTTTTATACTTTAAATTACCCCGATAAACGACATTCGTTAACCATCTTTTTCCGGTTGTAACTGATATTTTTTTACCATATCGTTGCTCTAAATATCTCACAGCACCCCGTAACGAACCATAAATTAAAAATCGTTCAAAAAAGGCTTTGACAACGGGTGCAGTACTACGATCTATTATATATTTATCCTGACCTCGTCGATATCCATAGGGTGCTTTTCCCGGTGGCGGCGCTGCTTTTAAGCGATTTCGAGCGTGTCCTTGGGCAATACAGCGGCTTCGTTGACGTTGTTGAATGTCTGTAAATAGCTGAATGATATCTGATTTTTTAATAGATTTATCGGTAAAATTGATATCAGAATGAATAGCAATAATATTAATATTTAATTGTTCTAATTGATTTAAACACTGACTAATATCTTTTAAAGAATTACCTAATTCTTGATATTCTCGAATTAATAAATAGTCTACAGGTTGAATCTGGCAATCTTTTAAAAGTTTTTCAAGTTGCTGTCGTTGCCCAATATCTTGATAAATATGATCGACTTCCCATCCCCAAATGTGGGCTTCAGGAGCCGTTTCTAATAAAGGATTTGTATAAGAATAAGCAATTACTTTCATCCTTTCAACTTAATTAATTTTTTTATAAAATTAAGCTTGATTTAACTCTATAATATTTCCATCTGGATCTTTAACAAATAAAGCCGCCCGCCCGGATGAACTCATTTGAAATGAATAATCATAATCAGTTAAGCGTTGCTTTGCCACTTCAATATCCTCAATTAAAAAAGCCAAATGCCGATTTCGTCCTAACTTTTCCTCATTCACTGTATCCAAAGTTACTTGATTTGCAGCAATTAAATGAAGTTGATATTCTCCAACTTGATACCATATCCCAGCAAACGTTAAAGAACGTTCTATTTGTTTTAAATTCAAAACTTCACTATAAAAATACCTCGATTTTTCTAAATCAGAAACAAGAATTGCGCTATGTAAAAATTGACTAATTTTCATATTATATTAGTAAATACACAAAACTTAACTCTCTGTTTGTATCCTTGGTGTCTTTGTGATGACTCATGCTGCTTAAAACCTTAGCTCATACTCAAACCGAACTACACTACTATCTTGAAAATTGGTTTCTCCCCGTAATAGTAACTTGTCATTCACCCGATAATTCACCCCTAAACGAGTGGGTTGACCGCCAGCCAAAACACGAGTTAAACTCGCAGAAACATTATCTGTAATATCTAAACCAATTTCTAACCCCAGTCCCAAAGCAGAAGCACCACTTGAACTATTATCTTCTAGTCTAGCTGGATAAAGACGAAATTCATTTAAGCCGGTTGCTTTAGTGACAGCCCGTTGAACTTCATTAAAAATTTCAGCACTGGCTAAATTAGCGAGTAATAAAGTACTATCTCCGGTCACCCCTTCAATTACACTCCCTCCCAATAAAGCGACGAGTTGAGTATCTGAACGAGATGGAGAACTTTTTAATTCCACAATATCATTTAATTGAGAAGCAGGACCTTTGGCGGTGGCAATGACTCGGATGGTTCTGACTGTTCCAAATCGGGCGGGACTGGGAATATTTTGTTCTTCTGGAAAAATAGCAGAAGGTGGATTAATCGCACGGTTTGTTTCTGTTACTTTAGTGACTAAACGAACATCTATGTCTGGATCAAGCCCTTGTTCAGGTGTAAAAATAGCCCGTTGCGGATAACCTTTATCGAAAGTAAATCGGTTGGTATATAAATCAATTGCACCGCTTGTTAATATAATTTCTCCTTCGGGACGAATACTATCTAAAGAATCTAAATCTCCGTTGACTGTAATTGTTCCTTCTGTACCAATATCTAATATCGGTGCATCAAATATTTGACCCACAGGTGCAGATTGTATGCGGACATTTTCTTCTAAACTAATTTTAAAATTATTTAAACCGATATCAATTGGAATTTGAGATAAACCGCCCCCACCTGCGCCATTTCCGCCACCGCCGCCCCCACCGCTAGGTAAGGTGACTACGGCTTGAGCAATGGCAATTTCCCCACCAATATTGGGTTCTAAAGCTGCTCCTGTGACAATAATGTTCCCCTCCGCTAAACCATTATAAAGTGCGTCTATATTTAAATCTAAGCTGTCGAGACCTAACTGCAAAGAATTACCTAAAGTGGGTTCATTTGGATTAACTTGATTTTTAGGAAATAACGGTAATGTTCCGGCGAGTTTAAATGTACCTGTTCCGTTTTCTCCTTGTAATTGACCTTGAATTCCTTCTACATTAGGATCTTTAATATTATTATTGGCTTGAAATTGTCCGACTTGAATAAAATTATCTTTAAATATTGCTGTTCCGCCTAAGCCGACAATTGATTGTTCTAAACTATTTGCTACTAAAACAACATCTTGTAAAGTTAATGAACCCGTGGGAATAATTCGGCTATTTTCTAGATCAATTCCACCACTATCATTTTGCAAAAGTTGTCCTGTTATCTTTAACTCTAAGTCTCCTTCTCCCTCTACCCAATCAATTTCTGGATTAAGTACATTGATAATTTTAAATCCTTCATCTTCAATATCAAGTTCTGCCGATAATTCATTACTATTGGGATTAACTTCAGCAAACGGAAGCCGATAAGGAATTTTGGCTTCATAGGTAATTGGATTATTCGCTGTTTCTGCAATAAAGAAATCTCCGCCTAATCTAAAGATGGCTTCATTATAGTTAAAACTTCCTCTAGCTTCTTCTATGGCTTCATTATTAATAAAACCATCGGCTAAATTAAATTCTCCGCTCACTTGAGGATCTTTTATGCTACCGCTAATAAAAGCAGTTAAGTTAAAGTCACCCGCTAAATCAACTCCTGGAATATCATAGTATTGTTCAATCGCCGTTAAACTAATATTTTCAATTTCAAATTGTCCTGAGGGTTTTTGGGTTGCTAAATCTAGTTGTCCTCGGAAATCATATAGGGTTTCACCTGCGGTTAAGAGTATGGGTTCGATGCGTAAGATATTATCTTTTAAAATAGCATCTAATTTAAAATTATCGGCGGTTAATTCTCCCCATTGCCAATTTCCCTGATTATCAATATTTGCTTCTGCTGTAATTCCAGAAGTTAATGATCCGGCTGCGGATAATGAGGCGATAAATGTTCCTTGGACTTGTTCTAAAGGTGGTAATGGCACTCCTTCTTCTGCTTGTTGCTCTTGCTGTTGAATTAAAGCTTTAATTTCTGCTAAGCGGCGTAACTGTTGCAGTAAAGTTACAGTTTGAGCACTTTTAAATTTCATTAGATCAGGCTTAACAGCTTGATATGAAGCATAACTCGGTGGCTGAATACCGCGACTAAAATCTTCGATTTGATATAATTCTAAAGTGGTTAATACTTCTTGTAATTGACCGTTGGGGATATCAATATTGACGGTAAATTGAGGCGGAATATCAGAATTAGGTTCAGTATTGGTTTCAGAAAATAGGGCAACGCCACTTTGTAATTGTGCTAATATTTCTTCCACATTAGCTGTGGCTGAAATTATAATTTCTGTTTCACCAGGTAATATTTCTCCATCTTCTAATTTAGCCAGTTGTAACACCCCTTGATTAATTTCAGCTAAACCATCGATATAACTAATATCGGTTTGAATTTGTTCGAGATTAATATATCCCAAGGCTGGATTTTCAATATTAATTGTACCCACAACATCTATTTGATTCGGATCTAAAGTGGATAAATCTGAAATGACTAAATTAGCAGAAGTTTTTCCTTTAATTGCACCTATTCCTTGAGAGGCGAGTGGCGCAACTCCTAAAATGCCTAAGGGAAATTGTTCAATATCTACAATTAAATTATTGTCTTGAGTTTGACCTCGCGCGATGATCTCTCCTCTTTGCAATAGAAAAGAAACGGGTAAATATTGATCGTTTAAGACCAGTTCAATATTATCTTGTTGCCCGGCTAAATCTAACTGAACGCCTCCACCCAGTTGCGCCTTAATATCCCCCTCTAACATAGAATCAAAGACTAATTCTCGTAATGCAAAATTCTCTAAGTCAATCTCTCCATTTAAATTTAAATTCGGCAAAGAACCTGTTACTTTGCCATCAAAACTAATAGCACCTACAATCGTTTCACCCTCATCTGCCATAATTTCTTGAGGTAAAGCAGATAAGAAAGTTTGGGCTAAAGGAGACTGAAAGTCAAACTCAGAAACTACTACATCTAAATTTAGATTTCCTAACTGCGGAACACCGTTACCTTGTAGATCTAAAGCGATGGTTCCTGATGTGCCAAATTGTTCTGGTATTTCGGCTTTTTGGATATTGATTTGTTCCCCATTCCATCGAGTGATTGATTCAAACGGTTGTCGTAAAATAGGTAATTCTGTTAATCGTAAATTTACTGCTGCTTCAATGGTTGCGGGATTAAAATTAGATAGTGAACCGTTAGCTTGTAATTCTGTATTCAGTAATCCCCGTAATAATGGCAAATTTTCGGCTTGAGTCAATATCGAAGGAGCAATATCACGGGTTTGAGATTCAACTAACTGAGAAAACCGATTTAAAGCGATTTGATCTCCTTCGACTCTGGCTTGCCATCGTCCGTCTGCCGCGCTGCCCGTTGCCGTGACAATACCGCCTTGATTGCCTAAATTCACCACACTGTCGAGGGTTGAAGTAATGCCACTGGGGGTTAAATTGGCTAAATTTCCCCGAGCGGTGGCGATCGCTTGTAAAGTGCTATTTCTTAAATCTAATGCCCGAATTTCCTGTTCTAACTCGGGAGAAAGATTTGCGATAGGTAACCCGGCGTTAATTAACGGTTGTAAAGCTATAGAATTAGCGGCCACATTAGCTTGAAAATTCCCTTGATTAATCTCACTGTCTGCATTAATGATTCCCCCAAAATTACCCAAGTCAACTTGTGCTTGAATATCCCCAGAAGCGTCAGTAATATTATCTAAATTACCAATAATATTTCCTCTGGCTTGAATGCTACCATTGCGTAGGTTTAGGTTTTGTACCTGTGCTACCACTTCTGGAGATAAATTAATAAAGGGTAAACCCTCATCAATTAAGGAATTGAGCGGAATAGAATTCGTTTCAACATTGGCTTGAAATGCACCTTGTTCGAGTTGAGTTTCAGCCGTAATGATTCCCCCAAAATTGCCTAAGTTGACTTCTGCCCCTGCCTCTGCTAATATATTATCAAAATTGTTAAAATTGCCGCTAACCGTGCCTTGCGAGGTCACTGTCCCATTCTGAATGTCCAAAGCTTGTATGTTATTCGCCGTTTGAGGGTCAAGATTAGCAAAAGGTAACCCCGCATCCATTAATCGATTTAACGGTAAAGCATCCGTATTGTAATTGGCACTAATATTGCCTCGGTTCAATTGAGCATTAGCCGTAATATTACGATCGCCTAAACTTACCTGCACATCGCTATCGACATTTAAAGTATTGGGATTGAGATTATCCAGAGAACCAGAGATATCTGCTGCTAAATTTAGACGACCATCATTTAAGTTAATATTGGCAACTTGAGTTTTAACCGTATCGGATAAACCGGAAAATGGTAATCCCAATGTGACTAACGGTGTCAACGCCAAATTATCAGCATCAATATTAGCCGTAAAATTCTGTTGCTGCCGCGCCGCAGTAATATCAATCGTTCCTGCTGCAATGTCTATCGTCGAATTAAGTTGATTATTGGCTAAATTTGCTTTTCCTGAAATCGGATAAGATGCCGACGGTAAATTAAAATTAGCATCTGCTTCTAACTCCGTCACATTACCATCGACTGTCACATCTGCCGATAAATCACCAATGGAAAATTGCGGGGAAACGCCGTAAGTCCGAAGTAACGAATCTCCCGGCAGCCGATTAATATTTAAATCAAATTGAATATCTGGGTTTAATGGATTTTCAGCATCTTCGTCTGAAGTTTGTGTGGAATTATCTTGAGACGTAAGCTGTGTTAATCCCGTTAACTCTATATTTCCTTCTCCGGTAATTTCACCGCCAAAACTGGGATTAATTTCCAGACTATCGATAGCAATAATCGGATCTGATTTTAATTCAAACTCTTCTGTTAATTCCGCTGTCGCTGTAAAATCTGTTGCAATATTATCAAATATAACTCGATCAACTTGTGTTGGCTGTGTCGTTGCAATAATAGCTGAAATTTGAGGATTTGCTAAAGTTCTTGTGAGATTAAAATTAGCTTGAATTTCCCCTGAAATAGGAACGGGTAATGTAATGGGTTCTGCTTGAAAAGATCCGGCTGTTTCAATTAAACTAGAAATTTCAATCGGTAAAATATCAATATCTAAATTTAACTCAGTTTTTGATAAATCAAATTCCGGTTCTGTGGCAACTGTAACTGTACCATTTACCTCAGCCGCTACATCTCCTAACCCGCCCGTTAAGTTTTGAATAGTTGCTCGTTTCCCGGAAAATTGAAGCTGTCCATCCACAGAACGTAGGGGTTTTTCTAAATCTTCAATATCCGCTTTAATCTCATCTAAATTTAGAGTGCCTCGCAGCGTCGAAAACTGATAACCATCCTGAAATCGACTCTCTAAATTCGCCGTAATTTCCCCCGCTTCAAATATTACTCCTTCATCTTTGAGTAAACCCGAAAACTGTTCTAAATTAACCCGATCTGCTTTAACTTTAATTTGTAAATCTTTCGGTTCTAAAGCAACCCGAACTTCCCCTTCAACTTCTCCCCCTTCCTCGACGAACGTATCAATAGTTGCCGTAATATTTTGATTATTATCTGTTAAATTTAAACCTAAATCGTTAACATCTAAAGAAATTAATTCACCCGAATTATCCTTCGTAAAAGGTTGCAAATCAATATTACCATCAGCCGCATTAATATTAATCGCACCGTAATTTAACTGAATCGGTGAATTTCCTTCTGATTGTTTTAATTCCGTCCGAATCCATCCCCCATCTGAACCTTCTTCTAGATAAGCATTTAACCCAATTAAATCAACATCAACATTAACCGTTTGTTGTAATAATAAAGGCAATACCGATAAGCGAATATCAATCCCTTCAACTGAGGCATTATTAGGATTTGTTGCAGTGGGTGGAATAGCAGAAGGACCCACGCGAATTGTTGTGGGGTCAGTGAATGTAAAGGGTTGAATTTGTCCGACTTCTACCGGACGTTGGAGTAAATTGGTTAATTGACCCGCAACAATTGGTGCCAGTCTATTGCGAATAAACCAAGCCGCTGCAAACCAAGTCCCCAGAGAAACCACACCGAGTCCAATACCTCCCCAAATGAATACCCGTCGTAGGCGATGGCGACGGCGAGGATCGGGTTCATTATTGATGGGAGAATTTGTCATCAGCGTTTTTTATAAGTCACAATCATACGAAGATTAAGGCAACTAAATACTCAGACTGAGTGAAATCATAACGTAATTTGTGGATGTTTGTGGATTGAATTCAGATTTAATCCCTATTTAAATAGTAATGACTGCCGATGTAGAGAATCGGTTCAAGCTAGATATAATATTTTGCTCTATATTCCTATGGCGGGCAACAACAATTAATCAAACATTGAATTTGTATCCAATGGATGATTGATCGAACTGAGTAATTGTAAGATAGTATTAGCATTATCAAACTCTCCCACTAGTCGCCGAGTGGGTTTCGGCCAGATGCGAATCAAAGTCGGTGTAGCGGAGATGTGATCGGTTTCGGCAAGTTCTGGATGCTTCAAAACATCAATCACTTTTAGAGTGTAAGGATATTCAGAGGAACGTTCTAGCAGTTGGTGGAGTTTCTCTAAAGTGCGTAACGTCGCTAAACTGTGGCCTGAAACATATAAGCGTAAAACATAACCCCGGGGTTGAGAGGGTGGAGTAACCGTTTCAACCGATGGTGAAGTGGGGGTGACTAAATTTGAAGAACTCTGCCCAGACTTTTCGTCTTTATAGAGTTGCACAATTAAATCATGATTATTCCAAAGTTGAGGGAATTGTTGATAATAAGTAGAGAGAATAACCGGGTTACAGATCACTTCTGGCTGAGTGGTGGGTTGCCAAATTAAATCTTTTGTGTTAAAGATGGCATTGAGTAACGGTTGATATCGTAAAACGGGCGGATAAGCTTCTGCGGAGCGTTGAATGGTTTGTGTCCTGGGGTCAAGCCATTGATCTAAAGTAGCAGTATAACAAGGGACTAAAAAATGAGGCGGTTCTGAGAGACTTAATATTTCTTGCAACGCGACACATAAGTGGAGATGCCATCGACGGCGTTTACTGGGATCGATGCAGTAAATTAGATCTCCTCCTGGGGTGAACAGGGCAATTCCCTTAAATAAATGGGGAAATGTAGGTTGAGAACGGTTCAAGAATTGAGTCTAGCTCCACAGTTGATCAACATAGCATTTTCTCAACAACTGAGAGATTTCAATCCTCTACAATCATGCGATCGCGCTATAAGTTGATAGAGGATTGAGCCATGGATTTATTATCAGGTCATACCTTAATATTGACACTGTATTGACTGAAAGTTGCGAAACTCACCCAATTTTTTAAACCTTTGTTAGACTCTTCCTCGTAACATTTGACTCATTTCGTTCGGATAGGGAGACATCTCTAAACAAATTTCTTCCGTAATTTTACCTTCTTGATAAAGGTTATAGAGGGATTTATTCATCGTTGTCATGCCTTCAAAGGTATCTTTCAGCATGATTTGATTAATTTCCTCATACTGATCCTTGACGATGTACTCTTTAATCACATCGGTATTGATTAAAATATCGTGGAATGCCGCCCGTTTACCATCGGTGGTTTTACACAATAATTGAGCGATAATGGCAACAAGGGTTTCTGCAATAGAAACTTTGATGGCAGACTGTTCTTCAGCGCTGAACATATCCAAAATCCGAGTCAGGGTTTTAATCGCACTATTGGTGTGCAACGTTCCTGCCACTAAGTGACCCGTAGAGGCGGCTTTAAGGGCAATTTGCATCGTTTCCTTATCCCGGATCTCCCCCACCAACATCATATCTGGATCTTGACGTAATGCGCCTTTAAGGGCATTAAAGAACTTTAAAGTATGGCGGCCGACTTCCCGGTGTTTAATCAGGGATTTCTTACTTTCGTGAACAAATTCTACCGGGTCTTCAATGGTAATAATATGATAGGCATAGTTTTTGTTCATATAGTCCACCATCGCGGCTAAGGTGGTAGACTTCCCTGAACCGGTGGGCCCTGTGATTAACATTAAACCCTTGTGATAATTACAGATTTTTTTGAACACCTCTGGTAACTTGAGTTGCTCTAGGGTTAAAATCGTTGAGCCAATCAAACGCAACACCATCGAAGGGCCATTAAGAGAATCAAAAATATTAATCCGAATTCTGACAAATCCTAAGTCCGCCGCACCATCAAAATCTAAGGTATTTTGGAACTGTTGAATCTCTTCATCCGTCAAGATTTCTCGCAGCCAACCCATAAAGGTATCAATATCAATCACCGGCCATTCGGTAGGAGTCATGTCTCCCCGTTTACGAAAACGAGGGACTTCTCCGACACCTAAGTGAATATCCGAAATGCCGTCGTCGTTAGCCTTTTTGATAATCTCCCGTAAAGTGGGATGGGTCGAACTCCGGGGAACTGCGGCTGGGGTGGCTTGGGTAGAAGTTGCTACTGTACCTTTAGAAATACTGGTTGCAGGAGGCCGGGGAATAGACGGAGCAGGAGGCCGGGGAATAGACGGAGCTGGAGGACGGGGAACAGATGGAACTGGAGGACGTGGGGGTTGTGTCATAACGCACTACCTTTATTGACGAGGACGCTGGAGAGGGACTGGGTCAGGGGGTAAACGCACCTTACTGACTAAAAATCCGGTGTACCGTTCACCTTCGTTTTTAGTGTAACTTTGGAATGACAGATTCGACCAAAGAATCTATCTGGGTAGCATCTTGCGAACAAACAACAATTAAGTGTTGCCAGTGGCAATAGTGAGGGGATAAGCGGTTAGGATTAAAATTAAAAATAATCTGGAGACTATCCGCTGCCCTAAACCCAGATTTCCCTATGTTTCAAATTTCGATAAACATTTCTCGAAAAAATCTCCAATAAAGCAGGACAATTCACCATACATTTGACCCTGAAGTCTATGAATTTAGTTGATTTAGCTTTTGCTTCAGCTTTAGAACAAGCTCAATTGATTCGGCAAAAGCAAATTTCCCCCCTTGAATTAGTTCAACTCTACTTAGATCGGATCGAACAGTTAAACCCGAAATTGGGTTGCTATTTTACGGTGATGGCTGAAGAGGCGATCGCGGTGGCAACTCGTCAAACCGAACAGTTAAGCCAGTTGAGTTTAGAGGATAAACTTCCCCCCTTTTTCGGCGTACCGATTTCAATTAAAGATCTCAATCCCGTTGCGGGCATTCGTTGTACTTACGGTTCATCGGTATTAATCAATCAAGAGGCTACCCAAGATGATGCCGTGGTGAGTAAAATTCGAGCCGCTGGATTTGTGATTTTAGGCAAAACGGCAACCTCAGAAGTGGGTACGCTTCCTTACACCGAACCAGAAGGCTTTCCCCCAGCCCGTAATCCCTGGAATTTAGATTATACCCCAGGTGGCTCGAGTGGGGGAGCCGCAGCAGCCTTAGCCGCTGGATTGTGTCCCATTTCCCAAGGTTCCGATGGAGGTGGATCAATTCGAGGACCCGCATTTTGTTGTGGGGTGGTGGGTCTGAAACCTTCTCGAGGACGGGTCTCCCACGCCCCAGCGGGAGACTATCAAAATGGGATTTCTACCAATGGCCCCATTGCTCGTACTGTAGCCGATGCGGCAGCATTATTGGATGTGATGTCGGGTTATATTACGGGTGATCCCTATTGGCTAACTCCCCCTGCACAATCTTTTTTATCGGCCGCCCAAACCCCCCCAGAGCCGCTGAGAATTGCCTATACGACAGACATTCCCCATGTGGGTGCAGCAACGCCTGAATTGCAAGCAACCGTGTTAAAGACGGCAAAACAGCTTGAAAATATGGGGCATCACGTCGAAGCGGCTTGTCCGGAAGTGGCGGATTTAATTGAGCCGTTTCTTGTGGTTTGGCAAGCTGGAGTGGCCGCATCCGGGATTCCAGGAGATATGTTAAATCCAATGAATGGCTGGTTATTACAACAAACAGGTCCTGTGGGGGATTATTTACGAGCGGTGTCTCAAATGCAGGTAATCGCCCGACGAATTGTGGGTTTCTTTGAAAACTTTGATGTTTTGCTGTTACCGACTTGTCTACATTCGGCAATTCGAGTCGGGGAATATGCTACTTTGTCTCCAGAGGAAACGATCAAAAATATCGTTAACTGGATCGCTCCTTGTCCACCGTTTAATGCCACTGGACAACCGGCGATCGCCTTACCCACGGGTTACGATCAAATCGGGCTTCCTATCGGGGTGCAGCTTGTGGGACGACCCGCCGCAGAACAGACTATTATTAGCTTGGCGGCACAACTTGAGGCCCAAATCGCACCGGATTGGGTTCGTCCCCCAATCGCGCAATAGAATTGCTACAGACTATATCCGGCACATCAGAGCAAGATCTAACAGCGGTTCACCATCCTTTCATCCGGCATCGGAGGCACAGTAAAAATCGTGAAACTTTTTGGACTCAAGGGTTTACCCACTCCCAATCCTCAACCGCCAGAACCTGAATCTTCTGGGTTTGGGACGTTTGGCGGTGTTTATACTCCCTCAATTTTAACCATTCTGGGGGTGATTATGTACCTCCGGTTTGGCTGGGTGGTGGGACAAGTGGGACTGGGGGCAACGTTGTTAATTGTGATCCTCTCCACGTCGATTACGTTTCTGACTTCTCTCTCAATTTGTGCGATCGCCACAGATCGGGTCATCCGGGCAGGGGGGGCTTATTATATGATTAGCCGCTCTTTGGGGATTGAATCGGGGGGTGCAGTGGGAATTCCTCTGTACTTTGCCCAAGCCATTTCTGTGGCGTTGTACACCATTGGTTTTGCTGATAGTTTAGTTAATACTTTCCCTCAATTAAACATTCGGCTGGTGGCGTTAATTACCACAGTCTTAATTACGATTATTGCCATTCGCTCTGCTGAACTGGCGATTAAAGCCCAATATTTTATTATGGCGGCCATTGGGCTGTCTTTAGTGGCATTTGTTCTGGGGGTGGTGATGCGTGAGAGTCCCATCACCCTGGCCGATATCGGATCTCAGCAGGTAGAGGTGATTACCCGTTCAGAATCGGTTGGGTTTTGGACGGTATTTGCGGTGTTTTTCCCCGCCGTTACGGGTATTATGGCTGGGGTAAATATGTCTGGGGATTTACAAAATCCTAAAAAAGCGATTCCCATCGGCACGTTAGCGGCTGTGATCACTGGGTTTATTATCTATATGATTTTACCCCTGTGTTTAAATCGAGGGGCCGATGTGGAAGCCTTGCTGGATATTCCTTTAATTATGCGCTACATTGCCCTACCGGGGTTTGGCTGGACGATTTTGCTCGGGGTTTGGGGGGCGACATTATCCAGCGCTTTAGGCAGTATTTTAGGTGCGCCTCGGGTCTTACAAGCTTTAGCACGGGATGGTATTTTACCCGGTTGGTTACGGGTATTGGGTGAAGGGAGTGGGGAAGAAGATGAACCTCGAATTGCGACGGTGGTGACTCTCGGATTTGTGTTAATTGCAGTAGCGGTAGGGGATTTAAACTTAATTGCGCCTGTATTAAGTATGTTTTTCCTCACCACTTATTTAGTGTTGAATTTAGCAGCCGGAATTGAAAGCTTTCTCCGGAGTCCGTCTTTTCGTCCTTCCTTTAAGGTGCATTGGTTTTTCTCATTGTTGGGGGTTGTGGGTTGTTTGGGGGTGATGTTTTTAATTGACCCCTTGTCAACGGTGATGGCTGCAATGATTGTGTTTGCGGTGTATATTTGGCTGGAAAGACGAGAGTTAGAAAGTGCCTGGGGAGATGTGCGTCAAGGGGTGTGGATGGCCTTAGTGCGGATGGGGGTAATGCAATTGAGTTATACCCCAGATAGCAAAAACTGGCGGCCTCATATTTTAACGTTTTCCGGTGCGCCCACCAAACGATGGCATTTAATTGAATTGGCTTCAACTTTTACCCATAATCGCAGTTTCTTCACGGTTTGTACGGTCTTACCCAGTGGCTCCCGTAACCCCGGTCAATGTGATGAAATGGAATCAACGCTACGGGAATATTTGGAAAAGCGAGGGATACAGGGATTTGTGCGGGTTGTGACGGCCGCTGACCCATTTACTGGGGCCGAACAGTTGGTGAATAGTTATGGGATTGGCCCCCTTGTCCCGAATACAGTTTTATTGGGGGATAGTCAGTCGGTTGAACGGCGAGATTCTTATTGTCAAATGATAGTTCATTTGCATAAAGCTCAACGGAGTGTAATTGTTTTTCGAGATGTTGATGAGTCTTCTAGTTTTACCCGGCGTAAACGGATTGATGTCTGGTGGGGGGGATTAAATGCCAATGGTGGATTGATGCTGATTTTGGCTTATTTACTGCGAACCAGTATAGAATGGCGCGGGGCTGAGATTAATTTAAAGTTGATGGTGAATGATGAAGCGGCGGCGACTGCTGCCCATAGTAATTTGAAAGATTTAGCTCAACAATTAAGAATTGGTGCAACGCCTCGGGTGATTATTTCTGAGGGTAAATCATTTCCAGAAATTTTACAGCTACACTCTAAACGGGCAGATTTAGTATTTTTGGGGATGGCAATTCCTAACGATGAGGAAGATTACAGTCAATATTATGAAAAAATGCAGAAGTTAGCGGAGGAATTGCCCCCAACAATTTTTGTTCTGGCTGCGCCTAATTTTGCTTTTTCGGAAGTGTTGTAATGCGATCGCTCTTGCTACTTAAGTTAATCTTCAGGGGACACGTTGTCCCCGAAACGATTAATTCAGAATGACCGGAAGGTCTTCGTCCTTCAAGGAAGAAGGAAGACGGAAGGAGGAAGAAGTTCAATTAGATGGGGTCTTAAACCCATTTGCTTGACTAAAGAAGTAGTCGGTTGTGTTATTTTTATTAAGCTTAATTTTTGCATCTTCCCTGTTCCCTCTTCCTTCAACATCCGCCGGAGGCGATAATAACATAAAATCTTCTTCCCTCTTCCTCCTTCCTTCTTCCTTCGTTTATTTTAGATACTTCAAACATCAAACTTCAAACATCATGAGTCATAGAGAACAATTTATTTGGAAACGCGCAATTGAACTTAGCGTCATTTGTTACCAATTAACTAGTACTTTCCCTAAGTCCGAATTGTACGGACTAACAAGCCAAATTCGACGAGCAGCCGTTTCAGTACCCTCGAACATTGCAGAAGGATACGGACGCACCAGTAAGCGAGAATATATTAGATTTCTTCAAATCGCTTGATTGTTGTTTAAGAGAACTAGATACTCAAATGATCATTGCTAAAAAAGTAGGATTCGCTGAATCTCCTCTGTATCCAAAAGTAATGAAAGAAGTTGATGAAATGCAGAGAATTATGGTTTCTACTCTCAACAAGTTAGATAAATCTTCTACCGTATCATAGGATACAAGCCTCATTGTTTACGAAGGTAGAGGTTTGGGAGGAGTCTTGCTTATTCCAAAGATTAAAACTTCTTCCTTCTTCCCTCTTCCGTCTTCCTTCGTGTTGACAACAATTACGGGTTAAAACTCAAGCATCAAGCAGGTTGCGAGTCGTCTATTGACAAATTGTGACTCTCGATCATAATGCCGAAATGCTTATTTGATCAGAATTTCTCTCCCGTCACACCTAACACCGGAGCGTAGCGCTATCACCCATTTTTTATTGTCCCAATTGTTCCAGTTCTTGTTCCCGTCCGGCATCACGGTCTTTTGGTTTTAACCATTCTGGCCACAGACTGGCTAAAAATTCTCGAGTGGTGGTACTGGCTTCTCGCATGGGTTTCGGCAAAAACTCAAGGGTATCCCCAGAGGTAATAAATGTAATCACTGCTAATACAAATAAAAGTCTCACTAGTTGCTTGATCGGATTCATCGGTCAATCTCTATATTGATAAGGTTAATGTGACTTCATTTTATACAGTTGCCTGCAAAGAGTGACTAACATGACAAAATTGATCAATCCAACCGTTGACTCTATCTTTCTGGCTTTAGTATGCTTCTGCTTGTTGTCGAACTTAAACGCAAGGCAATCAAGACAGTGAGGCGATCGCGCGCGCGTGCCTTGAGGAGAATCCCTTAGCTACCTATCACAATTTATTCAGTGTCTTTATACTGTCAAGTAGAAATAGCGGTGCGACCCCGGCGATTTCTAATCGCCTAGGGAACGCGCACCAAGAGAACCGAATACTCTAGGTTCGGTAAACCGAA
>CAYSWY010000019.1:0-94525 GCA_964434975.1 uncultured Lyngbya sp.
CGACGAATACAAAACGGTCGCGCTTGAGCCAGTCATCGACGGTATCAAACCATCCGCGCTGGGACTGTGGGCGCTCGACTGCAATAGTCATGAACGCGAATCTCCTAATATGTATGATTACAAGTGATAAAGAGTTATATGATATTCTCACACTTCTACTTTTGCTCTAGCAAATTATGAGAGAAGAAGCAAGTTGTGTTAATTTTTCTTTACCACTGTTAATTAGTATAAAGATAATTTTCCGAAGTGACAAGGGTAACTTAGAAGTTTATCGATAAATGGGATGTCGTTCAACTCCCATCGTGACGGGCTATTTCAGCAATGCTCTAGTGTGACATACTATATTAATAGTGGAATTTTCATCTTAATAATTTCTTTATGTTCACGATAGACATCATCGTCAAGTACACCCCAGCACCTTTATCTGTTCAACGCAAAGAGTTAGCAGATGCACAAGCGGTTTATCAGCAAGTGTTAGAGATGATGCGCTCTGGCAATTCTCAGATAGTTGAACTCACCTGCGAGAAAATGCCAGATAAAAAGGTCGCAATTCAAGCCAGTGAGATTTCAGCAGTGCAAGTTTCTGAGAAATCAGGGGCTTCACCAGCGGGTAGAGCGCCTGGTTTTGTCTCCTTAGCCGAATAAACATCCAGTACATCGGTAGAGACGTTACATATAACGTCTCTACAGGAGCATTTTTGAATGAATACTAACTCTCGTCTACATCAATCTCGAGCGATCGCCGTTAAGACTCTCAATTTTAACTGGCCTAGTGGAGCCAAAGTCCTGCGCTCCTGTTCTCTGAGTGTACCTCAAGGTGAATTTTGGATGCTGCTGGGAACCAATGGTAGCGGCAAATCGACTTTATTGAGACTATTGGCGGGTTTATTACCGCCTCAGTCGGGAGAAATTCAAGTACAGGGACGAGTGGGGTTTGTGTTTCAAAATCCCGATCATCAGCTTGTGATGCCAACAGTTGGGGCCGATGTTGCCTTCGGACTGGTTGAAGATCAACTGAGTTTGTCTCAAGTCAAGCAACGGGTCAATGACGCTTTAGCCGCAGTTAAATTAGAACATTTACAACGACGGCCCATTTATGCCCTCAGTGGAGGCCAAAAGCAACGGGTGGCGATCGCAGGCGCTTTAGCCCGACATTGTGAAGTATTATTACTA
Source organism: uncultured Lyngbya sp. (assembly GCA_964434975.1). Classification (GTDB taxonomy): domain Bacteria; phylum Cyanobacteriota; class Cyanobacteriia; order Cyanobacteriales; family Microcoleaceae; genus JAAURB01. The sequence continues at coordinate 1,174 of CAYSWY010000019.1, forward strand.
GATGAACCCACTGCTTTACTTGATCCCGATAGTCAATTGGATTTAGTCGAGCAAGTGCGTCATTTAGTAAAAAGCCGTGGCATTACAGCGTTGTGGGTCACTCATCGCCTGAATGAATTGGATTATTGTGATGGAGCTTTTTTATTAGAAAATGGTCGAGTTGCAGCTCAAGGTGCACCAGAACCTCTAAAACAGCAACTGATGCGCCAAGTAACCCATTAAATTCATTAAGTTTTATCGGCTATGCCATACCCCTTTGTGCTTCTTCAGCCACTTGAGGGACAGAATCTTGGGAGAGTTGTTTCAGGGTTTCTTCAGCTTGAACACCCCCTAAACGATTGAGAGCTTGAACTACCCGATACCGCACTTGCCAATCTTCATCTGTGGCATGGGGAAGCAACAAAGCAACCGCATCGGGGTTACCCAATTCTCCAAGAGCGCTAATGGCAACCGTTTGAATTAAACCGTTATCATCTTTCAAAGCATCCTTGAGTAAATCAAACGCTCGAGGATCGTCTAATTCTCCCAAAGCTGCCACAATACTCATTTTGACCAGCCATTCTGGGGTATTGTGGTAAACCTGATGCAAATCTTCAAAAGCTGATTTAAGTTTCAATGCTCCTAACGCATCGGCGGCGGCGGCTTGTACATCAGCTTCAGGATCATGAAGTAGACAACCGCGTAAAATATCTAAAGATTGTGTCAGATTTTGAGTCCCTAAACTGCTTAACTGACTGACGGCTGCATACCGGACTCGCGCATTTTGATCCTTAATTGCCGTTTGAATTAAATCATAAGCAGTTGCTGGATCAATTTCCCGTAATTGATTCACAGCCCGTAAGCGATCGCCTAAATCTTCTGAATTAATTAATGTTTGAATGGATTCTGGAGTTGTCATGATGAATTGTTATTTGTTATAAGTCAATAGGTTGTTGGAGGAAGTAGAGAATCAGACTAAAGATCAATCTATTCATGATGCTTCAGTCTATCTCACGCTCTTCCAAGTCATTGTTTAAAGCTAATCTTAGTCATGATAATGAGCAAATACCCAATGAATAATAATAAATAAGCAATTATCAATGACTAACAACAAATCATCAAGACTCTTTCTTTGCCATCATCCGAATAATATCGCTACAGGCAATCACACCGATGACTTTTTCCGATTCATCTAATACAGGGAGTTGATGAACTCGTTTTTCATGCAGGAGTCGGGCAGCTTCGGATAAAGATTGGTCAGGGGTAATGGTTGTGACATCCTCTTGAGTCATCACTTCTTCCACCGTTTGACCCAATGCTTTGTGCAATTCCTTTTCGTAACGAGCCGGATTTTCTAAATAAATCACACTATCAAAAATTGTAATATAGGCTGGTGGAGTCACTCCGCTTTGTTGCCAGAGAATATCTGTTTCTGAGAGAATCCCCACAAGTTTACCCGATTCATCAATGACTGGTACACTGCTGATTTTATTGTCGGCTAAAATCTGAATCGCTTGTTGCAGCGGTAACTCAGGTTTTACTGTAATGGGGTTGGGGGTCATTTCATCTGCAACAGTTTTAGGCATTGTCTTCAACGGTATTCAAGAGCAAGTACCGTTGATCATATCTGAAAATTGACTCCGAATTCAGTCAGCTTTTTAATCTCTGATCTTTAACTGGCTTTCCTGATCGCTATAGCGCTACGCGCTCGCGTCATTCGTCAGAAGTCATGCATTCAGAAGTAGACTACAAGAGACTTCTAGTTTTTACTCATGTCAAACACGCGCTTTGCGTAGCGCTATATTTATATTTGACACAAAATTAGTTGATAGCCCCTGCTAGGGTGCGTGGTGCGTCTGTCGGACGCACCCTACAATCTATATTAAATCGGCAAACAGATTAAAAACTCAGTCCCCTGACCTTTCTGAGACTTGACTTTCAGACAGCCATTGTGTGTGTCTACAACAATATTATGAGCGATCGCCAAACCTAATCCGGTTCCTTTTCCGACTTCCTTAGTTGTGAATTTTCGATCAAAGATTTTTGAACAAACCTCCTCAGACATCCCTTTGCCGTTATCACGGATGCTAATTTCTACACGATGTTGTTCAATCAGATGGGTTCGGATGATAATTTGTTGAGGTAATACCTGAAGTCCTGCATCGAATTGTTCAATCGCCATTTCATCAAACATATCAATCCCATTGGCTAATATATTCATAAATACTTGATTGAGTTGACCGGGAAAACAGTTAATTTCGGGTAAATTGCCATAATCACGAATCACCTTAATTTCTGGTCGAATATCACACGCTTTCAAGCGATATTTTAAAATCAACAAAGTGCTATCAATCCCCTGGTGCAGGTTAGCCTTAAATTTGGAGTGGGTATCGGCACGGGAAAATGTGCGTAGACTGGTACTAATGCCGCCAATGCGATCGCAACCCACTTTCATGGCTGAGAGCATATTCGGCAAATCTTCAAGCAGAAACTCAATATCAAGTTCTTCTCGTTTGTTTTCGATCTCCTCTCCAGGTGAAGGGAAAATCCGCTCATAACACTGAATATATTCGGTGATATCTTGTATAGAGGTGGTTAATTCAGTAATATTGCCGCTGATGAAGCCGAGAGGATTATTAATTTCGTGAGCCACACCCGCCACTAAATTACCTAAAGCTGACATTTTCTCACTTTGTACTAATTGCAATTGTGCTTGTTGCAACTCTTCAAAAGAGTTTTGTAATTGTTGCTGAGTTTGCTGAAGTTCTTGCACAGTACCTTCAAGTTGTTTGGCATAATCTTGTGATTGTCGGTACAAACGAGCATTTTCAATCGAAATTGCCGCTTGAGAACAGAGTAAGTTCAGCGTTTCTATTCGTTGAGTGGTAAAGGCTGCCGTACTCAAATTATTTTCCAGGTATAAAATACCAATTAACCGACCTTGATTCAGAATAGGAGTACAGAATAAACTTTTAGGTTGTTGTTGGATTAAATAACGATCACTGGCAAAACGTTTATCTTTTGCAACGTGGTTAATGATGATAGTTTGTTTGTTACGTCGCACAATATGAATCAGACTCAGCGGCAGTGTTTCAATTTGATCGAGAGGAGTGGGGGATAATTGACAGTTTTCTTGAATGCACTGAGCCACAACTTCCCAGACTCCGGTGTTATTTAAAATTAATACAGCTTTGTCTGCTCCTGCATTTTCTTGAACAATTTGCATCAATTGAGTGATTAAGGCTTCGAGATCGATTTCCCCAGAGAGGGTTTGGGAGGCTTTAACCGCAGTAGAAATATCAAGAATAGAAGTATTGGTGGAGGTAGAGGTGCGGATAGTTTGATGAGAGTTGAGGGAGATGCTGGGGTTTAGAGGTTGGGAATAGTTTTGTTGTTGCAGGACTTGAGCCAGGAGTTGAGGATATGTAGCTTCTAAATGATCGGTTTTGGCTTTAGCTCCCCAACGGGCATAACAATAGTAGGCTTTTTGCATATAAGCAATTGCAATGGTTTCTTTCCCCCAATTAAGATAGAATTTAGCAGCGAGTTCGTTTCCTAGGGCTTCTTCTTGAATGAAGCCGTTTTCTTTGGCTCCAGCAATAGCTTTGTCGTATAGTTCAATTGCTTCTAACTTACAGTCTATAACTTGACAACGCTCTGCTTCGACTAATTGATATTGATGTAATACATTCATGGGAGCATGATGGGCCCAAACCTTCATCTCTTTCTGATTTTCCTCTACTTTTTCTAAGAATTCTGCCTTTTGATCCTCTGAAAGAGTGTCAAAGATAGCCAATCTCACCAAAGAATTATAAAAGTAACTTTGCCGATAAATAACCTGACCCAAACCTGCATATAAATACTGCTCTGACATCAAAATATAGTCATAAATTTTGCTGATATTCCCAAAGAAGCAATAAAACTGAAGCTTGAAAACGGCAATATTGAGTAATGAGATAGCATCCTGAGTTTCGAGATGGATCGATAACATTGCTTCCTCGTCGTAAGCTTCTCCGACAAAATGACAAGGATCTGTTGTTTCTCCAAGTAAATTCAAAACAGACTGCAAATAGATATTTTTGTAGATGACCAGTCTATCCTGATGCATTTGTTTTGAAGCTAGAGTTGCGGTTTGAAGCTGTTGCTCTAAATCGGATAAGTTTTTACCTAAAAAATAGGAAAAGCAGCCATGACAGTACAATGCACTTGATGCAAATTCTAAATCTCCTGATTCTAAACCAACAGAATAAGTTTCTAAAAGGGGGTCAAGTGATTCTTGAGAATGTTCTTTCCACTGTCTAACGCTTCCATTGAAAGTTTGCCTTACTTTAGCCGCAACTTCTTTTGCCTGAAATTTATCTAATAAATTGATACTCAACTTACCAAACTCATAACCAGAATCTAAGTCTTTGACTAAAGCACACAAAATAAATCCATAGATCACATAAGTAAAAGAAGAAAAAGGACTATTGCCATATTGATGGGATAACTCAATTTGCTTTAAGGGGATGAGCAAAAATAAATTAGGATTAATTTGATAGGCAAGGGTCATCACACTTGATAAAATTTGCATAATAGCAAGAGGTTCTTCTTCCTGCATTATTGGCAAATTTATTAAGGATGCAATAGGCTGATTTGCGAGTAATTTTTTGGTTTTTGCTAATGCCTCTTCTATATCTTTATCATCTGGATTCTCAGGAAATTCTACTCCGAGTTGCTTTAAGAAAGCTAATGCAGTTTCTACAGCTTTTATTGCATCACCTTGTGCGCCATGAGTCTGAATCTTTGCATCAATTGTTTTGACTCGATCTAGAGGTGTTTTTGATTGCTGTAAAACAACTTTAAAAAAGCACTCAACTTGCTCAAATTGACCACTGAGGTAAGCTGTTTGTGTGGCAGATTCATAAAGTGATAAACTTAGACGATATTGACTTTGCCAACCCGAATTAGACAATAAGCCAATCCCTATTTTGAAATAGTTGAATGCCGCTGTATACGCTGTTGCTAATTTAGCCTTTTGCCCCGCCTCAAAATTAAGCTGCGCTAGTTCAGTTTTTTCTATGGAATGGGTAATCAGGGATTTTCCAATATTAAGATGATTGACAATATCGAATAGTTTTTCTTCTGTTTGGGTTGTTGGTGTTTGGCTAAATAGTAGTTGTCCGATTTTGTAATGAGTGATTTGTTTTTGTTCGTCTGGAATCAAATAATAAGCCGCTTGTTGCACGCGGTCATGCAAAAAACGATACTGTACATTTTCGATTTTTTCAACACTCTCATTTGCATGATTACAGTTAAGATAAAACTTATAAATCTCACTTTGGGGCAGTATAAAGCTTTCCTGTAAAGCCCTCCACAACGCTGTCGCTGTATCCTCTAAAGATTGCTCATTTACAATAGCTAAAGTTTGCAAATCAAACTGATTCCCCATACAGGCAGCCAGTTTTAATACTTGTTGAGTTTCTGATGGCAATTTCTGTAACTGAGTTGCCATAAATTCCACCACATCATCAGTCAGGGATAATTGCCTGACTCGGACGATATCGCACTGCCAATATCCTAAATTTAGATTAAAAGTAATTTCCCCATCTTCATATAATCCTTTGAGAAATTGAGTTGCAAAAAAGGGATTACCTTTAGTTTTTTGATAGACTAATTCTGTTAACGGTAAAGCGAGTTTAAAAGGACAACTGAAAGTGTCGCTAATCAGATGATTTAATCCGGATTGAGTTAAAGGCTCTAAGGTAATCGTATTGATAATTGCCTGATGATCTACTATTTCATCTAAGGTTAACATTAACGGATGAGCTGGATATACTTCATTATCTCGATAGGCTCCTAGTACTAATAAATATCCTATTTCCGTATCCCCCATCAACAACTTTAGCAAATTTAACGATGCTGAATCTGCCCATTGCAAGTCATCAAGAAAGAGAACAAGGGGATGTTCTTTTGTGGTAAAAACTCGAACAAATTTACTAAAAAGTAAGTTAAAACGATTCTGGGCAGCACTTCCGGAAAGTTCAGCAATGGCAGGTTGAGAGCCAATAATTCCTTCAAGTTCGGGAACAACATCAATCATAACTTGGGCATTTTCTCCCAAAGCTTCTAATATTTTATTTTTCCAAGTCTGGAGTTGAGTATCACTTTCAGATAATAATTGCCCCATTAAATCGCGGAAGACTTGCACGAAAGCAGAAAAGGGAATATTACGATTAAATTGATCAAATTTACCTTTAATAAAGTATCCCCGTTGACGAACAATCGGTTTATGAACTTCATTAATAACCGCAGTTTTACCAATGCCAGAAAATCCAGCGACTAGCATCATTTCGCTATTGCCGTTTGCTACTCTCTCGAATGCTGCCAGCAACTGTGCAACTTCTTCTTCTCGTCCATAGAGTTTTTCGGGGATAATAAAGCGGTCGCAAATATCCCGTTTTCCTAATTCAAATAACTCGATATTATGAGTGTTCTGATACTGAGAAAGACATTTTTCTAAGTCATATTTTAATCCTAAAGCACTCTGATAGCGATCTTCAGCATTCTTCGCCATCAATTTCATTACTATCTCAGACAATGCTTGAGGAATTTCTTGTCTGCCTCTCTCCTCCTCTTCCCCTCTCCCATAATCTGGAAAAACAGGAACTTTTGCAATATGACAATGTACTAACTCTATGGGATCATAGCCTTTGAAAGGCACTTCTGTTGTCAGTAATTCATATAAAGTTATTCCCAGAGAATAGAAGTCGCTACGATAGTCAATTCCTCGGTTCATGCGTCCGGTTTGTTCGGGGGAAATATAAGCAAGGGTTCCTTCTAAAATATTAGGATTTTGGATTTCTTGGGTTTCTTTAGGGAGTAAACTAGAAATAGAAAAGTCAATCAGTTTAATGTGATTTTTTGTTGGATGAATTAGAATATTGGCGGGTTTAATATCTTTATGAATTACCCGATTTTGATAGAGTCCGTGGAGGATTTCTGCCAGTTGAATTGCGATATCTAGAAAATGACACACTGATAATTGTTTATTATTTACTAATGACTGAAGTGAAACATACCCTTCATCCGGCATCACTAAAGCGTAGCTATTGCGGTAGTTTTCTAATGCTAAGGGTTTAACAATTCCAGAAAGATTTAGATTTTTAGCTATGGTATATTGATTGCGAAATTGCACCAGTTCGCTGAAGCTGGGATATTCATTGCGTAGGAATTTGATGATGACGGGTTTGTTATCAATGCTGCGAATACTGCGATAAACAAGGGTGCGTGTTCCTTGGTAGAGACACTCAGCAATCTCATAGCCAGCAAGGGAAGGAAAAGTGCTAATATTCATATGTCTTAACAGGAGATTAAGTTTTAATCAGGATTGTCAACCCATTACTATTAGGGTTCCCCGGTACTGGGGTAATCAATAATGCTCCTGCTTGAAATGACTTTTGAAGCGGAAATATGCAGGAAAACTGGGTTCAAAGTTATCATGACGCGCTCAAACCAGCAATTTGCAAATCACTGATTGAATAGTAATATACTCAATTTTGTTCCCTTGCTGCTACGCTGTATCGGTGTAACTAGGATTAAGAGAGGATCTATGGGGGATCAACTGAGTTGGAATAAACAGGTGCAGCCTGCACTTTGCCGTATTTTAGATGCGAATTTAGACCGTGCGCGGGAAGGACTACGAATTATTGAAGAATGGTGTCGATTTGGACTTAATAGTAGTCCACTGGCCGAAGAATGTAAAATACTCCGCCAAGAATTAGCCAGTTGGCATACCTTAGAATTACGCCATTCTCGCAATACACCGGGAGATCCGGGAACAGAACTCACCCATCCTCAAGAACAACACAGATCTGGACTTGAACAGGTATTACAAGCGAATTTCTGTCGAGTCGAAGAAGCGATGCGGGTGTTAGAAGAATATGGCAAAATTTATCAATCTGAAATGGGAGCAGCTTTTAAACAAATGCGCTATCGTGTGTATGCCCTGGAAAGTGAGTTACTGGCTTATCAACGTTATCAACTCCTAGACAGCTCTCATCTGTATCTAGTTACTTCCCCTTCAGAACGGATGCTGAATATCGTTGAAGCGGCATTACAGGGCGGCTTAAAGCTGGTTCAATATCGGGATAAGCAAGCCGATGATGTTGATCGCTTACAAACGGCTCAACGTCTCTGTCAACTGTGCCACCGCTATGATGCTTTATTTATTATGAATGATCGGGTTGATATCGCGATCGCAGTCGATGCTGATGGGGTTCATTTAGGACAGCGAGATATTCCGATTTCTTTAGCACGGCAACTATTAGGGCCTCATAGTATTATTGGTCGTTCTACAACCAATCCAGAAGAAATGCAACGAGCGATTGATGAAGGGGCCGATTATATTGGGGTGGGGCCTGTTTATGAAACGCCTACAAAAGCTGGAAAAGCTGCGGCTGGCTTAGAATATATTCGTCATGCGGCTCAAAATTCCCCCATTCCTTGGTTTGCTATCGGGGGAATTGATATGAATAATTTTGATAATGTGATGTCGGCGGGTGGAGAACGAATTGCTGTGGTGCGTGCCATTATGGAAGCGGAACAACCCACCCTAGTCACTCAATATTTCCTATCTCAACTGAATCGAATTGAGACCTTGAGAAACTATAGTATTTTACCGAAAGTCGGCAATAGAGAATAGGGAATTGCAGAACGATACCAACTCACGACAAAGAACTAATCACAAATAACGATGACTGAATCGGTTCAATTACAAGTTAATGGAGAAATTAAAACTTGTTCTCCACACACTAAACTCCCTGATTTTCTAGCAAAAATGGGATATAATCCTCGACTGATTGCAATTGAATATAATGGTGAAATTCTACATCGACAATTTTGGGAACAGACGGAAATAAAATCGGGTGATATCTTAGAAATTGTGACAATTGTAGGGGGTGGTTAATTTAGAATGAGGTTTTAGGTTGTTGGTTTTAGGTTTTGAGTCAAACGCTGTTTGATTCGTCACTGAAATCTGTCAATACAATTGCGCTCGTACGGGCTAATTGCAATGTAGCCCTACCTAACCCCGCGCTACCCAATACCTAAGACCTGCACGTAGTGCTATATAAATAAAAACAACGAAATCCGATGAAATGTAGAACTTTAATCGTTCATCAAGACATCGGATTTATATTATATTTGTAAAACAGCTATTGCCAGAGTAAATTAGTTAGAAATATCTGTAGGTGGAACCACTTCAACGCCATCCATGACTAACCCATTGACTCCAGTAATCTCATCAACTAAAGATGGGATTGTATCATATTCTTTTTGATCGGGAACGCTTCCCACAACCGTAACAATTCCTTCTTCAGCCTGAACAGTGAGTTTAGAGGCTGGAATATTGGCTTCTAATTTTGCCCGAACTTCACTTTCTAAATCTGCATCGGTTCGCTCTTGCTGATCTCCAACCAGATCATTACGCTGTTCTCTGGCGCGAATATCTGAACTCAGTTGAGCCTGACGAATATTACTTTGAGCGTCTGCTTGTGTTTCTTCCACGAGTTGGGGGTCTTCGACTTCACCATCAACCGAAGTGGGTGCATCTGCACTGGTTCGTGCCACATCACAAGCAGTCGCGCCAATTGCAGCAACTCCACCGATTAATAATAAAACAAACTTATTCATTTTCATTTCTAAATTGATCTCCAAAAAACTTAAATAATTACGCACAATGTCTAAAGACTTTTGTAGCTTTCATCGCGCTTATCTACAATTACAACGGGCGGTTGACCTGTTGTTGTTGTTGTCGCCACAGTTGTTGCTGGGTTGGTTGTAGTTGTGGTGGCTTGGGGTTGAACGACAGGTGGTGTCGGCTGAGTTTCAATTTCTGTCTCAACATCAGGTGCATCATAAACACCCCAGTCATGGATATTTTCTGAACGGACAATGGTTTCGGCTTTATCAATTACTCCGGGAGTCCCTGTAATTAACACCAGGTAATGACCATCTTTTAAATGATTATTATAAATTTTGGCTTGCTCTTCAGGAATACCTAAACCAATTAAAGAACCGACAATTCCACCTGTCGCCGCACCAATGGCTGTTCCTGCCAAGGTTGTCGCTAGGGTTGTTGCTCCGGCACCGGCTAAGAGAATCGGCCCAATACCCGGAATGGCTAAGGCACCTAAACCCACCAGTAAACCTGTAATTCCACCTAACGCACCGCCCGTAAGCGCTCCAGCAGTTGCACCTTCGTCGGCTTTGTTACCGTGGGATTCTGTTTCAACATTTGTATCGAGCGCTCCCTTATCGGCATCAGGGCCAATCACTGTCACCCGGTTCATATCAATCCCAGCGTCATGCAAGCCACGTAAGGCTTGCTCTGTTTGACCTCGGGTCTTAAAAGCACCAATTCCACGCTTATATCCTACTGTATTATATGTGGTTGCCATCGTTTTTTCCTATCCTACAAACTATATACTTTGCTTTCCCATACGCTTGATACCAAAAGCCATCAGAAAAGCAATAAATTGACTTTTTATGTCTCTACCTATTGTGTCTAAAGTTAGTTTTTTTATCATCCTCCTCGTGATAGAGAAAATAGATATATCATGGGGTAGATTTATTTCATCTATTCGTATGAGAAGTTAGTAACTGTAAGAATACAGAAAAAAAATATCATTATGGCTTTGTACAAAATTGCTGATTATTATCCTCACTATGTAGATGACTTATTTCGGGGAAACGATTTTAAGAATTATGATGTATATGCCGGAACCACAGATGAGAAGGTCGGTTCTGTACATGATGCTTTAGTAGATGACGCGGGTTATATTCGTTATATTGTAATCGATACAGGATTTTGGGTATTTGGTAAGAAGGTATTACTTCCGGTGGGTCGCGCTCGTTTAGACTATGACAATAGTAGACTTTATGCATTAGGTCTAACCGATAAAGGTCAAGTTGAAGCGCTTCCGGCTTACGACGATGATATGGCAATTGATTACGGTTACGAAGAGCAAGTTCGTTCCGGATATCGTACAGAAGCGGCAGCAACTCCGGCTTATACTGCTGATAGTTATAGTTATGAAGAGGATAACTTATATCAAACCACTGAGCAAGATAACGGTGCTTTAAAACTATACGAAGAACGGTTAGTTTCTGATAAAGTTCGTCGTAAAACAGGTGATGTTACGATTGGAAAAGTCGTAGAAACTGAAACCGCTAAAGCCTCAGTTCCAGTCGAAACAGAGCGGGTTGTTGTTGAACGAACCACCCCAAGTGATGCCGGAAAGGCAGTTGCACCGGGAACAGCAGCTTTCCAAAATCAAGAAGTAGCACGGTTTGAAGTACACGAAGAAACTGCTGAAATTAAGAAAGAAGCTTTTGTCAGAGAAGAAGTTAAAGTTCGTAAAGAAGTAGACCGTGACGTTGTGACTGCAGAAGAAACGCTTCGTCGGGAAGAATTAAAAGTCGATACTGATGACACACCTACTGTTCGTCGGTAATTTTTAAATGTATAAGATGAGAGGTATTAGCTTCAAGTTAAGATATCTTAATTGCAAGCGCTAGTTGATGCTAGGTAGGTCAGATTTGATCTACCTAGTCTCTCATTGTATAGAGTTAAAAAAGCTAAATTTGACAACTAAATTTATTTAAGTTAGCGACAACAAATAATGCATACAAGTAAGCCAGCAATTAATATGAATCAACAGGATTTTTCAAACAAAGAAACCCTTCAAGACCTTAAAGTTTATGATACTCAAAATAATTTGATTGGAAATGTTAAACATATAATTCGAGATGAGAATAATAAGCTACAAGTTGTGTTTGCATTACCAGAGCAAGAAAAACCTTTATTTAGAGTCAGTAGACAAACGGTTAGAGAAGTGAATTTAGAGGAAGATTATATTATAGTTGCTTTGAATGCCACGATGAGACAAGAACTGCAGAAACATTCTCACAATAGTTTTGAATGGATAGATAATGAGTCATTAGAAGACTCAGATGATCTCTCTCAAACCTTCGATGGAAAAGCTGATAATTACTCTAATTTAGATGAAGTCACGATTCGTTTATTAGAAGAGCGACTAAAAGTAGAGCATTCCTCTAAAAAAGTTGGGGATGTTGTTGTTCGTAAAGTCATAGAAACGAAAACAGTTGAAGTTCCAGTTCGTCAAGAAAAGTTAATCGTTGAACAAGTTCAAGGAGATAAAACCGAAAATTTAGCCGAAATTGATCTCTCTTCTAGTGTGATTAAAGGAGCCGCTTTATCCGATCACCCGGCTGATGGAAATGAGTATACGGTTTACGGAGAATTTATGACTCCAGAGGCAGCCAGCGAGATCTTAAAAGCAATTTCACTTCAAAGAAATCATGGATGTCAGAAAGTAAAAATAGAGTTAGTGGTGAATAGTTCTCAGCAACAACAAGACTATCAAATGATGTTTAATCGATGTACGGATAGCACAAATGTCAATAAAATATAAATTAAGTCAAATGATTAAGCCTAATATTTTCTACAATTACCTTGGAGTTCTTAATAATGTGGATTGAAAGACTGGCAAGGTTTGGATATGCCACTAAAGGCTTTGTATACGCAATGATTGGCGTTTTAGCACTGGTTGCTGCCGTTAGCACAGGTGGAAAAACAACGGGTTCAGAAGGTGCGCTACAAACCCTTGCGGCTCAACCTTTAGGACAAATACTGTTACTTTTAATTGGGGCTGGCTTAATTGGATATATCATTTGGCGAATTGTCCAAGCCATTAATGATCCTGACAATAAAGGCTCAGATTTCAAAGGAATCTTTCAACGTTTAGGCTATGTTACCAGTGGTTTAGTTTATACAGGGTTAGCTTGGACGGCGTTTAAATTAGCCTTAGGTTCGGGGAGTTCTGGCGGTGGAGATACTAAGCAAGATATCACCGCTCAAATTTTATCACAGCCTTTCGGTCGGTGGATGATTGGGACAATGGGTGCATTTATTATTGGCTTAGGTTGTTATCGACTTTATAAAGCGTATCACACCAAATTTCGCAAACGATTAGATTTACGAGAGCTAAATGTTACTCAAGAGAAAATAATCGTTAATATTAGTCGAATTGGGATTGCAGCCAGAGGAATTGTATTTATCTTAATTGGTTTTTTCCTAATTCAAGCGGCTCGGCAATTTGACCCAGATGAAGTCAGGGGACTTGATGGTGTTTTACAAACTTTGGCTCAACAACCTTTTGGTAAAATTATGTTAGCTTTGGTGGCATTGGGTTTGATTGCCTATGGTATTTATATGGGAGTCCAAGCACGGTATCGTCGGATTGATACAGAATCTAATTCTCGTCAAGCAATCTCTAGTTAAACCCCGTAACTAAAATCAAAATTAACTTCACTTTGAAGGCAAAATCAGTTAAAGGTTTTGCTTTCTTTTGATTAAAAGCTTTTTCTACCTACGTTGACTCAAAACATATTTTGTTTGCGTTGAAAGATAGATTGTAAATTTATATGTTTCCGTTTAGAATATGTTTAATCTCTTAGAGATTTTTGTTTTATAAGTTATTGACTTAACTCCTTCTTTATATGCAAATAACCTGGAAAATTATTAAAAATTTAGGTTTAGGAGTCGTTCCTTTCTTAAAGCTACGTGAGTCTTTATTGATTGATTCACGGGTAAGCCAAAACTACTTAGTTCTCACTGTTAGCTCTTGCTTAATTGCCACGTTAGGTTTACTGATCAATAGTGCCGCAGTGATTATTGGTGCAATGATTATTGCGCCTCTGATGTTACCCCTAAGAGGACTTGCTTTCGCCACATTAGAAGGAGATGTAAAACTATTAAGACTCAGTTTTAACTCCATTGCAATAGGAACACTTCTTTCTCTATTTTTTTCTGGGTTACTGGGTTTAATTATCAATATTCCGGATTTTGGTTCGGAAATTTTATCTCGAACTGAACCTACATTAATTGACCTTTTAATTGCAATTTGTGCAGGTAGTATTAGCGGATATTCTAAGATTCGTCCAGCCGTTGGAGATGCCATTCCAGGAACTGCAATTGCGGTAGCTTTAATGCCACCCGTTTGTGTGATTGGGTTAGCGATTGCTCAGGGAAGTTGGGAGGAAGCAATGGGAGCATCATTACTGTATATTACTAACTTAATTGGGATTAATTTAGCCTGTATTATTATTTATGTTTTGGGGGGTTACGCTAAAAGTAGTGAAGTTGCCAGAACTTTATCGGGGAGTGTTTCTCTACTGTTAATTGTAATGCTCGCTGCACCACTCGGGATTAGTTTTTGGCGTTTAATTAACCATGCTAATGTGAATAAATCGGTTCAAGAAGTATTAGTCACTCGTTCTTTAGTGGATCGACCGGATATTGAAGTAATAGACTTAGAAATTGATTGGCGACGTAAACCCGCAAATGTTTTAGTGATTGTTCGAGCCACTGATCCTGTTACGCCTGAAGAAGTTGCTATTGTTGAGCAAGTATTAAGTAATGAATTAGATGTTCCATTTAAAGTTGTATTTGATGTCACTCCTTCAACTTTAGTAGAAGCTCTATCTGAATGATAGAAATCTTAGCGGTTAAATTTAAAGTTGAGCAAATTGTCGCTGTAACCAACGATGAATAAATCGATAGCGATCGCCAACTTGCTGAATAATTAACCGCTGTTTAGCATCCTCTAGAAACAGTTTATACTTCCGAGGAAAATAACCCTTTGATGATATAATACGACGAAGAATAAGTTGTTCAATCAGTGAATTGATAGATAACATTTCGGAAATAAACGCCCAAATAAAGCCGATACTGGCTATCAACAGCATTATTTCTATGGATTGAATCAAAACGGCAATGATAATTCCAGCAATAATACTCCACCAAATAATTCCTTTAAAAAATGTTGTCCCCCAGGCATAGGTTTGTTCTTCTTGTACTTCCCTCAGCCAATTGATAGGTATTTCATCGACTGAAAATTCTGTCTGATTTTCTTCTTCTAGTCGTTGAGCAATCCATTCTAACCCTTGTCTCATTTGATCCGCTGGATAAATAGAATCATATTCTATTCCCTGCCGATGCTGCGCCACCTGACGACGAATATAAGCATTAAATAAGTACTGAAGTTGTTCCTCTTCAGAAGGTAGCCGCTTCCAAGATTCCACTAAAATCTCTTCGTAGGCTAACGTCATCAGCGTCAAAAACAAAGGCTTTTGTGCTAATTTCAATAGATTTTCGTGTCTCTCAATTTCATTCCATAATTCCCTGCCTCTGGCTCGAAGCAAATAATCTTGAATTTGAGTTTTTGTCAGAGGTTTTAATAAAATTGCACCGTTAAGCTCTAACCGACTCTTGTAACGATAATAACCCTCAACTGTGCTGCAAACTACTAAATGTATCGGCGAAAAATCACTGTGGAGCCACTGATTAATCTGTTGAATACATAATTCTCGATATTCTGAGGGTACTTCATTTAACCCATCTAATAAAGGTAAAATCTGAAGTTGATCGAGCCAATAAGAACTCACCTCAGAACTAATATTATATTTCCATTTTAGTTGCTCTATGATCCAGTTTGCGATCGCAGGCATACCAGGATGCCAACTTCTCAGGTTTAATAAAACTGGCATCGGCTCTGCTTCATCTTGTAAAGCTCGACTCACCAGGACTTTAGCCAATCCCATTAAAGTTGTTGTTTTACCCGACCCGGTCGCGCCTAAGATTAATAATTTACCACTAATGCGATCAAAAATAGGGATTACGCCACTATCGGCTGATAACTTAACGCTGGGTTGCTTACCGACTTTCGCTTCGATATCCCAAGTCCGTCGCATTTTTAACGGTGGTGTTTCTTCAGCCAGTTTTGTCAAAACTGCTCGATGTAAAGACTGTAAACGAAACTGTTTGATTTCTCGTTTAACTTGCTTTAACAGTTGGCTACGATGCGCTAATTGTCGTCTAGGAGAGATAGAGCGTGACATTAAAGTTTAATCCCATCATGAGAATCAAAATACACACAGTATATCTTTGCTTGACAACTCAAACAGATGAAGTTTTTAGATCAGATCTCAAAGTCAATGACTGCGGCTTTGAATCAGACTCGGCTGATCGCCAGGAGTTGTACCACCGAACCCAATCGAATCACTTCCGCTTAATCTGCTTCAAGATGTTAGCCATAATACCACTACTCGTGGCTGTCGTTGCGAAAAGTTAATATCTCAAATTATTTAGGAAAATATTTAATCCGGTTTAAAACCTGATTCAAGCATGAGTCAATTTTATCAGGATACCTAACTCAACTCCAGGCGATTGTCAATAATTGAATGGGTTTCACCTCAAAATAAAACTAAAATTTTGCGACTACTTTCTGAAGCGTTTCACTGTAAATGGGGAATACTACATATTGGCAATCGCTGGCAGTATTAAAGCTCAATCATCATCATAAATCATGATTTATAGCAATCTGCTTGGGTTGTAGACAAAATCGTAAAGGATATTATTTTTATGAAAACTATCCCGTTTAAATTACAAAATTATCAGATTCTTGATGGTCTACACAGTGGCTCTAAAACACTCGTCTATCGCGCCACACAAAGTTCAGACAATCAATCTGTTATTCTCAAAATTTTACGGAATGAATATCCTAGCTTTAATGAATTATTATATTTTCGGAATCAATATACTATTACAAAAAATTTAAATATTCCAGGAATTGTTCCTATTTATCGCATAGAACCCTATAAAAATAGCTATATTTTGGTCATGAAAGATTTAGGGGAAATTTCTCTACAAGACTATCTTCAAGAACATTCACTCACTTTTATAGAAATACTGAATATTGCGATTCAATTGGCTAAAATTTTACACGAGTTACACCAAGCGCGTGTGATTCATAAAGATATTAAACCGGCTAATATTCTGATTCATTCCCAATCTAAACAGATTTGGTTAATTGACTTTAGTATTGCTTCACTTTTACCCAAAGAAACCCAAGAAATTCAAAATCCTAACGTTCTTGAAGGAACCCTTGCTTATATTGCACCAGAACAAACCGGACGGATGAATCGAGGGATTGATTATCGGACAGATTTCTATTCTTTAGGGGTTACTTTATATGAATTATTGACAGGAATATTACCCTTTCAAAGTAATGATCCGATGGAGTTAGTTCACGCACATATCGCTAAATCTCCTATTTTTCCCCACACCTCTATCCCTATCCCCCACACCCTAAAAGATATTGTTCTTAAATTGATGGCAAAGAATGCTGAAGATCGCTATCAAAGTGCATTGGGATTGAAATATGATTTAGAACAATGTTTAATTCAGTGGAAAGAAACCGGAAATATTGCTGAATTTAAACTCGGAAAACGTGACCTCAGTGATCGCTTTTTAATCCCTGAAAAACTCTACGGAAGAGAAATAGAAGTACAGACATTATTAGATGCTTTTACTCGTGTTGCGTCTCCGCCAGAAAAACAGGTGGCAATCCCCTCTAAACCCTCCGCAGAAATGATGCTAGTCGCGGGATATTCTGGAGTCGGTAAAACTGCTGTAATTAATGAAGTTCATAAACCCATTACTCGTCAACATGGGTATTTTATTAAAGGTAAGTTTGATCAGTTTAATCGGAATATTCCTTTTAGTGCTTTTGTGCAAGCCTTCCGCAGTTTAATGGGACAATTGCTATCAGAAACAGATGCAGAACTAGCAACTTGGAAAGCTAAAATTATAGAAGCGCTAGGAGAAAGTGGACAAGTTTTAATTGATGTTATTCCTGAACTTGAATATATCATTAAACCACAGCCAACCGCACCCGAACTGTCTGGGACTGCTGCTCAAAATCGCTTTAATTTATTATTTAGTAAATTTGTTCAGGTTTTTACAACTAAAGAACATCCGCTTGTGATATTTTTGGATGATTTACAATGGGCAGATTTTGCATCATTAAACCTGTTAAAGTTACTGATGAATGAATCTGATACGGGGTATTTATTAGTATTAGGAGCCTATCGAGATAACGAAGTTAATCCTACTCATCCTTTGATGTTGACATTAGATGAGATGCAACAGAAAGGGGCTAGTTTAAATACTTTAACGTTAAAGCCTTTGAGTGAAACAGATATCACTCAATTAGTGGCAGATACGTTGTTATGTTCAACAGAAATTGCCCAACCATTATCTCAATTAGTTTATCAAAAAACTCAAGGAAATCCTTTCTTTACAACTCAATTTCTGCAAGGGTTACACGAAGATCATTGCATCACCTTTGACCCTGATGCGAGATATTGGCAATGTGATATAGCGCAAGTACGGCAGTTAGCTTTAACTAATAATGTCGTGGAATTTATGGTAGGACGGTTGCAGAAATTATCCGCTGAAACCCAGAATATATTGAAGTTGGCAGCGTGTATTGGTAACCAATTTGATATCAAAACACTAGCAGTAATTTGTGAATTGAATCAAGATCAAGTTGCAGGTTATTTATGGTCAGCTTTACAAGAAGGATTTATCATTCCGGAGAATGAAACCTACAAATTTTTCCAAGGAAACGAACACGGGGAGAAAGATACTGAAACTATTTCGGTTAATTATCGTTTCTTACATGACCGAGTTCAACAGGCAGCTTATTCTTTAATTGTTGAGGATAAAAAGCGAGAAACTCATCTAACAATTGGGCGAATTTTACTGGAAAATACTCCCATTCACCAGCAAGAAGATAAAATTTTTGAGATTGTTAATCAGTTCAATCAGGGAATTGACTTAATTACAGCAGAAACCCAGCAAAAACAATTAGCAAAACTCAATTCAATTGCAGCTTATAAAGCCAAACTTTCTACAGCTTATCGTGCTGCTGCTCAATACTTTAAAATTGGCTTAGAGTTATTGCCTGAAAATCCTTGGCAACCGGACTATGATTTAGCGATTTCACTTTATTTAGGTGCAGCAGAAACAGCCTACTTAAATGGTGAATTTGAGCAGATGGAACAGCTTGCAGAGATTATCCTTCACCAGGCAAAAAGTCCTTTAGAACGGGGTCGGATTTACGAAATTCAAATACAGGCGAAGGTGTCTCAGGGCGAAATGCAAACCGCCATCTCAATTACCCTTGATTCTCTACAAAAGTTTGGGGTAAAGCTGCCTCGTAAAGTTTCTCAAATTAGCCTGATACTGCCAATACTGATAACTCAGTTTAAATTAAAGCGGCATTCTGTGGAATCTTTGTATGATTTGCCGGAGTTAAAAGATCAACAAAAACAAGCTGCGATTCGATTGATAGAAAATATTGCAGCTAGTGTATATTATGCGGATTCATATCTTTTTACTCGTATCGTTTTAGTTTCGATGAATCTCATCATGAAATCTGGCATGACCGTTAATGCTGCCACTATTTTTAACTGCTACGCAATAATTTTGTGTGGAATGGGCGACATCAACTTAGCGTATCAAATGACGCAGTTAGCACAACATATAGTCAACAAATCAAATGTATCTTATCTTCAATCAAGAATCTATATTGGTACAGCAATGATGGTTTTACCTTGGAAACATCACTTAAAAGGTGGAATTTCATTACTTGAGCAAGGCTATGAGAAAAGTTTGGAATCTGGGGATTTAGAATATGCTGGTTTAAACTTAGTATCACTTAATACTGTGTTATTCTTGACAGGCAAAGAATTGACGAGTTTAGACCAAAAGCTAGTTAAATCCAGTCAGTTATTAACTCAAATCAAACAACCACAGGTATTGAAACATATTCAAACGTTTCATCAAGCTATGCATCATTTATTGATTCCAACTCAGTCTCCAACTCAGTTTAGTGGTCCCTATTATGATGAAGCAATAGATTTGAAACTTCAGATGGATGAAAATGATGCAGCGGGAATGACACGTGTTCATGGGCTGAAAGCAATACTCGCTTATTTATTTGATGAAATTCAGGTAGGAGTTCACAATAGTGCTTTAGCAAAAAAACTGTCTAGCCCTGTTGATGTTTTCAATTTCACTCTTTACTTTTATGACTCCCTATTACTAATTGCTCAGTATTCCACAGCGAGTTCTGTTGAGCAACGCCAAATTTTAAAAACCGTCAAACAAAATCAAGCCAACATGAAAAAGTGGGCAAAAAAAGCCCATGAAAATTGCTTACATAAGTTCCATTTAGTTGAGGCTGAGCGCTGTCGAATTTCACAGAAATATACTCAGGCAATGGATTTTTATGAGTGTGCTATTGCGGGCGCTAAAGAAAACGAATATATCCAAGAAGAAGCACTTGCCAACGAACTCACTGCTAAATTCTATCTCAATTGGCAAAAGGAAAAAATTGCTCAGACTTATATGATAGAGGCCTATTATTGTTATTCCCGTTGGGGAGCGAAAGTAAAAGTCATCCAACTTGAACAAAAGTATCCTGAATTACTATCTCCTATTCTTCAGCCATCTCAATCTGATATTAATACCTCAAAAACTATTGCTAATACAAGTACAAAAACCTATCAAGCGACCAGTACTACCAGTACAAACTTACTTGATTTTACGAGTGTGATGAAAGCATCTTTTGCTCTCTCAGGTGAGATGGAATTGGATAAACTAATCACAAAAATCATGCAAGTCATTCTAGAAAATGCTGGGGCAACAAAAGGGGTTTTAATCTTCAGCCGAGATCAAGATTTAACAGTTGAAGCGATTGCAATTCAATCCTCAAAATCAGATCATTCTTTGAGAATTATTCAAAATACTTTACCCGTTAAGGATAGCTTAGATATTCCGTTAAAAATCATCAATTATGTGAAGCGACAATTACAACCCTTAATTTTTGATAATATTCAAGCTGAATCTGAATGGACGGCTGATGAATATATTCGGCAACAGCAACCTCAGAGTTTACTGTGTTTTCCTATTTTAAATCAGGGTAAATTACTAGCAGTTCTTTACTTAGAAAATACTTTAATCCAAAACGCATTTACCTCAGAACGAGTTGAAAGTTTAAAATTGCTCTGTTCTCAGGCTGCTATTTCATTAGAAAATGCAGAACTTTACCGGAAAGCTCAAGAATATTCTCAGCAATTACAACAGTCTTTAACTCAACTGCAAGAAGCACAAATTCAACTCGTGCAAAGTGAAAAAATGTCAGCTTTAGGAGAAATGATGTCGGGTATTACCCATGAAATTAATAATCCTTTAGGGTTTGTTTCTGGGAATATTGATCAAGTCGAAGAAGCGTTACAAGAAGTATTAGAACACTTAGAAATCTATCAACAAAATTATCCGCCTGCAGAAGCTGTTACAGCCCATGCAGAAGAAATTGAATTGGAGTATTTACTAGAGGATTTACCGGAAATGGTGACTTCAATGAAAACGGGTATAAATCGAATTAAAGAGATTAGTAAATCCATGCGAATTTTCTCCCGTTCCGATCAAGAAAAAGCTGTTGAATTTGACTTACATGAAAGTTTAGACAGCACTTTGTTAATTCTTAAGCATCGATTAAAAGCGAACGAAAAGCGTCCAGAAATTCAAGTAATTAAAGAGTATGGAGAGTTTCCAACAGTTCAGGGTTTTCCCGGTCAACTCAATCAAGTGTTTATGAATATCTTAGCGAATGCTGTGGATGTATTTGATGAAATGAGTCAAAAACAGTCAATAGATGAAATTAAACAAAACCCTTACCAAATTACTTTGAAAACGGAGTTAGATGCAGTGAACAAAACTGTCGATATCGAGATCAAAGATAATGGCTGTGGGATGCCTGAAGCTGTTAAAAACAAGATATTTGAGCATTTATATACAACCAAAGCAGTCGGCAAAGGCACAGGTTTAGGGCTTTCTATTGCCCGTCAAATTATCGTTGACAAACATAGCGGAAAACTAGAATGTCACTCAACAGTGGGTGAAGGGACAAAATTTATGATTCAAATTCCGGCTTAGAATATTCCCCCCGATTTTCGGCGTTGCTGATTGAAATCATGAATTACTATTGTCTGATTTTTGAATCCCCCTAAATCCCTGCCCACTAACCCATGTCCCCGTGCATTCCCTGCCCCCAAACCCCCAACGTTGGGGGCTTTGAGAAATGGGGACTTTGAGAAATTGGGGGCTTTGAGAAATTGGGGGCTTGAAGTTATCTTTCTCCCCCAACATTGGGAGGAGGGCGGAATCAGATCTCGATTCAGCAACGCCCGATTTTTATATCCTGCTATTGTTAGAAAAAATAGGTAGGAATCAGCTATTTTTAACTAAGCTACTGCGTTACAACTAATTGAGATTGTAATGAACTGGATTTAACCTCCATATCCTGGACTCCTGCTATTACCGGGATTAATTGTACGGCGCAGGCTTTCAATTCCGGTTGTAAAGATGACGGACAACATTCGGGGTGGGTTAAAGCGTTGGCTTCGGCTTGGTTTGCCCACAACGCCCCCCAATGCATCGGTACAAATACCGTTCCTGGTGCAATTGCTTTGGTGACTTTGGCTGGGAAACGAGCAAACCCCCGGCGGGAACGAACTTCGACCCATTGTCCCTCACCAATACCGATATTTTTAGCATCTTTGGGATGAATTTCAATAAACGGTTGCGGGTGTAATTTATTAATTTTCTGAATTTGTCCGGTACGGGTTTGAGTATGCCAATGACCGTATAACCGCCCTGTCGTCAGGACTAAGGGATAATTGGGGTCGGCGGGTTCTGCTAAACCTTTGGAATGATACGCGCCAAATTTTGCCCGCTTATCGGGGGTATTAAACCGCAGATCGGTATACATTCGTTTTTGATGATTGGTATATTCTGACTCTGGGCTATTGTCTGGACAAGGCCATTGTATTGGGCCGTATTGTTGTAACGTTTGATAGGTAATTCCGGTCATATCACAAGGTCGTCCGCGAGTTAATTCGATAAATTCATTGCGGACTGCCTCAGAATTAGCAAAGTTAAATTTATCCGTAAATCCTAACCGCCGCCCCACTTCTGCAAAGATTTCCCAGTCTGGTTTAGCGAATCCTGGCGGTTGACGAAATTCTGGACATAACGTCACCATCCGTTCTGAATTGGTCATACTGCCTGTTTTCTCACTCCACTGGGCAGCGGGTAACAGTAAATGAGCGTAAGCAGCGGTTTCCGTGGGATAATAAGCGTCCTGACAGATGGTAAATGGCGATCGCATTAACGCGGCTTTAGTGCGTTCTAAGTCCGGCATACTGACTGCTGGGTTCGTTGCCCCGACCCAAAATAAACCCACTGTCCCCTGTTCCATTCCGGTAATCATATCCCAAGCGGCTAACCCTGGTTCGGGGGAAATTGTACCCGGTTCAAGTCCCCATAACTGTTCAACTTCTGCCCGATGTTGGGGATTTTTAACGACACGATAACCGGGTAAAATATGCGCTAGTCCCCCTGCTTCTCTTCCTCCCATGGCGTTGGGTTGCCCTGTCAGAGAAAACGGCCCCGCCCCCGGTTTACCAATATTTCCCGTCATTAAATGCAGGTTAATTAACGTCCGAACCTTTGCTGTGCCTTCTGAAGATTGATTCAGTCCCATTGACCACAAAGATAATACCCGTTGCGACTCTCCCCACCATTTCGCGGCTGTTTCTAAATCTTTAATTGCAATGCCGCATTTTTCCGCCACGACTTCCGGGGGATAATGATTAATTACCTCGACAAACTTGGGAAAATCGACAGTAACATCCCCAATAAATAGAGAATCAATCATACCCCAACGCATTAATAAATGAGCAATCCCATTCATTAAATCAATATCGGTTCCGGGTTGAATTGCGAGGTGTAAATCTGCGTGTTTAGAAGTATCTGTGGCGCGAGGATCGACAACAATTAATTTAACAGATTTATTTTTTTTGTGATATGCCCGAAAACGGTTAAAAATAATCGGGTGACAATCAGCGGTATTTGTACCAATTAAAAAGGCACAATCGGTTTGTTCTAAATCATCGTAACAACAAGGCGGCCCATCTGAACCAAAGCTTTGAATATATCCCGAAACGGCAGAAGACATACAGAGGCGAGAATTGGCATCAAAATTATTGGTTTTCAGACAACCTTTTAGTAACTTCTGAGCAATATAATAGTCTTCTGTTTGGAATTGTCCTGAACCATACATACAAATTCCTTCCGGCCCAATTGTCGCGAGAACCGTTTTAATTTGTTGGACAATTCGATTATAAGCTTCATCCCAACTCACACGACGAAAGGGTTCATTTAAACTATCCCGCATCATTGGATACCTGAGGCGATTTCCCTCCAATGACTCGGTTACCGTTGCCCCTTTGACACAAACTTTCCCTTTGCTAGAAGGATGATCCCGGTCGCCCATCACTTTCCAAATTGGGTTTCCTTGACTGTCTCGATTTGTTGCTTTCCCCGCTTGTGCAGGAGGCAAAACATTTAATCCACAACCGACACCACAATAAGGACAAAGAGTTTTAAAGGATTCTGTCATAGTAATTTTTAGGGATAGACGACTGGACTGATGGTTTAATTCAATTAAGTATGAGTTTACCCAATAACAATCAATTTCATGCTCATAAGAATATAAATTACAATAAAGCTTTCAATTATCGCTCAAAATCAATATCATTTTTATAATTATTCAATTCTTTTAATTCTTTTGCTTCTTTGTCGGATTTAATAATAAGTTTACTATTTTTTTCTAAATCTTTCTTATGATAATTTAGATGAGCTTATTGTTAGTATCAGTTAAACTTAAGCACAGCCTGAATCAGTCTTCAGTCATTATAGTTCAAGTTGAGGCAATGTTAAATAGAGTTTAACAGGCTTTGATGATATTGAGGCGAAAAAAGTATTACTATTCTAAAAATAGATGAGGATGGGGGGCAACAATAGTGCCTTACCCACCCTATTTGTGTTCATTCGTCATAGATAATTAGTTCTTACACACCAATAATAAATGACGAATATAGAGATTTATTCGCGGATGGCTTGTTTCGCAAACGCTGGGGATGCTTGAACAGGGACGTAATCTTCTTCACCCTCATGATGTTCTGCGAATGATCCTTTGGGTTCTTTCAGGAAGAACCAGCAGAGGAAGGCAACAATCAAACCAGCGACCCCTAATACCTCGAAGAATACACGGTTTCCCACATCTCCAGAGGGGAGTAAGCTAAACAGGGTTAGGTAAGCCACAGCACCCACGTTACCATAAGCACCAACGTTTCCGGCAACCTGTCCTGTAATTCGACGCTTAATTAAGGGAACCATCGCAAATGTTGAGCCTTCACCCGCTTGTACGAAGAAGGAACAAGCCATGGTTAACAACACAGCCAAAGGCAGCCACCAACCGCCACTGACTTGACCCATCATCAGGTAACCAATTGCCATTCCGGCTGTCAGAATTGCCATGGTGTTTTTACGGCTACCCAGTTTATCGGAGATTAAACCCCCACCCGGACGAGAGGCTAGGTTCATGAAAGCATAACTCGCCGCAATCATTCCAGCCGCTTGTGGACTCAGTCCGAAGGTCGCTTCAAAGAAGCTGGGTAACATTGAAACAACCGCTAACTCAGACCCAAAGTTAACAATATAAGTCAGTTCCAATATTGCGACTTGAGAGAAATTGTAACGTTCTTCAGGGGGATAGCGTTTCTTACCTAAGACCAAGTCTTTATTAACATTCCAACAACCATAAGCTTGGAACAAATATAAACCCACTAACCCCAGCCAAGCGATGTACATTCCACCGGTAGTGAGGAAGCCAACTTTACTTAAACGCCAAGCCAACACCCCTAAAATTACATTGAGGGGAATATTCATCAGCATCAAGAACCAGAAATCCTTGACTGTGGTGACTTCAATTCCTGTTGCTTTCTGCGGACGTTGGTAAACTTTACCGGGGGGTGTATCTTGGACATTAAAGAAGTAAAACGCACCGTAAAGTCCGCCGATAATTCCAGTCAAGGCAATCGCTAAGCGCCAGTTCAGCAGCTCTCCAGCACCAAAGGTTAAAATAGCGGCAATGGTTGGTAATGTGAAAGCAGAAGCAGCAGAACCAAAGTTACCCCAACCCCCATAAATCCCTTCAGCCAAGCCAATTTCTTTGGGAGGGAACCATTCAGCTACCATCCGAATCCCAATCACAAACCCAGCACCGACGATACTGAGAGCCAAACGAGCAATCACTAATTGGCTGAAGTTTTGTGCTAGGGCAAATCCCACACAGGGAATTGTGGCATACATTAACAGGATAGAATAGGTAATCCGGGGGCCATAGCGGTCTAGCAACATCCCAATAATAACCCGTGCCGGAACAGTCAGGGCAACGTTACAAATCGCCAGAGTCCGGATTTGACCCACTTCTAACCCCATTTCTTGCTTCAGCGTACTAGCAAGAGGCGCGAGGTTAAACCAAATGACGAAAGAGAGAAAGAAAGCAAACCAAGTAAAGTGGAGGATCTTATAGCGACCTCGCAATGTCCACATTTCTCCGAGCATTAATTGAATTCTCCGTAGTAATTAGTAGTTAGTGATGAGTTATTAGTTATTAGTTTTTAAGAAAATTCTACTAACGAACAACCCAGAAGAAATGACAAAACTTGTTTATTGTCCAATCCAAGAATCGACTTCGAGGATGCCAGTGGGGGTCATCACCACAACAAAATCAGCCCCAGCCGCTGCGCTATTTGGAGTCACCTCATCGAGGGGAGTTTCATTCAAATAATCAACTGCTGCATCATGTAAGGGTTGATAATTAACGATGTTGCCATCAGCATCGACAGTCACCCGATAGACTAAATCTTGACCAAATGAAGGATACTCAGTCCACCCTTTATCGAGGGTGTCATAAAGCTGAACTTCGAGTGCGTCAAGTGTCGCTGCATCAAAATTAGATGTTGGTGCAGAAGTGGCAGGAGGGGTTGATTGTACCGCCGCTAAACTACTGGGTTGAGCCGGTGCTGTTCCAACTGGGGTTGAAGGCGTAGTTGTTGCACCTGTGGGTGCAGTGGCTGTGGTGGGAGTAGTAGGAGTGGTTGTAATGGGTGCAGTCCCCGAACTCACGGGAGTTGAAGGGGTTGCAGTGGTGCTGTTGGTCGCAATGGCAGAAGTTGTAGTCGCTGCAGGAGCAACACCACTAGCTGAAGGTACAGGGGGTGCAGCCGCTGCATTTGTTGTTGTTGAAGGAGTCGCAGGGGGTGCTGTTTCTTCTGCCACTTCAACTTTTGACAGTACATTATTCCAGTGAACTACCATCAAAGCGGTAAAAATTGCTAATCCTACTCCAGATATTGCCTTGAGTGCGATATTTTCTGAAGAACTTAACTTAGATCCAGATGTCATAGTGAACAAAAACTCCTGTGCATTTAAAAATTAAAAATCAATTTATCAAGCATCAATGACCACTCGTCCTACAGGATGAGCAATACAGGTTAAAATCATGCCATCAGCGCGGTCGCTCTCTGAAAGGGCAGCAGCATCACCTTCATACTTAACTTCACCCTCAATCAGTTTCTGCATACAAGTCCCGCAAGTTCCTGACTGACAACTGCTGTCGAGTTCAACTCCGGCTTTTTCTGCTGCTTCTAAAATCAAATCGGCTTCAGTACATTGAATTTCTTTGCCCGATTTTGCCAACACAACTGTGGCGGGTGGGGCTTTTGTAGAATCATTAGACGGTTGTGTCTCTGACTCTGCCGATTGCGGTTGAGGGGATAGCACCACGCCTTCTTTCAACTCAGCACCAAACTTTTCAACTAAGATACCTTGCAATACTCCTTTGAGATCGTCGCAAGGAATACCTTTTTCAACCCGGCTACCGAGTTTGGCATCTTTACCGACTGTGCCACCCATATACAGGTCTACTCCTTCAACCATCTTGCCGTCTTTACGGGCTTTGGTTCCCATCAAACCAATATCAGCCACTTGCGGTTGGCCGCAGGAGTTGGGGCAGCCTGTCCAGTGAATGCGAACAGGTTTTGGTATATTTAACTCAGCTTCTACTGCTTGAGCAATAGCTAACGCTCGGTTTTTGGTTTCAACTAAGGCAAAGTTACAGAATTGTGCGCCAGTACAGGAGACTAATGCTCGGGTTAATGGAGCGGGATCAATTGTAAACTTCTGTAAGAGCGGTTCTGCTAAAAATGCGTCTTTACGAGAGTCTGGGATATTGGGAATAATCACATTTTGCTCAACGGTGAGGCGAATTTCTCCATCACCATACACCTCTGCTAAACGAGCCAGTTCAAACATATCATCAGCATATAAGCGTCCGACTGGAACCAATAACCCAACGTAGTTTAAGCCAGATTGCTTTTGAGCATGAACCCCGATATGATCCCGTTTATCCCAAATAATTTCATCTTTTTCGGCTTCGGCTTCCAAAGACTGACCCATCTGCTGTTCAACTGCTGTGCGGAATTGGTCTAAACCCAACTCATCTATCAGCCACATCAGTCTAGATTTTTGACGGTTTGCCCGTGGACCTTGATCTCGGAAGACTTCTAAAATGGCGCGACAAACCGCCACCACTTGATCGGGTTTAGCCCAAGCGTTTAAGGGAATAGCCGCTTCACACCGTTTGGCGGAAAAGAACCCACCGACAAGTACATTGAAACCAAACGTTTCTTCCTTGAAGGCCGGAACAAAAGCAATGTCGTTGATTTCTGCATGAACTGAATTATCTCGACAGCCTGCGATCGCAATATTAAACTTTCTGGGCAAATTCGTAAACTCTGGGTTTCCTTTGCCGCTGTTGGTGATCATGTCTTGGACTTGTTGCACCAACTCCCGAGTATCATAGAGTTCATCGGCATCGAGTCCAGCCACCGGAGATCCGGTAATATTGCGGACATTATCCATTCCCGACTGAATACTGGTTAAACCCACTTGTTCAAATCGGCGGAAAATATCAGGGATATCTTCGAGTCGAATTCCTCTCAGTTGGAGGTTCTGCCGCGTGGTAATATCACCATTACCATCATCACCGTAACGTTGTACGATCTCAGCTAGGACGCGCATCTGCTCACTGGTAATCACCCCACTGGGCATCCGCATCCGTAACATGAATTTTCCGGGTGTTACCGGGCGGAAGAAAACCCCCAGCCACTTGAGACGATGAACGCGATCTGCTTCATCCATCGCTTCCCAACCCATTTGGGCAAAAGCTTCTATCTCATTTTTGACTGCCAAGCCATCTTTTTCTGCTTTGATCTTTTCAAATTTATTCAGTTTTTTTGTTGACTCTACTGTACCGGTCATAAAAATACCTCTACAAATAAAATGAACTGTGTAGAGTAATACTTAAACCTTGACACCCTGTTCCTCAAGTTATGTGATTAACTTAGGGTTTTACTTCAGTCCTCAAGATCTATCAATCCCAGGCAGTTTTTGGGGGTTAGGCTAAACATCTGAATTTGTCAGGAAATTCAGACAATAAACTTACTACATAGATGTAAAACGCTCAAACCATTAATACTTCAAGCGTTGGGCTTCAATATACGAGAACTCCAAAGCACAAACTGTAACTGAAGTTACAAAAAATAAATAAATATGAATTTTTCGCAATATTCCGATGCGGTAAGTGCATCATGATTTCAATCCGTCGTTAAAAATGCATCTGAACTTGATTAATATAGGGGGTGATAATGGCTTTCACCCCTCACCTCACCTCACATGATCTGAAATGGGACGAACGAATGCTTTCCCTCTTTAGCAGAGGTTTATTTTAAATGGATCAGCCTCATATTACAGGATCAAACCTTGTGAATATGACTCACTTAATAATATTATTTTGATGAAAAATAGCTAATTTTTAGTAGTATATAGCAAGACTTCTACGCGGTGAAGTGAAAATCTTTCTGTAGAAGGCAAGTAGGTACTCTGGGATTAAATTGGCTTTCCTGACGGGCATGGCTCCTGACGGGCATCACTCCTGACGGGCATGACTCCTGACGGGCATGGCTCCTGACGGAGGTGATCAATGAATTACTATAGGAATCTTCTACTGAAATTAAGTATTAATTAAAATATAATTTAAACTGAACTTAGCTCAACTCATTTATTGATCAGATAATCTTTTCTATAAGAGATTGAAATAATTTGTATAAAACCCTAATTATATAATAATCAAATCAAACTTTTAAATTCATTAAAATATTAATAGCTTTTAGCCATAATCAACTTCTCAAGGAACTGATATTATATCTTCTTGAGTCATAAAATACTAAGCCGTTCTGTGTTGATCTAAGTTCGGTTGAATCATTCTCAATCGTTTGTTGCCAGAGGAGCCGTTTCTGTGATCGACTGCTCTACTGTATTCCCAATCCCCGATAACCAATCAAAAATCCGATCAAGTTGTTCTAGGTTAACCAACCCATATTGCCACAGAATCATCGGGAGTTGACCGGAATCTTGCTCCGGATGTCTCAATGCCATTGCAATGGAGGAAGGGGGCAGGGCCAATTCCCAACGTAAAAATTGAACTAACTGAGCTTGTTTTGTCGAGAGCATTGTTTTGTATCCTATGTCACTTTATAACAGGCGTTTGAAAAGCCTGGATTATTGTTTTCATGATTTTAATCATAGTCAGCTTAAGCTTAACTTCAGTGATTTGAGTCACAGCTTTAAGGTGATATCTTTTGTGGTTTTCCGTGATCCCCGATATTACCTAGGCTTTAATCTTTGAATAATTATGCTAAGTTCATTAAACTTTAAATTCAACACTCTCAAATTGGGATTTCAATTCAAGTCGTCATGTATTCTTGATACTATTCAGTATAGTTACTGAGATTAATTATATAGAACTGAATTAAAAATTTTTAAGCCCAAATAAATGATCAGAAATTCTTCCGTTCAAGTCGCTACAACGACACAATTTACCTATCAACCGCCCCCTGAAGCCATCACAGCCCAGCGAATTTTGGTTAAACCGAATCTGGGTTATCCTGTTGCTGCCCCAGTGACCGTCAGTATTGCAGTATTACAACAAGTTCTACAGCAAATCCGGAAAATTAACCCCTCCGCAGAAATTCTAATTGTTGAAGGTGTTTGTTCTGCGGTATCTTTACAAGAAATTACACAACACTTAGGTATATCTCAGATTTTAGATACTCGTATGCAGATCCTGGATGCGGATGAACTATCTATGATTGAATATCCTAATTTATCGCCTCAACCCGTTCGTTATCCGGCAATGTTTGCCCCTGCTATCCTCAAACAAGTGGACTGCCGCATTAGCGTGGGGGCGCTGAAACGGACGCATCTCAAGGGAGAACCCTTAATTTCAGCCTCTTTGAAAAATTTATACGGTTTATTTCCGCGATCGCGCTATAAAGCCAGAAGCCCAAATTCACGGGGCCAACTTCACCGCCCTTCTGTTCCTTTAATTTTGCAAGATGTTTATTTTTGTATTGGACATCTATTTGATGGGGCAGTTGTCGATGGCGATCGCAAATTTCATAGTCCAAACTGGAAACCCGATAAAGGGAAATCAGTTCCTTTGGGTCAAGTCTTTTGGGGGGATGATATGATCTCAGTTGATCGTGAGGCTTGTCGTATTGGTGAAGAACCTATCCCCAGTTATTTAGACGCGATCGATCAACTGCGTCAGCAACTCTAAAACTTCCTCAAAGTACAATTCTAATAGAGTTAGCCCTAGGTTTTTATGTATATTCCACCTGCATTTCAAGAAGAGGATATTGATAAATTGGTGGCGTTTATGCGCGCCAATAGTTTTGCGACATTAATATCCGTTCAAAATGGTGTTCCTGTAGCGTCCCATATTCCTTTGGTGGTTAGTTTGCAAGATAATATCGTCAAGTTAACCAGTCAAAACCGTAGCCATAGCGATCAAGCCAATGTTGCCCACGCGCTGTTAAATAGTAATGATCCAGATACACAAGCTATTGGTACAGCAATGCAAGAAAATATTGAATCTGAAGGATAATTCAATTCACAGTTGGGATAGTTGATCTACCCCAATTTAAACTGTTTGTAATTGCCTTAAATTCTTAAATTATTGTCCTGTCATCATTTCTTGCAAGGGCCGCGTGATCCAATTAAACGCTACACGAACTTGATGATCAAACGTGGGAAGGCGAGAGAGATATAACAAGCGACGGGCTAAATAAGCCATTTGACCATCTAGCTTAACTCCTAAACTGGTTAAAGTGGCATTATCATCGCCTAAGGTCATCATTTCTCCTAAAGACTGATAACGGAATGGTAACAGCGGTCGTCGAGTTCGTAATGCCCAAATATTCCAACCTGCATAGTCGGCTTGTTGTAGGGCCGCTTGGGCGCTTGTAGGTATGGCTTTCCCGTCAGCATCTTTAGCGTCGGCTAAGTCTCCCAAAGCAAAGATTTCAGGATGATCAATGACTTGTAAAGTAGAGGTGGTAATTAACTGACCTTTATCATTATGGGTCAAAGGCAGCGATCGCACAATCGGTGCAACTTCAGTTCCGACTGTCCACAATACAATATCAACGGGGATGGTATCGACCTGTGCGCGATATTCTAAAGAGATGCTGTCTGCTGTGACTGCCGTTATACTGGTTTCTAAATCGATCCAGACTTGTTTCTTTTGTAGGGCTTGTTGGGCGGCTTCTTGATTAAAGCTAGGGGCATGACGCAAAATTGAGTCATTGCGATCAATCAGGCGAATTCGTCCCTTTGATTGCAGTCTATCTGCCAGTTTACAGGCTAATTCTACCCCAGAATATCCCCCACCGACAACAGCCACGCGAATTTGTTCTTTATCGCTGGCTTCAAGCTGTCTGAGACGTTCTTCGAGGCGATAAGCATCTTCAACGGTACGAAACGGTATACCATGTTCTGCTACACCTGGAACAATATCTAGGGGTGTTTCTCCTCCCATCGCTAAAACCAATTGATCGTAAGACCATTGACTCTCATCGTTGAGTTTAACCTGTTTGTTTTCGGTATTAATTTCGGCAATAGTTCCTTGATAAAACCGAATTCCGGTATTTTCTAACAGTTTTTCGTAAGGGGGGGCAATTTCCCAGGTTTGTAATTCTCCGGTCAGTAATTCATAAAGTAAAGGAGAAAACAGAAAGTGATCCCGTTGATCGATTAAAAGAATTTCAGGTTTTTCTGCGGGTTGCCATGGAAGTTGACTTAGACGGAGGGCGGTATAGAGGCCGCCAAAGCCGCCACCGAGGATACAGATACGGGTTGGTTGTTCAGTCATAACTGAGGGTGAGGAAGTCGTGATAATTGATAAATATTTGCTGTTTCCTAAGATAGCAAGATCATCTCAATATTTGCAGCAGAAATCCTATGCATCAGCAATATAACCTACTGTGCTTGTTTTGAGTTGTAGCTTCTATAGTACTACGTTCTATGATCTTGACATTCACGGGAATCTAAAAGTCTATTATTGTCTACTTCTGACGAATGACGAATAATGAGTAATTGTTTCTATCATACTTTGTTCTTCTGGGGTAATAATACCATCAGCTTCAGCTATTTTCTGGCATTGTGCTAATAAGATAACAGCAAAATCTTGATTGAGTTGTTGAATTAACGTTTCTAAAGTAGGAGGATTTTTAATATTTTGTTCAATTACCGTTAAAGAAGTTTGACTTATATTTGCTACTTCTAATTCAGGTAAAATTTGCTGCCAGGTTTTCTCGGGATTTCCGGCTAAAATTACATGAACTAAGATTTGATCCATTAAGACTTGTTGATCGGTTGCTGCGGTTAAATAGTGTTGAATTTCACTTTCTGCTGTTTCTAAATAGGCTTCCATTTTCACGGGTTCAAGTTGAGATTGATAAAATTTACACGCCGCATATCCTAATCCATAAAGCATAACAGCATTAGTACTACCGCTAATTACTGCACCCGCAACTGGCAGATTTTTAAGTAAGCCTATTCCGGCTTTTACTGCCTGAGTTCCTCCTAATGCTAAGCCAAAAACTGCGACAATTTCTCCTTTGCGAGTGGGGGAATTTAAATCAAAACCATAAGCACAAGCAATCTGATAAACCATCTCGGCTTGTATGGCTGTGGTGGCGGCTATATCGACTGTAATTAATGCGGTGGCAACGCCAGGAATTAGACTTGTGACAATGCCTGTTCCACCCACATATAGTGCTTTTTTTAAAATAATTCTATGACTAATTTGGTGAGGTGTTTCGTCTGGGTATTTTGCTTGTAATTGCTGAACTTCTGTTTCAGCTTTGACAATATCGACTTGATTAATAATATCAATTAACCAATCAACTATTATGTCACTGGTTAAAGACTTGAGCAGCGGACTCTGATGCACCCAACTCATGACAGAACCGACTTTATCGGTTGTTTGTATAGCCGCATAACTGACCGTTTTACCTGTATTGCTGGCGGTTTCTACTAAATTTTTACTAACATTATTTGTGGTTTTGACAATATTTTGAGTCACTGTACTGGCGGTATTGCCGACAACTTGATGGGTTTGTGTGGTGACTTGTGTGACGGTTTCTGTGGCTTTAACAGTGACTTTTGTAACGCTTTGGCTGGCAAAGTTGGCTGTTTTTCCGGCTTTTTCGGTTAAGTCTGTTACCGAACCCCAAATAGAGCTTAAAAAAGGATTTTTTTGCAGATTAGAATCTTCCGCTTTAACGATTGAATTTGAATCATGTTCTACGGTATTTATTTCTAGAGGAAGTTCAAAGTCTTGTTGCCATTGCGGAAAATCATCCCCGCTTTTTTTTCCATACATTTTAACTTGTTTAACGGCTGTTTCATCCAGTTGTAAGGTGAAATTTTTAATCCATTCTACTAAAATATCTTGAGGAGGAATTTTTGTCGCTTCAAACATTAATTGTAGGCAATTTTCTTTTAAGTCAACTTTAGCAATAATACCTTTTGATTTTAAGTGTTTATTCAGGAGGGCGGCAATAACTTTAGGATTTCCTTGTTGCGCTAGTTCTATTAATTTTTGTTGTTTGCTAGGGGATGTAACCATCATTAAACCCAATCATGACATAGTTTAAGAATGGTTCGATCCGGAATCTTTATCGTCAGTGGAAATACTGAAAAATTAACGTTCAATTTCAACTAATCATTTCAAGTTTCAAATACTAGAGAAATGTAGAATACCTTTGAACTTGTGGTTTGAAAGTCTAATAGACTTCTTGCGGCTATCAAAAAAGTCATCAATGAGTAGTGGTTTTTGTCTCCATTCTTTCAAAACCCAAAACCCAAAACCTAAAACCCTTTCCATACTTAAGTAGAGACGTTAAAAAAACGCCTCTACAAGTTAATCGAAAATGTGTGACGCACTTCTCTAAGTAAACTTGAGAGTTTCGTGTACTTTGCTGTTTTACATCGGCAGATATGTGATGTTGTCTAGACATTTATGCCACATACCAGTTTCACGCCAGCTCCGCCCGAGCGACCGATGGGTATTACCAATTTCATTATACCGTATGAGCGTAAGGACTGGTCAATTTATCCAGTTGTTGTGTCAGCAAGCTTAAGAATAGTCCGACATCGGTAACCACACCCACAGACTCAACTGAACCGCGATCGCTTAATTTGGTGACAACCGCTGGGTTAATATCGACACAGACCATTTTTACTCCCGCTGCGGTCATATTCCCCACACCAATAGAATGCAGCATGGTGGATAACATCAGAACCATTTCTGCCCCTTTTAATAATTCTGTATAATCCTGTTGGGCGCGAATTAAGTCCATTTCGGTATCGGGTAGGGGGCCATCATCACGAATGGAACCCGCTAAAGAAAAGGGAACGTTATTTTTAACGCATTGGTACATGACACCGGAAGTTAATACCCCTTGTTCAACTGCATTGGCAATACTGCCGCAGCGACGAATAGTATTAATGGCTTTGAGGTGGTGACGATGTCCGCCTTTAACCGCTGTGCCTTGCTTCATATCAACGCCGAGGGAAGTCCCCATCATCGACTGTTCGATATCATGCACCGCGATCGCATTTCCCCCGAGTAACGCTTGAACATACCCTTCACGAATGAGGCGAGAGAGATGTTGTGCGCCGCCGGTGTGGATGACAACTGGCCCTGCGGTGACGATGACTTTACCGCCGCGATCGCGAATTTGCCGCAATTCCCAAGCGACTTGTTCTACAATGAGTTCTACCCGGCGTTCACTCGATACCCCCGCTGACATAAAGCTAAATTCTTGGTTACTGCGTTGTTCGCGGGACTCTGTTTTACGAATGGTACGAATACCGGCAATATCAACCACCACCTGTTCCCCGAGTTTGAGATCTCGCAACAGTTTACAACGGGCATTAATACTGCCTGAATTTTCGGTAATGGCGATCGCCCCATCCATTCTCTGATTTTGAATTTTGATCCATTGGTTATTAACCCGCACTTCTGTGGGATAAATGGTGGTGACGTAGAAGTTATCCGGGGCAACGCCATCGGTTTGTACGGGTTCTAGTTTGGCATCTGCGGTATCTTCTGAGACAGATACTACACCAATTTCAATTAACTGACTCATAATTTCTTCCATCACTTCATGGGACGGGGCAGAAATTTTGATATCGGCTTCGGAAGTACTTTGACGTTGTTCTCCGAGATGGAAGCGTTGAACTTGGAAACTACCGCCTCCTTCTACGACTAAGTCTAAGGCGCGGTTAATTAAACCGGCATCGAGTAAATGCCCTTGCATCCGAACATTACGGCTTTCTACTCGAACCGCAGCG
This sequence comes from uncultured Lyngbya sp., assembly GCA_964434975.1. Classification (GTDB taxonomy): domain Bacteria; phylum Cyanobacteriota; class Cyanobacteriia; order Cyanobacteriales; family Microcoleaceae; genus JAAURB01. The sequence continues at coordinate 37,802 of CAYSWY010000019.1, forward strand.
TGTCGATCTTCAATCACAGGTTCAGTTACCCGCAGGGTTAGACATTTGGCTGCACCACCGGCTTTGAGGAATTCAGTTAAAGGGGTTTCAATCACATTAAAACCAACTTCTTCAAAGCGAGATTTGAGGCTGTCGCTAACTTTATTAACGATAACTGTTTGATTAATATTAACTGCATTGCAAGCAAAGTTAATGGCATCGGCTTCCTCAATTGCAATCCGTTTTTCAGCCGGAACTCGCATTTCAATTAAGCGGTTGGAATAAGAATCAAATGCGGGGGGATAATAGAGTAAATAACCCCCTTCTAGGGGACAAAAACAGGTGTCAAGATGATAAAATCTCTCATCCATTAACCGTAAAGATAATACTTCGATATTTAGCCATTTTGCTAATAGCGGATGGGAGTCTAATTCAGAACGGAAGCCATATCCCGCCCACAGATACCGTCCTTCTCGGTCAAATAATGCGTCTCCTGCCCCTTCAAATGGGAGTTCTTTTGGCAGTTCATGAACGGTAAATCCTTGACTTTCAAACCATTTTTTAAAATAGGGTTCTTCACCTTGACGTTCTTTATGATAAAACCGACTCAATACCACTGTTTTATCTAATACTAACCCAGCGTTGGCAGTAAACACCATATCCGGCCAGCCTTTTGCCGGGTCAACTAAATCAACCACAGCAAGATTTTTAATCACATGGTAAAGCTTTTGCCACTGTTCAGCAGCTTTATTTTTGGAAGATCGGTGAATATTGCCCTCCATCCAGGGGTTAATTACGTAGTCCACATCGTAGTGGTCTGGAGAACACATGAGAATACGAATCGAATCTGTCATAATAATGTAGATAGTGTAGATGATTAGGGACTAGTAGCAACAGACAACAGCCGCATACAGCGCTGCTCTTGCAAAAATGATTAACTCACCTCTACCGAACAGAAGTGAGCCATTTTAGTATTCAAAAAGCCAGCTTATAATTCTAGCATACTTGGATCTCTGGGACTGAGCCAGGTTAATTAATGTTTTTAAAACTCGATATTTAAATTTCTCATCCATAGTATTTAACTCTGATTTTACTGCCATTCTCCTTGTAAGGTAAAAGCCGCCCAATAATATGGAGATTTCCATTCTGTTTCAGTTTGCATCTCCAATTGTGCTTGTTTTAATGCGGCTGTTGCTGATAATTTTTCTTGTAACATTAAACGGTAAAATCTTGTCATCATTTCGGCTGTTGCCACATCATCAACATTCCATAAACTGACTAATACTCGCGGGGTTCCTGCGTACATAAAACCCCTTGTTAATCCGACTAATCCTTCTCCCCAGACTTGCTTTCCTAGTCCGGTTTTACAAGCACTTAATACAACTAAATCGGCAGAAAAATTAAGGTTAAAAATATCATGTAAACGTAAAAAACCATTGTGAGGATTACCTTGTTTATCTACCATCGATAAAATGATTCCAGATAATTCAGGATTAACACTATTAAATAATCCGTGAGTTGCAAAATGAATCATTTGATATTGATTCAATTGAGGGTCAGTTACAGCGGTTCGATTTGCCGCAAAATCAAAGGTATAATAACTTTCAGATTTAGGAACAAGAGAAAGAATTGCTTCGGCTTCTATTCGGGTTGCAGGTAGTCGATTCCATACGCCAATATCTAATTGTCTAGAAGCACGATTTAGCTGATATTGTTCCCAAGTTTCATGCTCAATAGAAGTAGGATTTTGTAAGCGGTTATCATCTGAACTAAAAACTGGGTCAGCAAAAATAGCAATGGTTTTGGGTGCAGGTTTTTGTTGTATTTCTTGACGCAAAATACTTAAAGTGGATGCAGAAGGTAAATTAACAATTTCATATTTTTCTATTATTGGTTGATATTCTTTTTCTGATGAATTAAAGGGTTGAGACAAAGCTGCAAAGGGAATATAATGTAAAATTCCGTCACTGACAATAGCCAAGCGTCGATAATTTAATTGCTCCTCAACAGGGGATAAGATCATTTTATAAAGCGTTTCTGAAGCTTGAGATAACTGTTTAAAATTACCTCGTCTACTCGTAATAACTTGACGAATAAAGTCTCTAACGGCTGGCTCAATTGCGTCTTTTGCCGGGAGTTGATAGCTTGTGATTGTTTCTTGAGTAATTGCCCAAATAAAGCTGCGTTTTTCTCCTAAAAAATATTGTAATAATAGGGTCTCTTTATCTAATATTTGTTGCTGAATCTGTTCTAAAGTTAGAGGTTGAGGTTGAGTAATAGCCGCGTAATTTGGACTATTTTCGCGAATTTCATCTTGAACGTCTTTATATTTTTGCAAAAGATATTGTCGTTCTTGTTCAATTGCTGTTTTTTGTTCTAAGTTATTATTTTCACTATTATAAATTTCAACTCGTCGGCGTTCAATTCCATCTAATTGTTGTTGTAAACTGCGTTCTTGAATCACTAATTCTGGATCAATCCCTTTACGGATATCAATATTAGCTTCTGTGAGTAATTCTAGTAGATTTCTAGCTTTAGAACGTTCGCTAATATGAAGCGCTTCAGCATCATATCCTTGAGCCGGATTTTGTTGATGCAATTCCATTAACAAATCAATATAAAACTCATAATAATCCTGTTTTGAAGCAAAAAAAGTAATACGTTCTTCTGGAGAATTTTTAGTTATTCTTGTGGATTCAATTAAATTAATAGCTGTTTTAATATAATTTAAAGCTATATCAAAATTACTTTTTTTTCGTTCAATTTTAGCTAGACCAAAGTAATTTTCTGCTCTTAATTCTGAATAGTTATTTTCCTGTAAATTTAGGGAATTATTAAAGAAGTTCAAAGCTTCTTCCAGTTTTCCTAATTTAAAGTAAACTGTAGCAATTTCTGTATACAGAGAAGAAAGAGCATTAGGAGATTTAAGCGCTTGTTTAAAAACATCTAATGATTTTTCTAACTCTCCCAGTTCAAAATAAACTTTAGCAACATTTCTAGAGAGATTTGAACGATCATAAAAGTTATTTTCTGAAGCAATTGTTAAGGCTTTCTGGAAAAAAGTTAAGGCTTTTTCTAACTCTCCAGACTGCTGATAAACCTGACCTATTTTCTCTAAAATATCCGTTTGTTGCCGATTATTATCCAATATTTTATAAATATTTAGCGCTTGATTATAAAATTCAAATGCTTTTTCTTCATCTTCTAAGTTAAAGTAAATATCACCGATTTCAGTTAGTATAGATGCTTGTTTAGTTTGATTATTAATTTGTTGAGCAATTTTTAACCCTTGATTAAAATAGTTGATAGCTTGCTGATAATTTCCGGCATTATCATAAATTCTAGAAATCCAAATAATATTATCTATTTCTCCTTCTTCAAAACCACTTTCTTGATAGATTAACCTAGCTCTATTTAAAAATTCTAATGCTTGTTGAAAATCCCCTAACTCTGTATAATCTTCAGCAATTCGCATCAAACCTAATACTTTTCTATCTTGTCCAATTTGTTGATAAAAATTTTCATATTCTTTAAAAGAGTCCAAAGCTATTTTTTTCTCGCCAATTTGATAGCAGAGTTTACCAATTTCTCTAAATTGTTCAGAATTTTTGATCAGTTTTTCTTGAAACATTGCTTGAGCATAATTAAAAGATCTATTGCAGTAGTTTAAAGCTGTTTTCGATTCTCCTAAATAAGCATAAATTCGGCTGATTCTAATCAACATATCAAGGCTTCTCTCTTCTCGCCAAAGTGCATCTATTTCTTGCTCGTATATGGGTAAAGCTTGCTGATAATAATCCAAAGCTCTTTTTAAATCTCCCGTAGTAGTGTAACTTTTACCAATTTCATAAAGTGTCCAGGCTTCCCCTGAGTAATTGTTATTATTTTGATAAACTTTTCGTGCCTGATTAAACGTTTCTATTGCTTTATCTAACTCTTCTAATTCAGAGTAAAGCTCACCCATTATTCTTAAAGTCCATGCTTCTCTTTGATAATCTCCTAATTGTTTAGAAATAGGAATTATTTTCCGATAAAACTTTAAAGCCGTTTCTTTTTCTCCCCAATCTGTATAGGTTTGAGCAATACTAATTAGAGTATTAATGGCTTGCTCATAATCCCCACTTTGTTTATGAACTTTTGCCGCTTGATTAAATGCTTCTAAGGCTTTATTTTTATTATCTAATTCGTAGTGTATCTCACCAATTTTTGTCAGTGTAAATCTTTCTAAATCAAAATCTTGGTTCTTATGATAAAGAGCAACAGCTTGATGATAAAATTCTATCGCTTTTTTTTTATTTTCTAATTGGTTTTCAGGAATATCAAGATAAAAATTACCAATTTTACTAAGAGTAGATGCAGCTTCAGCAGGATTATCTATTTCTTGATAAATTCTCAGTGCTTGATTTAAAGTATCAAATCCTTTTTCTATATCTTTTAAACGATAAAAATATAAATTTGCAATATCATCACGTAATAAATTTGCTTCTTCAAGCCGATTATTCTGTTCTTGATATACTGCAACGGCATCGTTTAAAAACTCTAGCATTATTTCGGAGTTCTCTTGTTTCCCGTAACGTTCAGCAACTGCAATTAAAAAAGCAGTTTCTCCTTTGGAATCTTCCCATTTTTGATAAAATTTTCTAGCTTGATGATATGCCGCTACTTGATTAATATCATCTCCTAATTTAGAATAAATATTTCCTATTTCAAATAGAATAACAGATTGACGATAATCAAATGTCATAGCAGTTTCTGAGTCTTCTAATTGAGAGTACAATTGACTCAATTCTTGATTTTTTTCTAATGCTTGATTATAGTATTCTATGGCTTGTTCTAGTTTGTCTGAATCAGAGTAAATATTAGCTAATTTATCCAGAACTTTAGCTTCTGCGATACTATCTCCAATCTCTTGATAAATATTGAGTGCTTGATTGTAAAACTCTAATTGTTTCTCTCTATTTTCTAACTGGCTATAATCATCGCCGATACTCTGTAAAGTTTGTGCTTCTCCTTGTTTATCGCCAATTTCTCGATAAATATTCAAAGATTGATTATAGAATTCTAAAGCTTTTTGTTGATTTTCTGACCACCAATAATCAGCAGCCATTTTTAATAAGTTTGCTTCTGCTTGACGTACAGTAAAATTATCATCATTCGAGGAGTTAGCAATTTCTTTGTAAATAGTAATCGCTTGGTTAAATAGTTTTTCCCCAGCTTGTTCATTTAGGTATTCTATCCAGTTTAATTGACTCAAATAAGCTAAAATTAGTGCTTCTCCTTTTTTGTCGCCAATTTCTTGATAAATTGCTAAAGACTTTTTAAGTAATTGTTCTTTTTCGTAGGTATCACTGTCATAAACTTGAGCCATTTTATTAAGAACATTTGCTTCAGCTTGACGGACTGTAAATTTATCAATATTAAAATCAGAGTAATTATTAAAATTCTGGTAAATATTTAAAGATTGCTGATAAAGTTCTAACGCTGTCTCACTATTGTTACGTTGTTTTTCTAAGAGAAAATCTTTCCAGCGAGAATTAATCAATAAATTATTAACTAATGCAAAATATTGTTCTTTTTTTAATTGTTCTAATTCAGCGATATAAGCTTCTGCCGTTTGACTGAGAGTGAATGCTGCTTGAAGTGGGTTTTCTTGTTCTTGATACAAAATCAAAGCATCTTGATAAGATTGTAATGCGGGTGTAATTGCGCCAATATCTTGATAAATTAAGCCTAACTTCAGTAAAGTTAATGCTTCTTGAGATTTATCTCCTATTCTCTGCCATTGTAATTGTGCTTCACGGTATTTTTCAATCGCTTGTAACCGAGATTGAAGTGTTTTCTGCTGCACAAGCTTTTCTGCTTGATTAAAAAGCTGCTGTGGGTTTGTAGAGGTTTGACTTTCTTGAGAAATTGTATCTGTCTGTTTTAACTGAAATATCTTTTCATAAATTGACTCTACTACTCCAACTCTTGATAAAAATATGAGGTTAAATAACAAGCTAAAACTGATATTTTTTAATGGTAAAACATTCTTATTTTTCCATTTATCCATAAATTTTAAGCTGATTTTTTTGATGTTTCAATGTATCACACCATTCAATAGTAGAAGATTGTAATAACTGAGTGGCTTCCTGAGCCGGGATGGGTTTTGAGAATAAATATCCTTGTCCGAAATGACAATCTAAACCTTGTAATTGTTGTAATTGTTCTAAGGTTTCAATCCCTTCTGCTACGACTGTCATATTCATTTTTTGAGCAATATTAATAATCACAGGAATTAATCCTAATGTCTCAGGTGTACCATCCAAACGGCTAACAAAAGATTTATCAATTTTGAGGGTATTGACTGGAAAAGAATGTAAATAACTTAAAGAAGAATATCCTGTACCAAAATCATCTAAACAGAGTTGAATTTTGCGCTCATGTAATTGTTCGAGTAAACTTTGTGCTTTGGCACGATTATCCATCAAAGCACTTTCTGTAATTTCTAATTTTAAAACCTTGGAGGCTAAGGGAATTTTTTCTAAGACTTGATCGATACAGGGAATTAAATCAGGCTGAGAAAATTGTCGAGTTGATAAATTCACATTTACAGATAATTCATCGTCTACTAAACCTTGATTTTGCCATTGACCTAATTGTTGACAAGCTTGTTCTAAAATCCAAAATCCTAACGGTACAATTAATCCGGTTTCTTCTGCTACTGGAATAAACTGTCCCGGTGAAATAAATCCTTTGGTGGGATGAAACCAACGCGCTAAAGTTTCAAAACCGACTAATTTTCCCGTTTTCAAATCAATAATCGGTTGATAATAAACCTGATATTCACTGTAGTCTACAATTGCCTTTCTAATTTCTGTTTCTATCTGTAAAAATTGCAACGCTTCCTGATACATTTTAGGATCGAAGACCATGTATCGCGGATAACCTTGCGCTTTGGCTTGATACATTGCGGCATCTGCATCCCGTAAAATATGTTCTGGTTTTGTATAAATCGGGTTGCTAATTGCAATCCCAATACTGCCATTAATATAAACATCATATTTTTGCAGCTTAAACGGATGAGATAATGCAGCAATAATTGTTTCAGCAACTAGAATAGCATCTTCAGTTTGCTGTAAATCTGTTAACAAAATAGCAAATTCATCCCCTCCCAAACGAGAGAGAATATCCACTTGGGGTAAGGCTGTTGCGAGTCGATGAGCCACTGCTGCGAGCAATTGATCCCCAACTGAATGACCCAGAGAATCATTCACCACTTTAAAGCGATCGCAATCTAAAAATAAAACAGCAAATTGATAATTTGAATCCGCTTTCGCTTGATTTAATGCCGTTTCTAAATGTTCCATTAATAACACCCGATTCGGCAAACCCGTTAAATGATCATGGAATGCCATGGTGCGTAATTGAACATTCGTTTCTTGCAGTTGAGCCGTTCTTTCTTGAACTCGTTTTTCTAGGTGCTGATTCAGTTCAGAAATTTGTTGATTAATTGCTTTTAAAGTCAGTTGATGTTGAACTCGAGCTATCACTTCAGGGGATTGAAAAGGTTTTGTAATATAATCTACTCCCCCGACAGAAAACGCTCGAACTTTATCAAAAACATCATCTAAAGCACTTAAGAAAATCACAGGAATTTGAGCCGTTGTCGGTTCAGACTTGAGACGAGAACAGACTTCATAGCCATCCATTTGCGGCATCATAATATCCAGCATAATTAAATCTGGTACCCGCGTCTTGACCGCTTGTAGCGCAATGGTTCCATTTAAAGCCTGTCGCACTTCGTATCCCCGCCGGGTTAAGACTTTCGATAACAGGCGAAGATTTTCGGGTTGATCATCAACAATCAAAATATCTGCGGTATAAGTATTCAGGGGGTAGTTATCCATGTTTACGTTTATTTTGAGTTGAAGATAAGAGTAAAACAGGGTCTGTTTTATCAGTTGTAGCAAATTGAACGTGACCCACTGATCACATTATGCAACTTCAAACTGAAATTCCGTACCAAATTGACTCGATTTTTTGAGTGATGGCGATGGCTTCTGCGTATCGTTTTTCATCTCCATCATAAGTGAGTAATGCGGTGACATGACCTAATTTACGACCCGGACGAGATTGAGATTTGCCGTACCAATGAACGGTAGTGTGGGGTAAGCGCGCCAGTTGTTGTTGTTGTTGTTTGTAGTCGTCTTCGGCATATTCATATCCCAATAAATTAACCATCACAGCACCGGCACAATGCAAGGAAGGGTCTGCTAAGGGTAAACCACTCACCGCTCGTAAATGTTGGGTAAATTGAGAAGTATGGCAAGCATCCAAAGTATAATGCCCTGAGTTGTGGGTTCGGGGTGCAATTTCATTAATTAACACTTGTTCTGTCTCTGTTAAAAATAGTTCAATGCCGAATACTCCCACAGCCTGTAAACTGTTGAGTAAGGTTTGAGCCATGGTTTTGATTTGAGCGGTTAAATCCTGGCTGAGACGAGCCGGAGCCACCACAGAGCGACAAACCTGTTGTTTTTGATAAGTTTCTACCACAGGGTAAGTTACCACTTCTCCGGTGACAGAACGCGCCGCAATAATGGCTAATTCTTGTTGAAATGGGATAAATTCTTGCACCAACATCGGGGTAGATTTTAATTGATCTAAAATCTGATCAAACTCAGCCGGACTCTGGAGAATAAATGTTCCCTGACCGTCGTAACCATGGCGGCACGCTTTTAAGACTACCGGATAATTAAATGTATCAGGAATCGTCACGGTATTGCTAGACAGCAATTCAAACTGAGGCGTAGGTAAACCGAGGTTTTGTAGATAGCAAAGTTGATCATATTTATCCAATAACGGAGATAAGCTTTCTAAACCCGGTCGAAAACAAACCCCTTGTTGAGATAAATCAGACAGTTGGCTAATATTAATAAATTCATTTTCAAAGGTAATCACCTGACAACGTTCTGCCAATGCAGCGGTAGCCTTAACATCATCTAATTCAGCCAAGACGGTATTGGCTGCCCACTCAACCGCCGGGTCATCGGTATGAGGTGTTTGTACAATTAGAGAAATCCCCAGGGTTCGAGCTGCACTTGCCATCATTCCCGCCAACTGTCCGCCGCCAATAACACCCAATGAAGTAATGGTTTCGGATTGCTGGGGAGGAATGGACATGACTTTCATTAAGCGAAATGGATTATTTTAACATCACTATTTTATCGAGTTATGGGTGATTTTTAGCAACCGTTAAAATTTAAGTTTAAATTAGACTCTTCACGAATCAAAACAGCAGCATAAAATTGAGCAGAACTGTATTAAGTAGAGTTGAAAACATAATTTTTCCTTGAAGCGTTGGTGAGTTGTTGTTTGTTGCTGCGAAAGTCGAGAGTCGGGTGTAGGCAACAGGGTGTAGGCAACAGGGTCGCGGGTTATAGAATTTTCCCCATCTTTACTATCTCCCACAAACAACCCATAACAAATAAGCCACAAACAACCCACTTCAAAATTCTTATCGTTTCACTTAATTTTCCCCAAAGATTCCACAAGTTTTCCACAAGCTTGATCGGTTTTTTCCACAGGTTCAATCGGTTTTTCCACAGGAAATCACGAAACTATTGGGCATTGGGATCAATTTGGGGATTTTTTGATTCAGTCTGCATGATTACTGAGAATTGCCAGTTTATATAAACTTTTGTAAAAAAAAATCCACTCAAAGCCTGATTCTGTCGTTAAACTATTTCACAACGAAGGAAGGATTTTACATTTTGCAACATTGACAATCCCACCCCCTGATAGCGCACAATAAAGCGACTACCTGATTTTCAGATCATTGATGAATGAATCTGCAAAGAGATAGTTTTACCGTTCTTTCACCGTTGAAGCAATCTCATGAACACCAGTGTGAGTATCTTGACCGAAATTCCTGAAGTATTGCATGAGTCTCTTCAGGCTTATCTCGACACTCATCCGGACTGGGATCAAGATCGCGTGCTAACTGCCGCTTTGTCGCTGTTTTTACTGCAACAGGGAACCAGTGAAACACCCGAAGCCTCAGAGAGTTGTCGCCAAGCCGCACGACTTTATCTTGAAAGTCTATTTCAGTCCGGTAACAGCAACCCGTGATAAATTAGCTCGTTGACGTATTATTGTTATTCTGACCTTAATTCCTGCAAGAATCACGAACTTCAGATGACGAACAGAATTGACTGCTTAATTGTCGGTGCGGGTATTAGCGGCTTAAGCCTAGCCCATGCTTTAAACACCCAACATCTACCCCCCTCACCCCTAAAAATTTGGGTGCGGGAACATCTTGACCGAGTCGGAGGAAACATCACAACTCGCTCAAATGATGGATTTATTTGGGAAGAAGGCCCCAATAGTTTCTCACCCTCTCCAGAACTGTTAAAGCTCATCGTCGAAGTCGGGCTAAAGCAGGAATTAGTTCTAGCCGACCGCAAACTTCCCCGATATGTCTACTGGAATCATCAACTGATGGCGGTTCCCATGAGTCCTCCCAGCTTGTTGACGACAAAATTACTCAGTTCCTCCGGAAAGCTGCGGGCATTACTCGGAGCAATTGGATTTGTCCAACCTGCCATAGGGCAACAACTCAGCCAACAAGGGGGACAAGAAACAGTCTCTCAATTTTTTCAACGTCATTTGGGGACAGAAGTCCTCAAGCGCCTTGTTGAGCCGTTTGTATCGGGGGTTTATGCAGGCAATCCGCAACAGTTAGAGGTGGGGGCTGCTTTCAGTCGCGTCACTCGTCTAGAGGAGGTTGGCGGCGCTCTCCTGCCTGGGGTGGTACGATCTCGTATACAAAACCGTCAAACTAAAATAGCCCGCGATCCCAATCTGCCTCAAACTAAACCGGGAGAATTAGGATCATTTCGAGAGGGTTTGAAGATGCTGCCTGAGGCGATCGCGGCTAAATTAGGGGATCAACTCCAGTTAAATTGGACGTTAAAGGGCTTAACTCGCCGGGAAGATAAAATCTATCTGGCGGAGTTTTCAACTGAACAAGGTCTGCAACAGGTGGAGGCTAAGACGGTAGTTTTAACCACGCCTGCTTATGTAACAGCAGAGATCTTACAACCGTTAGATCCATCCCTGGCTCAAGTTTTAGCAGAAATTCCTTATCCGCCTGTGGCTTGTGTGGTTTTAGCTTATCCGGTATCAGCTTTCAAACAAAAGTTAGATGGGTTTGGTAATTTAATTCCAAGAGGTCAAGGCATTCGTACCCTCGGAACGATTTGGTCCTCGAGTTTATTTCCTGGACGTGCGCCTGAAGGTTGGCAAATCTTAATCAATTTTATTGGCGGGGCAACGGACCGAGAAATTGGCAGCTTAGAAGAGGATCAAATTGTAGAATTAGTGCATCAAGATTTACGTCAAACATTGTTAAAAGAAGAAATACAGCCGAAAGTTTTAGCGGTGAATTTGTGGAAACAAGCCATTCCCCAATATGACTTAGGACATTTGAAAAAATTAGAAACAATTAATCAACGTTTAAGCCAATTACCCGGTTTATATTTGTGTAGTAATTATATTGATGGTGTGGCGTTAGGGGATTGTGTCCGACGGGCTTTTCAATTCGCTGAAACGATTAGCAAAGATTTAACTCACTGCGGAAGGCAGTCATAGCAGGCACCGCCTTTTTAAGGCGGTGTACCGATGACTTCTAAATGAGATTGGGTTAACAGTTGGGCTGCTTCAGTACAACTTAAGGGTTTGGCGAAAAAGTATCCTTGTCCATACTTACATTGTAGGCGTTGTAGTTGACTCAGTTGATCTAGGGTTTCGATGCCTTCTGCGATCGCCTCTATCCCCAAACTCTCAGCTAAAGCCACAATAATTTTAACAATTTCTCGTTTTTCTTCTGCCTCTGACATTTTGCTGACAAATGAGCGATCAATTTTTAAGATATCAACGGGAAATTGATGTAAATATCCCAAAGAACAATAACCTGTGCCGAAGTCATCAATACAGATAACAATATCTCGTTGTTTGAGTTCTTTTAATGTTTTGATGGCTAGATTAGGATCGCTCATAATGGCGGTTTCTGTAATTTCTAATTTTAAATCTGAGCCAATTACGGCTGTTTCTGATAAAATTTGATCGATTTTTTGACTTAAGTTAGCAGTGAATTGTTGACTGGATAAATTGACACTCATCATCAATTGTGAATGTTTGGGAAATTGTTGTTTCCATTGATAAAGCTGACGGCAAGCTTCCCGCAATACCCATTCTCCAATACTGACAATTAATCCGGCTTCTTCAGCAACTGGAATAAATTCAGCCGGAGAGATACTTCCTTCCTGGGGATGTGACCATCTTAATAATGCTTCAAACCCACTAATTTGATGAGTCTTTAATTCAATAATGGGTTGATAATTTAAGTGAAATTCACCTCGATCTAACGCACGTCGTAAATCTGTTTGCAGTTGCAAGCGGCGCATGGCATCGGTTCTCATTGTGGCATCAAACACCACAGAACATCCCTTTCCTTGTTGTTTAGCACGATACATGGCTGTATCGGCATCTCGTAAAATTTCGGGGGGAAAGCGATAGTCTTGGTTACTTAGAACAATACCAATACTACTACCTGTAAAAATTTGATTTTCTCCCAGTTTAAAAGGTCGCTTTAAAGCCGCTTGAACTCGTTTTGCCACTTCTTGTGCTTCATTTAAACTCGAGACCTTTTCTAACAAAATTGTAAATTCATCTCCCCCTAAACGGGCTAAAATATCTTTTGAACGTAAACATGATTTTAACCGTTCACTAATTTTAATTAAAAGCTGATCACCAACACTATGACCTAAACTATCGTTAATAAACTTAAAACCATCTAAATCTAAAAATAAGACAACAAACTGATAGTTAGGTTCTTCTTGGCAACGAATAATAGATTGCCCGAGTTTTTCAATAAAAAAGGCTCGGTTCCATAAATGAGTGAGTCCATCGTGAGAAGCCCCATAACGTAGCTTTTCTTCTGTTTGTTTGAGGCTGGTAATTTCAAAGATTGAACCCTCATAATAGAGAATTCTAGTTTTACGAGTATCCAAAATTGCCCGAGCATTTTGTAATGCCCAAATCATCGTTTTATCGGCGCGATAAAGCTGGACTTCAAAGTTAGAAACTTCCCAATCTTCCTGAAGTAAACGAATAAATTCCTGACAAAAATCTTTTTCTGTATACTGACTATAAATATTAATTTTTTGGTTAATTAAATCTTCAGGAGAATTGTATCCCAGCATCTCAGCCAATGCTGGATTTACCTTGATATATTCTCCCTGCAAACTGATTTGAAAGATCCCTTCTACTGCATTTTCAAAAATACTGCGATATTGTGCTTCTGCTTGCTTGCGTTGAAACACAGAACCGAGTTGTGTGGCAATCGAAGAAATTAATTCTACAAATCTTTTATCTGGATCTTGAGGCGTTGAAATTAAAAAGACTAAAATCGCTAAAACCGTATTATCTGCTAATATTGGAACGCCAAACATGGCTTTTAAATTACATTGTAGAGCGAGTTGATATCGGGGATGTTTAGTATCAATTTCTTCAGAAATATCGGGAATCCATTCCGGTTTTTGTGTCTGCCAAACTCGCCCAGGTAATCCTTCATTGGGCTGTAATATTAAAGACTGACTTTGTTGCCGAAATTGATGATGACAAGGATTTCGACCATAACCGACAATGCTATATTCTAAGTAGGTTTGTTCAGGATTTGGAGTCCAGGCTTCACCAAATTCCCAGCCGGTTGTTTCACAGACTAAATGAAGCGCAATTTCTAAAGCAGAATGAAAGTTTTGAGCCACACTAACGGCTTTTGTAATACGTTGAAGAAGCTGTAATTCTTCTTGAGAGCGTTTCCGTTCTGTAATATCTAATCCAGCGCCTAAAAAGTATTCATTTTCTTGTGTTTCGCTATTCAATATAACTTGACCATGCCAATCGACAATAATATCTCGATTTTCTTTTGTTCGGAGTCGCTCTTCTACTCTAATCGACGATTTTTGATGGGTCATCAATTCATAAATCCAAGGAATTGTTTCTTGTTCTTGATCAGATTTGAATTGAGTAATATAATATTGATCAATGATTTCTTCTAAATTATACCCTAACGTTTTTAGCATGGTGTCATTGACTAATTTAACTCGCCCCTGAGCATCTAAAACAATTAAAAAAGCGGGATTAGAATCAAATATTTTTTTCGTAAAATCTCGTTCTTTTCTCAACTCCTGCTCTACTTTTTTTCGCTCTACAATTTCTTGTTGCATCTGTCCGGTTAGCGGCCGTAAAACCATAATTGCACCGCTAGTTCCAAAGATAATCAGTATAACAATAACACCAGCAATCGTTAAAAGCTGTTGATAAATGGATGCATATAATTCAATCTGATGGGTTGCAATTAATAATCCACCGGTTAAAGTAGGAATTGGACTATAAGTAATATAATAGTTACACTGCCGACACCACAATGAGCCGGACTGACCCGAGAACATATTTTCAACTGCAACATCAATTGCTACATCATTTGTAATCTTTTCAATTTGTGCTTCGGGATAATTTTTAATGGGAGAAACAATAATATCTTTTTCTTCTTTCTGAGTAAATATAACCGATTGGCAAGGATCAACAAAGGTATAACACTGATCCTTGACCTCGAAGAGATTAGTCAGTTTAATAATAAATACTAAATAATCTGCTCTTTGGGAATTGCTGGATTGATGTGTAATCATCCAGTAAAGTTCTTGATGAATTGAGACTAAATTAATTTTTGAAGAATTGGGAGAATTCGCTAACTGATTATTACTTTTTTCTAAAATAGATTTAGGAATAAACTTTCCGACTTCAATCCACTTTCTTTGATTACTCTTGCGATATAAAATCCCGACAATATTTTCATCCAGTGCTGATCTCAGAGTCGGATAAATCTCTTCATAACTCAGAGTCGATACATTTTCTGGATTGATTTGTTGAAAGGAATTGAAAAATTCTGAGCTGATAGAAATCGTTTTTTGATCAATTTCTGTTAGCTTAGTTATTGCAGATCCGGTCTGACGAATCAGTTTTTCTTCTTCTTGCTGTTTAATCCTACTATATAAAGGCATCAGACTAACTAAAGCGATAATTGAATTCATCACCAGTAGCCCAGTTACTGAACTTAGTATGATGATTACTTTTAGTTTTCTAGGGCTAGTCATAGTCTGTCCTAAAGTTGAAAACTGATGAAATTATTTTGATATAGAACAATTCATCAGTGAGTTAAACTGATTCAGTTAATCTTTGAGAAAATGTCAATTTATAAATTAATTATAAAATAATTAGGGTGAAATGATGAGACCATTTTAGCCTTTAATTTATAAAGTTGACCTTGAAGCAATCGCCGCTTCAGTTGTACAGTAAAGTTTGCATCCAGAAACGCTTGAATATGGTTAAACTGACTCAAAGTGTCATCGGTGGACGAGAAATTTGCTGTCACTTACAAACGGCACAGTCTCGGGAATGGTTAGTGACAAATGGTATCGGAGGGTATGGGAGTGGTACACTTGCCGGAATCTTGACCCGTCGTTATCATGGATTGTTAGTTGCAGCCTTAGAACCGCCTTTAGGGCGAACTTTATTGCTGACAAAGTTCGATGAAACAGTTGATTATCGTCATCAGTTGTTTCCCCTGTATGCTAACGCTTGGGAAGACGGTAGTATTGACCCGCAAGGCTATCACCAGATTGAACAGTTTCAACTCCAAGGAACCACTCCAACTTGGCAATTTGCAATAGCCGCTGCCCGGTTAGAAAAGAAAATTTGGATGCAACCGGGTGAAAATACCACCTACGTTCAATATACGTTACAACGCGCGACTCAACCCCTGAAACTCCAGATCAAAGTCTTTATCAATCATCGAGATTACCATCATACAACCCAAGCCACAGACTGGCCCCTACAGGTGAATGATGTTCAGGGTGGGATAAAGCTTCAAGGGTTTGACACAGCCACACCTGTTTATCTATTGAGTGAAACTGAGGTTAAAATTTCTCAACCTCAACAACGGTGGCATTATGGATATGATTTAGCAGTTGAACGATATCGAGGATCAGACAATCAAGAAGATCATCTTCATGCCGTAACATTAGAGGCAACGATTGAGCCGGGACAATCTCTAACTATTGTAGCCAGCACAGAACCCAGACCGCAACTTAACGGTGAGGCGGCTTGGAAATTTCGCCAACGTTATGAACAGCAATTATTGGAAGTTGCCCCCATTACTCCACAAACGCCAGAATGGATCAAACAATTAATCCTATCGGCAAACCAATTTATCGTCGAACGTCCGACAACAGATATACCTGATGGTAAAACTATTATTGCAGGTTATCCCTGGTTTGGCGATTGGGGGCGCGATACGATGATTAGTTTACCGGGTTTAACCTTACAAACGGGACAAACAGAAGTAGCGCGATCTATTCTATCGACGTTTGCCCAATATGTTGATCAAGGGATGTTACCCAATCGATTTCCCGATGGTAGCGATCAACCCGATTACAATACAGTAGATGCAACTTTATGGTATTTTGAAGCCATTCGCGCCTATATTGACCACACAGGTGATGATGCTTTTCTGAAAAAATTGTTTCCGATTTTAGCCGATATTGTCGCTTGGCATCGTCAGGGAACCCGCTACAATGTGCAGTTAGATCCCGAAGATGGATTAATTTATGCTGGACTTCAGGGCAGTCAGTTAACCTGGATGGATGCCAAAGTAGGAGATTGGGTTGTCACACCTCGGATGGGAAAACCGATTGAAGTCAATGCCCTGTGGTATAACGCTTTATGTATCATGACCCGGTTTGCCGGAATTTTAGATCAACCCACCACAGAATACGAAACCTTAGCCCAAAAAACAATTACTGGATTTCAACGGTACTGGCATCAAGACAAAGGCTACTGTTATGATGTTCTCGACACCCCCGATGGGAATGATGCCGCATTACGTCCCAATCAAATATTCGCTGTCGCCTTTCCCACGTTAAATCGCGATCGCCACCACTGTCTACTTTCCCCTCAACAACAACGTCAAGTTGTCGATATTTGCGCCCAACAGTTATTAACCTCCTATGGGTTAAGGAGTTTATCCCCCAATGATCCCCAATATCAAGGGGTTTATGGTGGCGATGTCTTACAACGAGATGGGGCATATCATCAAGGGACTGTTTGGGGTTGGTTAATTGGGCCATTTGTCCAAGCCCATCTTCAGGTTTATCAAAATCCTCAATTAGCCCGTGAATTCTTACAACCCTTTCGCGATCATCTTTTTGATCATGGTATGGGTAGCCTGAGTGAGATTTTTGATGGAGATGCCCCCATACAACCTCGGGGCTGTATTGCCCAAGCTTGGACAGTTGCAGAAGTGTTACGTACTTGGTGTTTAACCACCTCCTCAACTTAAGGCAAGAGGCAGATACAATTTGTAGAGACGTTATTTATAACGCCTCCACAGATATAGCAATCAGGAATCAGATGTAAACTACATTGCCCCCAAACCCCCAACTCTGGGGGCTTAGATCAGCAATTTTTCACAAATCAAGTAACATTGCTATATAACGCCTTCACAAATATAACGTCCCTACTTTCATCACTGACTACTCAAAAATAGACAGATTAAACGTCGTACAATACATTAACTGCGCCAGAATTTGTAGTAACATCCGTATCTTCAAAGGGAAGACCCACTGCTAAGTCAGCGTAACTGTCTCCATTAAAATCACCCGCTGCCAAACTGTAACCAAAGTCATCGAAAGCTTCGGCTGGTTCTTCACTGAGATCTAAAGTGGCTTGAGTAATTAAACGGTCATTACGGTGGGTTAAATTGGTTGCAGATCCTCGGATAATATTAACAGCGCCTGCATCTGTAATTTCATCCGGGCCGACTGCCAAATCTTCAAAGGGAACACCTACAGCCAGATCATCATAACCGTCATTATCAAAGTCCCCAGAGGTTAAGCTGTAACCAAAGTCATCAAAGGCATTGGCTTCTCCCTGAATACCCGAGACATCTTGATGCCAGAATTGATCCCCTGTACCCGTTACACTGTTGCTAGAACCGTATAAAACGTTAACAGCCCCCGCATTACTGATAGCGTTAGTGCCGCTGCCTAAGTCTTCAAACGGAACCCCAACCGCCAGATCGTCATAACCGTCATCGTCATAGTCCCCAGAAGTTAAACTGTAACCAAAGTCATCAAAAGCTTCTGCGGTATCGTTAATACCAAAACTATCTTGATGTAAAAATTGATCGCCAATTGCCGTTAAACCGTTGTTTGTGCCATCAACAACATGAATAGCCCCCGCATCTGTGACGGCGCTGATACCGCTGCCTAAGTTTTCAAACGGAACCCCAATAGCAAGGTCATCATCTCCGTCATCGTCAAAGTCCCCGGAAGTTAAGCTGTAACCAAAGTTATCAAAATCTTCCGGCGTATCAGATAAATTTTGTTGAGAAAACCAATCGTTTCCGACAGTGGTTAAACCAGGGTTAGAACCATAAATGGCATGAACCATACCCGCACCAGGGGTACCATTCCAATTTTCATTCGGTGAACCTACAGCGAGATCATCGTAACCGTCTCCGTCGAAGTCTCCAGAAGTTAAACTCGACCCGAAGTTATCCCCAGTCTCCGCGACAGATCCACTCACATCATCTTGGTCAAAGATTTGATCCCCTGTAGCCGTTAAACCGCTGGCTGAACCATACAGAATATTAACCGCGCCGGCTGCATTAATTGTACCAACATCTTCCCCTGGAACCCCAATAGCTAAATCATCATAGCCATCATCATCAAAGTCTCCAGTGGCTAAACTCGACCCAAAATTATCAAAATCTTCAGCAACACCCAAAACCCCAAAAGTGTCTTGATGCCAAATTTGATCGCCTGTTGAACTTAAACCACCGAATGCAGAACCATAGATAATATTAACAGCTCCAGCATTGGTAATTTCACTTGCGCCAGATCCTATATCTTCAAATGGGACTCCAATGGCTAGATCATCATAACCATCTCCGTCAAAGTCTCCAGTGGCAACCACATCCCCAAAATTATCAAAATCTTCCGATAGGTTATCAATATTGGGATCACTTGGCGACCAAACTTGGTCACTGGCTGGAAATACTAAAGGCGGTAAAATAATATCTAGATCGGGTAAAACGGGTGTTAAAACGGGGTCTAAATCTATATCGAGATTGAAATCATCGTTAGTAATTGCCTCAATATTCGTTGTAATTTCGTTTGCTTCAGTTTCTACCGCTTCATCGCCGACACGAATTTCGATCTGTTCGTTACTTGTTTCTTCGTCACTAAAATTGTCTACTGTTTCCGGAGTTGGACTCGCCTCTCCATCAACGGCAATTTCTGAGGTATCGTCAAGTTGTGGCTCAACTGCGAGGGACATTTCTGCTTCAGTTACAGCTAAACCCGTTTCATTGATTACCTGTTCCATTTTGAATTCTCCAAATTTCAACAGCTATTATGCTCAATCAGTGTTCAATTCATCCCAATGACATCGAATATAAATTGATGTTTTTTGTGAGTTTGCCGATGAACACTAATCGAATTCAATTTGAAACAAATCGCCTTTTTCTGAGTGCAGTTTTATTTATTAAATTATTCTCAGTTTCAGTGATAGCAATAATTCTGTCAGAATTGACGGGAGACAAAAACTGAGTTGAGTGATGTTAAAATCACTTCATTGATGCAATAGAACTTATCGTAAAGTCTGTTTGATATTTTGTATAGTCACTTATTCGAGTGACACACATTTGTAATTACCTCAGTTAGGAATTATGGGATATCCATCCAGGGAACAATCATAGCGATCGCATACTGACATCAATATTCGGTCGGCATCAACAGATTCTACGCTTGAAAAGATTGTAAAAATATTAGCTTAGTTCTATTTTTAATTCACTTAAGTCAATAAAATATTATCAAAAAACACTATTTCATAACTCATCAAAATCATCAAAAATTTATAAAAAAAATTACTAATTTAAAATATATAGATTATACTCAATATCGAACCTAAATATATTCTGAAGTTTAAGCCCCTGGATTCATCTCTTGGGTATACTTGCTGACTTCTAACGAATGACTTGCGCTCCTTGCTGACTTCTAGTTGACTGGGTGAGGTGAGTGATTCCTAACGAGGGTGGATACTGACGGGCGTGAATACTGACCTCTTCTGATTGTAAACAATACATTGGCAAGCGGATCAATCTGTGGTAGAACCAAAAGCAAATTGATCTTTCAGGTGTCATGAAAAGTTATATCTGTGGTTCACTCTAACTTCCCTTTCCCATGTATCAAAAAGCCATTCAAACCGGACGACTCGCCATATTATTACATGATGGCATTTTAGGCCCAAAAGGTAAAACGGGTTTATCTTTACTCCGTTATAGTACAGCCGAAATTGTTGCAGTCATTGACAATCAATGTGCTGGACAATCTCTACCTCAACTCACAGGCATTCCTCGAGATGTTCCTATTGTCGCCTCCGTAGAAGCCGCTTTAGCTTACAATCCTACTGTCTTAATGATTGGCATTGCACCCCCAGGCGGTGCGTTACCCGATACTTGGTGGACGGATTTAGACCAAGCGATTAACGGCGGTTTATCTATTGCTAACGGTCTTCATACCCAACTCATCCCCCTGATCGAACAGCGCAATCAACAGCCTCTGGAGGCGTTGCTAGACCCCGGACAATGGATTTGGGATATCCGTAAAGAACCGGACGGCTTACCCATTGCCAGTGCAGCAGCGCGTTGGCGTAGCCTCTCCTCTGGAGAATCGCTTTCTTGTAAAAGAGTGCTACTGGTGGGGACAGATATGGCAATTGGTAAAATGTCTACTTGTTTAGAGTTGAATTCTACAGCACTGAAACGGGGAATTCGCTCTAAATTCTTAGCAACGGGTCAAGCTGGATTAATGTTAGGGGGGGATGGAGTGGCGTTAGATTCGGTTCGGGTTGACTTTGCGGCAGGTGCTGTCGAACAAATGGTGATGCAGTTTGGGTCAGATTACGACCTGCTATTCGTAGAAGGACAGGGTTCTCTGCTGCATCCCGGTTCAACCGCTACCTTACCGCTATTGCGGGGCTGTCAACCGAATTATCTAATTTTAGCACACAAAGCCGGACAAACTCACATTAAAAATCATCCTCACGTTCCCATTGCGCCCTTACCTCAGGTGATCCAACTTTACGAACAAGTTGCCAGTGCCATGGGGGCCTTTGAACCCGCAAAAGTCATCGGAATTAGCCTCAATACTTATGGTTTAGAAGAAAGGTCGGCAACGGAGGCGATCGCTAAAATTCAAGCAGAAACGGGATTACCTTGTACCGATCCAGTTCGTTTTGGTGCTGATGTGTTATTGGATGCTTTATCTTAAATAAAAATATCAATCACCTATTCTCATATTGGTAATAAAATTATTTCAGGAATTAAATAGGTATTTTTAATCATCCCTTCGTCCCTTTTACTCAGAAAGAAATCCGAAAAATTCCTAAAACTTCGAGAGCGAGACAATTGGGGAGAGGTCTGGCAAGAAATTCATTGATTTTACATTAATTTAGAATTCTTATAGACTCGCATCGAACGTTAAGCGCTAACATATTCTAGTGGTGTGATTAACGGTTAACATTTAATCTAAAAAAAACATTAAATATTGATCTCAAAGTTCCCCTCTACACGCAAAGTAAAGATGTCAATACTCACAGAGAATTACCGTCTATTCGATGATGACGGGCAGTATCCTTGTCCGGCTTGCCGATGTGGCAATTTAATCCCAATTACCCTGACAGAAGCTTTGGGTTGCGAGACTTGCCGTCATATTTTTACCTTAGATCTCAATCAACAGACCCTGAAGATGGTAGACCGTGAACCCTCAATTACCTGGCGATGGACGGGTCAACATTGGAGAGGACAACATCTCGGTCAGATAGAGATTAATTGGATATACTGGCTTTTGGCTTGTGTTTTAATATTAATGCCACCGGGACTGATCGCTGTTTCTGGACTATTATTTCCTCCGGTTTCTGGCAGTGGATGGGTTTGGTTTCCCCTGGTTTGGGCGGGAATTACGCTGTTTGCCCATTTAAGCATGGTGGTTTGGATGGTCACAGAAGCTTATCAATTTCCCCTGCTGTTATACGTGCGAACAAAATGGCAACAATTCTGGAGAGTCAGTCATTAATTGTTTGTTACGGGTTATCTGTTCTTTATGATTGACGACAGATAGAGACCACCACCACCAGAGAAAATAGGAGAAACCACCAGACGAACAACAAATAATCAACAACAAACAACCCGTAACCGATAAAAATGACTAACACTCTCTGGACACGCCGCCATATTTTATCTTTGGCTGATTTTACTGCGGCTGAATATGACACCGTATTACAAACTGCCTCTAGTTTCCGTGAAGTTTTGGGAGGACGGACAAAAAAAGTGCCTGCTTTGCAAGGACAAGTGGTGGCAAACTTATTTTTTGAACCTTCTACTCGGACTCGCAATAGTTTTGAACTGGCTGCTAAACGTTTATCGGCTGATACGCTAAATTTTGCCCCCGGTAATTCGTCTTTATCGAAAGGGGAAACCATTCTCGATACGGCCAAAACCTATCTGGCGATGGGAACCAATATGATGGTGATCCGCCATCAACAGGCTGGGGTTCCTTTGGCGATCGCCACTGCAATGGATCAACTCAATTCTAAAGTTTCTGTTCTTAATGCCGGAGATGGTCAACATGAACATCCCTCTCAAGCGTTACTGGATCTGTTTACCATCTGTCGTCAACTTGACCCAGAAAATCCTAGATTAGAATTATTAAAGGGTAAAAAAATAGCCATTGTGGGGGATATTCTGCACTCACGAGTGGCGCGATCTAATATTTGGAGTTTAACCGCCGCCGATACAGAAGTTCATTTAGCCGCCCCTCCTACATTATTACCCCAATATTTTGCCGCCTGTGGCCAGAATAGAACCGGAAAACTGTTTTTACACTGGCAACTTGAACCGGCTTTGCAAGATGCTGATTTTGTGATGACGTTACGGTTGCAGAAAGAACGGATGAGCGCCCATTTACTTCCCAGTTTACGAGAATATCATCAATATTATGGCATCACTAGACTTCGCCTCAAAATCTGCCAACCCCACGTTAAATTGTTACATCCAGGCCCAGTTAACCGAGGAGTTGAAATTAGTTCAGACTTAATGGATGATGCCGAACTGAGTTTAATTCCTCAACAAGTCACCAGTGGCGTTGCAGTGCGGATGGCATTACTTTACTTAATTGGTAGCGGTAAAGCCGATTAAAAACATCATTTTTCGCGGGTGAAATGGCTTAACTGCCAGAGAGGTTTGACGAGGCTACCGAGAATCAGCCCCAAAATCCCACAGAAAGCCAGTATAACCCCAACCGGGATTTGGATTGATTCAAACATGATAAATTTCAAGGCGACTGGGGTGGCATTTTGTACCGAGACAAGCGCGATCGCACCAATCCAAATTGCCAGTAAAAGATTAATCAGTATGGGTAAAATAACACTCATTTTTATATCCAATCGGGATATCTTTCAGTATAATAGAGAAATAATTGATCAAACATTTCATCCATTCTGAAGTCTACGGGTAAGCTTCTAATCCATCCGCTCAAAAACATCAGAAAGTCAACCCTCGTCATCCCCTAAATGATTAAATTAGTCCCTGAAGTGGCAATAATAGCCTAATACTTCCGGATCAATTTACCCCATATATTAGCTTCTTTTCCTCATTAGTCTTGGACTTTTTAGCTCATCGCCGTATAACTAAGTAATATACATCTGAAGTTTTTGAGTGATAGGATATTAACACTATTACGATTGACTCTATATCTGTTGCAGCCGTCCCATTAAACATCCCAGCATCGGCTGATTCATCGATCAAGTTTAGAATAAATCTTGATGTGTCTTGCTGGGGTATTGGGATGAAACAATCTCCGTAACAGAGAAGTCAGTACTCAATATCGGGTTCATCTGGGAAGTTCAAGGGAAATAGAATCAGGATTAATCAACTTCTCAAAATTGATAACAGATTACACTCAATATCAGTAAAAATGAGTGGGTGCAGATCGCTGAAATCCAACTGTCTAATCTCTTTATTTTTGTGAAATTATATCTTTAACAGCCAGGATGCTTCTACATCGCCTCATCATACTCACCACTTCTCCAATGGGACTGTTACTGCTGTGTATCACACCCTGGCAACGGGCTATGGCCCAACCCATTGTTCCAGCAGCAGATGGCACCGGGACCACTGTTATTTTTTCCCAACCCAACCAATTTAATATCCAGGGGGGAACGGTATCAGGAGAAAATTTATTTCATAGTTTTGAACAATTTGGCTTAGATGCCGATCAAGTTGCTAATTTTATCTCAAATCCAGAAATTCGCAATATTCTCGGCCGGGTTACAGGTGGAAATGCCTCTTATATTAATGGTTTAATTCAAGTCACAGGCGGAAATTCTAACCTATTTTTAATTAACCCGGCAGGTATGATTTTTGGGGAAAATGCCAGTTTAAATCTACCGGGTTCTTTTACTGCCACCAGCGCGGATGCTGTGGGTTTTGGTGAATTCGGCTGGTTTAATGTGATGGGTGAAAATAATTGGTCAGAATTAGTCGGCAGTCCGACGGGGTTTCGGTTTGACTCAGTGGTGCCGGGAAGCTTAATTAATTTAGGGGAATTAGAAGTTAACCCCAGACAACAACTTAACTTAATTGGCGGCCAGGTTGTTAGTACAGGTCGCTTATCTGCCCCAGATGGTAATATTTGGGTTCAGGCTGTACCGGGAGAAAGTATTGTTCGCATGAGTCAAGCGGGACAATTACTCAGTTTAGATTTACCCGCTTCTGGCTTAAACCCATCTGAGAATACTAGTTTACAACTCAATCCCATAGAATTACCCCAACTCTTAACGGGAGGAGAAACCCAGTCAGCCAAAACCGTTCAGGTGAATGAAGCGGGAGAACTTACCCTGCAAAATAACCAACCCATTCAACCGGGAGATGTGGTAATCACCTCAGAAACCCATTCTCTGGGGATAGAAGGGGGAAATGTCATATTAAATGCCGCTAATACCCTCACATTAGCCCAAACTCAACTCCAAACCACAGGTAATTTAAACTTATTAGCCGGGGATACTGTCCGCATTCGAGATAGCTTGAGTTCGACGACAGTCAATACTCCTGGCTTTCTAGCGACTGTTGGCGGCAACTTAACCATTTTGGGTCAACAGTCTATTGATATTCTGGCGTTTAATCCTCCCGCTTCGACAGACGCTGCTTTTAATACGGGCGGGGATTTAACTTTAATTAGTGAGGGTATTATTTCTGGCGATAGCCATTTTAATACAGCAGGCAACTTTAGTATTTTAAATACCACCGGAGACTACGGCGAATTTATTAGTTTATTTGACCCGATTATTCGCTCTAACGGTGATGTTACCTTCGGAAATTATACCGGAGCGTCCCTCAAAATTGAAGCCGCCGGGGCTATTTTTGGCGGCGATATTTCTATTACCCAACCCGATACCACCCTGACAAATACCACCGATCCTGATGCATCTTTACTGCGAAGTCAACCCACTCTGATTTTACGCTCAGGAGTCAGCAGCCTCAGTAGTTTACCGGGTTTAGTCACAGAAAATTTAGCCGAAGGTGAGTTTATTAACCGTGCTATTTCAGGCAACGATATTAGAGTCGGTGCTATCACCACTGCCGGGGGGCCAGTAATTCTCGACTCACCCGGAGCAATTATTTTCAGTACAGTCAGAACCAATGGTGGAGATATTATCGTCTCCGGAGACAATAATATTGCCGTCACAGGTACCATCGGCAGTACAGGGGGAGATATTGACATTACCACCGATGGTACTGTCCAGGTCAATGGTCAGTTTAACGATGTTAACGGTACACCCGCCAGTATTTCTTCTGCTGCTGGCAATGGTCAAGGGGGTGATATTAATATTACCTTTAATCCGGCTGAAGAGAATTTTATTGTCGGAGATAATAGCCGCAACGGTACAGCCAGTGGGGTAACAACAGGTTCTGCTAATACTATTACGACTTTACTACCCGTAGAAGGGGGATTAACCCAAGGTAATATTACGATTGGTACTCCCGAGCCTCCAGAGCCTCCAGAGCCTCCCAATAATCCTTTAGTACCTACACCTACACCTACACCGGAGTCGGAGCCGGAGCCGGAGCCGACTCCAACACCCCCACTGTTAGAACCCGAGCCGGAACCGGAGCCGGAGCCTGAACCCACACCCCCACTGTTAGCACCCGAGCCCGAGCCGGAGTCGGAACCCACCCCAACTCCTGAGCCAACCCCTACACCTATTGTTACACCAGAGATTCCCATCATTCCCCCCTTCTTACCGCCGACTCCTACCCCAACACCAGAACCACCCACACCGACTCCAGGAGAACCCATTCCACCAGATAATGATGAGCCTAATCTTCCAGATAATAATGATGTGATTGAAACTATCACTGAACCTATACCTCGGAGTGAGCCTCAAACAGAGGTTAGAACAAATACTCAACCCGTCAATAATCAGTCATTATTGTCTGTGAATGAGACAGTTGAACAGGTAGAAATTGATGGGGACAATTCTACTCAACAACTGAAAGCGGAGGTTGATGAGGAAGGTAATATCTCTATCGTTGAGGAAAGTAGTGAGAGCGCAGTCAATGAAAGCTCAGAAGTGACTGAGGTGAATTCAGAGAATTCTGCTGCCATAGAAATTGCTAAATCTGAGCTAACTGAAGCCTTAGATACAGAACAAATCGATCCAGCGATTGCAAAAATTGATCAAGTTTTTGATTTTGAATTTACTGGTCATTTTGGTAAAAAACTAGATGAACCTTCGGATGTTTCCGTTGAAGATATTCAAGCGACTTTAATCAGTATTGGAGAACAATTAGATAGTAAACCTGCAATTATTTATACGTTTGTTCGGGATAATCAGCTAGAGATTTTGTTAATTACAGGAGAAGGAGAACGGATTCATAAAACGGTTCCGAATGCAGAAGAGGAAATATTAGCTCGGACGATTCGTCAGCTTTTTCAAGGGATTTTTACCTCTCGATATCGTCAAGTTAGCCGATACTTACCTCCGGCTCAACAGCTTTATCAATGGATTATTAAACCAATAGAAGCTGAACTTGAATTAGCCGGAGTTGATACTTTATTATTTGCAATGGATGGCGGATTACGCAGCTTACCGATTGGCGTATTACATGATGGAGAACAATTTTTAATTGAAAAATATAGTTTAAGTTTAATTCCGAGTTTCAATCTGATTAATACCCGTTACCGTTCTCTAAATGATGCTAAAATCTTAGCGATGGGAGCCTCAGAATTTGAAGTGCAACAACCTCTACCAGCGGTTCCGATTGAAATTAAAACTATTACTTCTCAATTAGCAGGGGATTTCTTTTTAAACGAAGCTTTTACGATTGAAAATTTTCAACAACAACGAGATGAAGAACCTTATCAAATTGTACATTTAGCCACTCATGGTGAATTTAGACCCGGACAACCGAGTAATTCCTATATTCAATTTTGGGATACTCGTCTGACTTTAAATCAGCTACAAGATCTAGGGTGGCGCTGGAATAACCCACCCATCGATCTGTTAGTCCTCAGCGCCTGTCGTAGCGCTTTAGGGGATAGACAAGCAGAATTAGGCTTTGCGGGTTTGGCGGTTCAGGCAGGGGTTCCCAGTGCTTTAGCCAGCTTGTGGTATGTTTCTGACCAAGGATCATTGGCTGTTATGGCTCAGTTTTACCATCAATTGCAAACCGCATCAACCAAATCAGAAGCATTGAGACAGGCACAATTGGCAATGTTGCGCGGAGAGGTCAGATTAGAGTCGGATCAACTGGTGTATGATGCAGAGGATAATAAAAGTGTCATGTTACCACCTGAGTTAAGCGATCAGAATCATCA
This sequence comes from uncultured Lyngbya sp., assembly GCA_964434975.1. GTDB lineage: Bacteria > Cyanobacteriota > Cyanobacteriia > Cyanobacteriales > Microcoleaceae > JAAURB01. The sequence goes on from CAYSWY010000019.1 coordinate 65,824, forward strand.
AGACTTTTCTCATCCTTATTATTGGGCAGGATGGACGATTATTGGTAGTCCCTGGTAAGCCATTTATTCTTGGGTAAATTTTGACAAAATTAAATCAAAAAGAAAAACATGACATCATGAATTAGAAATTAATATCAACTGTATTTATACGGAAAATTAGAGTTATTTGATCGTCGAGCAGCGGGTTTAAAGCCAAGGCGTTCTGGGCGAGTTTGCGTTAGTAAGAACGTTTTTAGTAGAGACGTAATATATTACGTCTCTACAGTTTTTATAGTTATACTAAGAACCAATTACTAATAACTAAGATTAACGAGGAGGATGTCAACTCAATCCCATCTTTGAAAGTTTAGATCCTAAATGACGTAAGTTAGATTTCCAACGCAAACCCAGGTACTTGATATGATTGATGGGGTTTAAGCGTCCTTGATAGAAATGAACAAATTCGGGTTGCGATCGCCCATTACGACTTACAATAAAATAAGGCGGTTCAATCCCCGGATCAAAATGTTCAATCGACATATACTCAATCACATAAGTCCATCGAGGATTTTTGGTGATATTGGGGTTTGTTTTGTGAAGCATGAATGATGAGAATAAAACAACATCACCCGGTTCTGCGGCAATAAATACAGCATTTTCTGAAGTGCCTTCCCACTCTAAATGATTACCGGTTTGTCGATGAGGTAATAACTGTTTATGACTTCTGGGAATCAGCCATAGTCCACCATTATCAGGACTCATTTCAGTCATGGCAATCCAAAGTTGATAATAACCATCTTTGAGATTACTATAGGCATTATCCTGATGCCAAGGAAATATTCCAGCGCCCGATCCTTTCGCAACGGCCTGATCCCATCGCACCCAAAAGTCCGGACCAATAATTGGAGTCAATAAATCTATGATTCGTTGTTGAGAGATAAAGGATTGAATGGATTTACTCTCAAAAAATAGGCTACTATAAAAAGTTAAAGATCCCCGATCTATCCCACTGGCTCCATTTCTAGTTTTTGCTGATTTGATATCATTCATTAAGGTTGTCATTTCTTCAGAAGAAAATACATTTTTAATAACAATATATCCTTCTTCTTGAAACTGTTCTCTGAGGTTTTTTCCTAAATTTTTGCTTGTGGTTTGCATGGCTTTTTCCTAAAAAAAAATTATTCAATCAATTAATAATTTGTTTGACACTCAGAATAACATCTGCAACATCTTTATCGGTCAGCTTGGCAGATAAGGGTAAACTAACGGTTCTTCGCCCAAAAACCATAGCCTTCGGATAATCCTCCGGCTTCCAACCCAAGGTTTGCTGATAGTAAGGATGCTCAGGAAGACTGAGATAATGAACTCCGATGCCAATATTTTCTGCGGTCATTGCATCCAAGAAATCATCGCGACAAATGCCTGTTTTTTCCTCATCAACTAAAATAGTATAAAGGTGATAGCCATGGCGAGTTCCGACTTCGGGTTCAGCCGGTAATGTTATGGGTAAATCCTGGAATGCTTGTTGATAGCGCTGCCAAATTTCCTGACGACGTTTCCAATACTTTTCTATACGCTTAAGCTGATGAATACCAATGGCAGCTTGTAAGTCCATCATATTGTATTTGAACCCACATTCTATCACTTTATAGTGCTTGTAGCCTTCATCTCCAAAGCGTTTCCAGGCATCTTTACTCATGCCATGTAGCGCTAATATTTTCAGTCGTTCTGCATCATCTTCTCGATGTGTTAATATCATTCCGCCCTCACCTGTGACGATGTTTTTAGTCACATAAAAACTGAAACATCCAAAGTCCCCCAGGGTTCCTACTTTTTGTCCTTTATACTCCGTTTCAATGGCGTGAGCGCAATCTTCAATCACTTTCAGATGATAACGTTGGGCAATCTCGAGAATCTGATTCATCTCACAGGGGCGACCTGCAAAATGAACAGGTATAATTGCTTTGGTTCTAGGAGTAATTTTGGATTCAACCGCTGTGGGGTCAAGATTCATCGTCACAGGGTCGATATCTGCTAAAACAGGAGTTGCTCCAGTATGTAAGATTGAATTAACCGTTGCACAGAAGGTGAGCGCAGTGGTAATCACTTCATCTCCCGGCCCTAGTCCCGCAGCTAGCAAAGCCAGATGCAGAGCCGCAGTACAAGAGTTCACTGCGATCGCTTGCACCGCTTTTTTGTAGGTTTTGAAATCCTGTTCAAACTGAGCTACCTTGGGGCCAGTTCCCAGCCATCCCGTCTTCATACTGGCAATCACTTCTTGAATTTCTGCTTCTTCAATTGCCGGAGAACCAAAAACCAGAAATTGATCTTTTGAGCGTATCGGTTTTTTTAAGTCTACAATCACGATAGTTTTCTAAGCCTCAATGAAATGATGAGAAATTTAAAGGCCAGTCGAGGTTTTATATTCAATCAGAACTGACTGCCGTCCCAGTAAGCGATCGCGGTGAAATTGGATTTGACCCAGTAATTCGGGAAATTTAGCCAGAACACAAAAGCTGCTATACAACAGATTTTCCCGCCCACTCCAAGAATAGGCTTGATAGAAACGAAATATCTTTGCCAATTGCATCAGATAAGCAATCAATAACAGCAAACTCCACCCTCCGACAAACCAGAATCCAACAAAGCAACACATTGGAATCCAAAAACCCCACAGCCAGACCCTGCGGCTTTCTTTCACCCAATGTTTTTCTGGGGTATGTCCATACATCCACGCTCCTTCAGCGTAGGCATAGCCATTTCGCAGAGCACGTTTCCACCACTGACTAAAGCGAGTGATATCAGCATCATGGCAAGTCATGTCTGCATCGAGTCGGAGGATTTTCCAACCCTGCTGACGGAGTCGAATACAGAGTTCTGGGTCTTCTCCAGCGATTATGGTTGGGTTATAGCCATTAACTTGCTTAAAAGCAGTGACCCGCATCAAGGCATCACCCGTGCTATTGTTGACTTCACCAGTGGGAAAGTCCCACTCCAACTCACACAGCAAGTTATACAGAGAAGCTTGAGGAAACTTTTCTCGCCGCCGTCCACAAACGACTCCCAATTGAGGCTGAGATTGAAAAGCCTCTATGGCTTGTTTGAGCCAGCCTGCAACTAACTCACAATCTCCATCGACAAACTGCACAAATTCCAAGTCCGGACACATTTCTAAAAGCCGATAAAATCCAGCATTGCGCCCACGGGCGGCAGTAAATGGAATAGATGAATCTAACTCTATTGTCTCAATTCCCAGAGAACGAGCAAACTCAGGGCTGTTATCGGTAGAACCTGAGTCTACATAAACGATCAGATCAGATTCGGTTAAAATAGAGTGCAAGCAGTATTTGAGGCGATCGCCTTCATTGCGACCAATTGCTACAATTCCAATATTTATCGGTTTAGATCTCATAATATTTTTCTGACAATCATCAAATTTAGCTTCAGTGAAGTGTTTTTGTTTCAGACTTTATTTTGGTTAGGGCTTGATCGACCTGTAAACGATGTTGATCAAACTGATTTTCTGTAAAAGTTGCTACCCCTGAAGTTTGGGTTGTTTTACATTGTCGAATAGAGCTAGCTTTATGGATTCTGGGATGACCGATTCCGGTTTTACTGATCACAATATCATCCGCCCAATACTCAATAGATTCTGGGGTCGCATATCCATTTTTGATGATTTTTTGGGTGTATTCTAAATAGTTTTTGATATGAGTTTGAGTCACTGCATAGATGTTGTATAAAAATTCGACTTCTATCTCTTGACTCATCACGTATTCACCATCAGCACGACGACCGATAAAACCATGAGGGATTTCGGGTTGATTAATCAGTTGTTGAAACAAGACTGCAAGTTGTTGAGGATTAATCAACATATCATCATCAATCACAATAAAATAATCGGCATTTTTTTCTTGACTGGCAACAATCCAACCATATCCACACCCTCGGCGAACAGAATGATTAATCAGTGTGACGCGACTGTCATTAATTTTTACCCAATTTTCTAACTTAATTTCTGGATTATGATTACTGATAATTATTTTTTCAACAAAGTTACACTTCAAAGTGGAGCGAACAAGGGGTTGTAAATTTCTAGCACGACTAGCATGGTAACTCGGAACGATGATTGTGACTTTCTTGTCCGTTTTTAGATGTAGGGGAGAGCTAAAATATCCTTGTAAACACCATTTCTGATAGAGGAGTTCTCGCATTCGGGAGCGTCCCCAATTCCATATTAATCTTAGAGTTTTCTCCGGGATTGGGATATTTTTAGAAAGTTTTTTCAATCTATTATTCATCTGTTTTAATCAATACACCCTGATTTTTTGTTTTAATACCCTGCTTGAAAAAAGCTTGCATTTTTTTTAGTGATTGAGATAAAATTAATCCTCTTAATTATTATATTGATCATTATTTTTTTTAATTTCTCATTAATCTAAACATAAAATTACAAAATAGCTATAACTATAAATCTTTTTACAAAATTAATTTATCAGTTAATATTATTTAATTTTACATCAAATCAAAAGAATAATTTTATCAAAATATATTAAAAATATCCTTAAAAACTTAAAGTAACAAATAATATATTTTTTGATAAGTTAATGTGAGTTAAAGCCCACATTTTTATTTGACCTTACCGACTTCCGCCTCGCACGCTTAGAGCTTGAGGTCGTTCCTCTATCCGAATGAGAATAGAGGCTATATATGGTTTTCTGAAGTTGAGCTATTTTTTTACGGAGATCTGAAAATTTTTTTTGAGACAGTCAGGATTAATTGAAGCTATAATTCCTAGCATGAGTAGAATAAAGGCAGTTGGGAACAGTTACATCAACTCACAAAAAAACGGGATGTTAACTTTGTAAAACAGATTAACCAAAACCTTTCTTAGGGGGTTTAGTCAGGACTTGCTTAGTCTGCTGATGTTCAGCCTATTGCCTTAGGTCGAAAAATAGCTTGTAAATTCTCTTTTGGAGGCTTGTCTCTACACAGGGGAATGAGAAAACGTTACAATTCTCAATATCAGAGAGATTCATACCCCAACGATAACGATGGAAGCCCTACAAATACAACTCTACGAAGTTGCACAATTTGCCAATACCTTGGTTCAAACTCAACTGACTCATCTCAGTTGGGTCAGTGTTGCAGTCATATTTGCAGCCGGGTTACTCACTAGCCTTACCCCCTGTATGTTATCGATGCTACCCATCACCATCGGCTACATTGGCGGTTATGAAACCCAAAGCCGCTGGCAGGCTGCCACTCAGTCCAGTTGGTTTGCCTTAGGACTGGCAACCACATTAGCTGGGTTAGGAATTGCCGCCACTCTCCTCGGACAAGTGTATGGACAAGTGGGTATCGGACTACCCATTATTGTTAGTTTAATTGCAATTTTGATGGGGTTAAACTTATTAGAAGCTTTACCTATTCCGTTACCGTCCTTCGATACAATGGGATGGATTCCTAAAAATTTGCCCACAGGTATTCGGTCTTATTTCCTCGGATTAACGTTTGGTTTAGTGGCTTCTCCCTGTAGTACTCCGGTATTGGCAACGTTACTAGCTTGGGTTTCCACTACGGGAGATTTAATTTTAGGGGGAGTTTTGTTACTCGCTTATGCAGCAGGTTATGTTACCCCTTTAATTTTGGCAGGAACGTTCACTGCTACGATTAAAAAGTTACTGGCTTTACGACAATGGTCTAGTTGGATTACACCCGTTAGTGGTGCGTTACTGGTGGGATTTGGGGTATTTTCTCTGTTGTTTCGTATCGTTCCGATTGCATAATTCATGACTTCAAAAAATCTATTTTTATCTAAACTTTCAACCTGGGGACAAATTCCTCAAACATTTTTAAAAAAAGAGGTTTTACCGCTATTAGCCGATTTAAGATTAGCGATTATTCTACTGTTGTTAATTGCTATTTTTAGTGTTTCTGGAACGGTCATTGAACAAGGTCAATCGATTGAGTTTTACCAAAATAACTACCCAGAAAGTCCGGCTTTATTTGGGTTTCTCACCTGGAAAGTGATTCTGTTAATTGGTCTGGATCAAGTTTATCAAACCTGGTGGTTTTTATCTTTATTGATTTTATTTGGTTCGAGTCTAACGGCCTGTACGTTTACGCGACAACTTCCCACATTAAAATCAGCCCGTCGTTGGCAATATTATCAAAGACCTCAACAATTTAAAAATTTAGCCCTCAGTACAGAATTAGAAGAAAATTCTTTAGATGTACTTGAAGATGTCTTAAAAAAGCGTTATTTTAAAGTCTTTCAAGAAGACAATAAATTATATGCCCGTCGTGGTATTATGGGTCGAATTGGGCCGATTGTAGTTCATGCCAGTATGCTGATTATTTTAGCTGGATCAATTATTGGTGCATTTACTGGATTTATGGCGCAAGAAATGGTTCCCAGCGGCGCAACTTTTAAGGTTCAACATATTTTTAATGCCGGACGCTTTTCTGAGAGTCAAATTCCTCAAGATTGGTCTGTTAAAGTCAATCGATTTTGGATAAATTATACGCCTGATGGGGTTATTGATCAATTCTATTCTGATTTATCGGTTTTAGATAATCAAGGGGAAGAAGTTGACCGTCAAACAATTCATGTCAATCAACCGTTACGCTATGATGGCGTTACTTTTTATCAAGCAGATTGGGGTATTGCGGGTATTAGAGTTAGGGTGAATAATAGTCCGGCTTTCTTGTTACCAATGGCGCAATTAGATACCAATGGACAAGGGAGAATTTGGGGAACTTGGGTTCCAACTAAACCGGATTTAAGCGAAGGAGTATCAGTACTTGTAAAAGATTTGCAAGGGACTGTTTTTATCTATAATGAAGATGGAGAATTAATCGCAACGGCGCGGGAAGGAAATAGCGCAACCATTAACGAAACAATAACCCTTTATATCGATCAATTGGTGGGGAGTACAGGACTACAAATTAAATCCGATCCGGGTATTCCAATTGTTTATTTAGGGTTTGGTTTATTAATGATTAGTGTGTTAATGAGTTATGTGTCTCATTCTCAAATTTGGGTGTTAAAATCCAGCGATCGCTTATATTTAGGTGCAAAAACAAACCGGGCAAAAGTAGCATTTGAACGGGAAGTTTTAGGGATTATTGATGAAGTTGAATCTCCGTTAAAGTCTTAATTTAATGTGAGTTATACAATGAAAATAACTTCTCTCCAGACCTCTCCACTAATAAACAGTCCTCTAGGGACACAATTTCCCTCTCCACCCCCGACCACATCACCCTAAAAGGGGGAGACCATTCGTTCCCTCTCCACCCCCGACCACATCACCCTACAAGGGGGAGACCATTCGTTCCTCTCCTTTCAGGAGAGGTTAGGAGAGGTGAGAGGGTTAGGGAGAGGTGAGAGGGTTAGGGAGAGGTCAAAGTCTTAATTTATTGAGTTTAGGAAATAGACCTGACTAAGCTTAAACTGGCTGGCGGTGCCATGGTTAATCCTCGACGAACTGGCTTAATTACACGACGACGAGGTAACTTGAATGTGCCATTTAATAATACCGTTGCTAACACTAATTTCATTTCTAATAGTGCCATAGCCGAACCAATACAGCGACGATGACCGCCACCAAAGGGTAAATATTCATAAGGGGAAAATTGCCGTTGTAAAAAACGTTCGGGTTTGAATTGTTTCGGTTCGGGAAAGATATCAGGACGTTGATGTAATAAATAAACAGACGGAAATATTGCGCTATTGGCGGGTAAAGTACAACCCATAATTTCTAAGGGAGATTTTAACAGCCTTACTCCCGTCATTAACGCAATGGGATAAATCCGTAAAGTTTCTTGGCAAACTGCGGTTAAATAGGGTAACTTGGCAATATTTTCGGGCGTAAAATTATCACGAAACGGATTTAATTCTTGCCGTAATTTCTCCTCAACTTCGGGTAAATAATGAATCCAATACAACGCCCAACACAACGCCGAGGCGGTGGTTTCATGTCCAGCTACTAATAATGTCATTAACTCATCGTGGAGTTCAACCTCACTCATGGCAACTCCGGCCTCATCCCGAGCCGACATCAACAGTGTTAAAATATCATCCCCGGCTGTATTTTGCTGCTGTTGACGCTCTCGAATTTCTTGGTAAATTAAATCGTCTACCTGTTGTTTCAGGTGCAAAAATCGCCCCCAAGGACTCCACTCTCCCCAATCTCGCTGCAGTTGCGGAAAGAAAATTAAAATCGCGCTCAATGGGCTACCAAACGTCTCCAATAGGGCGCTGAGCAGGTATCGAAGCTGTTCGTAACGATCCCCCTCATTCAAGCCAAATACCGCCTTTAAAATCACTCTCAGGGTAATATCCTGCATGGGTGGACGCAGACGAAAAGGCTGATTTGTGGGTAGTTCAGATAAGACGGGCTGAGTCACCTGACAAATTAACTGACTGTAGGTTCGTAAGCGATCGCCGTGAAAGGGGGGCATTAATAGCTTACGTTGGCGTTTGTGGCGATCGCCATCGAGCAATAACACCGAATTTTCTCCCAATAGTTGCAATAAAACCCCACCCCCTCCTCCGGTGTAAAATTGTTCTGCGGGTGCATTAAAAATTTGTTGAATTCCTTCTGGATGACCCACATAAACTAACGCTGGCGTTTTACCCACCTGAAACACATCACCATAGCGGCGTTGATAGTCTTCTAAGTAGTCTAATGGGCGAGAGATGAATTTGATCATTCTCAGCGCTCGGGGGGTTTTGGGGCCTTTCAGTAGCGGCATAGATGGGATCTTTACTCAGTAGAAATAGCGGCATTTTCAGCGTAGCAAAACCAACCAAGTTTGTGTGCCAACCACGCCATCAGGCTTTAATTCATATTCGGTTTGCGCCGCTTCAACGGCAGCTTGAGTTTCTTCGCCAAATACCCCATCAACAGAAGACTGTAAAAAGCCTTTAACTCTCAAACGTTCCTGTAACCCGGTGACGGCATCTCCGCGCATTCCTAACTCTAAAGTGGGTAAGCTGACAGGCATTCTACGGCTGGTTGTTGCAGCATTACTGGCGGTTACGCTTGCTGAAGCTGACTCAGGACAAACACAGGTTGTGGTTGTGGTACTTTCTTCTACGGTTTGACTGGGGGGAAATAAACGGTTCCAAGTTTGTTGATCTGCAATACCACTGGTGTTGATACCCGCAGCTTTTTGAAAGGCGGTTACCGCTTCTGCTGTGGCTTGAGAATATACCCCATCAACTGATCCTTGATAATATCCCAATAACTTCAAAGTGGCTTGTAATTCCGATACCTCAGTTCCTTGACTCCCCATTTGTAAGGTGGGACGTTGTAGCGTCCGGCTGGGTGGGGTAGTTGTGGCGTTTTGCACAACTATTGTACCTGAGTCAGAGGCAATAGCGGGAATTGCCCAATAGATAAAAATGATAAGAATAACAGATAAACCCCAATATTTTAAGCGGTTTAATTGTCGCCGTCGCCCTATTCGGTGTTGGCAACTCGCGATCAATTGTTGAAAATCGTAATAGTACCGCTTCACGATCCCAGTCCTCCTCAACCCGATGTTAACTTGATTATCTAATCTGGAAATTTATTGTATCTCATACTGTTAAAAAAAGAGACATTCTGTATCGAACGCCTCTTAAAGTTTATAAATGATTAGCGACTATTTTAATTGCGGTTAAAGTAAGCCTCTAAATCATCTGAACCCCCAATCAGTTTACCGTCCATAAACACTTGTGGAGTTGAAGTTGCACCTCCTGTTACGGCTTTAATGGAACGAGTGGTAATATCCTTACCGAGGCTAATTTCCTCATAGGAAATACCCCGATCTTTTAACATTTCCTTAGCCCGCGCACAATAGGGACAACCTTCTTTACTAAACATTGTCACTAACTTGGGTTTGCTAGCATTCGGGTTAATATAACTGAGCATGGTTTCTGCATCAGAAACTTCAAACGGATCACCCGGAACTTCTGGTTCAATGAACATCTTTTCAATAACGCCATCTTTAACCAACATTGAATAGCGCCAGGAACGTTTACCAAAGCCTAAATCTGCTTTATCAACTAACATTCCCATTTGTTCACTAAATTCCCCATTGCCATCAGGAATTAAAATCACATTTTCAGCTTCTTGATCTTTTGCCCATTCATTCATCACAAAAGTATCATTCACCGATAAACAAACGATACTATCCACACCATTTTCTTTAAAAACAGGAGCCAATTCATTGTATCCCGGTAAATGAGTGGTTGAACAAGTCGGTGTAAATGCCCCCGGCAAAGCAAAAACAATCACTGTTTTACCTGCAAACAATTCATCACTGCTAACATCAACCCATTCATCATTTTGACGGGTTCTAAATGTAATATTGGGAACTCGTTTTCCTTCGCGATTTTCTAACATAATTATTGTTCGTTATTGGTTCAAGGTTTCTGAGTCATTCGTTGTTATGTTTGAGTAAACACCACAGCTTTGTCAAAATATAAGGGAGACTTTATTATTCATCCCATGAGCTTATCATTATCGCTGCCCTGTTTTAGGGTTTTTGATAAATGATAAATCACTAATAATGAACGAATATTTTACCCCTATGCCTGACTCAATACCCAGTCCACCAACAAACGAACCGCAAACCCAGTTGCGCCGCTATTGTTGTAACTGTTATCTTTGTCAGCCCAGACGGTACCGGCGATGTCTAAATGTGCCCAGGGTGTTTCTTTGACAAACTGCTTCAGGAATAAAGCCGCTGTAATTGAACCGCCTGCCCGTGGGCCTGTGTTTTTCATATCCGCGTGGAGTGCCTTGAGTCCTTCAAAGTATTTCTCCTCTAACGGCATTTGCCAGATTTTTTCGCCAGTAGCATCTGAGGCGGCTTTTAGCTGAGTGGCTAAGGTTTCATCAGTACTCCAAAGTCCGGCAATATCGCTACCCAAAGCCACGACACAAGCGCCGGTTAAGGTGGCTAAATCCACCATCCGATCTAACCCCAGTTTGTCCGCAAACACAAGGGCATCAGCCAGGGTTAAGCGCCCTTCTGCGTCGGTGTTGTTGACTTCGATTGTTTTACCATTTGATGCGGTTAAGAAGTCTCCAGGGTGCATTGCGTGACCGCTAATCATATTTTCGGTGACTGCACTAATGAAGTGAACTTCTACGGGGGGTTTCAACTGACCGATGGCTTTAGCTGCGCCAAAAGTTGCCCCCGCGCCTCCCATGTCCATTTTCATGGTTTCGATGCCGCTGCCACCCGTTTTCAAGTTCAGTCCACCAGAGTCAAAGGTTAAACCTTTACCAATAATGCCGAGTTTGGCTTGGGGAGTTCCTTCGGGTTTATAGGTTAAATGAATAAACTTAGGCGGTAAATCGGAGGCTTGGGCAACGCCTAAAAATGCCCCCATTCCCAGTTTCTCGCAGTCTTCTTTTTCTAAAATTTCTATTTCAAACCCATAGTCAGCGGCTAACTTTTGCGCCATTTCCGCCATGGTAACGGGGTCAATTTCATTGGCGGGGGCGTTGACTAATTCCCGTGCTAAAATCACCCCAGAACTGATAGTTTCGGCTTGAGTAATTCCAGCTTCAGTTCCGGCTAAACCGAGTAAATCAACCGTTTTTATTTCGCCATTTTCCTCATCTTTTTCTGACTTAAAACGGTCATCTTGATGTAAGGCTAAAATTACTCCTTCTGCCATCGCTTGTGTGGTGGCTTCGGGGGTTTTACAGCTCGGAAAACTCAGCCCTAAATGCTGACATTTCAAAGTTTTTGCCAGTTTAGCGCTGGTGGCGGCGGCTGATCTAAGGCTATCTAAGGTTAAGTCGGCGCTTGCCCCTAAACCAATAATAATCACTTTACGAATGGGGCTATTTCCCCCAACACGAGTTGAAGCGCTGGTATGAGGTTTTCCTTCAAATTTTTGCTCTTCAATTAACTCTTTTAACGTATTGCCAAGCAGATCATCCAGTTTAGCCAAGTCTCCTGATACGGGAACTTGCTCTTGAGATATGCCGACGGCGAGGACATCTCCAGTCCAATTCAGAGGGTTAGTGTCTAAGGCTCGAAATTCCATGCTGGTCGTTTCTTAATTCTTTAATCTGTTAATATCTAAACATAATCCATCAAGCCCACTTAAAGGAATATTAGGGTGGCTCAGATAAGGGTTGTTGTGTCTGTTCTTCACGAATCTCAACAACCTAGTAGACAGCCTCACAATTCTAGCAAGTTTTTCGCTTAACTGATATTCTACGCTATACAGGACTTGAGAAGGATCGATCCACAGAGCCCAGGCGTTGTTGAGATCACAGGGAGGGGATGTACTAAAAGAGGATTGGGATTTAACTCAGGGATAAAAACTATCAGATCATTCACCGATACTTAAGCGACGTAAAGCAATTTGTTTGCAAATCCCTTCAACAGCTAAAGTTAAAGACTGCATTAATTCAGAATTTTCCCTATAATCTGGAGAGGCAATATTAGCAACTCTTTGACCGATACTAATTTTATCTTGTTCTGACCATTCTTGAGAAGAGTTTTGTTTATACAAACCAATCCCAATTCCTCCCTGTTGATTCATCACAGAAAAACAAGGAACATCAGATGCACCATCTCCCACATAAATCATTTGTGATAGAGGAATCCGGAGTTGTTCTGCCGAAACATTACTGTAAGCGAAAATTAAATCTTTTTCTTTATCTGAATCTATCCCTTTGGAAATAAAATAAAGATAACTTGTTTTCTCTGTATTCGTCATTTGCTGCTTAATAAACTGAATTTCTCCCTCAGCATTGTAGTGAAAACGACAACCCCACATTCTTGTAAAGTGGCTGGCAATCGATGTATTCATTGCCATTTCTAAAAAGCCACCAGTAATTAAATAAAACTCAATTTCTACATCATCAATTAAGCGACGAGCACAGGTTTGTAAGCACTCAAATATTTCAGTGACACCCTCAAAAGGCTTTAATTTTTTTCCGACTTGAGCCAGTCTAGCCTGAGTAATTTTACTTTTTCCTTCTCGCTGTTTAGATTCTTCAATCAAACAATAGGCTCTAGCCAAATATTTATCCCAACCTTGATCAATTAAAGGTTGAACTTTTTCTTGTTTAAACGTATTGACATTTAAACCTAAGTCCTGTAGCAAAATCGTAAAGGTATCTGGTGCAAGGGTCTCATCAAAATCAAAAACCACAGCAAGGCGATTGAAAAATGGTTTAGTGGCGAGAGTCATTTTACGTTGTTTAGAGTAAATAGGTCTTCTGTCAACGTCCTAGCTAGGGATATTCTACCTGCTGAAACGCTAGATTTCTTCACTTTTACGATAGGGACAAAGCTGAACTGTTTTGGTGTTTCAGCCTTGTCCTCTGTCTATAAGGTTTGACAGATTGATGGTCATTTCAGAAATGTGCGATCGCGTTGTTGCTGTTGGATGCACCTCACAGATTTAAAATCCGGTGTAATGTTTATTCTTCCCAATCATCTAATTCTGAGGGATTCTCTTCTTCGGATGAGGACGGACGATTAACTTGATTAATCAGCGATAGAATTTGATCACCTCTTTCGAGTGAGCGATCTTGAATAAACACAATTTCAGGGGTTCGTCGCAGTCGAATACGTTGACCTAAATAGGAACGAACATAACCTCTGGCTGAACGCAAACCTTCCATGGTTTCTTCACGGGCGGCTTCGCTACCATAGATACTGACAAAAATTTTGGCGTGTTGTAGATCTCCCGAGACTTCGACATCTGTGATACTGACCATTCCACTCCCAACGCGGTCATCTTTAATATCATGGAGCAATATCTGGCTGACCTCTTTTTTAATTAACGCAGCAATGCGGGACACACGACGACCTGTAGCCATAATGATTACCCCCTTGTATGAACTGATGGAACTGTACTTATGTTATCGTGATGATGAACACATCGGCTCTACTATCGGGTTGAATCTTAATCATTTTCTCAACAATTCAGGGAATATTATGTGACTTGGTAATCATACATCGGAAGTGATGCTAAGTCGGTTGTTCTTTTTTTAGTTTTCCAATCGTTAGTATCGGTATGTCAAAAGAGTTTGCAATTCACCAAAAAGTTCGTGTAATGGCTTTACCTCCCTATATCAAAACGGCTGAACCGATGCCGATTTTGCGTCCGGCAAACCTTCTGAAGTTAGGGGAAGAGGGTGTGGTGTTAGACCGTCGTCCTGGGGGATATTGGGGCGTTCGGTTTGAGAAGGGGGCGTTTTTGATGGAGAGTCAGTATCTGGAAGCAGTGGAAGAGAATAACGAATAAAAACTCCGATTCAGATGACGTGATTGAAAATTCGAGTGATAATAGAAGAAAATAGATAAACGAGATCTAAATTTTAAGCAAGGGGTTATGTTGAAGTACATTATTGTTACATTACTGACTTTAGAATTTATCTTATTCAGCTCAATATTTTTTGCGCCCGCAAATGCAACTGAAAATGATCCTAGCTTTTATTTATGGGATTATGCTTCGGTAGGTAATACTAAAGTTGTCTGCAAGCAAATGACTATTCATCCTGAAAATCGTCCGCTTCCGGCTGGGGTAGAGATGCAACCTGCTTCTATTCAATCTCATGTCGTTGAGAATCATTACTGTAAAAATTTAACTCAACCCGCCGCATAATTAACTCAATTGAACAATCTTTCTGTAGAGGCGCTATATATATAACGTCTCTACAATTTATTTAAAATTCAATTAATCTATTTTTTCATAGCGAATATTAATATTGCGTAGATAACCCAGTTCTACACCTTGCACCACAACCGCCTGACCATTTTCTGCGCCTTCAAATACTAAGTTAAAAGTCGTTTCTGTAACGGCTGTATTAATTTCTCGTTCGCTTAATCCTTGTTCAATCAGTTGATTTCGGTAAAATTCCATGGCTTCGTTTAAACTCAGTTCGGTTTGGAAATTCACCGCATCTCCAATTCCGGGCGTTGGACTTGTACTATAATTCGCCGCATCTTCTGGAATCGGAAAATCAATTGATTCTTCAGCTTGGGCTAACAATATAAAATTATCGTGTTTTAAAGTAGACTGCTGAGTGGGGATAAATTGACTATTAACAGTCAGTAACGTTATCCCTACTCCTACAACTTTAATTAAAATCATTTTAGCTTCTTTAAAGTCCGACTTAGTTTATTTCCAAAGCGTTAAAGCGCCTCAAGATCTTCTTCCCCTGTACGAATCCGAATAATTCGTTCAACAGTGGTAATAAAAATCTTTCCATCTCCTATTTTACCCGTCTGAGCCGCAGGAATTAACTGATCAATCACAAGTTGACACATCTCATCTTCTACAACAATCTCTAACTTCAGTTTTTGATGAAATTCAATACTATGTTTAACGCCGCGATAGGTTTCTGTTTGTCCTTTTTGACGACCATATCCTCGCACATTAGAGACGGTTAAACCCACTATTCCTGCTTCAACTAAAGCGCCAACCACTTGATTAAATTTAGAAGGTCTGACCATGGCTGAGATTTTCTTCATAATGGAGAGTCCAGATTAAAGGTTTATATGATTTCTGTATCCTTCATAACAGATTTTGGGATCAAACGTTCAACTATTTTTCTAACCTTTCGTTCCAAAAATGATATGATTAATTTTAAGTCACTCTTCATCTTGCATCATGGCACGGCACAAAGAATTTAATCGTGAAGCGGCTTTGCTGAAAGCAATGGAAACATTCTGGCGCTATGGCTACGAAGCAACATCCATACAAGATTTGGTGAAAAGTATGGGCATTAATCGAGGCAGCTTGTACGATACCTTTAAGGACAAGCGATCGCTATTTTTGGAAGCTGTGGCTTATTATGAGACAACCATTGTCAATCGCCTCGTCAAGTCTCTAGAAGCCTCTACCGCCTCCAAACAGACGATTATTGACTATTTCAATGATTTGGTTGATCGCATTTTAGCAGACCCAGAACATCGAGGGTGTTTAATCACAAACACCGCCGTTGAACTCTGCGCCCATGACCCGGAGGCAGAGAAGCGAATCAACTCTAATTTTAAACGAATTGAACAGGCGTTTTATCAAGCTTTATTAAGTAGTCAAAGCCGAGGAGAGATTTCCCCGAGTCAAGATTTACACGCCTTGGCCCGTTTCTTCACCTGCAACTTACAAGGACTCCGGGTGATGTCGCGAGTTAATCCTAACCCAGAAACCTTACAGGATGTGGTGAGAGTCATTGTTTCAGTCTTAAATTAGAAATAATTTGAGTGAATACTTGACTAATCGTTCCAGAATTGCTACAGTAAGAATAACAAGTAAAGAAGTAGTTTATATCTTTATTTGGAACGTTCATTCAAAAAAAGGAGAAAGTGAATGAATTTAACCCAAGAATTACAACAACTTCAGCAGAAATTAAGAAGTAATCATCCTGAGAATATTAAGGCAGTGATGAAACAAGCCACTCAGGATTTAATCAATGATAAAATTGCCGATTCGGCTTTGAAAACAGGCGATACAATCCCAAATTTCACCCTACCCAATGCCCTTGAAAAACCTGTAGAGATTCAGTCTTTGCTGGATAAAGGATTATTAGTGATTTCTTTTTATCGAGGGGGATGGTGTCCTTATTGTAACCTAGAATTGCGAACCTTACAAAAATACTTACCGAAAATTAAACAACTCGGTGCAAATTTAGTGGCGATTTCTCCGGAAACTCCCGATCATTCTCTCTCCACATCTGAGAAAAATGAATTAACCTTTGAAGTTCTCAGTGATGTTCACAATAAAGTGGCTAAACAGTTCGGTTTAGTCTTCACATTACCCGAAGAATTACGTCCGATTTATAAACAATTTGGAACTAATCTTCCTGCTTATAACGGCGATCAAACCTTTGAATTACCCATTCCTGCAACCTATGTTGTCGCCACTGATGGCAGAATTATTCACAGTTTTGTTAACCCTGACTACACCCAACGCTTAGATCCTGAAGAAATTATTACCAGCTTGCAACAAGTTCCCATTAAGGCTTAATCTAAGTGAAACGGAATTTCTAACAAAAGATTTCCAAACACAATTAGACTTATTTACGAGGTAATCACCATGACAGATTCAGTCAAATATATTACATTAACCGACCAGAATTTTGATGCAGAAGTTCTAGATAGTGAAAATCCTGTACTTGTGGAATTTTGGGCACCTTGGTGTGGTCCCTGTCGAGTGATGAATCCGATAGTTGAAAACTTAGCAATGGAATTTGAAAATACAGTCAAAGTTGCTAAATTAAATGCAGATGAGGAGAAGAATGAACAGTTGGCAAGCGACTATGGTATTGAAGCCATTCCTGCCTTTTTGTTCTTCAAAGATGGTCAAGTGATTCATCGGCTGTCAGGTGTTTTCACCGAAGAAAAACTCACTGATGAAATTAGACAAGCTTTTCAGTTAGAGACCGCCGTTAAATAAGCTATTTAAACCGAGGAAGGGAAGCAAAAATGCTTCCTTTTTTTTTAGATCTAATTTAGAAATATAATTTGATATTTTTACTATACTTATTCGGGATATAAATTTGATCAATGCTTCTGCTTTTGTTTAGTTTTAGAAAAAAATATTAGAGTTTATAGGCAATAATTACAGAGTGATTATTTCTCAGTTTAAACTCACCATAGCTATCTTTAATTTTGACCTGAAAACCTATTTTTCCCAGTTTTTCTGCTAAATTAGTTACTGAATATAACTGAACTTGATGCACTTCTTCTTCTCGTCGATATGTTTCTCCCGACTGACGAAAACTAATTATCCGGCGCGTTAATTGTTGTTTAATTTTATCTTCTGTTTTCTCAACTAAAACAATCCAATCTTCACCTTCAATAAAACTTTGAGTTTTTTCAGTTTCTAATTGTTCTGGTTCTAAAATATCAAATATTAGTAAACCACCGGGAGTTAAAGCTTGATAAATTCGCTGAAATAACTGAGTTAAACCGTGAATATTATTATCCGAATCAAACAGATAATTTAAACATTCCCCAATAGAAACCACCACTTGACAAGCAGGAATATCTACTTTTAATAGCGAATTAACTTGAAATATCGCTTCAGGGACTCGTTGACGGGCGATATTAATCATAAATGGTGAAATATCAATGCCTAATATCTGATAATTCGCATTAACAAAAGCTTGTGCAGATATTCCGCTGCCACAACCTAACTCTACAATTAAACCGTGTTTAATATTATATTGATGTAAAATATTTAAAATAGCTATAGTTGCATTTGTTGCATGATCATTAAATCCGATATTATGAATATAAGCCAGATCTTCTTTATACCAATTATTCATTATTATCCTAACTGAGAATTTCTAACTTGTTCACGAAATGCTAATGCAGCTTCTAGGGGATTAGTTGAAACGGCATATTCTGCTACAACTGATAAATTTAAATCCGGTAATAATTCACTATTCTCGACTAATTCATACTCTTGATCTCGTAAACAAAAGACTTCAAATAGATTATTTTTAAAAAACCAAACTTCTCTTACACCTAAACGCTGATAAACTTCTAACTTATTTAAATAACCACTGGTAATCACAACTTCAATTGCTAAATCTGGATAGTCTTTATCTGTTCCAATACAATAAGATTCATCCGGTTCAGTACCGCCTCTTTTTTCCTCATTTCGTAATGTTGTAGAACCCCAAAGAAAATAAGGCGTTTGGGTTTCTTGAAAGTACGCTTCTAATAAAGAACCAATTGCCGTTTTATTGCGTTCATGACGACGACTGGGTGACATTAACTCTAATACTCCATCTAAATACGTCACACGATATTGAGGACTATCTCCCAAGTAAGCCAGTACAGCTTCATAGTCTTGCCAATTCACACCGCTAATCATGCGTCGTTCTTCAGGATCTTCTGCTGTTAATTGTACGGGTAATTCTTTCAATGAAACCATAACGGTTTGAAATAAATTTAATAATTATTAGTTTAACATTTTTGAAAGCATAATTACTTAATACTGTATTATGGATATGCTCTAGATTTTATTTGTAGCAATCATGCATAGTTACGTTCAATGGATAGATATTTTTAACGAGATGTTATAGTAGAATTAGCTCTACTTGATCTGAGTATAAGTAAATTATAGTAAGTAAAGCGATAATATATAGTATCGTAACCTACTTTGATATTAGTAAATACTAAATTAATAAATTTAAATGAGTAACAATATTAAATTATTTTCATTCTTTTCTGGAGCAGGTTTTTTAGATTTAGGTTTTGAAGCCTGTGGATTTGATGTAGTTTTTGTTAATGAAATTTATTCTCCATTTTTATCAGCTTATTGTTATTCTAGAGAGCATATAAAAATATTAGAGCCTGAATATGGTTATTGCGAGGATGATATTGTTAATCTAACACAAGGAAATAAAAAACTACATCTACAGGAGTTTGTAAAAGATACTCGTAGAAATTCTGACTGGATTGGATTTATTGGAGGTCCTCCTTGTCCAGATTTCTCTATTGGTGGGAAAAATAAGGGAAAGTATGGAGATAAAGGTAAGCTTTCAGATTCTTATATCGAAATTATTTGTCAACAAAAACCTGATTTTTTCATATTTGAAAATGTCAAAGGATTATGGTCTACTAAAAAGCATCGTGTTTTTTATGAAGAGATGAAGCGAAAACTTTATCGATATGAATATATTATAACAGAACGCCTAATTAATGCAATTGAATATGGAGTACCTCAAGATAGAGACAGGATTATTTTGATTGGATTTAATAAAAATTCACTTCTCGAAAGAGGATTCAACTTTAATTATACAAATACTATTCCAGAAGGATTTTTTCCTTGGGATCAATATACATTATATTCTCGTCAGCAAGCCTTTTCCTATTCCTGGCCAACGACACATCCCTTTCAAGAAAATTCTGAAATGCTATGTCCTGATGGAATTCCACAAGAGTTAACCATTGAATATTGGTTTAGAGCGAATAATATTATTACTCATCCCAATGCCAAACACCATTTTCAACCCAGAGCAGGACGAGCTAAATTTGAAGTAATTGATGAAGGAGATGATTCTAGAAAATCATACAAACGTCTCCATCGCTGGCGCTATTCACCCACAGCTTGTTATGGTAATAATGAAGTTCATTTGCATCCTTATAAAATTCGCCGTCTATCAGTCGCTGAAGCATTAGCAATTCAGTCATTACCTCAAGAGTTTAGCTTACCTGGGCAGATGAGTCTCAGTAGTATGTTTAAAACAATTGGCAATGGAGTTCCCTATTTGGCAGCTAAGGGAATTGCTAAAACAATTTTAGCCTTTTTAGACCAGGATAATTTAAAGTGTGAGCATAATTTCACACATCAACTAGAACTTCCATTGGTTTATTCTCCTAAAAGTAAATACATCTTTTAGCTTAATCTTGAATTGCATCTTCAACTAAATTGATTAAATCTTCCTTGGTATACTCTGAATACATATGATTTACATTTTGAAGATATTGATTAATTGCAATACCATGAGGAGCAATACCTTGAGTAAAAATTCTTTGATCTGACTGAGATGATTTTTCAGCAGTAATCATGTAATATTTCCAATTCTGTTTTGAAGCATAACCTATTGCCTTTATCATCGCTGTTTCATACAAAGCTTGATAACGACGATCTGGACGGTTGGAAACTTTGATAGAAGCAACTGCTTTAACTTCACGAGCTTTAAGTTTTCCTTTCAATAGCTCATAAATTTCATTTCCTAAGTAAGTTGCTTCTATAGCTTGTGCTCTTAAATAAGGTTCAATTTTTTTAAATAGTTGTTGATCTTTAATAATGGATATCACGTAGTCAGGACTAGAGAAGAAAATTTTATCTTGAAATTCATTAATACTATACAAAGCCTGTTCTCTATCAAATTCAGATTTCTGAAATAAGCTTAAAAACTTTGATGGTGTCGCTGTGCTACTAGATTGTGAACTTGGCAATCTAAATATTATCAAAAATGGTTTTGTTATTGGGGAAATATTAAGAGAGATAAAAGATAACAGCTTAGTTGCTATAAACTCATTCCATCGTCCCTTACAGTTATTTAGTGCACCTACTTTTGGTACTTTTTGGTAGCGAGCATAGCAAGCTTCTGTCGCTTTGCTATCTATCCAATTTAAGATATCAACCACTGGAACATTATTATTAATTTGGTCTTTAATTTGAGGATACAGACTTATATATATATTAGTACTATTCGTTTGAATTTTACCATTTTTTTCAGAGAGAGAAAACCATTCTAAGTTATTAGTCATCTGTATCGACTTCCTCAATTCTATAGCGAATAAAAAGGTCGGATATAGAAATACAGAGCGCTTTAGCAATTTTTTCAATATTTTCTAACGAAGGATTTCGCTGACCTCTCTCTATACTTGAAATATAAGTTCTGTGAAGTCCTGCATTTTCTGCTAGTTCTTCTTGAGATAGGTCTAGTTCTCTTCTGCGTTGTCTGATTGCTTTACCAAAGCGATATTGGATATGTAATTGATTATTAGGTTTCACACTAAACTATTATTAGCTAGTGCATACTATAAGTCTACAGACGATAAGATGCATTTTGCATACTATAAGTAACAAAATAGTCAATCTCAAGAATAAATATTAGGTCTAAATTTAATCTCAACGCTTTAAGTTAAATTAGTTCAATGATTACCATAGTAGAATAGAAGGTTCTGCCATCTCAAGCCAAAGCTGTTTGAGATCCTAACGCATTGAGAAGGAGATAAACCGTGGCTGTAACCGTTGAACAACTGATCACCCCTGATATTAACCAACCTGCCCGTTATCTCGGTAACGAAGTGGGGGCAAAACATAAACCCTGGGAAACTGCCAAGGTACATTGGGCGTTAACGTATCCGGAAATTTACGAAGTGGGTGCGTCCAATTTAGGGCATATTATCCTCTACAATATTATCAATGCTCAGCCTCGGCAATTGTGCGATCGCGCTTATTTACCCGCCTCGGACTTAGCCGAAAAATTAAGAAAAACAAATACCCCTTTATTTGCGGTTGAGTCTCGTCGTTTTCTGCAAGAATTTGATATTTTAGGGTTTAGCCTTAGTTATGAATTAGGGGCAACTAATATTTTAGAAATGTTGGACTTGGCGGGTATTCCGTTAACCTGGGAAGAACGACAAAATAATGACAATAATATTGAATATCCCCTGATTTTTGCGGGGGGACAAACAGCCACTTCTAACCCTGAACCTTATGCTGACTTTTTTGATTTTATTGCATTAGGAGATGGGGAAGAATTATTACCCGAAATTGGCTTAATTATTGAAGAAGGCAAAACTAATAATTTAACGCGACAGGAATTGTTATTGGACTTAGCCCAAATTCCGGGGGTTTATGTACCTCAATTTTATGATATGGCGGACGATGGTTCAGTTCATCCTAACCGTCCTGATGTACCCAAACGGATTTTACGGCGGGTAGCAACGCCGATGCCCGCTTATTCTGTGACAATGGTTCCTTTCGTCCAAACGGTACATGATCGGCTCACAGTGGAAGTGAGACGGGGCTGCACGCGGGGTTGTCGCTTCTGTCAACCGGGAATGTTAACTCGTCCAGCGCGGGATGTCGAACCCGAACAAATTGTTGATACGATAGAAAAAGGGATGGCAGAAACGGGATATAATGAGTTTTCTTTATTATCTTTAAGTTGTTCTGATTATTTGGCGCTGCCTGCTGTTGGACTGGAAATTAAGAACCGTCTGAAAGATAAAAATGTATCCCTTTCTTTACCCAGTCAACGGGTAGATCGGTTTGATGAAAATATCGCCAATATTATTGGTGGAACTCGTAAAAGTAGTTTGACTTTTGCCCCGGAAGCGGGTACACAACGGATGCGAGATATTATTAATAAAGGCTTAACGAACGAAGAACTGTTACGCGGGGTTAAAACGGCTTATGAACAAGGCTGGGATAAAGTTAAACTCTATTTTATGATTGGTTTACCCGGTGAAACGGATGCCGATGTCTTAGGAATTGCTGAAACGGTTCGCTGGTTACAACAAGAATGTAATGCCTCCAAACGCAAACGTTTAAGTGTTACGTTAACGATTTCTAATTTTACGCCAAAACCCCATACGCCGTTTCAATGGCATTCGGTTTCAACTTCAGAATTTAAGCGCAAACAACGATTACTTAGAGATGTATTTTATCAGATGCGCGGGGTAAAAGCCAACTTCACAGATGTGCGGATTTCTGCCATGGAAGACTTTGTCGGCAGAGGCGATCGCCGTTTAGTTCCTGTGGTGCGTCGCGCTTGGGAATTAGGGGCAGGAATGGATGCTTGGTGGGAAAGTTTAGATCGGGCTTTTTCTGCTTGGACACAAGCCATTGAAGAGGTGGGTTTAAGTTGGAAATATCGCCAAGTTGAACAAGGAGAATGGAATATTATGGATACTCCGAATAATGCCGCTGTTTTAGATCAGCCGTTACCTTGGGATCATATGGATACGGGGATTGATAAAAGTTGGTTAAAAACGGATTTACAAAAAGCTTTAGAAGCGGCTACTGTTCCTGACTGTGCTTTTGAAGGGTGTTCTCATTGTGGCATTTGTGGGGTTGACTTTGGTCATAATATTGTAGTGAAACCCCCACAAATTCCTCAGTTTGCGGGTAACTTTATTCCTGAGTCTAAACGAGTGCAACGGATTAGAATTTGGTTTGGCAAAACCGGAGATATGGCATTAGTCGGACATTTGGATTTAATGAAACTATTTGATCGGGTAGTTCGTCGTGTTTCATTACCGATTTCTTTTACGGGGGGATACAATCCTAAACCGCGAATTTCTTCCGCCAATGCCTTACCATTAGGGGCAACCAGTTCAGGAGAAATTATGGATTTTGATCTAACTGAATTTATTGAGGAAACTGAATTTAAACAAAAATTAGCAGCCGCTTTACCCGAAACTTTACCGATTTATCAGGTTCAAATCGTTAATATAAAGTCTCAACCTTTATCTGTCTTAGCTGAGAAAGCCGCCTATCAACTTTGGATTAAGTCTGAAAATTATGCCACTCCAGAACAATGGCAAGCCTGGATTCAAGATATTCTCAATAGCGATAATATTCTATTAGAAAAAAAGACAAAATCTGGAAAAACTAGAAGTTTAAACTTACGAGAACAACTGTTTAAATTAGAAGTTGTTACCACCCCAGAAATCACTCCCGTCTCTTGGATATCTAATCCTGATGAAGCAATTGTAATTTCTTATGTTGGCGGCTTCAAAAATGATGGCACACAACTGCGCCCCGAACAGATTATCTATATGCTAGAAAAAGTCAGTCAAAAATCCTTTGAATTGTTACATATTCATCGTCAAATGATTGATATTTCTCACGCTTTAGAAACCTCGGTTTAAAGACTATTAAAAGGTGCGTCAAAAGATTATCCATTCATAACCCTAGGGAAATCAAACAATGTGACGCACCCTACGACTGAGATTAAGTACTTATAATATTTGTTATATATCTCGAAGGGGGAGACCCTTGTAAGGGAGGAGCCTCTAATGATTGAGGTGATGGGACATTTAACTTTGATTTAACCTAAAAATCAGTTTGATTTAACCTTGCTATTCTATCGTGCATGACTGTATGTCTGAAATTTATTTAGTTAAAAGGATAGGTTCTGTGGTTTTCCTTAATATAAGTTTGCAGAGGGCAGCGACTGCAACAGTTGCGGCTGTCGCCTTAACCCTGGGTACAATTGGTGAAGCAGTGGCCCAAACCCTCAGTGGCGCGGGTGCTTCTTTTCCTCGTCCATTATATGAACGCTATTTTTCAGAATTTAAAAAAGAGACAGGTATCACTGTTAACTACAACTCCATCGGTAGTGGCGGCGGAATCAGACAATTCATCGCGGATAGTGTAGACTTTGCTGGAACAGATGCACCTCCCAAGAGCGGTGAAATCAGCAAAATGGAGAATGGTATGATTATGGTTCCCACAGCCGGGGGTGCGGTTGCTGTGGCTTACAACCTCTCTGGGGTGAATAACTTACAATTGTCTCGGGAGATGTTGGGTAAAATCTTTGCCGGAGAAGTAACCAACTGGAATCAAGTTAATTCTAGCCTCCCCAGCAAGCCCATCAGAGTCGCTGTGCGTGCAGACAGTAGTGGTACAACCTTTATCTTTACCCGTCACCTCAGTGCCATTAGTCCCAGCTTTAAGAGTAAAGTTGGAGCAGATAAAGCGCCTAACTGGCCGGGTGGGTTCTTAAGTGGCCCTAAAAATGATGGGGTTGCAGCCTTAATTAAGCAAACTGATGGTGCAATTGGTTACGTTCAAGATACCTATGCGCGTCAAAACAATATTCCAACCGCAAAGATTCAAAACAAAGCCGGTCAGTTTGTTGACCCAAGCTTACAAGCAGCCAACCAAGCCATGGCATCTGTTCAGTTTGATAGTAACTTTAACACCACCAATATTCAAGATCCGCCCACTGGATATCCAATTGTCGGTGTAACCTGGTTGTTAATTAAGGAAAGCTACGAAGACCAAGCCACTGCTGATACAATCAAGAAAATGGTCAACTGGATTCTAACCAAAGGCCAAAGTATCAATAGTCAGCTTGAGTACACTCAAATTCCTCAATCTGTCGCTCAGCAAGCCAATCAAGCCGTCAGTGGTAATGTAGCAGCACGTTAGGGAGTGCTTCATCCTCAGTACCTCCCCTGTCATAGAAGAGGTACTGTTAAAACCGATTAATCAGCAAAGCATGACACAGTTGTCAAAACCTTCTGGGTTTCCTGACCCCAAATCTGGGAAACCCGTGATTGAGATTAACCAAGGGCCGGATGAAATCGACTGGCCGGAGACCATCTTCTATTTCTTCACTTGGGGATTTGCGTTGGCTTCGGCAGGGGTTTTATTTTGGATTTGTTTAATTGTCTTTCGAGATGCCCGACCGGCGATCGCAGAATATGGTTTATCCTTTATTTTTAGCCAGGAATGGAATGTTGCCAATTTAGTCTTTGGTGCCTTACCCTTCGTTTATGGCACGTTGGTGACTTCTACCCTCGCCTTACTGTTGGCTGTTCCCATGGGGTTAGCTGTTGCGATTGTAACCAGTGAAGATTTTCTACCCCCTTGGGTGCGATCGCCCATTGCGTTTCTGGTTGAACTGATTGCCGCTATTCCCAGTGTAATTGTTGGGTTATGGGGGATTTTTATCTTCGTTCCCTTTCTGTTACCCTTCCAAAATGCATTGTATCAATACTTAGGTGGGATTCCCCTCTTCAGCACAGAACCGTTTGGGTTTGGGATGCTGTCGGCGGGAATGGTACTATCGATTATGATTTTACCAACGATGGCGGCGATTAGTCGAGATGTGCTGTCGGCGGTTCCTCCAGACTTACGCAGTGCATCCATGTCTCTGGGGGCAACTCGCTGGGAAACCATCTGTTTAATTATGCTACCCACAGCCGGATCGGGAATATTAGGGGCTGCGATTTTATCCCTGGGGCGGGCCTTAGGGGAAACAATGGCTGTGACAATGGTGATTGGAAATTCGATTCAAATTAGCCCGTCTCTGTTAGCCCCTGGATACAGCATTCCGGCGGTTTTAGCCAATCAGTTTGCCGAAGCACTCGATGAATTACACGTGGGTTCATTAATGTATCTGGCGCTGGTTTTATTTGCCATTACTCTTATTGTTAATATTATTGCAACTGTACTGGTTCAAATTATTGGCAAAAAAGTGGTCAGACGTTAATCCTCAATCCTTTCTCCCCATTCCATCATGACTCTCGATCAAGACTTAGAACAAGAACTGCATCAACCCCTTTCTCTCGTCCGCACCGGGTTTAGTCGAGGCATGACCGTCTTAGCCTTTACATTAACGGCCCTCGCTTTGCTGCCACTCTTATCTATTGTGGTTGAAATTTTCCGTCAAGGGATTGGACAACTCAGTTGGGAAGCGTTGGTGTCCTTACCCGCCCCTGTGGGGATGGAAGATGAACCCAATGGTTTTGCCAATGCCATTGTCGGTACACTGGTAATGGTGGGGATTGCGGCTTTAATTAGTGTCCCCTTTGGGGTGATGACGGGGATCTTTTTATCAGAAGTGGGTCGAACTCGAAGAATTGCTCAGGTAATTCGATTTATTATTGTAATTCTCAGTAGTGTTCCTTCTGTGATTGTTGGGGTATTTGCTTATGGCGTAATAGTCCTGACGACTAAGCAATTTTCCGCCTTTGCGGGGGGATTTGCCTTAAGTATGATTATGTTGCCCATTGTGGCATTAACCACTGAAGAATCCTTAAAGTTAATCCCCCAATCTTACCGTTTAGCATCTGCTGCCCTGGGCGGAGCGCCCTTTCAAGGTATCTTTAAGATTATTATTCCCACGGCTTTACCCGCCATTACAACAGGGGTATTATTGGCAGTGGCGCGGGCGGCTGGAGAAACGGCCCCTTTAATGTTCACCGCGTTATTTAGTCAGTTTTGGCCGGAAGGACTGATGAGTCCCACTCCTTCAATGCCAGTGTTGATTTATACTTATGCCAGTTCTCCCTTTAGGGAACAAAATCAGATGGCGTGGACAGCCGCTTTAGTCCTACTGATTATGGTTCTAATTGTGAGTATTCTGTCACGGGTCGTGACTCGTAAACAGTTAAAGGCATAAAGTATAGCAGTAGTTTCTTTAATTCTGACATTTGTCGTAGCGGAAAGTTGAAGTTAACCAGCCTTATTACCTCTACGCTACTGATGTCATCACAAATCACTCATAACCGCGCATAGCGCTATATTTTTGATTGATTCTAGGTTTAATCATATTTGATCAGATGAAATACAACGCTTCACAAGAAACTTTAGATCCCACTCAAACTCAGCCAGCAATCGAAGTTCGGGACTTGAGTTTTTATTACGGAACCCATAAAGTTTTAGATCATGTTTCGATGAATATTTATCCCAATCAGGTGACTGCTATGATTGGGCCGTCGGGTTGTGGTAAATCTACATTTCTCAAATCCCTCAACCGCATTGCTGAATTAGAAGGAATTGTTCATATTACGGGAAGCGTTGAATTATTTGGCCAAAATATCTACGGTAGCAAGGTTAATATTAATCGCCTTCGTCGTCAAATTGGCATGGTCTTTCAGCGCCCGAATCCGTTTCCTAATAGCATTTATGATAATGTGGCGTATGGACTTCGACTCATGGGAGGCAAGAACCGAGTCGAACTGGATGAAGCCGTGGAAAAGGCGTTAGTGAATGCCGCGTTGTGGGATGAGGTGAAAGACAAACTCAAACAGTCTGCTTTAGGGTTATCGGGTGGACAACAGCAACGACTTTGTATCGCTCGTGCTTTAGCGGTACAACCGAAAGTGTTATTAATGGATGAACCGTGTTCAGCTTTAGATCCAATTTCTACAACAAAAATTGAGGAATTAATTTATCAACTCAGTGACCATCTGACGATTGTAATTGTCACCCACAATATGCAACAAGCCTCCCGAGTGTCTAACTATACCGCCTTTTTCAATACAGATGAAAGCCGTATTGGTCACATGGTGGAATTTGGTTCAACTACACAAATGTTCCAAAGTCCAACCCAAGCCAGTACACAAGATTATATTACGGGTCGCTTTGGTTAATCACCCAAGAGCGTTCAATATGATGCTGGAGGAGAACAAATTCAGAATTTGACACTCCCGTCACTAAAAGTGAGGGATTCTTAGTTCACAGAGATTACTTTCG
>CAYSWY010000020.1:0-1560 GCA_964434975.1 uncultured Lyngbya sp.
TGGTAGTCTCAGTAGTAGTGCAACTGTAACAGTTAATATTGCTAATGTTAACGAAACGCCGGAAATTACCAGTACAGCACCGACCAGTGCAACTCAGGACAACGCTTACACCTACACTATCGCGACTGTTGACCCGGATACAGGAGACAGCCTCACCATTACAGCCTCTCAACGTCCAGACTGGCTGACCTTAACCGATAACGGTGACGGGACTGCAACTTTAACCGGAACCCCCACGAATGCTGAAACCGGTGACCACAGCGTTGAACTGACCGTTGCAGATGCTGCGGGGTTATCTGATACTCAAAGTTTCAGCATCACTGTTGATAATGTCAACGATGCACCCACGATTTCTGGGACTCCTGCCACCACTGTCGATGAAGACAGCAGTTATAGTTTTATCCCAACGGTTGAAGATATTGATGAGGATGTTCTCAGCTTCCAAATTCAGAATAAACCCGACTGGGCTGATTTTGATTCTGCAACGGGAGAATTGAGTGGAACGCCTGAAAATGATGATGTTGGCACAACCAGCGATATTGTCATTAGCGTTAGTGACGGGACTGAAACCGTTGCACTCGATGCCTTTAATCTAACGGTTAATAACGTTAACGACGCACCAGAGGCGATCGCACTCGATAATAACACAGTCCCAGAGAACTCTGACGGGGCTGTGATTGGAACCTTAACAACCACTGATGTAGACAGCAGCAGCTTCACCTACAGTGTCTCGGATGAACGTTTTGAAGTGGTTGAAGGTGAGTTAAAGCTGAAGTCGGGGGAAATGTTGGATGCGGAAACGGAGTCTAGTATTGACCTCAACATTACAGTCACCGATGAGGGTTCTGAAAATTATACTGAAAGCTTCAGTCTCAGTGTAGAAAATGTCAACGAAACGCCGGAAATTACCAGTACAGCACCGACCAGTGCCACTCAGGATAACGCTTACACCTACACTATCGCGACTGTTGACCCGGATACAGGAGACAGCCTCACCATTACAGCCTCTCAACGTCCAGACTGGCTGACCTTAACCGATAACGGTGACGGGACTGCAACTTTAACCGGAACCCCCACGAATGCTGAAACCGGTGACCACAGCGTTGAACTGACCGTTGCAGATGCTGCGGGGTTATCTGATACTCAAAGTTTCAGCATCACTGTTGATAATGTCAACGATGCACCCACGATTTCTGGGACTCCTGCCACCACTGTCGATGAAGACAGCAGTTATAGTTTTATCCCAACGGTTGAAGATATTGATGAGGATGTTCTCAGCTTCCAAATTCAGAATAAACCCGACTGGGCTAATTTTGATTCTGCAACGGGAGAATTGAGTGGAACGCCTGAGAATGAGGATGTTGGCGTTACGGAAAATATTATCATTAGTGTTAATGACGGGACTGAAACCGCTGCAATGCCTGCCTTTAGCCTCACAATTAACGGCGTTAACGATACGCCTGTTGTCTCTAACGAAATTCCAACTGAAGCATCCTCTCAACAACGTGAAGAATTTAGTCTTTCTGCTGGAGAGTATTTCAGTGACCCGGATGGTGAGAG
>CAYSWY010000020.1:1660-85932 GCA_964434975.1 uncultured Lyngbya sp.
GTATTGACCCCGAAACTGGAGAAATTAGCGGTGTAGCTGATAATGATGCCGTTGGAAACTATAGCGTAACCGTCACTGCCACTGATGGGAGTGGAACTGCTGCTGAAAGTAGTTTTGAGTTGAGTATTGCTAATGTTAACGATACACCTGTTGTTTCTGAAGATATTCCCGCTGAAGTTTCCGGACAACAAGGTGAAGAATTTAGTCTTTCTGCTGGAGAGTATTTCAGTGACCCGGATGGTGAGAGTCTGAGTTATTCGGCATCGGGTTTACCGAGTGGTTTGAGTATTGACCCCGAAACTGGAGAAATTAGCGGTGTAGCTGATAATGATGCCGTTGGCAGTTTTGAAGTTTCTGTGACTGCAATAGACTCAGCCGGAGAAAGCATCAGTCAGACCTTCACCTTAGAGATTAATGGCATTGCTGAACCGACTCCTGTAGTTGAACCGACTCCTGTAGTTGCACCGACTCCTGTAGTTGAACCGACTCCTGTAGTTGAACCGACTCCTGTAGTTGCACCGACTCCTGTAGTTGAACCGACTCCTGTGGTTACACCGACTCCTGTGGTTACACCGACTCCTGTAGTTGAACCGACTCCTGTGGTTGAACCGGAGCCAAACTTTGACCTCACTGTGTTGGTTCCTGAAATCGTAGTCCCGGCTGAAGCTGTTATGCAGACAGCCACTGTTAGTCCTGTTGAAGAAGCTACCCCAGGAGCTGATTTGCTCGAAGCCAGTGCCAACAATGATCAAATATTTGCATTAGCAGGCAATGACACGGTTAATGCAGGTGCAGGTGGTGACTGGATTAATGGTAACAACGGTAACGATATGATTGATGCCGGAGCGGGAGTTGATACTGTTTATGGGGGTAAACAGAATGATACTGTCTTTGGTGGGGAGGGTAATGACTGGATCAATGGTAACAACGGTAGTGACTTCCTCAATGGTGGTAAAGGTGCTGATACTATCTTCGGTGGTCAACAGAATGATACTGTCTTTGGTGGGGAGGGTAATGACTGGATCAATGGTAACAACGGTAGTGACTTCCTCAATGGTGGTAAAGGTGCTGATACTATCTTCGGTGGTCAACAGTCGGATACCTTACAAGGCGGTGCAAACAATGACGAATTATTTGGTAATATTGGCGCTGACCTTATCGAAGGCAATGAGGGGGCTGATATTCTCCACGGCGGTCAAGAGTCAGATACTGTTTCCGGTAATAACGGTGATGATACCCTGAATGGCGATCGCGGCAACGACCTGTTAGATGGTAATGCTGGCAACGACATGATCAATGGTGGAGTTGGTGATGATACCCTGAATGGCGGGGAAGGTAATGACCAACTCATGGGGAATGCAGGTGATGACCTGTTGTTCGGTGGAGGCGGTGCAGATAGTCTGACCGGGGGAGCAGGACAAGATCAGTTTGTCTTGACTGCAACTTCTAGTTCTAATGTCATCACAGACTTTAGCGATGGGGAAGATATCATTGTTCTTGAAGATGGTTTAACCTTTGAACAGTTAACGATTGAAGCTTCACAAAATGCCACAATGATCAAGTTTAATGATGATATTCTGGCAACCTTAAATGGCGTTGAGTCGAGTCTCATTACTGCCTCGGACTTTAATATCATGTAAGCTAACGGTTGACTGACATTACAGCATTAAAGGTGGCGCTTGTCTTAAGGCAGGCGCTACTTTGACGATAAGAGTGAGTCTCGAAAAGGGATGAATGATGTGATGATTAGTTTATAGCGATTTTATTAAATGATACAGGCATACAAAAAAAATCCATGAGCTTTGTGGGGACAATTGAGGAAAATAAAGGGTAGTTTGTTTATTTTAAATTGGAAAACTCAGTTGAATGACTGTTCCTTGCTTTGGAATACTATTAATTTTAAATTCTCCCCCTTGTAATTTTATCAGACGTTGAACAATGACTAATCCTAAACCTAATCCTTGCTGTTCATATCGGCTGCGGTCAAATTTTTGATAAATTCCTAAGTTAGCAATTTTTTCTGCTGTCATTCCTTGACCTTTGTCAATCATTTCTAAATGATAGCTTTGTTGATATTTATAAGTTTCAATCTCAATGGGTGTTCCGACATTAGAAAACTTCAAAGCATTCTCTAATAATTCTTCTACAATTTTCCTAAATATTTTTTCAGAAAGATGCATAGTATTATAATTATCTATTTTTAAAATAATATCTGCTGTTCGTTCTGGATAAGCTTCTAATAATTTTCTGATAACATCTTGAACAATTGCCGTTTGGTTAGTGATACTCCCTTTAAGAAAAGATTGAATTCTTTCTGGGTAATGCTCCAATATTTCTAAATCAGCATATAATAAAAAGTTACTGACTAACTTATATAATCGTTCTGCGGAATTATTAATATCAACTAAGCTTTCTTGAATTTCATCCGCTTCCATCTCTTGAAAATCTTCAATTAAAAGCTGTGATAATCCCATGATTCCATTCAGAGGAGTCCTCAGTTGATGCGGCAGAGACAAAGTAATATTTCCCCGTAACTCCTCCAACTTTTCCTGAGTTTTTTGTTCTACAATAGCTTGTTTCTTCATTCGGGTAGAGATAGTCTTTAATAATTCATCTCGTCTAAATGGTTTCGTTAAATAATCATCTGCACCCAAATTCATCCCGAGTCGTAAGTCATCTCTAGTCGCTTTAGCTGTTATAAAAACAAAGGGAATTGTAGCTGTTTTACTATTTTCTCTTGTTTTTTTTAAAACTTCATACCCATCCATTTTTGGCATCATCACATCACAAATAATTAAGTCTGGAATAGTTTCTAATGCTAGTCTTAAACCCACTTCTCCATTTTCTGCCCCTTGAGCAATATATCCTTCTTCATATAAAATATCAAGAATAATTTCGCGTACATCCAGCTCATCTTCAATTACCAAAATTTTAGTCATTTTATTTTACACCTGAATTATTGCATGGTAAAGTTACTGTAAATATTGTACCTTTTCCAATTTTACTCTGTACAGTAATACTCCCTTGATGAACATCAACGGCACGTTTAGCAATTGCTAATCCGAGTCCAGTACCGGGAATTGTTCCTACATTTTGAGCACGATAAAAAGATTCAAATAAGTGCTTGATATCTTCTTTTACAATCCCAACTCCTTCATCAGCTAAGGTGAATATTACCAGATTGTGATCATATTCAAGTTTGAACATAATAATTGTTCCGTTAGGGGAATATTTAATCGCATTTGATAATAAATTACTAAAAATATGTCTAAGTAGCTTTTCATCCATCAAAACAGATTTATAGATCTGATTTTTAACAATAAATTGAAAGTGATGCTGATCTTGATCATACGCTTTCATTTCCTCAATTAGAGTCATACAAAAATCTTCTAGATTAATCAACTGAGGATTAAATGATAATCGATTTGCTTCAGCTTTTCCATAAATCAAAATATCATTAATCAAATCGTTTAAATGTTGAATAGTAGTTTGAATCCGACGAAAATATACTGCTTTTTTCTCTTCACTCCATTTATAACTATAATGTTCTAAGGCTTCTGTAGACCCTAAAATTGTTGTTAGTGGTGTACGAAATTCATGGGAAATCATAGATACTAAGCGAGATTTAAGCTGATTAACTTCTTTCTCTCTTTCGAGTGCCTGACGAATTTCTTGATCGGCAATTTCTAACTCTTGATATGCAATATTGAGTTGTTGACGAGAGTGAAACTCTGTTCGTTGTAATCGTTCATATAAGTACACGGATATATCACAAACTAAGCACACCCAAAGTAATGTTAAAAACCAACCAATGGGTTCTTTTGTATCTGGAATGGTATCAAATCCATAGAGCCGATTTACACTAAAATAGTACCCAAGAATCATACATTGAGAGAGTACGTGTAACGGCCAATAAACAGGGATCAGAATCGCTTGACTAAAAAATGTTGAAACCCAGGCTAATCGTTCGGGTTGGATAAATTCAGCCAGTGTCGGATTAAAAACTGCCATTACCGTTTCAACCACTTGTTCGTTCATTTCTAATGACCAAGAAAAGCCTAGAAAAATAAGCCTTAAGTGACGACGGCCAACAGTGGTTTGCAGAAAACCAAAACAGATGAGTAAGCTTAATAACGATAAACTATCAAGTAATATATATCGGCTCAGAAAATAACTACCTTTATCAATTAACTTTGATAAATTAACAATAATTCTAATAAAATAGCCACAGGAGACTAATCCAAATGTAAAATTTAGTCTAGCGTTTAAGAAACGACTCCGCCAGACTTCATAAGGTAAATCCGACAAATTTTCATCATCTTCAGGAAATGCGTTAGCTTTTTTGAGATAGCTCAGGCTCAGATGTACACAGGAGAGTTGTTGTAGGGAATGTAGCCATCTAAAATTCATTGGCTAACCAAGCGCGTTAATCTTAATTATCTCAGATTTTGTTACAGGTTAGATCGTGATTCGGCTCACTAACAGTAACATTATAAATGAGTCTGTTCAAGATTTCAGTACCACCCATACATGATGGCGATCTAAAGGACTTTCTTATTTGGGTTGTTGCAGAAGCACACCAAATACAAACTTATTTTCTTCACATCCTCCTCGCAAGGGAAAATAGTCTGTATCTAACATCCCTACAGGATGCAGCCATTGTTGATCTGTCGAAGTGGAAATCTCAGCTTTTTGATACCAAGTGCCATCGAGTTGTAATAGTTGTTTGGCTTCAGGAAGCGCTTGATCTTCAATTTTGATAAAGCTTTGTGCGATAAATTGCTCAGTTTGTCCGGGGACTTGCTGAATATAAATCACTTCATTATCTAATAAGAGGTGAGACTCCTCATTTATGGCTTTGACTGTGACAGTTTCTCCAGATTGAAGTCTGTTCAGAATTTGTTGACATTGTTCTTGCTGACAGCGAGCGACTGGGACTTGATTAACAGTAATTAAGGTTTGAGCCGAACCGCAAGCCATAATCAGTGGCGCTGATAACAATGCAAAAATGGCTTTAATCTGTAAAAGCTTATCCATAACTATCGTTTGAGTTTTTGTGTTCGTTGGAGTAAATGAATTGCAGATCCATTGTTGATGAATTTTAGGTAGATGAGTACTTGACTTCTTCCAAAATACAATTTTTTTGTTGTTTTGTCATCAAGATCTTGTAAATCATAGAATACTTTTTTGTTAAGATAAAACAGATGCTAAAGTCGTCACTATCCCTGGGGTACAGAGCTTTTTATTTTACATCAAAAGATGCGTATCCTTACGGATATATTAATTGATAAACCTGTAAAATTAATCATGTGATATTTATTTTCATCGAAGTAAAATTATCAAGAAAGACAAAAAATATTAAACACACAAATCTCTCAGGTGATTCTCAGCTTGACCTCAGAGCTGATTAATACATATTATTTTTAATAGAGACAAGTCATGAATAAAAACTCTCAAGATTAGTCTTTTTCTGCAACTGATTAGGATTTGAAATGATAAGTTTTACTTTTAATCAATTAAGTCTTTACAATAAGAGAAAAATATGATATCAAAAGCACTTAACAAGAAGCCGTTTAAATCTTATTACAAATCAATATAGCTTTTAAAATTAATTTGATATTCTATTGCTCAAGGCTTATGTCGCAAACTCAATTAAAATCTGATAAAAAATGTCAATCAATCGATGGTCATTCAAACAAGGCAAATTTAAATTACCCTTTATTCCTCCGAAATCATTGCAATGGCAATTGATATTAGGCATTACAATTTTTTCAATCTTAGGTTTGGGTAGTATTACACTCTGGACCAGTTGGAAAGTGCAGCGACTTTTGATCAATAGTCACAAACATGAAATTGAAAGATTAGCAAAACAATTTTCTCAGGAAGTGACTCTCTATAGTGAAATGATGTCTGTGCCTGCTGCTGTTGAAAAGGTGATGAATAAGATATCAGATCAGGATCATTTTATTTGGTTGAGAAATACTCAGGGTCAAATTCTAGCAGAATCTACTATTTTTCAACAAGTGATTGAGTCGCCAACTCGGACTAAGTTGTTAAACTATAGCAATATGCCCTTAAAACCCCAGGTTTCATTCATTAATGAACGCTATTGGGTGCTCTGTTCTGAAGAATTTAGTATAAAAGAAGAAACAGTCGGAAAGTTATATTTAGTGAATGAAATTACAGAAGAATATCGGATTTTTCTATCCATTATCTATAGCTTAATTCCCGTTACTCTCTTTGCAACAGTCATTTTAGTTTTACTCATAGCTTGGTATGTTCGGCGATCGCTGTTGCCTTTACAAAAAATTGATCAATTAGCTGCCACGATTTCTGCGGATGATTTATCGGATTATCGGCTACAATTAGAAGCAGCTCCCAGCGAAGTTTCAATGCTTGCCAATACCTGTAATAATATGTTAGATCGCTTATCCGAATCTTGGGAGCAGCAACGGCAATTTGTCGGTAATGTTTCCCATGAATTACGGACACCACTAACCATTGTTCATGGTTATATTCAAAGTACATTACGGCGAGGAAATAACCTGACTCCGCCTCAACGAGAAGGCTTAGAAGTGGCGGCAAATGAAGCAGAACGGACGATTCGACTGTTACAAGACTTGTTAGAATTGGCTCGCGCCGATCATGGCAATTTGCATTTTCAACTGGAATCTTTTTCTGTTCATGATTTAGTTTTAGAAGTGGTTGAAGCGGCTCAACAGGTCGGTCAAAATCGGATTCATTTAGAACCCTTTGAGTTGCCAATTAATGTCAAAGCGGATCGCAATCGACTGAAGCAAGTCTTATTTAATTTAATTGATAATGCTTTAAAATATTCCGAGGCTGAGCAACCGATTCTATTAAGTATTCAGCTTCATCAAAAAGCAGTTTCTATTAATGTGCGTGACTTTGGTCAAGGCATTCCACTGCAACATCAAGCTCGTATTTTTGAGCGATTTTATCGGGTGGATGAAGCCAGAAATAGAGCTGGCGGTACAGGACTCGGCTTATCGATTGTCAAAATGTTAATTGAGGGAATGGGCGGACGGGTAACGGTTCGGTCTAAACTGGGAGAAGGGAGTACTTTTACTGTGATATTATTAGGTTTTTCATAAACTAGCGTGATTGAATCAATTCAGTAATCGTTGTGATTAAAGCGCTGGCTTCAATAGGCTTGGCTAAATGTTGTTGAAATCCAGCAGAAATCGCTTTTTGTTTATCGATATCTCGAGCAAAAGCAGTGAGGGCAATTGCGGGTAAATCCGAGGCTGAATAACGGGCGCGAACCAGTTGAATCATGTCATAACCATCCACGTCTGGCATGGCAATATCACTAATTAAAACATTAAAAGGTGGCTGAGTCTCGAGTTGAATGATCGCTTCTGCAACTGAACTAGCGGCGGTCACAGTTGCCCCACAATCTTGGAGAATTAAACTGACAAATTCTCGAGCATCTGGCTCATCTTCGACTAGTAAGATTCTCACTGTTTCTAAGTCGGCTGATGAGGATTGATGGGTCTCACTAACAGCCTGTTGAGTAGAGGATGTTTCCGGCATTGGACGAGGCAAATAAAGGATAAAAGTTGTACCCTTTCCCAGTCCTGGACTGCTGACTGCGACCCGACCGCCGTGCATTTCAATCAGATAGCGAACAATCGATAATCCTAACCCCAAACCCCCTTGAGGTCGTTTACTGCCTTGTTCTACTTGACGAAACCGTTCAAAGACATAAGGTAAATCTTCTGCTGCAATGCCTTGGCCTGTGTCTGTGACACTAATCTGAATTTGATCATCAAGTGGCTTCACTTCTACAGTAATTTCACCCTTTGCCGGTGTAAACTTAATGGCATTGACCAGTAAATTCCAAATCACTTGTTGTAAGCGATTCGGGTCTGCTGAGATCAGTCCAGCCTGAGGATCGCAATCAAGCTGAATTTGAATGTTTTTACTCTGAGCAGTGGGACGAATACTATCAATTGCACTTCCAATGGCCTGACAAGGATTGAGTGAAATCATATTTAGTGTCACTTTTCCCTGAATAATGCGAGAAACATCTAGAATATCACCAATTAATTGATTTTGAGCTTTAGCGTTGCGCTCAATGGTTTCTAAGGCTTGGGTTTTTTGTTCATCACCCAGTCGCCCCTGACGTAACAGTTGCAGCCAGCCTAACATGGCATTGAGGGGAGTTCGTAATTCGTGGGAGAGGGTAGCGAGAAACTCATCTTTGAGGCGACTGGCATCTTCTGCTTGTTGTCGGGCAGTTTGGGCTTCCCGCAGGAGTTCAACTCGTTCTTGCTCGGCGAGCTTTTGTTCGCTAATATCTTCTAGAGAGCCTTCGTAGTATAAGATATCTCCCTGTTGATTTTGAATCGCTTTGATGGTGTTACGAACCCAAATGGGCATACCATCACGGCGATGTAATTCAGTTTCAAAGTTTTTAACTGCCCCTTCAACGGTTAACATTCGTTGCCAAGTTTGCTGATGTTCTGAATTAACATGAATACTGATAATATTTTGATGTAAGACTTCTTCTAAACTTTGATATCCCAGCATCTGAATAAACATGGGATTTGCATCTATTACCTCTCCGGTACTGGCTAAGCGATACAAACCAATGGGTACATTGTCAAATAAGCGACGATAACGACTTTCAATTTCTTTTCGGGCAATTCGTTGTTGCTCTAATTCCCACAAAGATCGAACTGAAGCGGCTAGCTGAGCAAAATGTTTGGGGGATTTAATCACATAATCATCTAAGCCGGCTTTCATCGCCTCAACTGCAATTTCTTCGTTACCGGTGCCGGTAAACATAACAATTGGAAGGAGGGGATATTTTGATTTCACTTGATGTAAAATCTTTAAGCCTGTTGTCCAATGCAGTTGATAATCAGTGATAATAAAATTGAAGCCACCTTGCTCTAAATTATGATCAAGATCTTTTTGATTTAACGGTTCAATGACCTCTAATTCCTGAATTTCACGCTTGAGCAACCGCAGAACTAATTGCCGATCATTGGCATTATCATCGATTAATAATAATTTAAAGGAAGAAGATGTCATAACAATTTAAACTTTAATAAAGTATTAAATATTAAAGGCTGCAAGGGTTTCATCGATCAATTTCAATTCAACTAGAAAGCTTTTCGAGAATATTATGTAGTATTGTCGTCCAGTACATAGATCTTAATGGTTTGAACTTAGTTACACGCTGATAAATTATTAAATTTTTATAATATTTATCTCTGGAAATCTTCCAATGTATTTGGTTTTTCGTTGAGCCGCAGCCAATAGCGATCAATTAAATTAACTAAATCGACTAACTCTTCAAATGTAATCGGTTTAACCAGATAGGAATTAATCCCCACTTCGTAGGCATGATTGACATCTGAACTCTCTCTAGAAGCCGTCAGGGCAACCACTAATAACCGTTTCAAACGAGGTTGTTGCCGCAGCCATTCCAAGACTTCTAACCCAGAACGACGGGGGAGTTTCAAATCCAGTAAAATTAGCTCTGGTAGGGGTTGGTTTTCGTTTTCTAATAATTCACGAAGGTAAGTAATGGCGGCATCTCCGTCCTGGATCACCGTTAAACTCGGTTCAAAACTAGCTTGTTGAAAGGCACGCCGAATTAAAACGACATCGTTAGGATCATCTTCTACCAATAAAACAGAATCTAAATTATTAGACATTTTTCAGCAGGCTAGGAAAATATAGCTCAGTATTTCAGTCATTGACTTTTTCACTATACTACGATGTAATTCACTGGATTTCAACTGATTTAATCGTGATCTTTCTTGATTGTATTAGGGAGTAATTCCGTCAAAATCTGGAATAATGAGCAATTTTGGGAGCATAACACGATTTAACCCTAGAATCTGTACGGTAACGTACAGATTAGCGGCTTCGCGCTCAATCTTGCAACTGGCTAAACAGTCGATTTCGTTCTAAGCACACAGTGCTGTAACATTCACAAGCAAATGACTCTAAAGCCTCGGAATCTAGGATGGTAATTTTTCCTCGCTGCGTCTGAATCATTCCCGCCTGTTGCAGACGGCCAACTGCTTCTGTAATTCCAGCCCGTCGAGTTCCTAACATACTGGCGATAAACTCTTGAGTCAGTATAAACTCATTCGACATCACACAATCTCGGGCAGTTAATAGCCAGCGGGCCAAGCGTTTATCAATCACATGATGGCGGTTACAGGCAGCGGTTTGACTGACTTGGGTTAACAGAACCTGAGTATACAATAGTAAAAGCTGTTGTAATTTTCCGCCTTGATTAAAATAATACAT
The DNA here is from genome assembly GCA_964434975.1 of uncultured Lyngbya sp. Classification (GTDB taxonomy): domain Bacteria; phylum Cyanobacteriota; class Cyanobacteriia; order Cyanobacteriales; family Microcoleaceae; genus JAAURB01. Next base: position 11,957 of record CAYSWY010000020.1, read on the forward strand.
CAGTTGTTCTGATCTTATTCTTAAAGCGGTTCCAGCCATTTGGACAATCGCCCGATGCATCATAGACTTTCCCCCTAAAAAGACGGGATAACCTAAAACCCCTTCATGACCCACTAAACCGACTTCTGTTGTATTACCATTTTCTAAGATAGAAACCAGAGAAACAGCAGCATACTGAGGAAAATAAACCCATTTTATTAACTCTTTGGGTTCCCACAGTATCTGACCTAAAACTAAAGGAACTTCTGTTAAGTGAGGGGCTAAAGCTTCATACTCCGGGGCGGGCAAACTTGCTAACAGTTTATTGTGGAGCAACATTGATGATCGTTACTTGATAATTAGTTATGTTATCACTCCCTCTAATGGCTGGATGAATTGGGGGCAGGAGTTGACCCGCAAGGCAATTCAATCCAAAAACGACTGCCAGAATTTGGGTTAGACTCTACGCCGCAGTCTCCACCCAAGCGTCTAATGCCTCGCCGCACAATTGCCAAGCCAATACCTGTACCCGGATAGGTTTCGCCACCGTGTAACCGTTCAAAAACACGGAAAATCCGCTCATAATATTCAGACTCAATCCCAATGCCATTATCTTCTATCCATAATCGCACGTTTGTACCCTGCCTTTCTGTACGGATTCGTACACAGGGTTGGTCTTCGGGAGCAACAAACTTGAGTGCATTGGTCAACAGATTACTAATCACTTGTAATAAAACGGTTTGATTGCCAACCACAGGATCGAGCGGTTCAATGACTGTAATTTCTGCTTGTTTTCGCTCAATTTGCTCATGGAGTTGTTCTAGGGCTTGAGCAATTATCTCTGAGAGTTCAACCGGATAGTGACGAATTTCAATCTGAGTTAAACGACTATAGGTGAGTAAATCTTGAATTAAATGATCCAATTGTTTCGCTGAACCCACCAAGCGTTGAGCATAATCAATCCCGACTTCATCGAGGACTTGGCTATAATCTTCCAGTAATGCTGTCGCAAAGCCTTGAATTGAACGTAGAGGCGCGCGTAAATCATGGGAAACAGAATAAGTAAAGGCTTCAAGTTCTTTATTAACGGCTTGAATTTCTGCGGTTCGTTCTTCAACACGAGATTCTAACTCTGTGGCATACTGTCGAACGGTGCGATATAAATGGGTTTGGTTAAGAGCAATTGCCACCTGATCGCTAATTTCATTGATAATCTCAAATTGTTCAGCACTTAAGCGTTCGGGTGCTGCGGTCCACAACTTCAAAAATCCCAGTAACTGTTGTCCGGCTCGTAAAGGGACACACAGAAAATAAGTTAACTGTTCTGCTGCATATCTTTTAATCTGATCTGAATCTTCAGAACATAATGATAAATCTGCAATAAAGTAAGACTGTTCCTGTTGCACTCGCTGAATTAACGGTTGCATTAACTGCAAGGAAAAATTGGTTTGAATATTAACACTCTCATGACCTTTTGTGACTAAAATTTGACCCGTTTGGCTAGCTACATCTACCATGGCAACCGTCACCCGTTGACAAGGGAGTAGTTGCCACAAGCTGTTGATTGCTGCTCTGGCGACTGTTTCCGGTTCAAGGTCGCTTAAAATGGCTTTATCAAGCTGATGTAGATTTTCCAATCGTCTCAGGGACTGTCCCACGGTTTCCTCCAGTTGTTTGCGATCGCTAATCTCCTCTATCACAGAAATAAAATATTTGGGCTGAGTATTACTGTCTCGAACGAGAGAAACCGTTAAATTTGCCCAGATAACTAAGCCATCTTTTCGTACATAGCGTTTTTCTAATGTGTAAGTGTTAATTTCTCTAGCGAGTAATTGATGAACCAATTGTAAGTCAGTTTCAAGATCTTCGGGGTATGTAACTTGCTGAAACGTTTTTTGCTGTAATTCTTCTGAAGAATAACCCAAAATATTACAGAGTTTTTGATTAACTTGTAACCATTGACCCAGGTTTTCTGATGTCGCCCCCACATGAGCAATACCGACAGCAGCTTGCTCAAAGGTCGCTCGAAATCGTTCTTCACTCTCGCGAAGTAGCATTTCAGCCTGTTTGATATCTGTAATATCATTTGCCATCGAAATCACTGCTCGTCTGCCATCTGCTAATTGTCCTAAAGGAGAGCTACTAAAATCCCAGATGCGAGTTTCACCTGTCGCTGTGGTGACCTCAAACTCTCCTTCGTCAATTTTATCCTCTAGTTGATACAGTCGATCAATTGCAGCTTGAACCTGTTGCTGACGATATCCGTAGACTTTTTCGCACCATTTGAAGATGGTGTTGATTTCTGATTGAGGATAACCAGTCATCTGACTACAACTATGACTCATATAAGTGATTTCGCCATCTTCCCCGTGGATGAAAATCGGAAACGGTGCATTAACAATCGCTTTTCGTAGCCTTTGTTCACTTTCGCGTAATTCTGACTCAATCTGTTGACGTTGGTCAAGGGCTTGGGTGAGTTGTTGATTAATTTGCAACAGTTGAGCTGTACGAGTATCAACCATCGCTTCGAGTTGGTGATTTAGTTTTTGTAGTTTAGCTTGAGATTCGATTTGTGGTGTAATATCTTTAGCTAACATTAAGGCTTGAATCACTTCACCCTCATTGTTACGAACGGGAGTGAACGTCATTTCATAATGGCGTTGTTGGTTGAAACGATCTTGAAACGCTTCAGTCAGACGAAAACTTTCTCCATTTAATGTCCGAGACCAAAGTTGTTTTGCAATGGCTTGCTGAACGGGAAGATTTGCCAGTAGGCTTAAAACGTTTTTACCCGGAATGTATTGCTGACCAAATATTGCTTCAAACGCCTCTTGGGTTTTGCTGTTGGCAATGACAATGGTGAGGTTTTGATCGACCACTGCCACAGCATCACTGGTTTGACTCAGCAGGCTTTGCAATAGTGAGTCAAAAATTGCAGAGTTCTTAGAAGTGTCTAGGCGTTGTTGTAACTTGGTGATCGCTAGTGTCTGTTGACGAGTTTTTCTAACCAAATAGACGACTAGAATCAGCAAGATGACTGTAACAGACATTAAATTCATGGGTTTGACAAGAAAGTCATTTTTTTCTGGTCGCTTAAGAAAACAGTATTAGTATTTTAAGTATTATAGTTTGTTAACTAAGTGTAACGCTACTCTTAATAAGACTTTATTTTTTCTTTATTTTTTTAGAAAACTGGCGGATCTGTCACGATACTTTCGGTCAAATTCTGTAAAATTGACAAAACATTAGGGAAAGAAATTGCTCACAAAACTCTCCCCCATTTCTCTCTGGATCAAATGACACAAGTCATACTAATTATAGGGTTGAAAGGTTTACAGATTGTTCTAATTTCTCTATTTATGGGATCGGTTGAGGCGCTGATTATACCCTTTTTTCATGAAGATTAATATTTGTTTTATTTGATAAAAAAATACAGACAGAACTGCTGCTGCTATCTATAAAAAGAATGATTTTTTTTCTATAAATATTAATTTTATCTTTATACAACCTCCCTAAGAATGATTTGAGTCGTGCTTAATTTCTCTTGGAAAGACTCAAATATTTTATAAACAATTTAGAATAATAAAATTAAGGGTAAATGATATACCACATTTCAGGCCCCGTGTGGTCACTCAAATGAGTGACTGTTCAAACATACAATGTGAATTAGTATAAAAGAAGAAGAAATAAATCAACGCCAATATTTTAAACAGCCAGGAAAAGCAACCTAACATAGCGCGCTCACCCTGGCGTTAGGTTTATTCGTGTGTTTGTGGCGCGGGAGATAAAAAACACACTATGAGTGTAGTGCTATATTTTATATAAACATTGCTAAGGGATAAATCTAGCTTCTTTTGCTTGAAAATAACTGAAAAACCCTGTCTGAATTCACACCAGATGAATCTACCAAAAAGTTATTTAACACAACGAATTCTAAGGTGAATTATGATACTATTTAATGTCACAGTAGGTAATAATATAGCGCTCGCCCATAGCCCTATCGCTGTCAGACTCCGAAAAATGGGGGTTAAACCCTGATTCTCTCGTTGGGTGTCGTTAGCTGTGATAACGGAATTTCGTGAGAATTCCGGAAAGTGACAAAAGAGGGATAGGCGCTTGACAATTTTGGAATGCAGCATCTACACATTCTCTGACTGGGGATGAATTTTTAATCTCTGTTTCATCCATGTCTTCATGGGCAGCCCACCAGTTTTTAATACGTGTTTAAATAGGCGTGAATATGAAGACAAATACCAAATTTACCATCCAGCCAGTTCTACAATTTCTTTGATATACTCCCCATGATGAAAACTAATATTATCAATAATAAGAATGTCTCCGGGTTCAAGGTTAGGTATCAAATAATTATTCAGCCCCGTCTCAAATAAAACTCTGTTACATGACCCTTCAAAGGTTAGATTCGTAGTTTAGCTTTAGCCTTATTAGTACAAAATTCACTGAAGCGCAACTACAAACCTTTAACAATATAGCAGTATGCAGGCTAATACTATCGATGTGTTGAACTGTTGATCGATACAGATTTTTTAAGAGCCACAAGCTTGTGTGATTAGCAAGAGTGATTAACCTGGAAAGTTTTTGATTTCTGCATCTACTTCTATTGTTAATTTCCCCAGATTCACGTCTAGTTTTCTAACTCTTAATGACATTTCATCTAACTCAAAGTTTCGTAGATCTAATATTTCTTCTGCGCTCTTAATAATTTCCTTCGCTACGTTTGTGTTATACTCAGTATCTTGCAAATATTCAACCGATTCTAGCTGAATACAGTTACCCGCATTATTAATCTCTGGAATAGCCATCAAGCCAATGCGCTCATGTCGATCTTTTTCAACTAAATAAATATCAGCTTCTAACTTCACATTCCCTGTCTTTAGTAACGTGAATTTGACCTGCTCTATTCTAACAGCAGTTTTCTCTCCTTCATCATCAATTTCTATATTTTGCAATTTATTTTTGATATATTCACAGTTAAAAGCTTTTTGGATATCTTCTTCTTTTAATACAACTAACATTCTAGCTTCAGTCGGTCTGAGCAACTCAATATTGCCCATAGCAGCTTTGATCGAATCAATAGCAATGCTATTGGTTTCTAGTCTTAGTTTTTCAGCCCGTAATTTTTTTTGCATTACTAAGCCATCCCCTTTAACGCTAACTGATTCTATTTTTCCTTGCGCTATGTCTAGAGGATTAGAACGCAGATTTACATCAAGATTTTCAACTTCATCTAACTGGGTTTCTATTGCGGCTTTAGCTATTTCATTAATAGCTTGTTCGCTGGCATCTGATAAATTCATTTCGTATAAAACCTAAAAATCTTGAAGATAATCTTATTTTATATAATCAGTGATCGAGAGCGCTCATTCTAAAGTGATAAAAAACTAAACCTTAGCCTTCTTCTTTAGACAGAACAAAAGGAACAAATAGAGTCTGATCGGAGGTGAATCTTCTCTAGAAGAATTAGTGAGCTTTAAATAATGACCCTCAGAGAGATATTCAGAAGAATTATTCGAGAAATAGAAAAATATCTAACCTTAACGATATTGGCGTTGGCGTAGCCTGTGCGTAGCACGTATCGCGGGTCTGATGTGCTGACAGGAAACGCTGGATCGGATACGTTTGTTTGGGTTGGCGGTAATGGGGCGGCAGGTAACCTAGATGAAGCGGATTTAATTACTGATTTTGTTGCCGGAACCGATAAGATTATGCTGACTGATGGTTTAACTTTTGCAGATCTGAGTTTAACTCAAGTTGAACTGCAGGTTGATGGCGGTGCATCTATGATGTAAGATTGCGATTCAAGCACCCGATAGTAGCTATTTGGGTATTGTGCAAAATTCGTTATAGTTTAGTTGCGGGAGACTTTGTTGCAGAAGATCCGAATGTGACAATTTTAGGTTAATTCTTAATCCCCTAGAGACGTTCCATGGAACGTCTCTACAAAAAACCGTGATTAAACTGTAACCCCTAAGGCTCCAGCACCAGCGGCGGCGATCGCAGAAATTAAAGCAGTTAAGAATAACCACCAAGAGGCAACAGATGCTGCTTTACGGGTATTTTCCAGTTGTTGTTCTGCTTGCTTTTTAGTTTGTTCTAACTGCAATTGTGCCTGACGTTGGAAACGTTCAGCTTTTTGCAGGACACGAGTTCGAGTCATTTCAGCTTGATCAATAATGCGGTTGGCATCAGCTTCTGAAATATCATCGCGAGAACTCATTAACGCCACTAAGGTATTGCGATCAAACTGGGATAAACGAGTTTGCAGCGCATCAAACCCTGCTTGTGGATCGTCAAACAAGGTACGAAAATCACGACGAACCCCTTCATAATTGAGTTCAGGCCGATCTAAACTGTTGAGATAATCGCGAATTTGAGCCAGAACTTGATCAATAACGGATTGAATTTGCCGCTGTACCATTTGCAACTGTCCAACCACTTGATCGCGCACTTGCATAATTTGATCGACAATTTGCTGAACTTCCGCTTCGGAGACATCCTCTCGTTGAGACAATAACGCCACTAAGGTATTGCGATCAAAGTGAGACAGTCTTAGTTTCAGGCTTTCCATCCCAGCTTGAGGATCGTTGAGTAACAGTTTCACATCCCGTTCAATACCTGCTGGACTGAGTTCTGCTTTATCGGTTGAACGCAGATAGTCTGCCATTGTCTCTTTAAAATCAATTGCTTTTTGCTGAGTCCGTCTGGCTAAGCGTTTGGGAGACCTGGCAACTTCATTTAAGGTTTCTTGAACCTGATCAATGGTTTGGTTAACTTGTTTTTCACTGAGATCTTTTCGTTGTGTCAACAGTTGCACCAGAGTATCACGATCCATTTTGGCTAAGCGTCTACGAACTGCTTTTGCACCCATTTTTGGATCATCAAGCAATAATTTCAAATCCCGCTGAATGCCTTCAGGGTTGAGTTCTGGCTTACCTGTTGAACGCAGATACTCCGTCAATGCAGATTTTGCTTGTTCATACTGCTGTTGTGCTTCTCCGACCAAACGTTGAGGTTGATAACGAACACGAGTCCAAGTGCGTTCAACATCATTAATAATTTGATTGACTTGCGCCTCGTCTACATCTCCCCGTTGAGAGAGTAACTGTATCAACGTATCGCGGTTAAACCGGGAAACCCGCGCCCGAATGGCTCTTGAGCCAGCTTTGGGGTCATCGACTAACAGTTTCAATTCCCGTTCAATGGCCTGAGGATTGAGTTCAGATCGACCGGTATCTCGTAGATAAGACTGTAAGTTTAACCATTGTGTTTCGGCAGTGGCTAATACAGCCGCATTCAATTCTTTAGATTCTTGTAATGCTTTGGCTTTTGCGATTTCTAACTCATTAATAATGGCAGAAATTTCTACGGTCGATAGATCTGAACGTTGTTCTAAAAGTCGTTCTAATGTCGGACGATCTAACTGTTCTAAACGATAGGTTAATTGTTCGTGACTGGCATCTGTATCTTTTAACAGTGGCTTAAAATTGAGTTGAATTTTCTCAGGGGTTAAACCTGTTTTAGGTGTGGTTAAGAGATAATCTTCTACCCTTGCCAACAACTCAATCGTCATTTCTCGTTCATGAGCCGCTTGTGCTTGTGCCAAGGCTTCTAAACGAATTCCATCTAATAGGGTTGCTAAATGATCAATTTTAGCTTGAGTTAATAGTCCTTTTTGACTCAACCAGTCCACAAAATCTGAGCGATTAATTTGATCCAAAGCTTCCGCTACAAATGCCGGATCAGCATCGCGATCATAAATGACTTCGCGGAATTGTTTCTCAATATTTTGGTCTTTGAGTTGCCAATTATGACTATTGAGTAAATAATTCTCAATATCAGCACGAACGGTAGTTTTTGGTTCGCTATCACTCACGGCGGCTACGGCTTTATCCTTGGTTTCAACCGCTTTATCTTGTGCTTTTTGCAGTTTAGATGATATTTTTTCAACATCTAAATCAGACAAGTCGGTGCGTCCCATCACCATACCCATCATACTATTAAAACTCATCATCAGACGGCTTTTCAGAGAATTTGTATCTCCCGAGTCTGAAGAATCTGAGCCAGATTGTTGACTAAATTGAGACGTTAAATCATCTAATTTCTGGGAGAGTTCTGAGCCGAGTAATTGATCGCGGGTTGCGGTTTTGAGGTAGTCAAGAACATCTGAATTAGAGTCTTTTCGAGAAGATTGACCTAATTTTTTATTCCAAGTTTTTTCTAACTCTTTGGCAATTTGTCGAACTTGTTTTTTGGATAAATCACTGCGACTACTGACTAATTCTTCGATGGTTTCTCGATCTAAATTGGGTAGGGGTTGATCTGAAGAAGTCAGTAGTGCTGAGTTATTTAATATGTTTTCAAATTCTCCACGAATTTGTTGCATATCAAGATCGGGAGAACGTAAGGTATCAATATAATCTTCTACTTTTTCCTGAACAGAAATCGGATCGACAATATCTGTTAATTCTTTGCGAACCGCACCTGCTGCTGCCTCGGCTGTTCTGACGACTTGCTGACTGGCTGATTTTGCACCAATTGCAGCCATGGCTGTACCAAACACTGCTTGAAAGCCAGAAGTGGCTGTATTCACCACCGACCCCACCAGAGTTCCGGCAGTGGTTGAACTCACCCAAACCATCAAACAAAAATAGGTTCCCCAGATGACTAAACCCATAATTGCACCGGACATGGGGGAGACAAATAAACTCAATTTAACGGCAAATAAAGCAGCAAAAAATAAAGCAATTGTGACGCTAATTAGAGTTCCTAATCCTAAAACAATTCCAATTTTTCGTAAACCATTTGAAGAACTAGAACTGGAGGAATTAGAGTCAGAAGATCCGCCTAAAGCCGAAATCCCAATCGCCACCCCCAAATTTGTCATTAACAATTGAAATGCAAATGCTAAAATAACTCCAGTCACTAAAGCGGTAAAAAATTGTGGCCCGCTAAATAGCATGGCTGTATTTTCCATCGCTTCAGCATCCGATTCAACGAGGACTTGACCCATTAGATGGATCGTTGAATTAAGTTCAAGTATAGTTAGGTTTTGTATCATTTTTCAGTAAACCAATCGTAAGAAATTCAGTTAATTTTTGTAGATCGAGAGAGATAAAAAGACGCTGAAAAATTTTAGCAGAATAATAGGTTGAGAAATTAGGAATTCGATCTTATTTTTTTTCACCTATATTGCTTAATCTTCTCATCGATGTGCTTGCATCTAAATTTTGTGACTGAAACCAGTAAAGCTTCGAGCCACATCATCTGCAACCTTAACCGCTACAGCCAGCAACAGCTCATAGCAGTATACTAGGTTAAAACTACTATGCATATAGCCTGTGAGATTAGCCTAGATTGAGTTGATAAAAGGTAGTATAATTTCTAATGAGAAGTTGTGCCTCTTTCTCAAGGATGAAAATTGCTGCGGTTGTGTTAATCTCTATCCAATGGTAGAAAAAGAAGATGCAACCCGATCATTAATATATCTGATTTGGGTCAATTTTGTATGACATTAGAATCAGGTTTAATCGGCTTATTAACATTATTGTCCGACGACTCGACAGGGTTTGACGACTCCCGTTGTAATACCTCTAGCTGGTTGAGGCGATCGCGCAGTCGAATCAGTTCTTGTTGAGTGACTAAATTTTCATCTGTGAGGTTTGCTAAGCGGTCTGGGACTTGTTGGGTAACCCCTTGTAACTGAAGTTCTAGCTGTTCGATTTTTTCTAACAATTCTGCCTGGGTTTTGGCTGCGTTTGCGGCTTCTCGTCGTGTAATTTCCTGTTGTACGAGCAAGCGATAGGTTAACCAACTTGAAATAATAATAGAAATCAAGGTTGCCAACACTAAGCCACTCACAAGCAGTTGTATCCATCCTCGCAGCCGGGTTACATCTTTATGTACCCGTTCTAATTCTAGTTTAAAGTTACCTTGCTGTTGCAGGGCCGCATCGAGGGTCTCTGGATTAATCTGATATTCTGGGTTAGGTTGAGTGCTCATAGATTTGGGTTTGAGAAAACAGGGTCAGAATTATAGATGTTCCCGTTTCCAATATAACGGTAGATTGTTTCTAGATTGACATGGGGGAGTCGATGTAAACAATCGGTTCAAGAATTTTAAATTGTAAATTATAGTTTGAGAGGGTTTTGGCTATTTTATCATTGGCTAAGTCAACAATTCTTTTGCGTAAATTGATCGAATCTTCACTTGAACCGGTAATAAAAAAGTTAACCCGTGCTTGAGTCCCAACTTGACCAATATTAGAGCAAAATTCTACGCGAATATTGGCTTTATTCAACCCCCAAAAATTGGCACTGGTATCTTCGATAACCCGCGTGACTAATGCTTTTTCTCCAGTGGTTAACGGTCGATCAAAATCTAAAGAAAGCATTGCCATAATTTTTTTTCCTCGAGTTATATTTTCAACGTGTAACCCTGCCATCAGAGAGTTGGGTACAATAATTAATGTATTTTTAGCAACTGTGCGAATCTTGGTAGATCGTAAACCAATTGATTCTACTCGGCCATACACATCTCCTTTAAACTGATTAAATGTGACCCGAATATATTCCCCCGGCAGATAAGGTCTATCCAGATAAAGTTCAATCGTTCCAATTAATCGACTTAAGGCTTGTTGAGCCGCAAAAGCCACTGCGACTCCCCCAATTCCTAAACTGGCTGTTAGGGCAAATAGGTTTAATCTTAGTCCTTGAGCAAAGATGACAATTGCCAACAGGATAATAATCAGATTCGTTAAAGTTTCAAACACTAACACCACTTCATTGACTTCTCTTCCCTGACGTTGTAATAAATTAATCACCGCACCTCGAATCACCCGTTGTGCAATTTTTGAGGCAAACCAAGCTAAACTAATGGAGAGAAATAAATAGATAAATAGTCCTAAAAATGTATATAGATCTTCGTACTTTACCAGTAAATTTAGACATAGAGCAATAAATAATAAGCTGCCTGTGGTGATCAGGGAGTTGCGAACGGGTTTAATATAATCGTTATACGTTTCAGCCACATTAAATTCAATATAATGACGAGAGAATTTTAGAATTCTGAGAATTAAATGAGGAAGCGATCGCCCAATAATTGGAGACACAGCCGCACCGAATAGAAAGAGTCCTAATCGAATCGCTAATTCTATCACATATCTTTGAATTTCTTGCTCGACCGAAATCAATCCTAATACTTCTAATCTCATTAATTCACTGACTCTTAAATATTCATGGGTTGAGCGACATCAATTATTTTCTCTTCAAAATTAAAGGTTAAACCATATTCTTGAAGTCGATCAATAATATTGTCTCGAGCAATACTAAGCAAGTTTCTTCGCAATTCCATCGAAGTTTCTGCTGCTCCTAGTATAAAGAAAATAGCCTGGGCTTGTACAGCCCCATGCTCGCTATTGCTAATGGTCTCATTAAATGTGACCTGGGTCAGTCCATGATCAATCCCTAAAATATCTCGGGTACTCTCTAAAATTAACTGCTGGACTAAGGCCCTTTCTTCATCGGGCATCGCTCTAAAAAAGGTTAAATTAACAATTAAAATCACTCGTCTTGCACCTGTAAGATTTTCGATATTCACTTGAGCTAGATTACTATTGGGAACAATCACTAATGTATTTTTACCCGATAGTCTAACTTTCGTTGAACGCCAACCAATTGATTCTACTCTTCCTAAAGTTCCATCGGGTAAACTAATATAATCATCTACACTAAAGGGGCGGTCAATATATAAAACAATACTCCAAAGCAGTTGTTCTAAGACTTTTTGAGAGGCAAATGCAATGGCAACTCCTCCGACTCCTAAACTTGCCACTAAACCAATTAAATTAATATGATGGGTTTGAGCAAATAGAAAAATGACCGCTAAAACAATCGCCGCTTTCGATAAAAATTTTCCCAAAGAGAGCAGCTCACTATTGATTTTACTTTTTTCTTCTAAAGCCACTCCTAAAAGATAGTTATCAAATAATTCTTTAAAAATTTTAACCCCGAGAAATATAACGTTTAAAGCGACGATTAAACCTAGGGGAAATTCTAAAAAACTGATCCAGGTTGGCACAGGTACGGTTAAAATAATAATATCAATGACAACCAGCGTTATAGACCAACTCAGCCATTCTTGATAGGGTAAAATAACAGTTTGATAAATTTCCTTTGTTTTTGTGGAAGAAAATACATGAATTAAGCCTTGGGTAAACTTTGTAATTTGCAAATAAGACAGTCCAGTCAGTAAAATAAAGCTTAGAAAAAAAACAAGACTGAGTAATACGGCTGTGCCGATGTTAAAAGCCCCAGGTACAGTCATTTCAGATAAGATCATATTTGTTCATCTCAGAAGCGTACGTTGTTTTTGTACAATATTAGCATTGACGACTTAGCAGATCGGAAAATCCAGTCGGATGAAGTGAATCATATCCTTTAAAGAAATTGATGATTTATTCTGACTCTTTGATCTACGCTTCGATAAACTCAGTCACAACCGGAATTATCGCTCTTAAAAATAGCAGTGAGAATGTATACTATAATCTAATCTGTTAAAATTAACCGTGCAATTTCTCACAAAACGAGACCTTTTCAAGCCGGATATTGTTTGAGGTTATTGGCGAAATCTTCTGTCAGCATTCAAACGGCTGCTGTGGAGAAATTGATTTGAGAGAGGTCTTAACCCTCTAATATAATAAATAGCGCATTCATTTCGATTCTATGTCCCAAACGCAACAGATTCTGTCTCAAATTTCGGGTAACCCTTATATTGGCTTACAAAAAGCCGATCAGTTGTGGCATTCCCTCAAACATAACACCCTTGAGGTTCCCCATAGCGTTAAACATCACAGCGAAGCCCTAGACAGGATTGAGTATGATGTTATCATTTGTGGCGGTACGTTGGGTATCGTCATCGCAACCGCTTTAGCCTTGAGAGGGTGGCGGGTGGCGGTTGTCGAACGGGGTAAGCTGCGGGGACGAGACCAAGAATGGAATATTTCTCGGCAAGAGTTGAATGTGTTGGTGGAATTAAATTTACTCTCGGAGTCGGAGTTGGAAACCGCGATCGCCACAGAGTATAATCCAGCTAGATTAAGTTTTCCGAATACGCCGGATATTTGGGTCAGAGATGTTCTCAATGTTGGGGTTGACCCGGTTTATTTACTCGAAACCCTGAAAACACGATTTTTAGAAGCTGGGGGAATACTGTTAGAAAATACAGCTTATCAAGAGGCTGTTATTCACCCCAATGGTGTGGCGGTTAACACTTCCACTTCCACTCTAACAACACGGTTATTATTAGATGCCATGGGGCATTTTTCTCCTATTGTTCGGCAAGTTAGAAATGGACAAAAACCAGATGCAGTTTGTTTGGTGGTGGGAACCTGTGGTAGCGGATATGAGAATAATGAAACAGGGGATATTTTCGCCTCATTTACCCCTATACAAAATCAATGTCAATATTTCTGGGAAGCGTTTCCGGCCCGTGATGGCCGTACCACATATTTATTTACTTATATTGATGCCGATCCAGATCGATTTAGTTTAGAATTCTTATTTGAAGAATATTTCCGGTTATTACCCGAATATCAACAGATTTCACTGGAAAATCTCCAGTTTAAGCGGGCTTTGTTTGGCTTTTTTCCTTGTTATCGCAATAGTCCGCTACAAACCCCTTGGGATCGAATTGCTTTTATGGGTGATAGTAGCGCCAATCAATCTCCGTTGAGTTTTGGGGGATTTGGAGCCATGATCCGGCATTTAAACCGCTTAACGGTGGGAATTGAGGAAGGGTTAAAAACCGATTGTTTAAGTCATACAGCCTTATCGTTATTACAACCTTATCAACCCAGCTTATCGGTAACTTGGCTGTTTCAACGTTCCATGAGTGTGGGAATGAATCAAATGGTTTCAGCCGATCAAATTAATCAGTTATTGGCGGCTGTTTTTGATGAAATGCAACAATTAGGAGAACCCGTTATTAAACCGTTTTTACAAGATATAGTCCAGTTTCCCGCCTTAGCCAAAACATTAATTAAAACGGGTTTATTTCATCCGGGAGTGGTGTTTCCGGTGATTCCTCAAGCGGGATTAGACGGATTATTAAACTGGACCATTCATTATTTTAATTTAGGAGTTTATACCCTGCTGAGCCCGGTAGGAAAACGATTTGAACCACTGGTTAACAATCTTTCTCCTGTTCAACAATATTATTATCATCGTTTGTTGGATGCATGGCAGTACGGTTCGGGAAAAGATTATGAAGTGTTTTGAAATAACGGGGGCGCAATCGCATTGAAAACAAAGAAGATGGTTAAGAAGTTTTTATTGAAAATTGAATGGTTAGGAGAATTTAATCTTTATTTTAATTTTCTATATAAATAAGGACATCAGGATATGATTGAGACAGACTCAGATAACAATCTGTATATTTTTTGATGCAAGTTATTCATTCATCACTCAATTTAAAAATGAAATATCATATTTTATTAAGCCGCCATTTCGATCTCGAACGTTTTGAACAGGACGCTTTAATGGATAAGTCTCCTCGCCATACCCTGAGAACCTTGAGTTTAAAGCTAAATGCAATTGTCCATGACCCGAGTGAATATGTTGCTTGTGTCACCACTTCTGACAATGTTCTGTCAAAGTTAACGGGGGGTAGTCAACCGCAACATTGGGCAATGGCCCGGACGTTGGCCCCGAAATTAACCCGCGATGATATTGTCTTCTGTATTGGTGAAGATTCGGGTTATCCCATTGCGGCGATGTGTGAGTCGCAGAATCGTCCTAAAATTGCTGTATTGATTCACAATGCCAACCGTCCCCGCAGTCGTTTGGCGATGAAACTGTTTAAGTTAGCTGACCGAATTGATTTATTCATGACCAATACGGCATCGAAAGCCGATTTTTTACGACAATATCTGAATATTCCGTCTCAACGAGTGTGTTTATTGGATGAACAAACGGATACTTTGTTTTTTACTCCTGGCCCTCAATCTGCTAATAAAAAACGTCCGACTGTAGGGAGTGGGGGTTTAGAACAGCGGGATTATATCACTTTAGCCAAAGCCACCCAAGACATGGCGGTTGATGTTAAAGTGTGTGGGGTTTCTCCGACGGCCCAAACTTACCCGGATACATTTCCTCAGGTATTGCCCGAAAATATGTCTTGTGATTATTATGACTGGCAAGGTTTACGACAACTCTATCGAGATTCTGATGTGGTGGTGATTAGCTTGAAACCTCACAACTATCAAGCGGGGTTTGCTACCTTATTTGAAGCGATGGCCTGTCGCCGACCGGTGGTGATGACTCGAACTCCTGGACTGGCGGAAAAGTTTGCCGATGCAGGCGTAATTCTTGGAGTCGAACCGGGGGATGCAGCAGCAATGGCAAACGCAATTACTGATCTGTTAGATCATCAAGATGAGGCAGAAGCGATCGCCCAACGCGGCTATGAGTTAGTTCAGCAATACTATAACAGTGAACAATACGTTAAAACTTTAACGGAAAGATTGATTGCTTTGTCTTCAACTTCGGAATTTGCCATGATTCGTTCCTGAACACAACGTAGAGACGTTATCTGTAATGTTTCCACTACTTAACGTCTCCACATCAACCTAACTGTTAGGGTGCAAGGGCATTACCTCGCAGCAGACTACCGATGGTTTTAGCGGTAATCTTCATCTGAATTAAAGGATTAGCCGGAACGACTGTTTTATAAAGATAACTATCGAAGGTCATCTTCTGCACATCCCGGTCAGAACACATTTCAACAAAGGCTTCTCGCGTGGCATCACTACGATAGAACACCCGTTGCAATACATCCAGAACCAGATAAGTCATGCCGTAGCGTTTGTCCCAACGTTTGAGATATAACTTAAGATCCTCTTCTGTGGGCAACTTCGCGCCATTGTTACTCATTTCAACAATCGTTTCAGCGCACATCCGGCCAGATTTAGCCGCGAAGTAAATCCCTTCTCCCGAGGACTTGGTAACAGTCCCAGCAGCATCTCCTACAAGGGCAACTCGACCGACAACCCGCCGAGGACGGGGATGTTCTGGGATGGGATGGGCTTCAACTTTAATAATTTCGCCCCCTTCGATGCGACGGGCAGCCCTGGCGCGGATACCCGCCTGTAATTGCTTAATGGAGGCTTGGTTGACCTTCATCGTACCAGTTCCTACCGCAACGTGATCGTATTTGGGGAAGACCCAGCCGTAGAAGTCTGTGGAGACATCGTCACCGACATACATCTCAGCGCGATCTTCGTAGTAGGCCATTTTATCATCGGGGATGCGAATTCGTTCTTGGAAGGCGATCGCATAGTTATAATCCCCAGCATCAATGGCTTTGGCGACTCTGGAGTTGGCCCCATCTGCCCCAATTACCATATCCACTTTTAAGCTTTTGGCAATACCACGAACATTTCCTGGGGAATGCTCATTATAGTGAATTGTATAGGGATCAGTATTATTTTTGGGAAGTTCCAGTTTATGAACTGTGGCGTTAATCAGCTTTGCACCTAAACGGGCAGCGCGATCGCGCATGAAGCCATCGAGAACTTCCCGGCGGCACATCCCAATATATTCGTTTTCGTTTTCAATATTAATATCAACTTCCCGATTAGAAGGGGAAATCATTTTCATTTTCCGTACCCGTCGATCAATAATCTCGGGGGGGAGATCAAATTCATCGACCATACACAAGGGAATTGCGCCGCCACAGGGTTTGGCATTATCCAGCTTGCGTTCAAATAAGTAAGTTTCAATTCCGGCTTTTACTAAAACCTCAGCAGCAGAGGAACCAGCAGGCCCAGATCCGACGACAGCAACCCGTAGAGTCAAAGGTATTCTCCTATCTATCTCGTTGTTATTAGCTGAGATGGTATCACGCTATCGTCAGAGAGGGGGGCGGATTTGCCTCAGTTGTGACGCAATGAAATAGACCTTAACAGATCGCAACATATTGGTGATTGGTTCTTTATCGTTTGTTATTTGTTGTTACGTCCTACCCCACAGGCTATGGTTCTATGCAGTATGGGTGCAAACGTCGGCAACGGGGAATGGGAAATAAACGCGCCAACGCTCTAACCCATCACTAATAACCAAACCAAAGACTGATTTTTCTAGCCATAGGTTCGCTTTGGGTGGTTGAATAGAAAAATACGATATAAATTTTTGTGAAGTTTAGGAGTCGGTATGTACATTGTACAGATTGCCTCGGAATGCGCCCCCGTAATTAAAGCAGGCGGATTAGGTGATGTTGTTTATGGGTTGAGTCGAGAGTTAGAAATTCGCGGTCATGGGGTGGAAATTATCCTCCCTAAGTATGACTGTATGCGATATGACCAAATTTGGGGACTACACGAAGCATACCGAGATTTGTTGGTTCCCTGGTTTGGCGGGGTAATTCATTGTGATGTGTTGTGTGGTTGGGTACATGGACGACTCTGTTTTTTCATTGATTCCCATTCTGGCGATTTATTCTTTAATCGCGGTTGTTATTACGGTTGTCATGATGACAATATGCGCTTTGCCTTTTTCTCTAAAGCCGCATTAGAGTTTTTATTAAAAACAGGTAAGCGTCCTGATATTATTCATTGTCATGATTGGCAAACGGGTTTAGTCCCCGTGATGTTGTATGAAATGTACAAATATAATGGTATGGAAAACCAACGAGTTTGCTACACCATTCACAATTTTAAACATCAAGGCGTATCGGGTGTAGAGGTATTATGGGCAACGGGTTTAAATCGAGAAGAATATTATTTTCAATATGATCGTTTGCAGGATAATTTTAATTCCTTTGGTCTTAATTTGATGAAAGGAGGTATTACTTATTCTAACTTTGTTACCACTGTTTCACCGCACCATGCATGGGAAGCCCATCAAGGAGAATGTGGCTATGGTTTAGGTCATACTCTACACATTCATCAAAATAAATTTACCGGGATTTTGAATGGTATTGATTACAATATTTGGAATCCTGAAGTTGATCATTATATTCCCTATCACTATAGTTTTGATGATTTAACCGGGAAAGAAAAAAACAAAAAAGCCCTGAGAGAAAAGCTATGGTTACGGGATGTTAAACGACCGATTATTGCTTATATTGGTCGCCTCGATCAACAAAAAGGGGTGCATTTAGTCCATCATGCTATGTATTATGCTTTGCAGCGAAACGCCCAATTTGTTCTATTGGGGTCTGCAACTGAACCTGCCATTAATAATTGGTTTTGGCATGAAAAGGATTTCTTAAATAGTAATCCAGACTGTCATTTAGAAATTAGCTTTAATGAAGAGTTAGCCCATTTAATTTACGCAGGTTCAGATCTGATTATTGTTCCCAGTAATTACGAACCTTGTGGCTTAACTCAAATGATTGGGTTAAAGTATGGAACAGTTCCAATTGTTCGCGGTGTAGGTGGATTAGTCAGTACTGTTTTTGATCGAGATTATGATCCGAATCAACCGCCTGAAAAACGCAATGGTTATGTCTTTTATCAAACGGATAATCTAGCGTTAGAATCGGCGATGGATCGGGCGATTGGATTATACGATCATTATCCGAAAGAGTTTGAAAAACTTCAAATTCAAGGAATGGAATATGACTATTCATGGAATAATCCCGGTACAGATTATGTACAAATCTTTGAATATATTCGCCATAAATAAGTAGAATATTTTTGAATAACATAATTAACCCAGTTTCTAAAAGAAGCCGGGTTTTTTACTATAATTGTAATTAGATTAATAAACACTTCCATCTTCATCGTTTTAGGTTTCATTATCCATAATTCAATAAATCTTTAGTGGAGTAAGCTAAAGTTTGTCCTGTCTAACTTCAGCAAAATGTCACCGCTTAAAAAGAAGAACCGGGTTGTTGTAAAAATTCTGCTTCCTCAGGCGTTGTTTCTCGTCCTAAAATCTGATTTCGATGGGGAAAGCGTCCAAATTGTCGAATGACTTCAAAATGACGAATTGCATAATCAATTGTTATCGCACTATCTGGATCGTGGCTTAATGTCCGGAATAAAGCAACGGCTTGACATTGATGATCGATATTTTCGCTATGTTCAAATGGGAGATAAATAAACCATCTTTCCACAGGTAATAACTCTTGGTCAAAATTATGTTTGATAGCGAATTTCGTCATATTTAATGCTTTTGCGTCCGTGGCATACATTTGAGGTTGATCTCTAAATATATTACGAGGAATCTGATCGAGGAGTAAAATTAAGGCTAAACAGCTTTGAGGCTCATTTTTCCAACTGTCTAAAACGCCTTGTTTGGCTAATTCATAATCTATTGAAAACTGTTGTTTTATTTCTTCATCGACTTTATTATTTTTATTAAACCAAAACTTTTTAGGCTTACCATAATCTGCTTTGTTTTTATTTCCAAACCAATACTCTAGAATAGATTCAAAGTTTGACATTTTTAAGTTATTTTAATTTGATATAGGGATAAGAAGGCAAGTAGGCAAGTAGGCAATAGGCACTCTTACAACAGGCAACAGAATGAGGCATTGTAGAACTTTGATTGATCTTGGAAATTTATCATAAATTATAAATGAATTGCTATAGATATTGTATTTAATTCTATGATTAATTACAAATCTCTTTAAACATCACTGATAATAGGATGAAGTTTTAGATTTTATCAAATCATGAGTATTTTGGCAAAGAGTCTTAACTGATATATTCGGCTGACCCATTAAAGTGATTTGAGCAGTAAATATTATCAGAATAGTAAATTTTCAAAATTATCTTTTTTTTACTATATTTTCAAACGAGATAATAAATTAATTTAGTTTTGATTTTTGTACATAAATCAATGAATGATAATGGGTAAATCTTCTTTGAATTTAGATTTAACCTGACCGATAATGCAGCTTTCGCGATAACCTAAATCATGCAACTGTTGTAAACAATCTTCTGCTAACTCAGCCGGAATACCAGCTAATAAACCACCTGAGGTTTGTGGGTCAAAAAGTAGGGGATAAAGCGGATGTAAACTGACTTGATTTAAGTTTTTAATCCATTGATAAGCTTGGATATTTTCTGAATGAATAGAACTTAAAAAGCCTTGTTTTATCGTTTCTGCTGCACCCGGTAAAATGGGGATATTTTCTATATTTAATTCTATCCTAAATTCAGATTTTTTAATCATCTCTATTAAATGTCCGATTAAACCAAATCCTGTAATATCTGTGCAAGCTGTTGCTTGATACTGTTGAAAACAATTAATTGCTGCTTGATTAGATAATAACATTGATTCAATTGCGGTTTTAATCCATCGTCCTTTAGATCGTAAATTAATATCCGCTGCAAATAATGTTCCAATACCCAATGCTTTGGTTAAAATTAAAATATTACCGGGTTTTAATCCCTGTTTTTTTAATAGTTTATTTGGAGTAATTAAGCCATTACAAGTTAAGCCAAATGCCAAATCTTTACCCGCCGTTGTATGTCCGCCCACTAAAACGGCTGAGGCGGTATTTAAGACTTCTGTTGCACCTAATAGTAGTTGATATAAAATCTCTTCTTTTTGAGTAGTCGAACTTCCATCCGGTAATGTGACAATAGCTAATGCACTTTGAGGAGTTGCCCCCATAGCAAATAAATCGTTTAAACAATGATTTGCCGTTATTTTTCCAAACAGATAAGGATCATCAATTAACGCTTTAAAATAATCCACAGTTTGTACTATTACATGATTATTCGGAACTTGAATAACAGCAGCATCATCTGCATGATTCAGTCCAATTAAAATATCTTCTCGTTGGGTTTGAGCAGGAATATTATTTAAAACTTTTTGTAATGTAGAATGACCGACTTTTGCACCACATCCATTACAATGCATTTCTACAGATTTTGAGCTATTCATATTAATAGATAAATTCCGGAATTGATCCATAAATTTTTGATCAATAGAATCTTTCCATTTCCATAAGAATGAATATGGCCCCAAACGCAACCAATCCCGAGATGCAATTGCTTTTTCGTCTCCTGTGCCAATTAAAATTAAGAATTGCTGTTGTGGAATAAAAGATTGAGGCGACTCTTTTTGTAAAACTTTTACTAAATTTTCAAATAAAGGTTTTCCTTGACGGACTGCAAATACACCCGCTTTCGGACGCGGATGATTAACGATTGTTGCCACATCTCCCGCCGCAAAAACATGGGGATGGGAAACAGATTGTAGGGTATCTTTAACTTGGATAAAACCTCGATCATCAGTTGTTAATTCTGTTTGTTTTATCCATGCAGCCGCCCCGGCTTGGGTGACCCAAAAAACATGATCGCAGTCTATTTTTAATCCGGATTCACAATAGATAATTTTACTACTATTTTCTGCCGCCTTAATTTGGGAAACCGTTTGATTTAAATGAATCTGTACACCCCGACGAGATAATATTTTTTGTAGTGTTTTACCCACCCAAGGATGACGTTCGGGAATCAGTTGTTGTCCACGGTGAAATAAATGTAATTCTAAATTCGTTATCGGCTGTTTTGCTGAGTCAAAAATTCGCTGTAAATGAGCCTGGACTGAGAGGGTTAATTCGACTCCGCCTGCACCACCGCCAACAATAGCTAAACGTTGTTTTTGTTGGGGAAATTGAATCACATCTTGTTTGATTTTATCCCAATATTGGAGAAATTTTGAAATCGGTTTAACGGGAATTGCATATTGCTCTGCTCCCGCAACAGTTAATCGATTCGGTGTACTGCCAATATTAATTGAAAGAATATCAAAAGAAATTGGGGGATGATTGCGACACAGCACTTGATTTTGATCTAAATTTAATCCAATCACTTCCCCCTGGATCATTCGTCCCAGGGCAAATTGAGCTAGTGGCCGCAAATCAATATGACAATCATCAAAATCATATAGTCCGGCAATATATCCCGGCAGCATTCCGGAATAGGGTGTATGATATACATCAGTAATTAAAGTGAGGCGAACACCTGGCAGAGGGTTGATGCCAAATTGTTTGAGGACAATGGCATGGCTATGGCCTCCCCCAATCAGAACTACGTCTTGAGTTATATTTTGATCGTGGTGTGAATCCATACTTAGGCAAGACGATTAAAATCAGTAACTGCTTCCACAATAACGATATTAGGCAAAATCATCAGGAAAAATATCGAGATCTCTAAAGTCACAGCAATCAGATTGATTGAATCTAATTGATAATCTGTAGTTGTTGAGGGTATTTAAATTGCAAATATCATCCTATAGGAACGTAACAAAACTTAATGAGCAGTTATAATGGGTCGTGTGATTATACGAGCAGAGGTATGGTACAGGCTTTGTTTGGAAGCGCTCCTTTTCAAGCTAACGGTGGCGATCGCCTAGTCAGTAAAGCGGTCGGAGCAGCTATTGCAGCTCTGTTCAAGCGATCTGATAAAGTCGAGGCGAACGTCCGTGCTGAACCCGTCACTAAACTTTTACAGGGTAGTGTAGACGGGTTTGACTTCATTGGTAATGGGATGCTCATGTATAATGGCCTTCGCATTGCCGTCATGGAGTTATATTTACAGGCTGTCTCGATTGACTTTGGCGCGATTTTTTCAGGTCAAGTCAAATTGAGACAACCCACTCAGGCTACGATGCGAGTTGTATTGACTGAGGAGGATTTAACAGTATCGTTTAACACCCCCTTTGTGGTTGACAAGTTACAGCGTCTTCAATATCAAGGTCAACCTCTGAAGTTTAGTGAGACTCAGATGACAATCACTCCAAATAAAACCCTGCGGTTACAATCTCAGGTGAAAGTTGGAGATGCAGTTCAACCGACTCAAATTGAGTTTGAGACAGAGGTTGATGTGATAGAACGAAGTAAAATTCAGTTTGCCAATGTCACCTACAAGGGAGACGAAGAATCTGTAGATCTCAGTAAGGCGCTGATCGATCATGTGAATAATATTCTCGATCTTGATAAGTTTGCCTTAGATGGAACTCAGTTACGAGTTGATCGAATACGACTGCAAAACGAATCTATCGTGTTTTACGGAACGGCACAAATTAACCGTTTTCCTCAAGTGAAACGTCGTTAATTGAGATCACACCACTGCGATCGCTATTGTTAAAGATTGAACATCTGTGTGGCGACGTTCCATAGAGCGTCCCTCCAGAATAGTTCATTAGAAATTAGCACTGCCCGCGATCGCTTGATACTTTTAGAGGTGTAGGGTGTAAGTTAGGCATTATGGGCATATTTCTTTCAGCACTCGGTGCTACAGTAAAACCGATTCTAGGATGAGCCTTTAGGTCATGCAACCCAATAATGTAGCGACAGAGAGTATTTTGTTCGGCCTGAGTGATTGGCAAGCTTGAGACTAAATAATATAAGATTTTTGGCAACTGTTGCTATTTTTCAATCCTGATCAATCTTCCGATATTGTAGTATTTTTGATTTGATTGTGGACGGATATGTTTTGATGCTCAAGCTGATGATGGGGAGAATCAGCAAATAACTCAGGCTTTAGAGATGGTATTGCGACAGATGAGAATATTAATACCCAAAATTGATAACGACAGAGAACGTTGATTCTAAAATTGATCCCACTGCAAGCATTCGTTACCACAGCGTTGTTGGTTTAAGTTAAGGTATTAGATAAGTCAGTAGAGTTGTCTGAAGGTATGGCTGGACATAGTAAGTGGGCAAATATAAAACGCCAAAAAGCAAGAGTTGACGCGGCTAAAGGTAAAGTCTTTACAAGGATATCACGGGAAATTATTGTTGCAGCCCGCACAGGTGGCGCTGATCCGGCGGGTAACTTTCAATTGAGAACGGCAATTGATAAAGCCAAAGCAGCGGGTATCCCCAATGATAATATAGATCGCGCGATCGCCAAAGGTGCAGGCACATTAGCCGATGATGAGGCGGCTTTAGAAGCCATTCGTTATGAAGGCTATGGTGTAGCGGGGGTGGCGGTTTTAATTGAAGGGTTGACGGATAATCGCAATCGGACTGCTGCTGATTTACGGTCTGCTTTTAGTAAAAATGGCGGGAATTTAGGGGAAACGGGTTGCGTCAGTTGGATGTTTGATCAAAAGGGAGTGGTGACGCTTTGCGGCCCGATAGATGAAGAGAAACTGTTAGAAGCTTCTGTTGAAGGAGAAGCAGAATCTTATGAATTAACCCCAGTGGATGATACGGAAATAGAGGGAGCGGAAGTGTTTACTGAAGTTAATCATTTGGAACAGTTAAATCAAGTTTTGCAAGATGGAGGATTTAAGGTAATTCAAGCAGAATTACGCTGGATTGCGAATAATACGGTCGAGGTAGATGATATTGAAAAAGCTCGTTCTATTTTGAAGTTAATGGATGCCTTAGATGATTTAGATGATGTGCAGAATGTAACCGCAAATTTTGAGATGTCGGAGAGTTGTTATCAGGCGTTAGAAGCAGAATAAACTATTTTTAACTTCAACATCAAAGAGTATAATTAACTGAGACAGATAAACTGAAGTTCAACTTTTAATTAGCTCTATTTAACGCTTTCGACTAAAACGATTAAAAATTTATATATTTGCGCCGATAGGATGAGATTTTTAGGAGAACTTCAGAGTAATTTATTCTACGATTTTACAAGGGGTTGACAAGCGGGTTCGGTTTTTGTATCATGCTGAACATAGACTAATATCGAGGCATGGTCTGTCTACAAGCTCAATTTTTTGTCAGTCATTGCTTTAAACCCTGATGCTCTCGAAGCCTAATTTCCCCTCCAACTGAATTTTGGCTAATGATCGCATATTAGATAATTCACCAATATAGTCAACTCCGCTTTAGCTAGATTTGACAAAAATGCAAAAGCATGGGGTACTCAAAATACAACTTAACTTTATCAACTGAACTGAAACGATTAAAAATTCATATATCCGCGCCGATAGGATGAGATTTTTAGGAGAACTTCAGAGTAATTTATTCTACGATTTTACAAGGGGTTGACAAGCGGGTTCGGTTTTTGTATCATGCTGAACATAGACTAATATCGAGGCATGGTCTGTCTACAAGCTCAATTTTTTGTCAGTCATTGCTTTAAACCCTGATGCTCTCGAAGCCTAATTTCCCCTCCAACTGAATTTTGGCTAATGATCGCATATTAGATAATTCACCAATATAGTCAACTCCGCTTTAGCTAGATTTGACAAAAATGCAAAAATATGCAGTACCTCTAAATTCTGATTGGAGATGTTAGTCACAATATTACTTTAATCACGGATAATTGCGATCAAAAACGATACGACGAGATATGATATCCGCTTCTTGGCTACAACTGTTAAGATATGACTTAACTCCCTGTTCGCCCACGCATCAGTCTGCAAATTATCATTATTAGATCTATGAGCAGCCATTAAAAAACTAATCAATTGCTGTACTTTTTGTCTCTATTATTTCTTGCGGTTCCCCGTTTCCCACAACTGCGGCGAAGTCTATTATTAATTCCTTCTCCTTGATCTGCAACCGGACTGAATAGCCGCCCAAGCCAAACTATTTTTAACTTTAACTATTAGTTTATACCATGAAAAATTATCATCCCCCAGCTATTTTTGTTCCATGGCTACATATGCATCAACCCCCAATTTGGACAGATAGCCAACCCCCGCAACTAATTGGGAATTTAGAGAAAATGCTGAATAGCCCAGAAAATTCCGAGGAAAGCTGGAATGCTCAATGGTTTGCTCAAGCTTATAAAAATCCAGCGCGTTATGTGGAAAACTTAAAAGCTCAGGGTTATTCTCCGCGAATGATGGTAGATTATTCGGGGGTATTGTTAGAAGAAATAGCAAAACTTTCAGGTAATGGTTATTTTGATAGGTTAGTTGTCGATGGAGAACCGATTGGTGATGTAATTGAATTATGGCGGCGCGTGTTAGAACAACATCCAGAAACCGTAGAATTTGCCGGAACAGCCTATAGTCATTGTTACTTTCCCGCTACACCGCAACGAGATCATGAAGCTCAGATTTTAACTTGGCGGCAGGTCTTTGCTGATTTATTTGGAGAGAAGGCATTATCTAGAGTTAAAGGATTTTGGTTACCGGAAATGGGAATGACGGGAGATGCCGCCGAAGCGTTAGCATTTATTCGGTTATTAAAACGTTGTGGCTATGAATGGATTATTTTGCCTCACGCGGCTTTAGAACACCCGGAAGATTGGAGTACGCCTGAATTAGAAAATCGGGTTCATTGGTTGGAAATAGAGTCTGGGGGAGAGTCCGAACGAATTTTATGTGTTATTCGAGATACCGATATGGGAATTCGTCAACAAAGCGGGCAAAACGCTGAAGGTTGTATTGATGATATTCGTTATCGCGGTAAAACGGTACAACAATATTCTGATATTCCGGCGTTAATTGTACCGACATCCGATGGGGAAAATGGCAATGTGATGATGTTTGAATACTTCAAAAATTCTTTTGCACCCTTATTTCAACAGTCCCAACGCTGGCCGGAAATTGGGTTTATGACGGTGAGTGAGTATATCGAGACGTATTTATCTGAAGAACCCACTACTACAGTTCATCTTAAACCTGCGGGGGGTTCTTGGATAGGCGGTCATCACAGTTGGCAAGAGGGAGATTTACGGCAAAGGGTACTGCAACAAGTAGAACAACTGTCTCAAACTTATGCTAACCAACGACTTATTAATTCTGGGCTATCTCCAGAACAAGAACGGGCGTTATTACTCTGTGAAACCAGTTGTTTTGTCTATTGGGGTTCGGCTTTCTGGGCAGAACAGGCAGAACGTTGTATTGACTGGGCAAAAGGTTTAATTGAAAGTTAGTGATTCGTTATGGGTTGTTGGTTAAATGTTAAAGCGTCATTTTCAACTCAAATTATGGGTCAATACTAAGGTTTACTTATTATCGTTAAAAAACGAATAACAAATCACTAACAGATCACCAATAAACATTTGTTATAACGGTTGAGAATAACCCAATGCTTGTTTCACCCGGTCTAAAGTTGTTGTGGCAACTGCCTCAGCTTTTTGACGACCATCTCGTAAAACAGATTCAAGATAAGCTTTATCATCGACAATCTGTTTATATTTTTCCTGAATCGGTTTTAACGCCTCCACGGTTGTTTCGCTGAGTAAGGGTTTAAATTGTCCCCAACCCATGTCTTGACATTCAGTTGTCACCTCAGCTTTCGATTTACCCGAGAGTAAACCATAAAGGGTTAACAAGTTATGGCATTCGGGACGTTCTGAGTTATCAAATTCTAAGCCTTTCACCGAATCTGTTTTACAGCGTTTAATCTTTTTCGTAATGGTTTCAGGGGGGTCTAATAGATTAATTCGGCTTAACTCAGACGGGTCAGACTTCGACATCTTGCGCGTCCCATCGGTTAAACTCATCACCCTTGCCCCTTCTTTCTGAATTAACGGGTCTGGTAATTTTAAGACAGTATTTTCCCCTTGGCCAAACAGATGATTAATCCGCACAGCAATATCGCGAGTCAGTTCAATATGTTGTTTTTGATCTTCCCCGACCGGAACTTTATCGGCATCATACAATAAAATATCTGCCGCCATTAATACCGGATAATCCAATAACCCCGCACTGACATTTTCCCCTTGTTTGATGGCTTTTTCCTTAAACTGAATCATATCTTGCAGCCAATTAATTGGGGTGATACAGTTCAGCAGCCAAGTCAGTTCACTGTGGGCAGAAATATGGGATTGAATAAAAATTGTAGAATAATCTAAATCAATTCCACAAGCCAAATACAATGCCGCAATGGTATAAGTATCTGCCGCCAAAGTCGCCGGGTTGTGGGGGACAGTAATGGCGTGTAAGTCTACGACACAGAAAAAGTTATCATACTGGTCTTGACCTGCAACCCAGTTCTTAATCGCACCGAGATAATTCCCCAGGTGTAGATTACCTGTTGGTTGAACGCCGGAAAGAACTCGCTGTTTTCCCATGGAAAAATTATTGTTAACTGAACTTAATATTATATCTTGGCACGGTACAGTAGTCGATGCTCCCCAATCTGGGTAAAAAGTTTACCGAACTGAGTCAAGAACCCTTCTCTAGATAGACTGCTGAGCCGTTGGATGACTGGCAAGATAGGAAGGGATATCACAATTGCTTAATTTTAGCAGATTAAATATGACGACTCTCAACGAAAATTTGACGCTTAAATTACAAAGATGTTTAACTTTGGCAAGATCTGTAGAAACTCATGCCGAAGCGCAGCAGCAGTTTGAACAACTCCGGCAATGCATCGGTGAGCAAAATCCTGAGTTAGTATCTTTAATAGAATTATTATGGCAAGAAACAATAGCGGCTTATCGTTCTGTCGGGTTTTGGCAGCAAATGAGTGATGTTGAGAAAGATATGGCGAGTAATATGATGGAGACCATGACTCAAATGCGGCAAAATTATTTAAGATTGATGCAAGAGATGTAAATAACAGAGTAAGGACTAACACCCCAAATGATTAGGCGACTTCAACGCAAATTTTATTTGACTTTAGAGGTTGCCCGTCCCGATGATAAATTTAGCCAGATTTTTGACTATTTTTTTGTAGGGTTAGTTCTTCTCAATATTATTGTTGTTTGTTTGGAAACGGTTGATAGCATTCAAGCCCAATACCAAACTATTTTTTATCGGTTTGAGTCCTTTTCAATTGTCTTTTTTACAATTGAGTATTTGCTGCGATTATGGTGTTGTACGGTTTCTCATAAATATCGTCATCCTATTTGGGGCAGAATTCGCTATATTTTTTCCCCACTAGCTTTACTTGATCTGATTGTAATTTTACCTTTTTATCTGCCTATCCCCACAACCGATTTAAGATTTGCCCGTTCTTTACGACTGTTTCAATTCCTGCGCTTTCTTAAGTTAACCCGATATTTTAAATCTTTAAAAATGTTAGCTGAAGTTCTGGCAAATCGTCAAGAAGAATTAATCAGTACTGTCATTAGTGTCGTTGTATTATTACTATTTTCTGGCAGCTTAATTTACTTCGCAGAACATGAAGCCCAACCCGAACAATTTCCTCATATTCCGGCTGCGATGTGGTGGGCAGTTGTCACTTTAACCACTGTGGGATATGGTGATGTTTATCCTGTTACGATTATCGGTCGAATTTTAGGCGGAATAGTTGCTCTTTTAGGGGTAGGAATTGTTGCTTTACCCGCTGGTATTGTCGCCACCAGTTTTGCGGAAGTGTTGGAAAAAAAGAAACAAAAACAGCAGCCGAAATTACAGAAATGTCCTCACTGTGGAAAACCAATTGATCAAAACCCTAAAAATCAACAGAAAGAAAGTTAGTGATATTGTTAAGTTATTTATCTTTAATTGAACAGAACGACTCTAAAGCGGGTATATCATAATAAAATAGTCTGTATTTAAAGGGAAAATAATAATGGGTATTGAAAGTAGTAGATTTCGGGGAATGTTTGCCCCTGAAGAGATTGTTGAACTGAAACAAATTTGTTTTCTACCGACTCGTGTATTTCAACCCGGTCGATATAAAGCTGAAGAGTTACCTGATATTGCTTTTGAAATGGGATTGGTTGAACAAGTATCAGATATTAATCCAGAAGATAAGGATAAATATAGTACAGATGAAACTACTTAATTTTATGGGTGAATCATGTCAACAAATGCTTACGCTTGGATTGAAAAATCCCTCTCAACTCTTCATCGGGCAAACTGGTATCGTTCTGTTCAATCAGTGGAAAGTTTACCGGGATGTGAAATAGTCTTAGAAGGGCAAAAAATGATGAATTTTGCCAGTAATGATTATTTGGGATTAGCCGGAGATCAACGTTTAATTCAAGCGGCTATTGAAGCCACTCAAGCATTAGGAACAGGAACAACTGGATCTAGATTATTAACAGGACATCGACCGTTACACCAGGAGTTGGAAGAGGCGATCGCGCAATTTAAACAAACAGAAAATGCTTTAGTTTTTAGTTCTGGATATCTAGCGAATATTGGTACAATTACGGCTTTGGTGGGTCAAAGAGATTTAATTTTATCCGATGAATACAATCACTCTAGTCTGAAAAATGGGGCAAATATGAGTGGTGCAACGGTGATTAATTATCCCCACAATCAAGTCAAAATATTGCGAAAAATATTAGAGGAAAACTATAGAAATTATCGTAAAAAACTAATTATTACAGATAGTGTTTTTAGTATGGATGGGGATTTATGTCATGTCCCTCAATTACTCGATGTAGCTACAGAATTTAACTGTATGTTGTTAGTGGATGAAGCCCATGCAACGGGTGTCTTAGGTAAGACGGGGGCGGGTTGTGTAGAACATTTTAATTGTACGGGTAAACCGTTAATTCAAGTGGGAACATTAAGTAAAGCGTTAGGCAGTTTAGGGGGTTATGTTGCCGGGTCTAACAGTTTAATTGAATATCTGAAAAATCGCGCCCCGAGTTGGATTTATACCACAGGTTTAACCCCGGCTGATACGGCGGCGGCAATAACCGCTATTAAAATTATTCAAACAGAACCAAAACATCATCAGAACATCCAAAAAAATATTACTAATTTTAAAAATTTACTCCAACAGTATCAACTCAAAACTATACAAAAATACGATAATATTTTTTCTCCGATATTCTGTTTTTTACAACCGGATGCGGCAACCGTTATTAAAGCAGGAGAAATATTAAAGTCAAAAGGAATATTGGCTTCTGCTATTCGTCCCCCCACTGCTAATACCAGTCGAATTCGAGTGTCTTTGATGGCAACTCATCAACCCGAACAGCTACAATATTTAACTGAAGCATTAACTCAAGTTTGTCACTCTTAAATTTAAGCATAGTAAAATGATGACCAAAACAATTATTATTACCGGAGTTAGTAAAGGTTTAGGCCGGGCAATGGTTGAAAATTTTATTCAACTGGGGCATACTGTGATAGGTTGCGCTCGTTCTCAAACGGCGATCGCAGAACTCAATAAAACCTACGGTAAACCTCATGCTTTTACCGCTGTTGATGTTGCCGATGAACAACAAGTAAAAACTTGGGTAAATACCATATTGTCAGAATATTCTCCCCCAGATATTCTAATTAATAATGCAGCTATTATCAATGAACTTGCGCCATTGTGGGAAATTCCCAGCGATGACTTTTCTCAACTGATTGATATTAATATTAAAGGCGTAACTCATGTCATTCGCCATCTGTTGCCCGCGATGTTAAACCAACAAAAAGGCATTATTATTAATTTAAGTTCCGGTTGGGGACGTTCAACAAGTCCTCAGGTAGCCCCCTATTGCGCGTCAAAATGGGCAATTGAAGGACTCACCAAGGCCCTCTCTCAAGAACTACCCCCTGGCATGGCAGCCATTCCCCTCAGCCCCGGAATTATCCATACCGAGATGTTAGAAACCTGCTACGGAGAGGAAGCCGCCGCCTACACCCCCCTAGAAACTTGGGTAAAAAAAGCCGTTCCCTATATTCTAAAAATAGGCGAAAAAGATAATGGAGTTTCTCTCACGGTTCCGGTATAATTATAACTGTAAATAAAGTAGACTCGGATAACTTTGTCTATTGCTAAAAATTAATGGCGAACGCGATTGAGTTACTGACCAATTATTGATTGAGAAATTAATATTTCGACAACCCTTAATGTCACAAAAAAGCGTCAGATTAAATCGGTAAAGATAGAACAGTATCTATTATTAAAATATTGACAATATTAACGGACTCACTTTTTGAATTAAATTTTTATTTTTAACAATTATATTAATCTAAATTTTAACAGGATTAATTTCATGAAAACGACATCAGCTTTACTGCTTGGCTTCACTCTCAGTCTTTCTACCTTAATCACAAGTTGCGCCAATACTTCCCTCGGAAAAGCCTTAGAAAATTCCGTCAAACCCGATCCTCAACTAGAAGATAATCCGCCTTTTAGTAATTCTCAAACCCCGAAAAAAGATAACCTAGAAACCCCCGAAGTTTTTACCCAATTACCCGATGACTTTCCCGACGAAATTCCCCTTTATCCTGATGCCGAATTACAAACCGTTTCTCCGACCCTAAATAACTCTAAAACACCCACCCAAACCACTTGGCAAACTCGCGACCCAATTAATGCGGTACAAAACTATTATCAGTCTCAATTCCAGTCAGAAAATTGGGAAATTATAGAACGTCCGGCAAACGATGGAGACGGAGAATTTATTGCGGAAAAAGATGATTTAAAAGTAACCATTTCTTTAAACGCCGAACAAAACTCTAGTTCACAAACCGAATTTAAAATAGGTTATACTCGTCCTTCAACCGTTGCCGTTAATAAACCCAAATCCAAAGTTTCTCTTTCTCCCGTTCCCTTACCGCCACCTCCTGCAACATTACCCCCAGCAACTGTCACACCGCCAAATTCTACCCCAAAACCAACAGTAAATTTACCCGAAGAAGAAGAAGAAACAGCTTCAGAAACTGAATCTACCCCCGTAAAACCCGTTGAAGAAGTTGCACCCACTGAAGAAAAACAAGCCGCAAAACCGCCCACTCAATCTGAACAAGCCCCGGTAGAATTGCGTCAATTTGTCACGGATATTGCCCAATTAAATATATTTAAATCTTCAGATAAAGACACATCTAATAATACTTTAAATAACCCGAATCAAGTGATTACTCGGGCAGAATATGCCAGGGCATTAGTCAATGCCAATAATACTTTCTATGCAGATCGTCCCGCTAAACAAATTCGTTTAGGAGTCTCAACAAATAACCCAGTATTTACAGATGTTCCCGCATCTCATCCTGACTTTGCCGTGATTCAAGGACTGGCAAGATCTGGGTTAATTCCGAGTAGTTTATCCGGGGAAAGTACAGCCGTAAAATTCCGTCCGGATGCCCCATTAACCCGAGAAGATTTAATCTTATGGAAAGTACCATTAGACACCCGCCAAGCCTTACCCAAAGCCACTGTAGATGCAGTACAAGAACGCTGGGGATTTCAGGATGCGGCTAAAATTGATACCAAAGCCTTACAAGCCGTATTAGCCGATTTTGATAACGGCGATAATGCCAATATTAGGCGGGTATTTGGCTACACGACCCTGTTTCAACCTAAAGAGTCTGTTACACGGGCTGAAGCGGCTGCTGCCCTATGGTATTTTGGTTTTCAAGGAGACGGGGTATCGGCTAAGGAAGTTCAATCTGAGGAATAGGCAACGGTAGACTTCGGAGAAAAACCCCTCTCCAAACCTCTCCCACCTCTCCCTGCCCTCTCCTAGGAGGAGAGGGAAACCGTGTCCCAAGGGGACTATTTTTTAATGGAGAGAGGCTTAAAACCCCTAATATAACCGTTAATCAGTTAAGGTGCTTTTCTTATTCCCTCTCCTCGCAGGAGAGGGCTAGGGAGAGGTCGAGAGAGGCTTTAAGATCCTAATTTTTAGTTGTTGTTCAAATTCCCTCTCCTCGCAGGAGAGGGCTAGGGAGAGGTCATCGAACTCACATTTACTCAGATTGACAGTGAGGAAGTTGTGAAGGTTGACGATTTATTGCTGTTTTCGTGGGGTCATAACTGACTAAAATAACGTCTCCATTTTCATCTCGTATCCATCCCCGCGCTGGGATAATATCTAACCCCTCGACTGCGCTCGGGGTGACACTAGAAATAGCATTATTATTGTTAATTTCAGTAGGTTTTTGCGAGGTGTTTTGAGGTTGTGTTAGAACAGGTTCAACTAAATCTACATTAATTTGATTACCATCACTTTTATCATTGGGATTAACAGCAATTCCGCCGCGTCCTGTAATTGTAAATGCACTACTACCCCGTTGCCTACAGAATTCTTGTGCAATTAAATCATTCGGGTCTGTAACAGCTACTTCAGGAACATCAACAGGTTGAAACGTTACAGAAGAATCAATAGTTAAATTCCCGGCAGCGTTAATAACACTATCGTTAGATTGAATAATCACAATATTAGAATCATTGAAAGGTTGAATATTAATATTGCTACCACCACTCGGACTAAAGGCATTAGTGATAATTCGACTGCCTTGTAACAACACGAGTAAATCTGCATCAATTTCAATATTTCCTTCAAACGTTTGACCACTTTCGCTCCCTGTTGCCCTAATTTCACTACTATTTAATAAGCGAACATCATTTGATTGAACTCTAATACTTCCCCCTTCACCAGCTTCGGAACCTGCCACAAGTGCAGCGCGATTTTCTAAAAGAGTTTCGTTTGCAGAGATATTAATATTACCAGGAATACCAGAAGCATCAGAATTCACATTCACTAAAGCGCTATCTTGAATGCTTAATTGTCCGGTTGTAATATCGATATTACCAGCATTTCCACTTCCACTTGTACTCGCTAATAAACCTGTCAAACGTCCCCTCAATTCAACAGATTCAGCAGCATTAATCGATAGTTCACCCGCATTGCCGCTACTTCCCTCAGATGTTGATACTGTGATACCTCCTCCATCAATAACTCTGAGTTGATTAGTTGTAATATCAATATTACCAGCATCTCCACTTCCGTCTGTACCAGCATTTATTAAATTAAAATTGTTCTGTCCATTCAATTCAACAAACTCAGTTGCATTAATTTCAATTTGACCAGCATTACCGTTCATTTGTGTATTTGCTTGAATCCCACTACCATTAATTAATTGAAGCTGCTGTACATTAATATCAATATTGCCAGCGTCTCCGCTACTAGCTGTAGTAGTTAAAATCCTGCTATTATCATTTTCGAGAAGTAATTGTCCCGTTTCAATCGAAATATTTCCAGCATTTCCTTGTCCAAATGTTCCAGAGTTTATAGCAACTCCTGGTTCCTGGGATTCCCGACTGACTAACTCAACTGAATCTGTTGCAAAGATTTGAATATTTCCTCCATTTCCTGTGGGAACTTGAGGCAGTGAATCTTCAGATGTACTACCTGCTATACCTGAACCCGCAGTAATCGATGCTATATCTCGAATTGATAATGAACCAGTAACAATTGTGATATCCCCTGCATCTGCGCTGCCTGTTGTGTTTATAAAAATACTACCACCTAAGCTTCCATCAGGAGATATACCACTCAATTCTACAGATTCAGAAGCGGAGATTGTAATCTGTCCTGACTCGCCTGTTCCATTAACAGTACGGGCTTCGATGCGTCCTCCATTGCGTAAAACTAGACGTTCTGCCTCAACAGTTACACTACCACCATTGCCTGTTCCACTGCCACTGCCTTCTCTTCTAACAGGTTTGACACTTGCATCAAGTGTAGAAGAACTCTGATTATCTAACCCATTCAATAACTCTACATCATTTGCTCTGACAATAATCGTTCCGGCATCTCCTGCACCATCTGCGGCAACTTCGACTACTGCACCATCCGTCAGTCTCAAATGTTCAGCTTCAATAATGATAGTCCCTGCACTTCCTGTTGTCCCAGACTGAGCCGAAATTACTGTAGTAATTCCTTCTCCTTCTACTGCAAAGACATTACCATTCATGTTGATATTTTCAGCTTTTACTGTAATTGTTCCTGCATTGCCTTCACCATTCGTGAAAGCATTTATTTGCGCTCCATCTCTCATGCGGAGTTGCCCAGTTTCAATGGTAATATTACCAGCGTTTCCGATTGAACCTTCGTTAGCAGCAGCTAATATATTACCTCCTTCTCCAGAAACGGGAAGACCTGACATCTCTATAAATTCAGTTGCTCTAATCGTAATATTTCCTGCATGACCTTCTCCTGTCGTTTGCGCTACAATTGCTCCTTCATCTGTGATTCTTAATTGATTAGTTTCGACCAAAATATTACCGCCATTACCCACTGCACCTGCTTCAATCTCAATGAATAAAGCACTGGGAAATTCACCATCCGGAGTCACTCCAGAAATCGTGACCGCATCACTTGCTCTAACAATAATATTTCCAGGATTTCCTATTCCACGAGAACCACCAATAATTTGCCCTCCTTCCAGCAACTCTAATCGTGCCGTATTAATTTCAACTGTTCCTCCATTTCCTATTCCACTCTCTGTTACGCTAACAGCAATATCGCCATTAATAAGCCGAACTGAATCAACTGCTTGAATGGCTACATTTCCTGCATTACCTTTGCCAAGAGTAGATGTACCAATTACTGAAGTATTGTTTATTTCTACTGTTTCAGAGGCTAGAATTGATATGTTTCCTGCATTACCTTCTGCAAATGTAGCAGTACTAATTATTGCTCCATCTGATATTCTCAATTGCCCAGTTTCAACTGAAATATTCCCGCCATTACCAATAGCATTTTCTTCAACATCAGTAAATAATAAACCCCCAATGATTTGAACAAATTCAGAAGCCTTTATTATCAAATTTCCCGCATTGCCATTTCCGAAAGTTGTTGTATTCAGAAAAGCATCACTCTCGATTAATAAAGAATTCGCATTTACGTTAATATCTCCTGGGTTTCCTGTTGCATTGGAGTCAATATTGTTCCGGATAGAACTACCTGGATCTGTAAAAATAACACTATCTTGAGCATTAATATTTACATCTCCGCCTTGTGCTTCAGGAGAACCGAATCCGGCATCAATTCCAGCCCGAATAATACTACCGTTACCTACGCCAAAATTACCCGCATTTATATTAATATTTCCGCCATTATTGGCACGAACGTTTATTTGTGATTCATTGGTTAATGCAATATTTGATTGTTGAATATTACTAGGAAATGTTAAACTGCCATTTTCGTTTAATTCAACTATTCCCGGTTCAGATAATCCGCCTAATTCAATATTACTGCCGGGAGAAATAGCAACGCCGTTATCAAATAAAATGTCTCCACCAAGTAATCCTAAGGTTTGATTTTGAGGTACGTTTAAGCCTTGAGGAGTTAGAAAACCGTTGTTATCTCTTAATGGACTGCCATCTTCTAATGTCGTTAAAGCTGCTTGATTAACAATACTCCCTGGATTTTCTCGAAAGTTTAATCCAATGGGAATATTAATGGTTAATAATGGCGGTGCGTCGGGATTAGATGCGGCAAACTCTACACTATTTTCAAATAAAATACTATCGGCAGTTGAGGCAAAAAATGAGCCGCCTACATCTAATCTGGCATTCGGCCCGAAAACAATACCGTTAGGATTAATTAAAAATAGGTTAGCATTTCCCAGTACACCTAATGTTCCGAAGATATTAGAAATATTACTACCTGTTACTCTCGTTAAAATATTACTAATATTTCCAGGATTAGAAAAATAAGCACCGCGTCCATTATCTATATTAAATTCTTGGAAACTATGAAATAAATTAGACCCGCGAATTGCACCGCCGTCTATTCTGTCACTATTGATGTTATTAATATTTTGATTCGGCACAATAATAGAACTTTCAGATCCTAAACTATTGTCTGGAATAATTTGTGCTTGAACAGAAAAAGTAGGAAATATTAAGGTTGTTCCGACTAAAGCAGTGGAAGAAACAAATTTAGAAAGCATCTTATAAGTTAGAGAAGATCAATATTATAAAAAAGAGAGAATTTGAGTTTTAGTATATTACAATACTGCACAAAAAATATTCATTAATATAAAATTTGTCAACGCGATTGCCTGATTGCGGGGAACAGGGGTAGGTGCGTCATTGACGCACCCTACAGCAGTTGAGAAAACAATTTTAGAAAGCATCTGATTAGTCATAGAGGATTAATTTTACAGAAAATATCGAATTCAAAAAGAGTGTAGAAAACTATTGTTAGTGTAAGCGAAGTTGAATGAATTTAAGGATTAACTTATCAATTATTAACGCGATTTCTCTCTCCTAGCAGATAATCGTTTTCGTCTTGAGGAGGGCGCAGCTTCTTCGAGGGTTACAACTTCTGCGGTGTTACTTTCTCGGGCAACCCGAATTAATAGGGCAGATAACATTAAACTCGCAATCATAGAACTTCCGCCGTAACTAAATAGGGGTAAAGGTAAACCTGTTGTGGGTAATGCACCCGTTGCAACGCCGATATTTAATAATGATTGCCCGACCATTACTACCATTACTCCAATGGCAATCAGTTGATGTTCAATGCGGTTGGCTTTGACGGCGACTCTGAGGGAAACTGTGGCATAAACTGCGAGTAAAAACAGAAAAGCAATACTACCAATAAAGCCAAATTCTTCAGCAAAAACGGCAAAAATAAAGTCACTATATTGAATCGGAAGATAATATAATTTTTGCTGAGATAAACCTAAGCCTGTTCCCCAAATTCTACCTGAACCTACGGCTAATAAACTTTGAATTAATTGATAACCATCGTTGAGGGGATCTGCCCAAGGATTGAGAAAAGATAATACCCGGCGTTTTTGATATTCTCGTAAACTAATACTAATTGTTGCGGATAAAATTCCCGCTAAAGCCGTTCCACCTAAATAGCTATATGGCAACCCAGAAGCGAGTGCAATAAACCAAATTGTCATCCCACATAAGGCTGTTGTACTGAGGTTTGGCTGCATTAAAATTGAGGCTAAAATTAGGGCAAAAATGGCTAACCAAATTAACCGAGTTTTCCAAACTAATCGCCGCCATTGTGAAAAGAATCGAGAACTTTGTAGAATTAAAAAAGGCTTCATCAACTCTGAAGGTTGAATGAGAATTGGCCCTAAAGCAATCCACCGAGTTGCACCATTAATTGTGGTTCCGATTCCGGGAAGTAAGGTCAGTCCTAGTAATCCTAATACTATAAATAATCCGAGTCTAGCTAATCGTAATGCGGAACGAATGGGGGTATTGACGACGATATTAAAGCCAATCATTCCCACTATTGTCCAGATAATTTGTCGTTTAAAGTAATAAAGGCCGTCTCCATGTTCGGCATTGGCGATGGGATAAGAAGCGGAAAACATCACCACTAAGCCAATGGATAGCCACAGGAAGGTTAACCATCGTAGGAGTCTGGCTTCGGTTGACCAAGATTGAACAGATGAATCGAGAAAGGGAATGAAACGTTGCAAATTCATAGCCACCACAGTTTGGCACTTAGACTAATAGGGTATACTGTTTTGGGAAGAATTGGTTATTTGTCATTTGTTCGTTGTCGTTTATTATTAGAGAAAGTCAGGCAAAGGTAATGGCTATTCCCTAAACCCTTTTCTCTCAAGTAACGAACAACTGACAACAAATAACGAATGAGTCATTACTCTCCGACTTATCGGTTTATATCGGATAGTTGAACTGTTGAAATACATTGTTGCCTTCGGTTTCTAGGAGTTGAATTTCTTCAGGGGTTAAGACTTGAGGATAATGATGAATACGATGGCGGGAAATACCTTGATTATATAATGGGGAATGAAAAGATTGAGCAGCGTCTTTTAATTGACTATGAGGCACTAAGTTTTGCTGCCAATGTTGTTGTAAATTAACGGTTTCGAGGGGTAATCCGGTAAATTGGCTTAAGTTTTTGAGGGCAGATTGAGGATTTTCAACTAAATATTCATATTTTAAATAACAGGTTTTATGTTTAAATTCTGAGTTGGGATAATTCCAAGCGGAGACATAAGCAGAAAGATAAAAATTTAAATAGTCTGAGATATTTCTTTGGGTAAATAAGGGGGTGAGATGACGAGTTTGATTTTGTTGTTGCATCCGTTCGCCGACTTGAATTAAAGAAGCAATTGTATCTCTGGGGTCGCGAATGGTGAGTAAAAATTTGACATCTTCGATTAATTCAAATAAATCCGGAAAATAACGACTTAAAAGGGGATGTTTCAAAACTAAGTGAGTCGTATTGGGATATTGATGGTGAATTTGATTTAAAAAAGCGCTCACTTGAGTCATGCTAAATTGACGTAATTCTGCTAAATCTTTAAAGAAGTATTGTCCTTGACTTTCAAAGTCTGCTTTACTACTATGATAGGCTTCTGCTAAATGATATAAATATCCAACTTCTCCGATGGCTGGATTTGTTGAAGGAACAGAACATAAGATATTTTGTAATAAAGTGGTCCCAGAACGTGGGCAACCCCCAATTAAAAAGACTGTCATTGAAAAGTTTATGTTTTTTAATTTTAGTTTAAAATCACAACAAGCCGAGGTTAACGGTAGTCTATCCAAAGATAGATTTTTAAGTATTTTTCTAATTCTACCCTCAATTTCCAAACGCTTGAGTAAACGATTTGATTAACAAACAGTTACAATAAGACAAACCACATTAGAATTTATGGGGAGATCCCGTGTTATCAAACTTATCACAGGCTGGTTCTCGCCAAGCGCAAATTGTTGAAGTTGTTTTCCGCAATGGTTGGGACTATATGCGACGGCTACTAAGCGGTGGAAAACCAGGAGAACCCAGTTTACCGCCACCTGCCGTTCTGCGTAATATTTTAATTGATTTAGGGCCGGTTTATGTGAAGTTAGGACAGCTTTTAAGTACCCGTCCCGACTTACTTTCAAGTTCTTATATTGAAGCTTTATCAACGTTACAGGAGCAAGTTCCGGTTGTTCCTTGGTCGGAAATAGAAGTTGTTTTACGTCAACAATATCAGCAGCCTTTAGAAGATATTTTTGCATATATTAATACAGAAGCGATTGCCGCAGGTTCTGTTGCTCAAACGTACCGCGCGACCTTAAGAAGTGGACAAGATGTGGCGATAAAAGTTCAACGTCCAGGAATTGAGCGTGTTATTGAACAAGATATTGGTTTATTAAAAACATTAGGGGAATTAGTCGCGCTGACAGACTTTGGTGAAAACTACGATATTGTCAGTTTAGCCAATGAATTTGGTGCAGCATTAAGAGATGAATTAGATTTTACAAAAGAAGCACGACATACTGAACAACTGCGGAAAAATTTATCAGAAAGCCGTTGGTTTGATCCTGAAAAAATAATGGTTCCTCAGGTTTACTGGGAAGTGACTACAGCTAAAATCTTAGTGTTAGAATGGCTCAATGGTCAGCCAATTTTATCTGCAAAAATTGAAGGAAAAAATTATCAAGGAGATGTCCAGGCTGAACGAGAAGATGTGAGTCGATTAATTTGTCGTGCTTTTTTTAAACAGTTTTATATTGATGGTTTTTTCCATGCCGATCCCCATCCGGGAAACTTATTTTATTTAGATGATGGTCGAGTGGCTTTATTAGACTGTGGTTTGGTGGGTCGTCTCGATCCGCAAACACAGCAAATTTTAACGGAATTACTGTTAGCAGTTGTTAATTTAGATGCTCAACGTTGTACTCAATTAACCTTAAAAATGGCTGAATATGCTCAGCCGAAAAGTTTAGCGAGAGTTGAGAATGAATATGCTAAAATGCTAAGAAAGTATTATAATCTTAGCTTGTCAGAAATTAAGTTTTCTGAGGTATTTTATGAAATCTTAGAATTAGCTAGAAATAATCGCGTTAAATTACCGAGTAACTTAGGGTTATATTCTAAAACTGTCGCCAATTTAGAAGGAGTGGCTCGCAGTTTTAATCCTCAACTGAATTTACTCGATGAAATTAAACCCTTGATGCGGGATTTATTACAGCGACAACTGTTAGGAGATGACCCGGTTCAAACCTTATTAAGAACCGCATTAGATGTTAAGAGTTTATCTTTACAATCTCCCCGTCAATTGGATCAATTATTAGATCGAATTACCTCAGAAACGATTAAATGGAATATTACTTTACGAGAAATTGATCCGTTGCGTCGAAGTATTGATTACTCGGCGAATCGATTATCATTTAGTATTGTGGTGGGTGCATTAATTATGGGGGCAGCTATTGTTACGGCAGGCGCACAAAGCTCTCAAGTTACTATACTAACTAATGGATTATTTGGTGCAGCCAGTTTTTTGGGTTTATGGTTAATTGTGAGTATTTTACGTTCGGGTCGATTAAAATAGTAGATATAGCATCATGATTTGACTAAACTAAAAAACATGATTATAATTTCCCTATTTAAAATTAGGATAAAGTCATGCATTTCAATACTTTTGTCCAATCTTTTGCGGAGTTAGAAGACTGTATTAATGCACCCAATCTATCAGAAATATTACTAGAACCGATTCAGTTTACTCGACAGGGAATATTAACTGAAAGACAGATTCATGAGTTAGCAAAAGCCGCTTTAAAACACGGATTAAATCCTATTTTAGTTTGGGATATTTTAACGCCAGAAACTCAACTCAATGCTTTAACTCAGCAATTAATTCAATGGGATTTAAGTCTATTTTCTGCTATTCGAGTTTGCGATCCAGGGGTGGCATGGTGGGTTAAAACTCATCTGCCTAATTTACCCATTCAATTGATTGTTGAAACTGGAAATCATAACTTAGAAGCATTGCAAGGATGGTGTGAAATTTTTGGGGACTCTTTAAATCGTTTAATTTTATCAATTGAACTTCCCGAAGATAAATTAGTAGAATATTGTCAAACTTTACCCGTCAACTGTGAACTGTTGGGAGTCGGGCAAATTTTATTATTTTATTCACCGCGATCGCTACTTTCAACTCATATTTCTTCAGAGGAAAACCCCCAGCAAATTCAAGCCACAATTACTTCAGAAGATAGTGGAAATCGGCCCTTTCCCACACTAGAAACGCCTCAGGGAACTTTTATGTTTCTCGATAAAGATCAGTTTATTCTGGATCAATTAGATACTTTAGAAGCAGCAGGTTTACAGATGATTCGTCTAGATTTACGGCATTTAAACCCAGAGGAAAAGATTACAGTAAATCTTGAAAAAATTTGTCAACAAGCATTAACAAATCCAGCACTCTTAAGGCAGCAATGGCCGCGTATTACTCGCGCACCTTTCTTCAAAACAAACCGCACAACGTCCATATTCTCGCGGATGAAGTCAAAATCAAAGCTGGCTGAATATCGTAATCAAAATGCGGTGGCTGAAATTTTAACTGGAGAAAGCAAAAATTATGTGGTATTCTATAGCTGGCGTTATTTTGATGTCTCTCAAGTTCACAGTTTAATTTTACCCACGGGTCAAGAAATTGCTGTTCCCGAGGATACTATATTTCATAATATTGACCAAG
Organism: uncultured Lyngbya sp.; assembly: GCA_964434975.1. Lineage (GTDB taxonomy): Bacteria > Cyanobacteriota > Cyanobacteriia > Cyanobacteriales > Microcoleaceae > JAAURB01. Next base: position 54,934 of record CAYSWY010000020.1, read on the forward strand.
AAGAAATTAAAACCTGTGAGCCGGAACAAATTTTAATCACGTCTTGGATTAAAAAAGCAATGCCAGGTTCTTTACTGTTAACTCATTCTAAATGATTCAATCGATAAAGATGGCAATTGTTTTTTCTAAAAAGATAGAAAGCTTAACCCACAAATTTAAAATTCTGCTAAGATATTAACCTCTACCATTCTACTTACATCATTTAATTAAAGGATAACCATGGTACAAGCCACTCTAGTTCAAGCCTTTGGTGAAGTTAAGGAGAACCCAGTCAGTTTGGATAAAAGTGTAACCGTCCCAGTTTGTGAAGGGATGAATACCTTAATCGCCAGCTTTCAAGGCCTCTATTTACAATACCAAAAACATCACTTTGTTGTCGAAGGATCTGAGTTTTATTCTCTCCATGAATTCTTCCAAGACAGCTTAGAAGAAGTTCAAGATCACGTTCATGAAATTGGCGAACGTTTAAATGGTTTAGGTGGCACTCCGGTTGCTTCTTTTGCTAAACTGGCGGAATTATGCTGTTTCTCACCAGAAGAAGATGGGGTTTTTGCAATGCGTCCCATGGTCGAACATGACCTCACTGCAGAGCAAGCAGTAATTAAAGTGTTGCGAAGTCAAGCGGCTCAAGCCGAAAGCTTAGGCGATCGCGCTACTCGCTATTTATACGAACAAATCTTATTAAAGACAGAAGAAAGAGCCATTCACTTGGATCACTTCCTGACTCATGATAGTCTGACTTTAGCCTTTGTGGGCAACGGGAGTTCTAACTAATTAATCTGCTCAGTTGTAGGGGTAATTCGCGGTTACCTCTACAGCCACAATCTAAAAAAAAGATTACGTCACTGCATGGACTGTTGTTTAAGGTTTACTCTAGTTTTAATATACTGATCTGATTGTAAAAGTAATCGTTAGTTGGCTAAATTTTAACGGTTGCAAATTTGAAAGATTCGATAATTTCTCAAAAAAACTGTTAACCCTTACACAAATTTAGAACAATGCGCGTCGCTCATAATATTACAGAACTGATTGGTCGTACTCCCTTAGTTCAGTTAAATCGAATCCCCCAAGCAGAAGGTTGTGTGGCTCAAATTTTAGTGAAATTAGAGAGTATGAACCCAGCGGCTTCTGTTAAAGATCGCATTGGGGTTAACATGATTAATACTGCCGAACGCGAAGGCCGAATTATCCCCGGAAAAACCGTTTTAGTTGAACCCACCTCCGGCAATACAGGGATTGCTTTAGCGATGGCCGCAGCAGCAAAAGGATATCAACTGATTTTAACCATGCCCGATACCATGAGTAGTGAGCGACGGGCTATGTTGAAAGCTTACGGGGCAAAACTCGAACTCACTCCCGGTTTCCAGGGGATGAAAGGGGCGATTAATCGGGCGCAGGAATTGGTGGAAACCCTAGACAATGGGATGATGTTACAACAATTCAACAACCCGGCAAACCCTGAAATTCATCGTCAAACCACAGCCAAAGAGATTTGGGACGATACAGACGGCAAAGTAGATATTTTAATCGCAGGTGTGGGGACGGGCGGAACGATTACGGGTATCGCAGAAGTGATTAAAAAGAATAAACCCACTTTTCAGGTGATTGCGGTTGAACCTACCACGAGTCCGGTTCTGTCGGGGGGTAATCCAGGTTCCCATAAAATTCAGGGGATTGGGGCAGGTTTTGTGCCGCAAGTGCTGAATGTTGAGATGATTGATGAAGTTGTAACCGTAGCTGATGACGATGCTATCACTTATGGTCGCCGTCTGGCAAGAGAAGAAGGTATTTTATCTGGAATTTCTTCGGGGGCAGCATTAGCCGCCGCTATTCAAGTGGCAAAACGTCCAGAAAATGCAGGTAAACTGATAGTGATGATTCAGCCTAGCTTCGGTGAACGCTATCTCAGTACACCGTTATTCCAAGAACTCGATGGGCAACCTGAACCCGTATTGGCAAACTAATCCTTAATTTTATCCGGTTTAGAAGCTTGGAGATATCGTTCGATCAGAATAATTGCCACTAAATCATCCACTGGCCGAGGTGGGTTTCGCATCCCTTGAGGAATTAAACGGGTTAATCCTTGGGGCGGATACATTTGCCAATAGCGATCGCGAGCTTCTAAACTAGAGTAACGTTCATCGACTTTAATAATGGGAATGGATAAAGACAGTTCAGATTTTAGCCGACTTTCCCAACTTTTAGAAGTGGTTTGATTGCCCATAATTAAAGCATGAATTGGGAATTGTTCCATCAGAGATTGTAAAGCCACAATTGCATCAGCAGAGGAAATCACTTGATGATTGTACAGTTTCAAGTCAGCATCGGCTACCGCAACTCCACATTTATCTTTTCCGGGATCAAATCCTAAAAATATAAGTTTATTATTTGTCATTTATTATTAGTTATTTATTTTTTTTCCTTCACTCAGTTTCTTCGGATTCTTCAGGATTAATCGTACCATTAATATTAGATTCATTCGTACTAAAAATAACTGTGCCATTTTGACGGGCTAATAAATTCAGTTCCAGCGGGCCAATGGTATAAGTATCCTCAGCCGCAACGGCTTGTAATTCCACGGGTTGCTGCTGATTTTGTAACTGTTGAAAGAAGCTGAGTAGGGTTTCTGTTTCTTGATCTTCGATTTGAACAATACCATCAACCACCCCAACAAAACGCGCCCGAAATTGGGATGCATCAATAATTTCTTGTAAGCGTTGTTGTAATTGTTCATCTGTTAATTGATTAATCTCAATAGAATTTTTAGCAATAATTTCACCGGAACTAAATAGTAAACGATTTGGCTCAACTTTTGTAAACACATTTACCTTACTTTCTCCCACTAAATAATTAGCCGAAGAAATCACCTGAATCACATAATCTTGATCATTATTAATCTCATCAATCAAAGCCTCAACTTCAGATTGAGCAATTTGAATCACTTGTTCTTTCTCAGCATTCACATTCCCCAGTTGAATTGAATCAATCACGACTGAATTTGCCTGTTGTAAAAGCCGACTAATCGCCACTTGAGACTGTTGCTGATTCTCAGTACTGACCAAACCACTGGCTAAAATTTGACCGCGCTTGAGCGCCACACTGCCTTCTCTTAATAATCGAAAATTTCGCCCAATTTTATTCAATTGATCTTTCAGCTTAGCGGTTTGTTTTTCCAGTTGCTCCCGTTCCGTTTCCAAATCCTTAAGGGTTTCTTCTCGCGTCAAAAGAATCTGATCTCGATCTTCAATTTCTTTATCTTGCTGCTGAATTTCCTTGTCTCGCGCGGCAATCTCTTGATCCCGTTGTTGAATTTGTGCTTTGACTTCCTCTCGTTGTTGAATCAGATTTTGACGTTCCGTTTTCAGTTTGTCAATTTCAGCTTCTAGACTTTGTTTTTGCTGAGAAACTTCGTTTAACTGAGTTTCTGCCTGATTTAACTCTTGTTCCATTTCCGCTTTAACTTGATCAACCTGACTCAGTTGATCTTGAAGCTGATTTAACTGATCTTTAGCCTTTTTTAACTCTTTCTGTGCCTGTGCTAATTCAGTTTGAGTTTGTTCAGATTGAGTACTTGTATCTTCTAAAGATTGGTTAATCTGACTTAATTGATCTTGTGCCGCTTTCAATTCGGAGCTAGCCTCAGACAATTCCCGCTCAACCTGATTACGCTCATCCATCACCTGGGTTAAATCCTTGCGCGTTTGGTTGAGTCGCTGTTGAATTTGATCCATTTGGAACACGCCACGGCGTAGAGGCTTACTCGCCGCAAACAAAATACCGAGTGTCATGGCCGAGAGAACAGTCCCTGTGAGAATTGTCACCACAACTGCTGTTTTGCGGGGACGCATCTTAAATAGACTCAGGCGTGCTTTTCCCACCTTCATCCCGAGGCGATCGCTAACCACAGCAATTACGCCTCCGAGCATTAAAATAGCAATGACAAAGATGACACCAGCCGTCATTTGAGTTGTTTTAAAATCGAGGGTTTAATCATGATTTTAACCACTATTTGGGGGCTTGGAGAAAGTAATTTTAATTTAACGGCGATCAATATTAAAATTAACTATCAAACGATAGAATATTATCATTCTTCTCAAAGCCTACTCAACAGTAGCAGATCAAGCAATCTTTAAGTAAACTGTTGACTTAGAATCACAGGATTATGCACTGTAATTTTCTTCTTGTGAATTGAAATCATATTTTTCTGCCGCAAATCTCCCAATAAACGAGTCACCGTCACCCGTGTTGAACCAATTGCTTCAGCGATCGCTTGATGGGACAATTTCAAATCAATTCTAATCCCCTCTTGTCCTGGCACACCAAAATCTCGGCATAAAATTAACAAAAAACTCACCAACCGCGATCCCATATCCCGATGAGCCAGGGTTTCAATCATCATCTCTGTCTGTAAAATTCGAGAAGATAACCCTTGTAACATCATCATCGACAAATTCGGATCTTGCTTCAGGGCCTTTTCCACTTGTTCAATGGGAACAGAAAGAATTTCAACGGGTGTAAAAGCCACCGCATGATAAAATCGATCTGACTTATGGCCAGTAATCAGAGATAAAACACCAAAAACACTATTTTCTCGTAATAAAGCAACTGTAATTTCTTCCCCTGCTTCATAAACACGGGATAACTTCACAGCTCCTTTAATCAGAACATAAACCCGCTCTGCGGGATCTCCCGGAAAGAAAATGGTCTTTCCCCGATCATAATTCTCAACCACTGGCGGAAAGCTACCTCCCCCCAGTTGATGGAACAAATTTGCTAAAGGCCTATCATACGTCACGAGCGCATCCCTTGTACTGTAGAAAATATAAGTTAATGTTGAACTGAATTCAGCTTAGCGTGATTAGTGAGTGAATTGTTTCGCAACCCTTTGATTCAATTAAACTTCGATTACACTGAAATGCATGATTACCAGTTTAACCTAATTTAACAAGTTCGCTTATTTTTTTTGGGTGAGGTCAAACTTAGAAAATCACAATCTATCTCAATCTAAAGACTATAGTACTTGACATTTGTGTAGGTTGCTACCGAAAATTCAACCTGTGCAGATGATAACGCACAATGAATGTGTCAGACCCATCTATTCACCAATAATACCCGCTGTTAATCATTCAATATGCTTAGTTTAAACGGAAAAAACGCACTTGTAACCGGCATTGCCAATAATCGCTCAATTGCCTGGGGGATCGCTCAACAGCTTCATGCAGCCGGTGCGAACTTAGGCGTGACCTACCTTCCAGATGAAAAAGGTCGGTTTGAGAAAAAGGTTCGCGAATTAGTTGAACCTCTCAGCCCTAGCTTATTTTTACCCTGTGATGTACAAAACGACGGGCAAGTTCAATCTGTATTTGATACGATTCAGGAAAAGTGGGGCCAGTTAGATATCCTGATTCACTGTTTAGCTTTCGCTGGTAAAGATGATCTATCCGGAGACTTTAGTCAGGTCTCTCGCGAAGGATTTACCCGCGCCCTTGATATCAGTGCTTATTCCCTCGTACAACTGAGTGCAGGTGCTAAGCCATTGATGAAAGATGGGGGGAGTATTGTGACTTTAACCTATTTAGGTGGCGTGAAAGTCGTACCCAACTATAACGTTATGGGAATTGCCAAAGCCGCATTAGAAATGAATGTTCGTTATCTGGCCAGTGAAATGGGATCAGCCGGAATTCGAGTCAATGCCATTTCCGCCGGCCCCATTCGGACGCTAGCTTCTTCAGCAGTGGGCGGAATTTTAGATATGATTCATCATGTGGAAGAAACGGCCCCCCTGGGACGCACCGTCACGCAGTTAGAAGTGGGTAATGCAGCCGCTTTTCTCTGTAGCGATTTATCCAGCGGTATTACCGGTCAGGTATTGTATGTTGATTCTGGATATAACATTATGGGAATGTGATAGAAGTCAAACGTAGAGACGTTACATGTAACGTCTGTACACGCCTGTCATGCTCGTAAAGGTTTACGTTAGTATCAGAGTTTTTTCTGTGTTACTATACCTCTTCTTAACAAGTTCTAGCTAATAACAAAATCATTATTATCATGCAAATTAGCGACCGCCCAACCTTATCTAATCAATCCGATCATACTATTGCCCGAGTGGCTACTGTTAAACGCACCACCAAAGAAACCGATGTTAGTGTCAGTTTAAACCTCGATGGTACAGGAATCTGTAAAGCCGCGACAGGTGTTCCGTTTCTCGATCATATGCTACATCAAATTGCTTCCCACGGTTTAATCGATCTAGAAGTTAATGCCGATGGAGATATTGAAATTGACGATCACCATACGAATGAAGATGTCGGGATCACCTTAGGAAAAGCCTTAGCTGAGGCTTTAGGCGATCGCAAAGGCATTGTTAGATTTGGTCATTTTGTCGCCCCTTTAGATGAAGCGTTGGTGCAGGTTGCCTTAGACTTTTCGGGACGGCCTCACCTGAGTTATGGGTTAGAAATTCCCACGCAACGAGTCGGAAGCTATGATACTCAACTTGTACGGGAATTTTTTGTAGCAGTTGTCAACAATAGTTTAATGACACTCCATATCCGCCAATTAGACGGGATTAATTCTCATCATATTATTGAAGCGACATTTAAAGCCTTTGCGCGATCGCTAAAAATGGCAGTTGAAATTGACGAGCGACGAGGCGGACAAATTCCCAGTTCAAAAGGAGTATTGTAAGCTGAAAACATTAAGGTTCTGCAATGGATTGAGTCGATCTTTGTTTGTTCTAGATCTGACGCGATAAAATTTAGAAAATATTGTTCATTCTTCCATCTAATAGTTAACCATGTGGAAACCCGAACTTCTTGCTCCTGCTAAAAACTTAGAACGCTTAAAAGTTGCCATTACTTATGGTGCAGATGCGGTTTATATTGGGGGACAAAAATATGGTTTACGGGCAAGGGCAGATAATTTTACAGCAGATGATTTAGAACAAGCCGTTACCTTTGCCCATGGTCATCATGCTAAAGTTTATGTCACCCTAAATGCTTTTCCTCATGATGAAGATTTAGACGGTTTAGAACAATATTGTCAATTCCTCGATAGCATTGGTGTAGATGCGGTAATTGTGTCTGACTTAGGCATGATCCGAATTATTCAACGCAGTTCTAACCTGAATATTCATCTTTCCACCCAAGCCTCTTGTTTAAATTCTGCTGCGGGTCAATTATGGAAAAAACTAGGGGTTCAACGATTAATTGTCGGGCGAGAAGTCAGTATTGCTGAATCGGGTTTAATCTGTCAAACCGCCGATATTGAAGTTGAAATGTTTACCCATGGTGCTATGTGTATGGCATATTCGGGTCATTGTACAATCTCTAATTTTACCGCAGGTCGAGATTCTAATCGGGGGGGTTGTATTCAATCTTGTCGATTTCCCTATCAAATTGAATCAAATACAGAGCATTCTCAAACCCCTGTCACATTCATGTCTTCTAAAGATCTCTGGGGAATTGATCAAATTGAGGCATTTTTTCAACATCGAATTTGTTCGTTAAAAATTGAAGGCAGAATGAAATCTGCTTTTTATGTTGCAACCACTTGTCGGGCGTATCGGCAACTTATAGATGCTTATGCTAACCATCAACTGACACCCAGTTTACGCGCTCAAATTGCAGCAGAATTAGAATCCGTTCCCCACCGAGACTATTCTTCGGGATCATTAGAACAAGCAGCCGGAACTGATTCAGTTTATCAACAATTTCACAGTAATAATACAGGCACTCATGAATATCTCGGGTTAGTCATGGCCGTGACAGCAGATAAAATTATTTTGCAATTGTTTGAACCGTTAAAAATAGGAGATACAATTGAGATTATCCCCGTTAAAGGAGAACCCATTCACTGGGTGGTTAATCAGCTTTTTTCAATTGTAGGTGATTCTATTACTTCGATGCGAAAAGATAGTATTGTCTGTTTACCCAAATCTCCTGAAACCACACAATTAAATCAAGTTCAAAAATTAAACGTTATTCGCATTGTCAAAACACCTGCTGCTATTAAGGTGTAGTGACAGTGTAGGGTGCGTCAGTCAGTGACGCACCGAGACTGACGCACCGAGTATCATTCTTTCAGCAGCTTAGACAGCAGAAGAAACCTCTGAGATCTCAGTAGACAAAACCCGGTTTAATTTACCGCTACGATACCCTTCTAAATCTAAGGTGACAAACAAAAACCCTAGGGCCTGAAATTGAGCCACTAACGTTGGTAAATCGGTTTTGAGGATAAATTCTTGAATTTGTTCAGTTGGCAGTTCTATGCGGGCTGTATCCCCGGCTGAACGAACTCTTAGATTTTGCCATCCCTGTTGACGTAGATACACTTCCGCCCGTCCAACTCGTTGGAGTTTGGCCACTGTAATTTCTTCGCCGTAAGGAAACCGAGAACTTAAACAAGGTTGAGACGGTTGATCCCATGAAGATAAACCCAGCAGTTTAGATAATTCTCGCACTTCTAGCTTTGTTAACCCTACTTCTGCTAAAGGCGATCGCACCCCTCTTTCCTGGGCGGCTTGAATGCCTGGGCGATAGTCCCGCAAGTCATCCCCATTCACCCCATCAACCACATAAGGATAACCTCGTTCTAAAGCCAGGGGTTTAAGCGTATCATGTAATTCACTTTTACAAAAATAGCAGCGGTTAACGGGGTTAGCGGTATAATTGGGATTCTGCATTTCTTGGGTATAAACTTCCTCATGAAAAATCCCAATTGTTGCAGCCTGTAAACGGGCTTGTTCTAAGTCTTCGGGTAATAATGAAGGGGAGATAGCAGTCACCGCTAAAGCGCGATCGCCTAAAACATCATAAGCGATTTTTGCCACTAAGGTACTATCTACCCCGCCAGAATAGGCAATTAATGCCTGATCCATCTGTTGAAATAGTGATTGAAGTTGATCTAATTTTTGTTCTACCATTTTTTTTAGCGTTCCATTTGTACTTTTATATATAGCGTTTCTGGGTAGAAAAGGGTGTGGGATATTGGGTGTTAGGTATTGGGTGTTATTGGACTTCGCCTGAACAATAAAGAACGAATAACCCAGAATGAATCATCATCAATCAAAACTCTTTTTGTGAAAAAATCCCAATTGAAATAGATAAGAGCAATATTGTGTAAACAATGCCGTAGGTGATATTGGTGAACAAGGTTACAGTATCGGGAAATTGTCCATAAACTGCGTCATTTTTCAGATCGAGTCGGGCTAAATCTGGCAAAATCAGATAAAGTCCTGTCATCAAGCGTTCAATGGTGAGATTTTCGCTAAATTGACCAATATTGAGTAAGTCTCGACTTAAGCTACCCATAATATAAACTCCTAAAGTTAATAGGGTTGCCAAGAGAGAATTTGTCAGAACACCAAATAATAAACCCGCTGCCACAATTAAAGAGAGTTTTAACCAGAGAAATATTCCAGATAAAATTAAACTGAGGATGGGATAAGGAATTTGATTCAAACTCAGAATAATAAAATAGATTAGCATCATAGCACTGATCAGTACTGCTAAAATTGCCGATAAACCAAAATATTTACTCACGATTAATTCAAAACGGCTAATGGGTTTTGCAATTAGTAAATAAACAGTTCGTCTTTCAATCTCTTGATTAATTAAAGTAGTACTGGCAAACAGAGTAATAATTAAACTGAGAAAATCAATCGCGGCGATACCAAAGTCTAATATAATTTTTTGTTCTGCTGTGGCGGCAACTTCGGGGATTAGAATGACTGCACCTATCATTAATAGAGTGAAAAAAACGACAATATATAAAACGCGATCGCGCAGGACTTGCCAAAAGGTATTCTGAGCAATGGTTAATATTCTCATAGTAATATTGATGAACTATAAAGTGTTTTTGACAATCGTTGTATTATTGATGATATTGGGATTATTAACAATGACAAAATAAAACTTGATCCAACAGCTTATTAATAAATGACTCAGCATCACCAAAATAAAGTTAGGTCGCATTAATGGCGGAGAAGGACGAAGATTTAGTTTGTCATTAAAAAATTCTACAATATAAATTAAACAGCCGGAGAGAATGGGGAAAACCTGTAAAGGAAACAATGGTAACGTTATCATTTTTTGGGACAGTAGTACACTAATCAGTGCGCCACAGATCCACGGACTGAGGGGAATTCCAAAAATAACAAAAGGAGGCTGACTGGTTCTCCAACAAATACCTACAATTAAAAAAATTAAGCTTAAAATAGCTAAGCGATCTTGTAATAGTTCATCAGTTTCTACTGCGGCAGATAATATCCAGATGAAAATACTAAAGAGTAAGAATGTTTTCCAGTGAAAGGGTCTAGGCGGCAGAATAGGACTGAGAAATTCTTGAAGATCATTCATAACTGTTTAAGTGATTAAAATAATATTAATTCATTTCTATCTGTTTAATTAAAAAGATTAACAGTATTAACACATGGCTCATTGTATGGGCTTTGACCATAATTCTAAATTGATATCCTTGTTGAATTGTGGCTGCCGGATTTGTTGCATCTTGAGCCGTTATAAATCTCACGAGTTCTAAAGCTTGCCATTTAATCACTAAAAACATGAGAAAGCTTAACATCCTAAATCCCATAAAAAATAATGAAACATCATTAATACTTAAAGTTAAATTAATAATTAATTGTTGCTTCAATAGATTAGGTGCTATGGGTTCTAAGGTGAAAAAAATTAGCCAGCTAATGCTATGGGCTAATAAATTAATTGCCGCCGCATATTCCACACTGGTTTTGGGACTAATAGCCAGCGCTCGCTTTAATACCCATGCTTCAACTGCAATGCAAACTAATAATTGTAACAGTCGAGTGATAACAACTCTGCTAACAAATATAAAAGGTTCCATTTCAGCACAATATTAAGCCCAATTTAATGAGCGCACTCATCAGACTAACTGCTTTACCATTTGGGTTAGCCATTCCCCATCCTCCGCTGAAAAATGTAGATTTTGAACACAGTATTTTATAATTATCAGTCAAGTTTGTACCAGATGGCACTGAATGTAGCTTAACCTGAATGAGCGCGTTGTTGCGTTCACCCCGTCAGACACCTTGCCGGAGTTAAATTGCGGCGATCGCGTTGACTCTAACTTAAGATTTTAGTTTAGAGCGTGTTTATGCTCATCCAACTTATCCTGACATCATCGACACTAAAGACTTTATGGAAAACTCAATTCCCGCGACTCTACAAGAAATGATGGCTTTACAACAACAGCCTGTGAGTGAAGAAGTTGTGGCAACTGCAATTGCAGGGGTGGTTAAAATTGCTCGAGCTCAACAGAAAACCTTTGAGGAGTTACAAGCAGAGGTTTTGGCTGATGATAACTTACTCAACCCAGAACAACGCTTATGGCTGAGTGAGTTGCTGGCTGTAGCATGGCAGGGTTTACCTTAACGATTGTGAAGCACTTCCATACATTAAGCAAGTTGAGCCACTTGTAGTATTGACTTTTCTGCCCAATCCTCTTAATCTAGAGTGTTATAACAGTTTGCTTATTAAAGCACTTAACAGAAATCGTAATGTATGCTATACTAGTCTTGATTGAATATCAGACTCTAAACCATACTGTTAAGTTCATTAGCAAAAAATTGGCTGAGTTTTATCAATCTTTCATAAAAGAATCTTCATCTTTACTGTTTCTTTAAAATAGAGAGAACAAAAAGTCTCTCGTGAGCCAAAAGTAGTTTTTATAATACATATACTTCAAAGTATAACAGTACTTTGAAAGCTTGCTGTGGCTTTACAAAATCTTTAAATTAAAACAAAAAAACTTTAAATAACTACCTTGTATTCGTAGCGACGCGGTGGCTAAGATAGCAGTCATAACGAGGTTCACATCCACCACCCTAGACTGAAATCCATCAAGAGATGACTTACTGAGGTAATCTCATCTCTTATCAATTACTCTCAATTTTTTAAGTCACCCTGAGTTCCAAAGAGAGATTAAAAATGAATATTCACCCTAATTTTCGGGTCAGTTGGTTGCTATTTACTGTTCCCTTTGTATCGACCTTGGGTATTAGTATTGCTCCGAGTCAGGCGGCAACATTTGCTTCTTCGACAACGTTAGTGAATCTAACAAACTTTAGTGCAAATGCTGAATCCTCATTAGTTTCTGTTGATGCAGCCGCAAGAGCAATTTCACCGGTTGGCTCTACAGTAGATTTAGATACATTAGATGATTTTTCAGGAGAAGAATCAATTGCAGCAGAAGCCGCAAATGGAGATGTTATTGCAACAGCAGATTTTAGTACCATCGCTTTTTTCCCATCCGAGACTTCAGGGAATAATAGTAGTTTAGTTAGTAGCGAAATAGATAATGAAGCATTAGGAAGAGGCGGAGATTATTTAGGAAAATCCAATACCGAATCTACCGTTTTAGCAAACTTTTTCCTCAATCCAGACGCTGGAGAAAGCGAAATATTTTCTTTTGATTTTAATATCTTCTTCGGGTTAGAAACCTTCGCGAGTCAAGACACTGAGTTTTCATCTTCTACTGCCGATGTTTCTTTAAGCGTTTGTGGTCGAGCATCCCTAGACGAAAATCCATTATTTTGTGATTCTCTCTCCACATTCGGCAGCCTCAGCAATGTAGGTACAACCACTGCATTTGCCTTCCAAAATAGCGCTCCATTTTCTATCGATGTCCTGAATAATTCTGTTGTTTCTAACGATTCAAACTTTCAACAAGCTGACTTTTTTGCTTTAGGTTCTTACCAGCGGGAGTTTGATACACCGATTTACTTAACATTGACGGAAGTTCAATATTCTGAAGCAATTGTCTCTACTCCCGAGCCTTCAACCACGATTGCGTTCTTCAGCTTTAGTGCCGTCATCATGGCTTTGAAAAAAAAGAAAAAATAATTTAAGCTTAACTTCACTATCTACCGTTCAAGTCTACGATATTAAATCATAAAACTAGATTGTTCAGCATTTAACAAGCTGCCATTGTGGCAACAAATCAACCAAGGCATCAGCTAAATTAATTTTATAGCAAGGCTAACTACTAATTTAGAGGACGATGCTAATGCGCCATCCATTTGATTTAAACTCGACTGAACTTGAAACCGTTGAGCTAGAGTTTTCTGAAGAAATTACATCAGAAGAAGCAGCACTTGTAGGCGGTGGACTCTCCATTGCCACAACTCGAGCCTTAGGTGAAGAAGGGGGTTATGATTACCCCATTAAACCCATTGAACCTATCTACACAAGTTTAGCTTTCGGTGAAGAAGGCGGCTGGTGTCCGACTCCTTTACCACAACCTTTACCCCATCCAATACCCGAACCTTTACCAATTAAACCTCCGTTTGAAGTGACGACTATGGCTATCGGTGAAGAAGGCGGAGAGGAACTCTGGTAATTGAGATTAAGATAGGAATTTGTAGCGACTTTGAAACACCATAACTGCTTTGAAAGGTATTCTGAAGGCAAGGTTATTCCTTGTCTTTATTTGTCTTTTTTAGGGAACGGGTAACGGGGAACAGTTTAAAAACTGCTCTGGCTTCAGGCTATATTCCTCATTCACCTTGTCCTAATCAAAAGGAACTACTTAATCAATAAATCCACTAAATTCTGAGTGATGGGAAATCCAGTTTTCTGTTCAAAGTACATAAACATGGGACTGGGATTCGCTTCTAAAAAGACATACTCTCCATTGGGTTTAAGTCGCCAATCAATTGCAGTCCATTCTAAGTCAAATGCTCTTGCAATCGCTAAACATTGTGCTTGAATAGCTTCGGGAATAGTAATAGGAATTAATTCGGCTTGAGTATCTTCTCGAAAATCAATTGCAGTCGTACGAATTTCTGCACCATACACTTTATCTTCAATCACATAAGTGCGGATATTTGTGCCTGAAATAAACTCTTGTAACGTCACTGGCGCAATACTCAAAACCTCTTTTAAGCGTTGGGGTTCTAAATGCGCTGCAGTAATGGGTTGGGTGTGAGCGCCACCATATACAGGTTTAAAAATAGTTTTTTTATAAGACTCACAAAAAGCAATGACTTCTTGAGGATTATTAGTAATTAAAGTGCCGGGAATAGTTACCCCCAATTGACTGGCAGTACTCAGTTGTAGGGGTTTTTCCTTATGAAATTGATAAGCTTGCCAAGAATTCACCCAACGAGCCGGACAAGCCTTAAACAGTACTTGTAATGCGCTCATAGAATCATTGATGGCAATCCGATGTTGATAAGCGTCGTCTAAGGCGGGTATTTGTACAGGGTATAGCGATCGCCAAAAAATACTTTTAATCTGATCAAATGCCAGTTGAATACCGCCTGGTAAATATAGATTACCCTGTTGCTGTTGAGGTTGCCAAGACAGTTGTAATTGACTGGGAAATTGTCGGATATTGAGATAGTTAACCCAGACTCCTGCTTGTTCTAATGCTTGTTTGAGATGAGCCGCATGAGCATCGGTGGCATCTCCTAAAATTAAAATATTGGTCATTGATTTTTAGTTTTTAGTTTTTAGTTTTTAGTTTTTAGTTTTTAGTTTTTAGTTTTTAGTTGTGGGTTTTAAATGCAATTTTATAGAATTTAATCGAATCTTTCTTATTGTAAATAATTAAGTGTTAGTCATTAAATTTACGAAGAGATAGAGGTTAACAACCCGTCTTTATTCTCACAATTTTTCTGAAACTATGAATAAAGATATTACCAATAATCTCTCAACTAATGTTTGTCCCCGCGTATGCGGGGAACCCATGACTAATCACTAATGAATAACAACAAACAATTATTCTTCAAGAAAATTCGTAATCATCCATTGGACTATTGTGCAGCATATAATTTAGCTCGCTCATTAGCCAATCTTGAAACATTCGTTGTTTAATTTCATGCTGCCGTTCTGGGGTCAGTTCGGCTTCAATAAATTCCTCAACCTGAATCAAGTGATAATTTTCTTCAATACAAACCGGGCCAACAACTTCCCCTGGGGTTGTACCAAAAACAACAGCAGCCAAATCTGGTTTTAGGTTATGGCGATAGAGTCGTCCTTCATAGCCACAGAGGAGGCGGCGACGCTTCTCAATATCGTAGAGATGAGCCGCTTGATAAAAACTAATTTCACCCTCTTCAATTTGGTAGAATACCTCCTGAGCTAACGCCTCCTCTGCAAAAACAATTTGATACAACATCACTTGTTCGTAGTCAAGTTTGTTTTGAGCAAAGGACTTCTCAACCTCAGAATCAAATAAAGCATTCACCAACTTTTGAGTTAACAGGTGTTGATAAATCCCTGCTTCCCAATCATCGGCGGTGACCATTTGATCGGCTAACCATGACAAAGTATCGGCTGCTTTTTCTAACCGTTTGGCGTACCGTTGTCGATTTGCTTCTTCTTCAACTTCTTCTTGCGAAACGTTAATTCCCCGTTCCTCTGCGGCCTGACCAATCACTTTTTGACACAGAATATTATGGCAAATATCCTTAATTTGCAGCCGACTTTTCAAAAAGCGAATCATATCGTCAGGTTCAATAGAAGCTTTAGAAAGATTAATCATTGTTTTAAGTTAAAGGTATCAAGTGTTAAACTGAAACTTAAGATACCTCTCTATACTAACGTCAGGTTATCTAGTCCTAGGGTCGGTTGACCTGCCCCGTCAACTGCTCCTAGGACGATTCCCAATACCCCTTCACTCACCGTGGAATTGACGCGAATTAAGGTAGCATCTGCACTACCATCTCCGTCTAAATCAATCGGTTCAAATCCCAGGCTTTCGGCATCTCCCATCACCACAATTTGATCTCCATCAATCGGATTATAATCTGTGATGATATCCCCTGTACTAAACTGGGTGAGGGTTCCAGGCCGCAGAACAAACGCATCTGCACCCGTACCACCAATTAGGGTATCGTTACCGAAGTCTCCGACGAGAACATCATCCCCGTCTCCTCCGATTAACAGATCGTCTCCAATTCCACCCCGTATAGTATCGTTACCACTACCGCCTTCGATAGTATCGTGGCCGCCATCTCCAAATAATACATCTGGACTGTCAGTACCAATGAGTTGATCGTCGCCATCTCCAACAATCTGAACCCCTAGAGATGACCCAGGTAAGGTGGTATTGGTGGTGGTTCCATCGGTTGTGACCTCAACGGCTGTCGTTCCGTCACCGTCTCCAGGTGAAGAAACACTAACCTCGCCGGAAATACTATCTATTGTGGTTGAAGTTTGATCTTCAGTCGAAATCTCTACCGAAAATTCTTCATCAGTGGGGGGTAAAACGATATCTGGATTTAACCCAGGTTCTGGAGGATTAGGATTGTCAAGTGCATCATCGAGATTGATGTCAATGGCAGGGGGATTTGTCAAGTCCTCTGTGATAATTGAGACATCATCAGCCGATACACTGACGGATACTCCCACCTCACTACTAGTCCCTCCCGGTTGAAATATATTTTGTAAATCAGTGATTTCTCCGTTGGGAGAAACAACAGTAATAGAACCACTACTGGTTGAACCGCTTTTGTCAACCACAGCACTAATTGAGCCAGAGATACTGGTTACACTTGAGCTAGAGCGGTCTGATATTGATATTGCAGGCATAGTTTATCATCCGTTGCTTGAATACACCCTTGCTTGAATGTAAAATTCTTAGCTAAATGAATATACAATTCTTAGCTATAGGTGTAAGTGATTAAAGGACAAACAATTATTAGGAGGGTGATCTAATTTTTATACATCTATCATTAAAACAAGATCGAAGCTGATTATGTTGCCAATTTGGCAATAATTACACACTTAATAATCAAATAGAGTTTATTAAGCCGGAGAAGATTTTTAAATTTAATTATTTTAAACTATTTTCACGGATTTATCTTTGTAAAATCCTCTAAAAAAACCGCTTTATATTTCTATTTTTTCTCAGAAAATGCTACTTAATTTAGTTTTTATGGATTTGCTGAATTTATGTCAATCATTTTAAATTGATGCAATTCATTTAATTTTAAAGCTTAAATCCTATTTAATTCTATCACTTCTTAGCTAAAAAAGCAGAAATCATTTAATCTGTATTGCCCAGGGGGGACTGAAAGATAAATTATTGATTCAGAGCAGATTAATAATCATTATTTTTTCCAGAAATAGCAAATTTAATTGAAACATATATTTCAGGTTCGAGCTAGAGGCTGTAAGTATAAAGCATAATTTTTAATAAAGTAGATATCAAACGAGAAAATTTATATCAATCCTGAGAGAGATTATGGGGAGGTCAAAATAAGAAGCGTGAATTAATATAACGAATTAAATCTTAACTTTTTATCAAAGCTTTATATTGTTCTCCCCTAATTTAAAGCTTTAGTAAAGCTAGAATAAATCACTTGCTGTTGGATTCATTTTCTGTTAGGAAGTCCGAAATCTTGGCACTATTTATAACATAGTTTTCCTAATATTAAGAATACAAAAAAGTGCCATTTTGGCATCTTTATTGATACAGAATTAACTAACCTAAGCATAGATATCAAATTTAAATTGTTAAAAATAGAGGAAACTATATATGGCATTTTTTAGTGGAACTAACAGCGCAGATACCTTAGAAGGGACTAATAGCGACGATCAGATATTTGGTCGTCGGGGTAATGACCTGCTGCAAGGACTCGGGGGAGTCGATTATCTCAGAGGGGATGATGGTGACGACACACTCGAAGGGGGAGATGGAGAAGACCAACTTTTTGGTAACGATGATAATGATCAAATCTTTGGCGGTGCAGGTAACGATATTCTCAACGGGGGTAGCGATGACGATGGTTTAGATGGAGGAGATGGTAACGATACTTTAATTGGTGGCACCAATACTCGAGATCCGGCCACTCGTGAAATTACGGGAACAGATGTACTGGTGGGGGGAAACGGTGACGATTTACTCTTAGGGGAAGCCGGTTTTGATGTGATGGATGGGGGACTCGGTCAAGATACCGCCATTGGGGGGTTAGGGAATGACCGAATTTTCGGGGGGACAGAAGACGATGAACTCCTCGGCGGTTTAGATAACGACACGATAACGGGTGAAGGAGGCAATGACTTAATCTTAGGAGGATTAGGAGATGACCGACTGATTGGCGATCGCGATGCACTCGGTCAAGCCGATGGTAACGATCAAATTCAAGCCAGTGATGGAGATGATGTGGTCTCGGCAGGTGGGGGAGATGATACGGTTTTTGGGGGTTTAGGGAATGACTTCCTCGATGGTGGTGATAATCTGTCTTCTACCTTTCAAAATGATGCTGGCGGTGACGATGACATCCGAGGTGGAGATGGTGACGATACCCTGCGAGGCGGTTTAGGACGAGATACGTTGCGAGGGGGTGGTGCAAAAGCGGGAGAAATAGACCGACTGATCCCCACGGCTGTGATTGATGGTGTGGGTGTCGTCAGCGCAGATGGTGAACAGGATCTACTCGTTTTAGGGAGTGAACAAGGCTTCTTTTATGCAGGCGGCGCAGGAGATCCCTTTACCGTCAGTGGGATTAATTTCCTCGGACAAGGCGATCGCGCAATTATTCAATTCTTTGAAAATGGAGTTGATAAAATTCAAGTCAACGATCCCGATGCGGTTGCCAGTGTTGTTCTAGGTAATGATACCTTTATTGTGGTTCCGGTGAGTGGTGGAGTTGAAATCATCGGACAAATTGTCGGACAAAATACGGCATTAGCAGCCGGGACTTTCGTTGCACCTCCTGTTGATAATAGCGGCGATGATGTCTTCACAGGTACAGCCGGCCCCGAAGTCCTCGACGGTGGCGCGGGTAACGATGACCTCAGCGGACTGGAAGAGAATGATACCTTAATTGGGGGTGCGGGTAACGATATTCTCAATGGTGGCCCGGATATTGATACCGCCAGTTACGAAAACGATCCGGCCGCTGTCACTGTCGATCTGGGTGCTTCTACCGCCACAGATGGTTTTGGTGGCACAGATAGTTTAACTGATATTGAAAATGTCCTCGGATCTGCCTTTGGTGACTCCTTAGTTGGGGATGGTCAAGCCAATGACTTACAAGGAAATAACGGCAATGACACCCTCGTTGGCGCGGGTAACAACGATACTTTAAATGGCGGCAGCGGCGAAGACTTTTTCCAAGGGAGTACCACCGCTACAAACGGTGTGGGAGAAATTGATCTGTTAGTTAGCAGTGCCGACGGCAGCCGAGATGTGTTTGCGGTCGGTCAACCGGGTAGCAGCAATTACTTCTACGTGGGTAACGCAGGCAGTGATTTTGCTCAAATTGAAGGATTTGAAGTGGGTATCGACCGGATCGGAGTGCCTCAAACGGCTGGCTTGTCCCTTGCCAATGCAGGGAGTGGTGCTGCCTTACTCGCCAACGGTGACGTGATCGCGCTGGTGTCTGGGGTTGATGCCAATGTTTTAGCGTCTCAATCTTTCCTGACCTTAATCTAAGATCTTGAACTCTTTGGCTGTGTTTTGGGTGTATGGCGCAAGTTAGGAGTCAGGTAGGGGCGCATTGCATGCGCCCGTTAGAAGTCACCGAATCAGAATTCAGGATTTTTAATCAGTTGCGCGATCGCCTACTTGCCTACTTGCTGACACCCATTCATCTCAGGATAAAAAAGATTTTTATGTCACAAGAAACACTGTTTTTCCTACAACCTAACAATTCAACGGCGAACCAAAACTTTGCCAACGCTGATGGCAGCGCTCAATTTTTTAGCTATTCCCATGCTGCCACCAATAGCTTAACCAGCGCTGAATTAAATGCTTTAGTTGAAGGAGGAGTTGCCAACGCGATCGCTAACGCTAATGCTACTTTTATTGCCGATCCCACCTTTACCAGTTTATTTACCGAAACCGCTGGCGTTGGAGAAGCTGGGGTTTATTTCGCCGATAGTCAAAGCCAAACTCAGGTTATTGCGACATTTGATATTAGTTCTAATCAAACCTTTTCCTTTGATTTCAATGCTGACATTAATCTCAGCGCCAAGGAGATTGAAAACTTAGCCGAATCAAATCTTGCCAATAGTAAAACCTCCTTTATTGTTCTCGATACCTCAAATATAAATCAGCCTCAAGTACTCGATTATTTCGGTATTTCAGGAGAATTAATTTCAGGAGAACACATTGCGGATGTTGATAGTGGTTCTAGTAATAATGTCAACTTTACCACTAATCAAGTCATTGATTTAGACGGTAATAATGGCATCGACTCTATTAATGCCAATGCCTTTGCGGGTAGCTATCAACGCACCTTTAATAACGCCACTCATCTCACCTTAGTCAAACTGAATTCTAGCCAAATTGAATTATCTGGAGATGCTTTAGCCGCGCAACTGGGCCCGGATGTGATCATCGGCGGGTTAGAAAACGACCAACTTAATGGCACTTCAAACCAAGATAAATTCTATGGCAGCCTGGGTGATGACACCATTAATGGCTATAACAGCAGCGATATTCTCGAAGGGGGAGAAGGGAATGACAAGCTGTTTGGGGGGGATGGAGACGACAAGCTTCACGGTAGCTTTGGCAACGATACCCTTGATGGGGGTGCAAGTCAAGATAGTTTGGTGGGAGGCAGCGGAAACGACCTATTAAAGGGAGAAGGAGGCGATGATCGGCTGTGGTCGGGGGAGGGTAACGATAGCTTAGAAGGCGGTCAAAATCAAGATCAACTGTGGGGAGAAGCGGGAAACGATGTGTTAACGGGAGATGATGGGGACGATCGCTTATTTGGGGGTAGCGGTGGCGATCGCTTATTGGGTGGCAGTGGACACGATCAACTGTTTGGAGATAGCGGTCAAGATATTTTAATAGGTGGGACATGGAACGATCAAATGACTGGGGGAACAGGTCAGGATCGATTTATTTTTGAACAGGGTAACAGCTTTCTCAGCGGAGAATATGATCGCATTTTAGACTTTCAAGTTGGTATCGATAAAATTGAATTCCACAACTTTAGTGGTTTAAATTTCAATCAATTAGTTAGTCAAGGATATCTCAGAAACTCGGGTTCAAATACTATCATTCAGTTCAATACTGGCGGACAAGTTCTAATTGAAGGAGTGAGTTTAAATGAACTCAGCGCCAATGATTTTCAGTTTGTTTAGTCTGGGTTTATTTTACTTCGATTCATTGTTAACAGACCCATAAGCATAGACAGAGTTTATTCATCAATTGCATTCATCATTTTTTAGGTTACATCTACCGCTGCAAAACTAAATATCTCTTAGTTTCACGAAATTCTAGAAAATATAACGAGGTTTTTACTCATGTCAACGATCTTTTTACAACCTGTTAATTCTGGATCACATCCTAATCCTAACTATGCTGATGCCACTGGAAACGCAACATTTTTTAACTATTCTCATGCGGCAACAGATAGCTTAACTTCAGCCGAATTAAATGCTTTAGTCAATGGCGGGGTGGGAGCGGCTTTATCTGATGCATCTGCACTGTTTATCAACGATCCAGCCTTTACTACTTTATTTACTGAAACATTTGTAGAAGCATTAGAAGAAGATTTTTACGGAATTAGTGAAAGCAACACCGAAGTCAGAGCAGAATTTAGTATTGCTGCCAATGAAACCTTCTCATTTAACTTTACAGCCGATTTAGATTTAGAAGCTAAAGAAATTGAAGATAAAGATATAGAATATAGCAAAGCCAAATCAAAAAGTTCTTTCGTTGTTCTGGATATTTCCAATCCGAATAATCCTGAAGTTTTAGATTATTTTGGTGTGGATGGAGAGTTAGTTTCTTCTAATCAATTTGGCGATGTAGATTGGGGAAATAGTAGTAATATTACCCTGACTGGCAATAATGATTTTATGGATATTGACGGTAACAATGGAGATGATTTTGTAACGGCTGCTGGAACCGGGACTTATAGCCGAACCTTTAGTCAGGCGACTGATATTACCGTCGTTCAAATTAACGAAAGTTTCACTAAATTAATTGCAGATTATTTAATCGATAATCTCGGTAATGATGTTCAATATGGAACAATTAGTCATGACTGGCTAAGTGGTACTTCCGGCGGTGATAAAATCTACGCCAGTTTCGGCATTGATGTCCTCAACGGTTGGGGGGGAAATGATACCTTAGAGGGTGGCGGTGGTGCCGATCTGTTATTTGGTCATAGCGGCGCAGATAAACTCAATGGCGGCGATGGCCGAGATTTAGTCCTGGGGGGATCAGGGAATGATTTGATGTATGGTGGCGATCGCAAAGATTTAATGGCAGGGGGTTCAGGAAACGATACGGTCTATGGTGGGGATGATCAAGACGCAATTTATGGAAATTGGGGAAATGACCGTCTTTACGGCGATAATGGCGACGATCTCATCAGTGGCGGCTGGGGAAATGACACGATGACGGGAGGCGGTGACAATGATACATTTGTCTTCTCTGGAATTAATGTTTCAACCACAGGGTTATATAGTCTAAGTTTTGACGCTTCTTCCAACTTCACGGCAATAGAGGAAACAGCCTCAATAGCAGGAAAAACAGCCGTTGCCTCTACCGATAACTTAAGCGAGGTCAGATCTGCAGAAGCCACTGCCGATGCCATTGTGGTTGAAACTAAAGAACTCAGTGAGGTCAAAGACGCAGAAGCCACCGCTGAAATATTACTGGATGAAGATCAATATCAAAGTGATGATAACGATGGAGAATGGGTAGATTCTCTGTTAGAATTGCCGGAAGATTGGTTAGAAGAAGAAGACAGTTCCGATCAAATTACTAACTATTCAGCCGAACAACAAAGTTTATCAGTCAGTTCAGATGCAATGCTGGGAACATCTAACGCCAGTTCTAGTTGGGGAAATTGGGGAAGTTGGGGAAGTTATGATATTATCACTGATTTCCAAACGGGAACCGATCAAATTGCCTTCCAAGGCGTTGGATCAATTGATAGTTCAACTTGGCTAAATCAAATGAAGTCTCAAGGCTTATTGACAAATACTAATAATGGTGCATTATTTAGCTTTGTTGACGGTAATCAACTACTGTTAGAAGGTGTTAATAGCAATAGCCTCAACGGTTCAGACTTTACCTTCTCTTAGGATTTCTTCTATTATTGATCCAGGTTATTTTTTCAGCAATAATCTGGGTCAATATTTCAAATAGGCAAGTCGGCAAATAGCGGTCTGACCGGGCGTGATTTTAAATCACCCTTCGCGTAGCGTGTGCGTAAGCACGTAGGGAACGCTGACCAAGACAGGCAATAGGCAAATAGGCAACATTGTCCTCCTGTCTTCTAACTCCTCACTCCTCACTCCTAACTCCTGTACAGACGTTACATGTAACGTCTCTACGTCTGACTCGCGCCCCTCGCTGATTCCTGACTCCTGACTCCTGACTCCTGTAGAGACGTTACATGTAACGTCTCTACGTCTGACTCCTGACTTCTAACTTCTGACTTCTGACTCCTAACTCCTGATTCCTAACTTCTGATAGAGGAAAATAGTCTATCTCATTTCATACAATTAGTAAGGAAATCAGTCTGGCTCAAAAAGTTATGGATTTTGGAATTAAAGGTAAAGTCGCATTAATTACTGGCGGCGACTCTGGTATGGGAAAAGCAACGGCGAAACTGTTAGCCGCCGAAGGCGTAAAAATAGCTTTATTAGATAAAACCTCTGACCCGTTAAAATCAACCGTTGAAGAGATTAATGAAATTGGAGAAGTGATTGGTGTTCAAGCCGATTTAACCAATTTAGAAGAAGTTGAAGCTGCAAAAAAACAAGTTTTAGCTGAGTTTGGAACTGTTGATATTTTAGTAAATTGTGCCGGAATTACAGGGGCGCAAAAAGAATTTTTAAAACTGACTGATGAAGATTGGTTAGAAACCATTGAAGTGGATTTTATGGCAGCCGTGCGAGTGTGCCGGGCGTTTATTCCAGAGATGCAAAAGTCAGGTTGGGGACGCATTGTATTGGTGGCTTCAGAAGATGCTGTGCAACCTTATACTGATGAAATGCCTTATTGTGCCGCAAAAGCAGCCGTTCTTAATCTCACTAAAAATTTATCAAAAGCTTATGCTAAAGATGGTATTTTAATTAATTCGGTTTCTCCTGCATTTGTGGCTAGCCCAATGACCGATAAAATGATGGAAAATCGATCCGAAGAGTTAGGGGTAAGTTTTGAGGAAGCCATTGATAGTTTCTTAAAAGAAGAACGTCCTCACTTAGTTTTAAACCGTCGCGGTAAAGCGGAAGAAGTCGCGGCTGTGATTGCGTTTTTATGTTCTCAACAGTCTAGTTTTGTGGTGGGTTCTAACTACCGCGTTGATGGTGGTTCCGTTGCAACAGTCCATCACTAAAAATTATATAAATATCAGATAAAATGTTAACTGAAATCGATAATATTTCCAGAATTGAATGGGGAAAAGGTCAGCCAACTTTAGTCTTTATCCACTATTTTGGTGGCGCGGCTAAAAGCTGGCAATGGGTCGCAGAAAAACTCCCAAATATGCGCTGTATTGCCCTCAATTTACCCGGATTTGGTGGGACACCTTGCCCTGAGAAACCCAGTATAAAATATTATGCAGAATTTGTATCAAATGCAATTGCAGATCTTCAGCTTCAAGACTATATTTTAATTGGGCATTCTATGGGGGGTAAAATTGCATTACAGGTGGCTACAAATAGTAAAAATCCACCGCAAAAAGTCGTATTAATTGCCCCTTCACCTGTGACAACTGAACCGATGCCGGATGAAGAAAAACAGCGGATGTTAAATAATCATCCCAGTCCGGAAAATGCTAAAACCACCTTGAAAAATGCCACCAAACAGCCTTTAAATGAGGCACAACAGGCGGTAGTCATAGAAACTCATCAAAACATTGAACAAATTCCCTGGCGCTGGTGGTTGTTAGAGGGGATGAATAATTCTATTGCCGATCAGGTTTCACAATTACAAATTCCTGTAACAGTATTGGCATCTACTGATGATCCAGTGATTCCTTACGATATGATTAAAACTGATATTATTGATCTGCTTCCTAATAGTAACTTAATCACAATAGAAGAAGTCGGACATTTAATTCCCCAAGAAGCTTCCGACTGGGTAGCAACACAATTAAAGCAAATTGTTGCATCTAAAATTTAAGTTTTAGATCGATTAATTACTTAATAGACTTAGGGATATAGCGTTACTTGCTGACTTGCCTGCACGTCGCGCTATATGTCCCGTGTCTATAGCGGATGGTAGGCTAAGGCAACAGAGGGGATCAGCTGACTATACTGAATCAAAATAATGTCTCAGTATGATGAAGCAAAGACTATTGATTTTGATCTCCACCCCATGCGCCATCGATATCGAATACCATTCACTTTGGGTTGCGCTACAGTAATCGCTTTATTTAGCTCATTATTCTTCCCTCAGCTTACTTATGGGAGGCCTCTGAGTTCTACATCACCTCCAATTTTTCAGAATATTACTCTATCCCCGAATTTTACTCCTGACCCCCTGACGGTGCGTGGATTGAGTGGAGGTTCAGTATTAGCAGAAAAAACAACTGGACAAGCATATACTTCAACGGGCCCGTGCAATGGATTTATTGACCAACAACCTGACCATACTTTAGTTTTGAAGGATTTTTTTAATTATCTGAGTTTACGAGTTAAAAGTAATGCCGATACTGTGCTTGTGATTAAAGGGCCAGGAGGAAGTTGGTGTAACGATAATCATGAAGGGATTAATCCAGCAATCACAGGTCAATGGCTCTCAGGAACTTATCAGATTTGGGTGGGTTCCTACCAGTCTGATGGCTATCATCCTTATATTATTAATATTACTGATGATCCTTGAAGCCCTAAAATCACCTCATCATTACAGCCAGCGTTATACTTTTCCACTAGCGACATCCCATACCACTCGACACAGAGGATTGTCCGCCAGAATCGTAAAGTTTCTTTACAATATAAACTAATGTCAAAGCGTAAAAGACTATGTATCTCACCTGGCTTGATAGCAACTCTTGGCTATTAGAAATTAGCAATCAACGTATTCTACTTGATCCTTGGTTAGTGGGATCGCTGGTTTTCGGCAACTTACCCTGGTTGTTTCAAGGAAAACGTCCCCACTCTGTTGCGATTCCAGAAAATATTGATTTAATTTTACTGTCTCAGGGACTCGAAGATCACGCCCATACCCCAACATTAAAGCAGCTAGACAAAAGTATTCCGGTTGTCGGGTCTCCGAATGCAACAAAAGTGGTGAAAGAGTTGGGCTACACTCAGATTAAAACTTTAGACCATGGCGAACGTTATACACTCGCGAATCAAATTGAAATTACAGCCCTGCCTGGCTCTCCCATCGGGCCAACTCTTGTGGAAAATGCTTACCTGCTGAAAGAATTGGCAACTGATCACAAACTATATTATGAACCCCACGGCTATCACGATCCCCAACTGAAGGAGTTTGCACCGGTTGATGTGGTGATTACGCCCATGATTAACTTGACATTGCCATTGATTGGGCCGATTATTCAGGGAGCCGAAACAGCTTTAAAGTTAGCACAATCGATTCAGCCTCAAGTGATGTTACCGACAGCGGCGGGAAACGATATTGAGTTTGAAGGTGTGCTGGCTTCATTGATTAAACCCGAAGGCAGTATCGAAGCGTTTCGCTCTAGCTTAGTTCGCCACAATCTCTCAACAAGAGTGCTTGAAGTTAAACCGGGTGAACGGGTTGAGCTGATGACCGTTTCAACTCGTTAGATGAATCACCCGCTTGTGGCTTGACAAAACCAAACTGTACAGTCTATCCTGTTGATGATATAAATAAAACTGTACAGTCTAGTTAAGTCTAGATTAAATATAAATGGATATCTTAGGGTTATCAATTTTATTCGCAATGATTCTGCTGTCAGATGAAGTACTCAACGGTCAGTTAAAGCTGTCACGGCGGTTACTGGCTCACCTCGATCAATCAGAAAGCCGTAAAAAACACAAATCGACCCATTCAACTCGCAGTAAATAAAGTCCTATCAGCCAGTGAGTGAAAATTGATCAAAAGTGCATAAGTTCCCTAAGCTAAGAGATATGTCTTTCATGAACAGACTTAATCAATCTAACAGGGGTTATTTCTATGAGCTTCTTTTCTACAGCAACTCAATCAAGCCAATACCTGAAGCAGAATATAGCAAATCTTTTCGCGGTTGCTGCCGGGGTAGCCGTCAGTGTTGGAATTTGGCATGCACTCCCCACTTCACCCAGTCAATATCATTTCCAGCAGCAAATTGGCACTGACACCCTCTCTGGCTCGTTTGAAGCCTCTGATTACAACTCAGATGGTGTGATTGAATTGTCAGAAGTCAAGACCTTTGAGGCAACTTGGAAAAGTCATACCTGGAGTAAAGAGAATTTAGAAGCATTCATTTGGGGACAGAAAACAACCCAGTCTTATCAAGACAAACAACACCAATTTAATGGATTAAATCTGTTTGCTCGGACTCGTCACAACGAAACATCACAGATTCTACAAATCCAAAATACAGGCATTTCTGCTTCTCAACAGCCCATTCAGAATGCAGGAATTTTGGCATTAGAATACGGTAATAACCAATCAGAAACGGTTTTATTCTCTCAGCCGACTTTGAAGTTAGATGTCATTAAAACTCAAGCCAATCAGTATTTAGAACCGACAAAAGCTTCTGTTTGTTTAGCATTAGTTGCTTTACTATTGTGGACACCCTTAGCCCCCAGTACTGCTGTGAATAAAAAGGTATTTCAAGCATAGTATTGTTGGGTTAAACGATTGCTCTTAACCGGAATTGACAGAGTGGAGGCGTAGTATACTGCGTCTCTATTTGATTATTGAGGATGAACACTACCATCGGGTAAAATTGCCCCAGCTAAGATCGCTCCGGTTAACTTGACCATAATGCGATCGCCTGTTCCTACATTTGCTCCCGTTAAGTTAGCACCTCGTAAATCTGCTCCGCTTAAATCTGCCCCAATTAAATTCGATTCTTGTAAATTGGCATAGCGTAAATCTGCTTGCAAGAAATTGGCTCGGAATAAATTAGCCCGATATAAACAAGCCCCATTTAAATTAACCCCATGCAAGAAAGCATCACTCAGATTTGCTTGGGTTAAATCTGCTCCACTTAAGTTACGACCAGATAAATCTTTTTCTTTTAAATTAGCCCCTCGTAAGTTGGCTCCGGTCATATCGGGTTGAGCAGAAGGACGTTGATAGGATCGTCTTTGGGGATAAGCCGAGGCAGACGGAACAGGGGGACGTTGTGAGTTTTGAGGTGCTGTGGGCGATTTATAGGTGGTTGTCGGGGAAGAAGATTGAGAGGGATATTGAGGTTGAGGGATAGGGGAGTAAGATGCAGGAGGTTTAGATGCAGGAGGTTTAGATGCAGGAGGTGTTGCAGCCGAACGGGGATTTGAATATCTAGGGGGGCGACTGTGAGAATTTGAGCTGCGCCGAAGTAGCGATCGCAACTGATCTCGAGCATAGTTAATTTCTTTTAACTTTTCCTGTGCTCGTTGCCTGAGTCGTTCGTTCTCTTCTGGAATTCTATCGGGATGCCAAATAAACGCTAAATCTTTATAAGCCTGATCCACCAACTCAAGAGAGGCCCCAGGTTTGAGTTCTAGCACTCGATAACAATAATTCAGTTCACTCGGAGTTATCATGTAGGAAATCAGTTCTCTCAGATGAAACAGGGAGATATTTAATCATTACCAGCACCCTAAAGCTGTAGGGTGAATTAGCCCAAACCCTTAACTCTGCACGGCTATCAGCCACAGATCGGGTGCATTTGGTGCCAGGACACTTACTGGATAGATTATTTATTTTACCGCAGCCTATCAGACACTTAATCAATAATTGGTCAGATCGCTTCAGAAAATTAAGATTTTACTGGGTACTCTCAACCATAATCTTCTGAAGAGAGTCAATACAATAAAATTTCAGACTCATTTCGCCATCTCACCCCAGAAGCATTAAAAATCCATCAGAAAAATAATATGAATAATTTGCATAAGTGATTACTCCACTACACTATGCATCAATAGAAACCTGCGCTCAAGTTTGTCTTAACAAAAGCTTGATTTTAAATCACTAAAATTTAAAATATATAAAGCTTTCCGGTTCTTTTCTCTCAATTTTTGAATCAAGTCAACAGGTGGCGCAACAATAATGTGGAGTAATAATTCATGCAACCCAGAGATTTTGATGAGATGTTCTGGTTTAGTGACCCTGAATCAATGGGGCGAATAATTTCAGAGAAATACAATCTTGATGATTTTTATCAGAGCGATCTGAGTCAGGTTTTATATCAACAAGTGTTTTGTACTCAAAAAGCAACAAAAATACGAGGATTTAATCTCAAAAAAAGTCAACCATTAAACCATAGCTTTGAGTTAACTTTTGAATGAAGCAGTTATTCGATATCAGAGCCATTTGATCATCTAAAACGACATGAACATCACAAGAGTATTGATTTTATGCCAGTATCACAACTTAATCACCTGTAAAGTTTCTCTGCAATAGAATTGTCAAAAAGTGACCCTCGTCAAGGTAGGATAAACCATGAACCATACACTATGCCAACCATCCATGACCTATGACCAATCTGCTGAACAGCTTCTGGATCTGGCTGCAAAAGTTGGGGCCGAAGCAGCAGAGGTATTTCAAGCCCATTCCCTGGCGCGTCCTGTTTTTTTTGAAGCCAACCGTCTGAAACAACTTGAAAGTATTCAATCAGAGGGTACGGCGTTACGACTATGGCGGGACGGATGTCCAGGATTGGCGGTTGCCTATGGCCCGGTTGATCCTCAAAGATTAGTTGATCGTGCGATCGCTTTAAGTCAACTCAACCCCCCCGAAACCATTGAACTGGCAGAGGATACTTCTAAAATTGAATATCCCGAAGATGGACATTGGGTTGAAATGGAACAACTGGTGAGTTGGGGACAAGAAGCCATTAGCTTAATGCGAGACAAATATCCAGAGGTGCTGTGTTTGGCAGAGTGGGACTGCGAAGTAGAATCTACTCGGTTGGTGAATTCTCGAGGCTTGGAGTATGGTCATGTGGATACAACCTTAAGTGGGTACTTAGAGACAGAGTGGGTGAGGGGATCGGATTTTTTAAGCGTTTCTGATGGTCAAACTCAGCGGGGAACCCTCGAACCTCAAATGATTGTTGATCGGATTTTACAGCGCCTCAGTTGGACTCGCAAGAATGTTTCTCCCCCTCAGGGGCGAGTTCCAGTGCTTTTTACGGCTAAAGCTGCTGATCTGCTGTGGGGAACGGTTTCAGCGGCGTTAAATGGCAAACAAGTGCTAGAACGGGCTTCTCCCTGGAGCGATCGCTTAGGCACTGCTGTATTATCCTCTAATTTAACGATTTCTCAATCTCCGACAACCGGGCCGTTTAGTTGTCCGTTTGATGATGAAGGGATTGTAACTCGTCCGATTGTATTTATTCAAGATGGAATATTACAGTTATTTTATACCGATTTAACCACGGGTAAAATGCTGGGGAGTGGTACCACTGGAAACGGTTTTCGGGCCGGACTCAATAGTTATCCGACTCCGGGGTTATTCAATATCCAGGTTAAACCGGGAAAAGAAACATTCTTGCAGTTAATTCAACAGATGGATCGAGGAATTATTGTCGATCAAGTCTTAGGTGGGGGTGCGGGTATTACAGGAGATTTTTCGATTAATGTTGATTTGGGATATCGAGTTGAGAATGGTGAAATCTTAGGTCGAGTTAAGAATACTATGGTGGCGGGAAATGTCTACACAGCTCTAAAACAGGTGATTGCTTTGGGAGCAGATGCCGATTGGTATGATTCTTGTTATACTCCTTCGATTATCGTAGATGGTTTATCCATAACTGGATAAGGGTATTGGCGATCGCTAAGAGCAAAACTGACAGAAAAATACTAAACTCAAAACTATTGCGATCTGTTTATAGTTCATCCCTTGAGAGTAGAGGCGATCGCTAAGAGCAAAACTGACAGAAAAATACTAAACTCAAAACTATTGCGA
>CAYSWY010000020.1:86032-92813 GCA_964434975.1 uncultured Lyngbya sp.
TCTGTTTATAGTTCATCCCTTGAGAGTAGAGGCGATCGCTAAGAGCAAAACGGGTATAAAAATACTCAACTCAAAACTATTGCGATCTGTTTATAGTTGAGATCTCGATATACGGAAATCCTTTTACCCGTTTACAGGCTGGCCATGAGACAATAAACAACAGCAGCGGTAAGAGCGATTTATTCGCAACGATTACAATGGCAAAGCCTCGAATTCTCTATGTTTGTCATGAATGCGGCGCAGAATTTTCTCAGTATTTTGGTCGGTGTCCCAGTTGTCATGCTTGGAATTCCTTAGCAGAACAGGTTGAACAGCCTGCTCCGACTTCATTACAGCGCTTTAGTTGGAGTACTCTGCATGGGGAGCCAGATCCCATGGGTGAACCCGTTGCCAAGACTAGCGGACAGCCTCGTTCTTCGTTTAAGTTATCTCAAATTGCCGATCAGGCCCTGGAAAGAATGCCGTCGGGTTATGGTGAATTAGATCGGGTGTTAGGTGGGGGAATTGTTGCGGGATCGTTGGTGTTAATTGGGGGAGAACCCGGAATTGGTAAATCAACGTTATTATTGCAAGTGGCAAACCGCTTAGCGCGTCGATCCCAGGTGTTGTATGTCTCGGCTGAAGAGTCCGGACAACAGGTTAAATTGCGATCGCAACGGTTGATCGAAGAGTATGAAACCGATACAGAGGATCAAACAGAAGATTCAGTACAACAACCTAATGGCAATGGTCATGCAACTGTAATAGAAAATTCTACACAAAATCCGCAACAGAGTCAGACTGAAACTGAATCTGAAACTGAATCTAATCTTTATCTATTGCCAGAAACAGATTTAGAGGTGATTTTAAGAGAATTAGAGTCCCTTAAACCGCCTTTAGCCATTGTTGATAGTATTCAAACCATTTATTTTGCCAGTTTAACTTCTGCACCGGGTTCAGTGGCGCAGGTGAGAGAATGTACTTCGGCCTTGATGCAGGTGGCAAAACGAGAAAATATTACGTTGTTTATTGTCGGTCACGTGACGAAAGATGGGTCGCTGGCTGGCCCTCGAGTGTTAGAACATTTGGTCGATACCGTGTTGTATTTTGAAGGCGATCGCTTTGCCTCCCACCGCTTATTACGGTCGATGAAAAACCGTTTTGGTGCTACCCATGAAATTGGGGTGTTTGAAATGGTTGCCAATGGTTTAAAGGAGGTGGCAAACCCCTCGGAATTATTCCTGGGAAACCGAGATGAATCTGCACCGGGAACTTCAACGGTGGTGGCGATGGAAGGGACTCGTCCCATTGTGGTAGAGTTACAAGCGTTAGTTAGTCCAGCCAGTCATGGTTCGCCGCGTCGTGCCGCTACAGGGGTTGATAGTAGTCGGTTGGTACAGATTTTAGCCGTATTAGAAAAGCGAGTGGGAATTCCGTTATCAAAGCTGGATGCTTATGTGGCATCTGTCGGAGGGTTAAAGGTGGAAGAACCTGCTGCTGATCTGGGAATTGCGATTGCTATTGTTGCGAGTTTCCGCGATCGCGTGGTTGATCCGAGGATTATTTTAATCGGAGAAGTGGGTTTAGGGGGTCAAGTTCGGCCAGTCTCTCAGTTAGAATTACGCTTACGAGAAGCAGCGAAGTTAGGATTTAAACGAGCCATTATTCCAAAGGGTCAAAAACCACCCGATTTAGGAATGCAAATTTTACCCGTTGCCAAAGTAATTGATGCAATTATTGCGGCTATTCCAGCAACACCCAGTACAATGATGAATTCTACTAATTCTACGACTCCAATTACTCCCAACCCCTCAGAGTTAGAAGAACCTGATTTTTAAGACTGCAAAATCTTAAACGAATAATCCGGTTGTAAAAATGAATCAGTCGCGTCTGCTTGTAGAGGTTGGGAGAGAAAGTAACCCTGACCATAATGACAGCCAAGCGCTTGCAGTTTTTCCAATTGGTTTAAGTTTTCTACGCCTTCAGCAATCACGTTCATCTCTAAAGTATGAGCCAGGGAAATAATCATTTTAACGGTTTCAAATACCTCTGGATTTTGATCAATTTGTCGCACAAATTTTCGGTCTAGCTTTAAAGTATCAATCGGAAATTCATTCAAACAGCTTAAGGCTGAATACCCTGTACCAAAATCATCAATACACAGTTTAATGCCTAACTGTTTTAACTGTTTCAGCAATTTAACCTGACCTGTGACATTGTTTAATAAATAACTTTCATTCAGTTCAAGCTGTATCGATTGACCGTCAAGCCGTGATTCTTTTAAAATCAGTTCCATTTGCTGCACAAAATTAGCTTGCTTTAGCTGAATTGAAGATAAATTGACATTCAACCTTAAATTAGAATGGCCTGTCAATTGTTGCCAATGTTGCAATTGATGACAAGCTTTTTGAAAGACCCACCATCCTAACGGTGTAATTAATCCAGTTTCTTCAGCTAATGGAATAAATTTAACCGGAGAAACCATTCCTTGAGCAATAGAATCCCAACGAACAAGTACTTCAAAACTATGTAACTGTCCTGTTAGTAAACCAATAATCGGTTGATAATGTAAACAAAATTCTTGTCTTTCTATCGCATTGCGTAAATCCTCTTCTAGTTTTAAACGTTCCATGGCACTGGCTTGCATTTCTGGATCAAAGATTGCATAACGGCCTCTGCCTAAATGTTTGGCGCGATACATCGCTGCATCTGCATCTCTTAATACTTCTTCTGAGTGTTGATAACCAATTGTACTTAATGCAATCCCGATGCTAGCACCTGTATAAACTTCATAATTTTCTAAATAAAACGGAAGAGATAATTGTTCTTGAATTCGCTGTGCTACTCGAATGACATCATGAATATCTTTAACTTCTTCTAGCAAAATTACAAATTCATCTCCGCCAAAGCGAGCCACTGTATCAACTGAGCGAATACAATGACTTAAGCGTTTTGCGACTCCTTTTAATAATAAATCTCCGATAGAATGTCCTAAAGTATCATTAATAATTTTGAATCGATCTAGATCAATAAAAAGAACTGCGTAGATATAATTTTTATTACGAGTTGCTAACTTAATATGATGTTCTAACAGGCTAATAAACCAAGAACGATTCGGGAGATGAGTCAGTAAATCATGTAAAGCATTATAGACTAAATGGGATTTTATTTGCTGATGATGTTGTTGTTTATGACGCTCATTTTCAACCGAAATCAATGTATTTTTTAATGTTGTTTCTAAATCTTCTACATCGACTGGCTTCGGAATAAAATCAAAAGCGCCATAATTCATCGCTTTTCTAACTGTCGCCAGATCATTATCAGCTGATAAAACAATTGTTTTGATTGAGCGGTCAATCTCGTGAATTCTGCTAAGTAGCATGAAGCCATCTATTTCAGATTGATCTAGATCTGTTAAAACAACATCAGCTTTACACTCACTTTTTAAAGCCTCTACTGCATTGTCTCCATTCGTCACAAACATAAACTGAAACTCTTCAGCTTGAATCTTTTTCTCAAATCGCTGTTGAATTAACTGTTGTAAACCCGCTTCGTAATTGACAATCAGAATTTTATAGGCTTTATCAGAAATTGTCTCTAATTGCAAGCTAGCTTCCACTTGACTACAGTGTTGTATTGTTTGCTTGAAATCTGAACTATTACTGAGCATGGCTGCGCTCCTTAAAATTAGCTCAAAATCACTTCCCCTGATTGAAGTAATGATGAATCTGTAATCCGTTTTAATTAAATATTATCATCAATTCTTTAAATTGTGAAAAAGCTGTGAACACTATCCCAGGGTACAGTCATATTTGTTAGTCCTGAAATCACTAAAGATTATATAATATGTAATATTTGGGTTAATCTCTCAATTTTACTACGAATACCGTTAGAGCGACTTCTTTTGATTTACTATCTTTGTGAAGATCATAGTTTTATTTGTTAATAAAATTTTAATATACTTTACTCATAGTTATTTTAAACCCCATAGATAGAGAATCAAAAGCTATCATTGATTATTCTGATCAAAAAATACGACCTTAATACCATTAATTTTTTAAAATTTTAATAATCCAGTGTTGATTTGATGCATGATCTCTCAAACTATCTATTAATATAGCAAGTCGATCTAGTATTTTTATAAAAAATTTAGCTAATCAATTAATATCAGTATTTCCTAACAATTAACTGAACTGAGAGCATCCAATTATAAAAAATTACGTATTGGTAAGTGTTTTCTAAATGATAGATACCCATCATTGCGTAAAATCAGTAGAGAGATTGAATGGCTTTAAATGTCAATATTTTAGCCTAGTCCCCATGAATCAGTCTAAACAGTGTATCGATTTTCATTTAGAATTTCAGTCTACTTTTTATAGTCTTCTATACTTATCAAAATTTTCTCAATAAAATCTGTTACTGTAGTTACATTTTATCGAAGCAGAGAATTAAAACCATTAGTCTTTTGAGAGATAGTGACATCTTAGACTCATCAAACTGAAGTGTCATCAATTCAGTAGATTTGGTATGGTATCACTATCTCTGATCAGAGTGATACAGCCAAGCCGTCGCGGGTGCGAGGGCAATCTTCTAAAACTATTGCGATAGTGTGTTTACAGCAGCAATGTACCCGACTAAATTGGCGATCGCACTTAATTCAGTGATGCTCAAGTTTCACTCTTTTTTTCGAGCTGTGACAAAAAACATTGTGATATCATTCCAGTAGCCTTGTTCAGTAGAAGCTTTATCTATTTCTATCAAGTATTCTTGCTTGCATTGCTCTAACTTTTCCTCTGACCATTTCACATCACACAAGCCAAATGCACTTTTAGCATTACCTGTCCAGGCAGCCATGGCATCTTGCAAATAAAAGCCAAATGAGTCACTGATGACTGAAATCTTTTCAAATCCAATTCTTTCTAGTATTTTAAAACACCGCTGAGGAGTTCCAAGTAACTGATTTGGGTTTAAGATAGTATTGCCATATTTTTGTACGACTGTCCGAAATAACACAGAAGTGCTTGGAGAAGTTTCTGCTAAGCAGGAAAAGGCTACAATTCCATTGGGTTTCAAAGCGTTGTACCATTGATGAAGCGATGCTGGAATATCTGTCAAATAAACAATTGCAGATGAACAAAGAATTGCATCAAATTGACTCTGTTGTAATGGTTGCCGATCGGCATCTATCTGCTCAAATGTGATATTTGTTAGCCCTAAAGTTTCAACTTTCTGCTGAGCTTGCTGTAACATTCCTATAGCAAAGTCTGTCCCTAAAACACAGCCTGTAGACCCAACAATTTTAGCCGCAGCAATAGCTGCTAGACCTGTCCCAGTCGCAATATCTAAAACAGACTGACCCGGTTGTAATGTTGCCAACTCTACTAACCGAGTAGCAGCCTGTTTATGAAACTCATTCTCATAGTGAGGGCGGTGATTAAAGTCGTTGAGAACTTGCTGCTTATAAACACTGAAGGATAAGTCAGTCATATCAAAGAATGAATTTCATTTTCACCCCTACCCACTATTTTTCTTCTAATACCTTCACTAATAATTCACCCATTTGTTGACAGCCGACCAAAGTCATACCGTCTGACATAATATCTCCGGTGCGATATCCTCGATCCAGTAACGTTAATACGGCTTTTTCAATTTGAGTTGCGGCTTCGGCTTGATCTAACCCATACCGTAACATCATCGCCGCACTTAAAACCTGAGCCAGAGGGTTCGCTTTATCAGTGCCAGCGATATCGGGAGCAGATCCATGCACAGGTTCAAATACCCCCGGCCCAGACGCGCCTAAACTGGCTGAGGGTAACATCCCAATACTCCCGGTTAACATAGCGGCAGCATCCGAGAGAATATCCCCAAACAAATTCCCGGTGACGATAGTATCAAACTGTTTCGGCCAGCGGACTAATTGCATGGCGGCATTATCCACATACAAATGAGATAACTCAACATCGGAGTATTCACTGGCTAAGGCCGTCACCTGGTCGCGCCATAATTGAGAGACATCCAATACATTCGCCTTATCCACAGAACAAAGTTTACCCCCCCGTTTCTGTGCCGTTTCAAAGCCTACACGGGCGATACGATCAATTTCTGAGGCGGTATAAGCCATCGTATTCACACCGCGTTTTTCCCCGGTTTCGGTTTCAAAAATACCTTTAGGTTGACCAAAATAAACCCCGCCAGTTAATTCACGCACCACCATAATATCAACCCCTTCTACGACTTCTCGTTTGAGGCTAGAAGCGTCTACCAGATGGGGTAAAATTGTGGCGGGACGTAAGTTGGCAAATAGTTCTAAACCCGCCCGTAGCCCTAATAAACCTGTTTCTGGCCGTTGATGGCGCGGTAAATTATCCCATTTATAACCGCCAATGGCTGCTAACAACACCGCATCACAATTGCGACATTTTTCTAATGACTCTTCGGGTAAAGGTGTTTCTGTGGCATCAATTGCCGCCCCCCCAATTAAGGCTTCTTGGAAGTCAAATGTGATATCTTGTTGTTCACCCACTACTTTCAACACATTGACCGCGACAGCCATAATTTCGGGGCCGATACCATCGCCTGGAAGAAGAGTAATTCGGTGTTGTTGGCTCATTTTAACGTTTGTTTACAGTCTTCAAATTGTTATTATTGCACAGCCTTTGATTTTATCAGAGATTGGTTCACTACGGATTATTTTTAGGTGTTAGAGGTTAGGGGTTAGGTGTTAGGGG
This sequence comes from uncultured Lyngbya sp., assembly GCA_964434975.1. GTDB lineage: Bacteria > Cyanobacteriota > Cyanobacteriia > Cyanobacteriales > Microcoleaceae > JAAURB01. Next base: position 92,740 of record CAYSWY010000020.1, read on the forward strand.
TTAGGTGTTAGGGGTTAGGAATGTCTATAGCAAGATTGCAGCCACTGCCTTATAACTCAGATAGGATTGCTATA
>CAYSWY010000021.1:0-85488 GCA_964434975.1 uncultured Lyngbya sp.
AGGGGCTGAAATACGCCCCTTCTCTATGTTTGACAAAAAACCTCTACAGCGATAGCCTAAGGATCGCAAAATGTAGCTGAGTCCTTATAAATAATCTATAAATTTTTAGGGTTGATACGGGAGAGTCGGAGACGGGGAGAGTCGGAGACCAACCATTAGCTTTTTTCAGCTTGTCTATTCCCTGCAATAACAAATAAGAATAATAAAAAACTTTCATCAATCCCTGTTATCACTCAAATAGGGGACTACCGAATCTCAAATACAATATGTTATAACCATTGACATCACTTTCAGCCTGAATGAAAGTTGCAATCCAACCCATTGAGATCGTCTACTCTCAATGATTGATGAGACAACCAGGGTACATTTGTTCAATTTCCCTTCAGGGAATACTTGTTGTTCATCATCAATACTTAAATATGGAATCCCAATTACCGTCTAGCAGCTTACTCAAATCTTCTCGCATTTCTGGAGATTTGTCAGAACTGGCTGAGGCGTTTACCTTTCCCGCAACAACTTCTAGCGTTAACGAAGTTGTCAATGACCAAACCTTAATTTTAGATAATACCGGAAACCAGGTTTTAGTCAGAATTACAGCCACAGACCCAGAGAGTTTGCTGACAGACCTTGAACCCTTTGGCTTTGAACTCACGGGTTTAGAATCTGAGTTATATTTTATCGAAGGATATGTTAATATCGCTCAACTTGAGGCGTTAGAATCTTTAGCCTCGGAAGGGTTACTCGGGGTTATACCTGTTTACGAACCGATTATTAACGTGGGTTCAGTCACCAGTCAAGCCGACTCGGTGTTAGACGCTGACTTAGTCCGCAACGCTTCACCTGTTGGTTACGATGGCACAGGGATAGAAATTGGTGTTCTCAGCGATAGTTACAATAATTTAGGCGGAGAAGCCAGCGATATTAGCAGTGGTGACTTACCGAATAATATCGATGTATTGCAAGATTTAGGTGGCGGCGGTATTGATGAAGGTCGCGCCATGCTGCAATTAATTCATGATTTAGCCCCCGGTGCAGACCTATCCTTTGCCACGGCTTTTACTGGAGTCGCGGGGTTTGCCAATAATATTCGGGCCTTAGCTACCAATGGTGCTGATATTATTGTCGATGATATTGGATATCTTACAGAACCTTTCTTTCAAGATGGCGCTGTCAGTCTGGCGGTGAATGATGTTGTAGCCGATGGGGTGGCGTATTTTTCTGCGGCGGGTAATAGCGGTGATGTGGCTTATGAGTCCACACAAGTTGATTTTGTCCCTGACCCTGTGTTTACGGGTGTTTCTGCTTATGACTTTGACCCCGGTGCTGGCGTGGATACTCGGCAGCGGATTACAGTTCCCAATAATAGTCAATTGCGGCTGTCTTTACAATGGGATGATCCGTTTTTCACGACCAATGGTGTAGATAGCGATGTTGATGTATATTTGCTTGACCCCAATGGTAATATTGTCGCTTCATCCTTCATTGATAATATTGCTAGCCAAACCCCAGTTGAATTTTTAGTATTTAATAACAATACCGGTCAAACCAATTTTGATGTATTAATTACTCTGTTTGATGGGCCAGAACCTGAACGGTTAAAATATATTCCGTTTGGAATTGGTTCTAATGCAAGCAATATCTATCAAGAATTTGCCACCAACAGTCCAACGGTATTTTCTCATCCAGCCGCAACGGGTGCAATGGCTGTAGCCGCCGCCCCATATTTTAACCCGACCACACCCGAAGCGTTTACCTCCGAAGGCCCCACCACCATTTTATTTACCCCAGCAGGCAAACGTTTAACGACCCCTGAAGTGCGGCAAGTCCCGGATATTACAGCCATTGACGGTACAGATACTACCTTTTTTGGGAGCGATTTTGAAGGGAATGGTTTCCCCAACTTCTTCGGGACTTCTGCGGCTGCGCCTCATGCGGCGGCTGTGGGGGCGCTAGTATTGGAGGCTAACTCTGATTTTACACCCAACGAACTCTATGATCGCTTAGAATCTACGGCAACTGATATTGCTGCGCCTGGATTTGATAATGTTACAGGGGCGGGTTTAATTAATGCTTTTGACGCGGTATTTGTCGCGACACAACCTACACCGGAAGCCGATAATTTAGTGGGAAGTGAAGGAGATGATAGCATCAACGCTTTAGGCGGAAATGATACAGTCAGTGGTTTAGGAGGAAATGATACTCTCAATGGTCAAGGGGGAAGTGATTTAATTGAGGGAAATGCTGATAATGATATCTTACGGGGCGGCAATCAAAATGATACTTTAATTGGCGGAAATGGCAGTGATACGGTCGTTGGAAATAATGGAAATGATATTCTGATTGGGGTTAATCCCGATGGAGATATTGGTGTCGCAGAACGAGATATTTTAAGAGGAAATGCCGGGGCAGATACCTTTATTCTCGGAGATTCTGTTAATGTTTACTATGATGATGATGCTGCTACCGTTAGTGATAGTGCAGTGGGTCAAGCCATTATCAAAGATTTTGTGATTAATCAAGATATCATTGAATTGAGTAGTACAGGAACTTATCAACTGCGAGACACTAATAATGGTTCAACGTTAATTTTTGAAACCAGCGACTTAGTCCAAGAAAGAATTGCAACTGTTCAAGGGGTAACCGGTTTAGATTTAAATAATTCTAACCAGTTTCAATTGGTTTAGTTGAAAGATAAAATTTAGAATCGTAAAGGATAGAGACATTTTGGCAGCAGACCGAGTCAGCGCGAACTGTCTCTATTTTTATGTTTTAAGAATATTGTAAAATTGGATAGCGAACGCATCTGTGAATAGTATCATTATAATTGAAGTAATTTTTAATTATAGTTGAAGGATTGCTATGAATACTGTTACTGTTGATATACCTCGCCCTCTGGAATTAAAGATTCATCTAACCGATGAACAGTTTTGGCAACTTTGTCGGGATAATGATGATTTGCAGTTTGAACGCACAGCAACTGGAGAATTAATTATTATGCCACTAACTGGAGGAACAACCAGTAAAATTAATGCAGATTTAGTCTATCAACTTCAGGCTTGGAACCGTCAATATAAACTAGGAGAAGTGTTTGATTCTAACGGCTGTTTTAAACTCCCCAATGGTGCAGAACGCGCCCCGGATGCGTCTTGGGTAAAATCCGAACGTTGGAATACGTTAACCACCGCACAACAAGATAAATTTCCACCTATCTGTCCAGATTTTGTCGTGGAATTAATGTCACCGAATGATAGTTTAAATAAAACTCGTAAAAAACTAGAAGAATATCTCGAAAATGGCGCACAATTGGGCTGGTTAATCAATCGAAAACAACGACAAATTGAAATTTATCGCCCCCAGCAACAACCGGAAATTTTAACGAATCCTGATACTGTATCCGGTGAAGATATTTTACCCGAGTTTACTTTAGATTTATCTACTATTTGGTAAGGAATAAAATCATGAACTTACTCACTTTTACTGTGCCGCAGTCAATCGAATTAAAACTAGATTTAACTGATGAACAATTCTGGCAACTTTGTCAGGATAATGATGATTTGCAGTTTGAACGGACGGCAACGGGAGAATTAATTATTATGTCACCTACAGGAAGTGAAACAGGAGAACGAAATGCTGATTTAATCTTTCAATTAAAAGCTTGGAGTCGTCAGAATAATTTAGGTAAAGTGTTTGATTCTAGTAGTGGTTTTAAACTCCCTAATGGTGCAGAACGTTCACCAGATGCGTCTTGGATAAAATTAGAACGTTGGGATGCATTAAAACCGGAAGAAAAGGAACGCTTTGCCCCTTTATGTCCAGATTTTGTCGTGGAATTAATGTCACCGAATGATAGTTTAAATAAAACTCGTAAAAAGCTAGAAGAATATATCGAAAATGGCGCAAAGTTAGGTTGGTTAATCAATCGTAAACAACGACAAATTGAAATTTATCGCCCTCAGCAACAACCGGAAATATTAACAAATCCTGATACTGTATCCGGTGAAGATATTTTACCTGAATTTATTTTAGATTTATCTACTATTTGGTAAGGAGTAAAACAATGACGACAATTCTTCTTGATTTACCGAAAACTTTTGAAATTAAAATCAATTTAACTGATGAACAATTTTGGCAACTTTGTCAGGATAATGATGATTTGCAGTTTGAACGTACGGCAACTGGAGAATTAATTATCATGTCACCAACAGGGAGTGAAACAGGTAAAATTAATGCAGATTTGAACTATCAACTTCAGGCTTGGAACCGGAAATATAAATTAGGAGAAGTATTTGATTCTAGTAGTGGTTTTAAACTGCCTAATGGTGCAGAACGTTCACCCGATGCGTCTTGGATAAAATTAGAACGTTGGGATGCATTAAAACCGGAAGAAAAGGAACGCTTTGCCCCTTTATGTCCAGATTTTGTCGTGGAATTAATGTCACCGAATGATAGTTTAAATAAAACTCGTAAAAAGCTAGAAGAATATATCGAAAATGGCGCAAAGTTAGGTTGGTTAATCAATCGTAAACAACGACAAATTGAAATTTATCGCCCTCAGCAACAGCCGGAAATTTTAACTAATCCTGATATTGTATCCGGTGAAGATATTTTACCGGATTTTAGTTTAGATTTATCGACAATTTGGTAATATAAAATTCAATGTATTTTAGATAAATTCGTATAAATTAAAAACATTATTTAATTATGTCTTCTTTTAATAAAAATCAGATGAATCCTGAAACTCATACCCTCAGAAGTGTTCATACCACTAACTTTCCTCACTTATTAAATCAGTTAGGAATTTCTCTCGTTATCTCAACTTATCAAGCGGGTAAATTAATTGTAGTTCGTCCAGATGGAGAAAGCATTAATACTCACTTTCGGCAATTTAAAAAGCCCATGGGAATTGCCGCAGATAACGAAAAAATAGCAGTGGGGACGGGTAGTCAAATTTGGGATTTACGCAATGTTCCAGCCGCTGCTAATAAACTTGAACCTGCTGGAAAACATGATGCTTGTTTTATTCCTCGAAGTATTTATATGACAGGAGATATTGATATTCATGAAATGGCATGGGTAAAGGATGAATTGTGGTTTATTAATACTCGGTTTTCTTGTCTATGTACCCTCGGTCATCCTAATAGTTTTGTGCCTCGTTGGCGACCTAATTTTATCACCGGATATGATTTAACAGACCGCTGTCATTTGAATGGTTTGAGTCTAAAAAATGGTCAACCTAAATATGTCACGGCTTTAGGTGAAACGGATACTCCGGCGGGTTGGCGACAGAATAAAGTCAATGGTGGCTTATTAATTGATATTGACACGAATGAGATTATTAGTCGGGGAATTTCAATGCCTCATTCTCCCCGTTGGTATGGTGAACAATTGTGGGTATTAGAGTCAGGAAAAGGGAGTCTGACAACGGTTAATTTAAATAACGGAAATTTAACGACTATTACAAAGCTTCCTGGCTTTACCCGTGGCTTTGATTTTTGGGGAAATTTAGCGTTTATTGGACTGTCGCAAGTGAGAGAAACTGCTGTTTTTAGTGGTATGGAAATCACTCAACTGAATGAACGAAATTGTGGGGTTTGGGTAGTGAATTTACAAACGGGAGAAACGGTTGCATTTTTACGGTTTGAAGCTGGAGTACAAGAAATTTTTGCTGTTTCTGTTTTACCCAATATTCGGTTTCCAGAAATTATTGATTGGAATGAAGATTTAATTGCCGGAACTTATATTTTACCCGATGAAGCTTTAGCCGAGGTGGTTCAACCTCAACCTGAAAATATTGAATCTGAAAAGATTTTTGTTCAAGGAAATAAACTGTATCATCAAGGAAAAATAGCGGAGTCTATTGATTATTATCGGCAATGCTTAAAGCTTAAACCAGACTTTTTACAAGCTAGATATCATTTAGGGGTGGCATTAGGAGATACTCAACAATATTCTGAGGCAATAGAGGTTTTAAAGCAAGTGATAGAAATCGATCCCAATCATACTGAAGCCCATAATAGTTTAGGTTATGTCTATTCTCAACAGCGACAACTTCAACAAGCTATTTTTCATTATGGAGAAGCCGTTCGTCTCAATGGCAGTTATGCAAAAGCACATTATAATTTAGGGATGACGCTATTACAAACGGGAGAATTTGAACAGGGTTTTGCTGAGTGTGAATGGCGCTGGAAAACAGAACTTTTTACGCCCTTTTCATGTCCTCAACCTAAATGGAACGGAGAAGATATTTCAGATAAAACGTTGCTGATTCATACTGAACAAGGGGCAGGAGATTCTATTCAATTTATTCGTTATATTCCTATGGCGGCAAAGCGATGTCAACGAATTATTTTAGTTTGTACTCACTCTTTAAAGCCGCTATTTGAAACAGTGGAAGGAATTGATCAAATCATGCAAGCGGGAGAAATATCTTTATCTGCTTTTGATATCTATTGCCCATTGATGAGTTTACCCTATATCTTTAAAACCACTTTAGAAACTATTCTAGCGGATATTCCTTATTTAAAAGCAGCTTCACAACCAAAACTCAAAATATCTCAAACAAAATTAAAAGTCGGTATTGTTTGGGCGGGTAGTCCGACCCATACTAATGATAAAAATCGTTCTTGTCAGTTAATAGAACTTTTGCCAATTCTTCAAATTCCTAATATTACATTCTATAGCTTACAAAAAGGAGAAAAATCACAAGAATTACAACAAATCCCGAATAATATAAAAGTCAAAGATTTAGAATCTCAACTCAATACTTATGCAGATACAGCCGCAATTGTTAATCAATTGGATTTGATTATTGGTGTTGATACTTCTGTGGTTCATGTCGCCGGGGCATTAGGTAAACCCGTCTGGACATTACTTTGTTATAATCCAGATTGGCGTTGGTTATTAGAACGAGTTGACACCCCTTGGTATCCAACCATGCGGCTATTTCGTCAGTCTCAACCGGGAGATTGGCAAGACGTAATTAAACAGGTTCAACAGAGATTATCTCAATTAGCTGGAGTGAAAATTCCCGAGTCATGAACAGTGAAGATCTTGCCAAATATATCGAAGCAACAGATGGAATTTCAAAACCTTGGTTGTTAGTTCAGTTACGTCTGCAAAAATTAAAAGAACGTCGCCCGCAACTTTCGAGTCAAGAATATACCATAGAACTAGAAAATATTCAGACCGATTTAATGAAACTTGGGCAATGGTGGGTGGGTATCGAAAATGAAGTATTTGGTGATTCTACTTCAAACAAAGATTAATTAAAAATCCCACTCCTAATTCAAGGAATGGGAAACAATAAAGACTCATATGGTCTGTTATTAGGTAGAACTTGATTCAGGAAAAGTCCGCTTAAATTCCTCAATTAAATCATCAATTTCTTCAAGGGCTTGATTGACATCAATTCTGAGGGTTCCCAAATTGGGAGATTCTAATAACCGAACCAGAGATTCTCGCTTACTTTCAATTACAGCAATTTTTAGACGGATGTTTTCGGGAGACATCATTATAATTCCTTTGTCATATCCACTCTACAGTATATCTATCTCGGCTAAAACTTTCACTGCTATGAGGGTGTTTTTAGACTCAACTGCGGTATCACTCAGCGCAAAAAGGGTGGACGCTTGACATGATCGAGTTTACTTTTTGCCATTTGGTTTAAAAATCGCTTTAGGGTTTTCTTACGATTTTTCATAAATGCCCCCCAAAACCCAGGCTGAAACTCATCCATTGTCTTCGCTAACGCCCAAATATCAATGGCAACCATATCATACAGTTGCTCATCTTCCTGCTGAAGTGCATGAAGCTGTTCTTGAAACTTAGGTCTCGTAACCCCATTTTCCCTATCTTGACTGCTATTCATTTGTAAATGTCCACATATTGAGAATAAATGACTACTGATAACAGAGAACCCCGCATCAGTCTTAAAAAACTCAGAGCGATGCCTCATTTTATAATAGCGGTTAATCTTAAAGCTATTTCTAAAGGTATGATGATTAAATTACAGTGATTGATAGTCTTATTAAATAAGACAAAACATGAAATCACTCGATTATAAAATCATTAGTAAATTTACGTAGATCTTGAGCGCTTTATGTTACGTCGCATTTCTTTAGCTCGGCTTGGCTTAGTTGTTGGGGGTATCATTACCCTGGTGGGGTTTGTTGCTTATTTTGCCGATTATGCTACCCTCAACCTCGCGGGCTTCTTTTACGGAATTCCGATTTTACTGGGAGGACTGGCACTGCAGGCATCTGAGTTAAAACCAGTCCCCTATACTCAACCCACGTCTGAGGCCGTCGAACAATTACGTGAACAACAAGCCACCGAGACTCAAAATCAAGTCCGTTTGGATGTGACTCGATATCGCTATGGGGAGTCAGCCCATTTAATTGAAGCAATAGAACGCTTAGGACTCGGTGCAATTGATGAAGATCACCCCACTTTAATGGGTTTGCGAGAACAGGAAATTGACGGGGCTTACGCCCTGATTTTAGAGTTTGATTCCCCTTTTGTCTCCTTTGAAGAGTGGAAAGAAAAGCAAGAAAAAATTGCTCGATTTTTTGGCCCTCATATTCGGGCAACCGTTACCCAAGCTTCGGAGGAAATTGTAGATTTAGCTTTAATTAAAGCAGAAGAAGCAGAAGAAGCAGAAGAAGCAGAAGAGAGTCCATCATAAGTTCGAGGGCAACTCTGGCGAGGGCGGAGGGCGGAGTATTTAAGCAGGCTTTGAATGAGTCACGCTATTGCTGCGCCAACAAACCTCCCCACCGTGAAGATGCAGTCATTGTTGATGTGACAAAATTAGGGATTCAACTTGAGTCCCCGATTTTTAGTTCAGGACTTCAACAAAATAGGTCTTTATATTGCTGATAATATCAATCCATCACATCAACAATGACTCACAACGAATCACAAAACTTAGCAAGAACCCGAAAAATGATGTATCCTAGGAAACTTAAGCATTTAGCATCAGAGTTTTGCCCATGCATCACTCAACCCTAAGCGAAACTATGCGGGTTTCTCCTATCCAAAGTTTAAATATTGCGCCGACTCAAGTCCTACGCGGGACTCACTTATGGACTCAAGCTGGGTTAGCCATGGCCCGTTTAGGCCAGCGACCGTTGCTGGTGGGTGGCGATCGCAGTTTGGCTGTGGTTTTACCTCAAATTCAACCGACTTTAGAACAGCATCAATTGGTCTGGGAAAGTGCCACCTACCACCCAGATTGTAGCGAAGCCAGCTTGCAACAGCTAAATCAAGCGGTACAAACCCATCAAGCGGATTTGATTATTGGGATCGGCGGCGGTAAGGCCCTCGATAGTGCCAAATTACTCGCCTACCAATGTCATCTGCCGATTGTCACTATCCCCACTTCAGCGGCAACCTGTGCAGCCTGGACCGCATTATCTAATGTTTATTCAGATCCTGGGGCGTTTCAGTATGATGTCACCCTGACTCGTTGCCCCGATTTATTGATTCTGGATTATGATCTGATTCAAACCGCCCCTCAACGCACCTTAGTGGCGGGCATTGGAGATGCGATCGCGAAATGGTATGAAGCTTCTGTCAGCAGTGGACATTCAGAACAAACTTTATTAGTGGCGGCAGTCCAACAAGCGCGGGTGTTACGAGATATTCTCCTGCAAAAATCATTAACAGCCCTGCAACACCCCGGTAGCGACACTTGGCGAGACGTGGTAGATGCCACCGTATTGCTGGCGGGTGTTATTGGTGGAATTGGGGGGGCGCAATGTCGAACCGTGGCAGCCCATGCGGTTCATAACGGTTTAACCCAACTCCCCGCCAGTCATCAGATGTTACATGGGGAAAAGGTGGCTTATGGCATTTTAGTGCAATTACGTCTAGAAGAAATGATTGCTAACAATAAACTGGCAGCCTCATCTAGACAGCAGTTATTGAAATTCTATGGCGAGATGGGTTTACCCCGAACTTTGAATGAACTGGGGTTAAAATCAGTGAGTTTAGCAGAATTGCAGCAAGCGGCTGAATTTGCCTGTCAGGAACATTCTGATCTGCATCGCCTCCCGTTTCAAGTGGTTCCAGAACAACTCATTGCTGCTATGGTTTCTACAACTGCACCAGTTGGATTCGTCAAGGTAAAAAATTAAGACGATCTTTATTTATTATTTATATAGTGTAAGCTGATGACTTTGGATTGGATTAACCCCGCAGAACGAGTTCAAGGACTGCCGCCTTATGTATTTGCCCGCCTGGATGAACTAAAGGTTCGCGCCCGCGAACAGGGACTAGACTTGATTGATCTAGGCATGGGTAACCCAGGTGGCCCAACGCCTCAACCCGTGATCGAAGCGGCGAAACTTGCCATGGAAGATCCTGAAAATCATGGTTATCCGCCGTTTGAAGGAACCGGGAATTTTCGTCAAGCCATTACCGAGTGGTATCATCGCCGTTACGGTGTGGATCTCGATCCCAATAGTGAAGCGTTGCCGTTATTAGGATCAAAAGAAGGGTTAACCCATTTAGCCTTGGCTTATATTAATCCAGGGGATTTAGTTCTGTCTCCTAACCCCGCTTATCCGGCTCATTTTCGCGGGCCATTAATTGCCGGGGGAGAAGTGTATCACTTACCGTTAACGGCTGAACAAGATTGGTTGATTGATTTAGCTGCGATTCCTGACGCGGTGGCCGAACGGGCAAAAATGCTATTTTTCAACTATCCAAGCAACCCCACTGGTGCAACAGCCCCCCGTGAATTCTTTGAAGAAATTGTTGCCTTCGCTCACAAATATCAAATTTTGCTGGTACATGACTTGTGTTACGCCGAGTTAGCGTTTGATGGCTATCAACCCACCAGTTTATTAGAAATTCCCGGCGGTAAAGAGATTGGGGTAGAATTTCATACCCTCTCCAAAACCTATAATATGGCCGGTTGGCGCGTGGGGTTTGTTGTCGGCAATTCCCAGATTATTCAAGGGTTACGCACCTTAAAAACCAATTTAGATTATGGTTTATTTGCCGCCTTGCAAACCGCTGCTGAAACCGCTTTAACTTTACCCGATACCTATTTAGAAGAGGTGCAACAGCGCTATCGGATTCGTCGAGATTTTTTGATTGATGGCTTAGCAGAATTAGGTTGGAATATCCCCAAACCAAAAGCCACGATGTATGTTTGGCTTCCAACTCCTGTTGGGATGAATTCAACTGATTTTGCTTTATCGGTATTGCAACAAACCGGAGTTGTGGTGACTCCAGGAAACGCTTTTGGCAGTGGCGGCGAAGGATATGTCCGGGTGAGTTTAATTGCAGATTGCGATCGCTTAGGAGAAGCTTTACGCCGTTTAAAAGCGGCTAATATTGTTTATCAACCGCAAGCCGCAACGGTTCAAGGTTAAAGTTTTCAGTCTTTCGGATAACGTTACAATCTTGTAAAGTCGATATAGTAGAGTTATCTGTGCTAATAATTGAAGTTAAGGAATTATGACACCCAGTAGCTCATCTTTTAATTCTGATCGATTGCGACAATGGCTAACTTTGACTGCAATTATAGCTGCATTTGTTGTTAATGTAATCTCGAATGTGACTCCAATTAATGGTTTAACAATTGGAGAAATTGCCAATACTTTATTCAGCAATGTTTTGATTATTCCGGCTAGCTATGCCTTCGCGATTTGGGGTGTGATTTACTTAGGCTTATTCAGCTTTGGATTTTATCAATTTCAATCTTCAAAACAACAAAATCCCCGCATACAAGCAATAGGTTATTGGTTGGTTTGTGCGAGTCTCGCTCAAATTTTTTGGGTAATCGTGTTTCTTTATAGAATGTTCGGCGCTTCTCTGGTGGCAATGCTGGTAATTTTATTTGCACTGATTCAAGCTTATCTAAAACTAAAAAATAGTCCTCATCCAGTCTCAAAAAAGGAGCAATGGTTTGTTGATATACCCATTAGTATTTATTTAGGTTGGATTAGTGTAGCAACCATTGTCAATGTCGCATCAGTTTTATATGATTTAGAATGGTCTGGATGGGGAATTTCAGATCCTCTCTGGACAGCCATTCTGATTACGATTGCGGGTTTAATTGGGATAATACTCAGGTTAAAATATCATGAAACACCTTTTTTAGTCGTGTTAATTTGGGCATTTGTTGCTATTTTGATTCGACAAGAAAGTCAGCCTTTAATTCTATGGACAGCTCTGATAAATTCTCTGATTTTATCATTAATTGGATTTAGCACAACTGTCAATCAGCGTCTATCTTCTAAAGTGTAAGATTAGAAGGGTCTGACATTATCTATCATTCAATTCTCCCTGACAGCAGATTGCGGAAACATCGCACTGACTGAGTCATTATTTGTGAATTTATGGTTAGTCATCTGTATTTTTGAAGCAAAGCGATTTCGGCCCTGTTGTTTAGCGCTATATAATGCTTGGTCAGCCGTTTCAATTAAATCTTCTGGAGAAAATTCAACACTCGGAATCATGCTGCATACTCCCAAGCTTAAGGTCACCATATTATTCACTAAAGAATGATGATGAGGAATTTGAAGCGCTTTAATATTTTTTTGAATCACCTGAGCCACAGTAATTGCTCCATTTAAAGGAGTATTGGGTAAAATAACTGCAAATTCTTCCCCACCATAACGAGCGGCTAAATCAGCCGGACGATGAATAGAAGATTTAATCGCCTGTGCCACCTGTTTTAAACAGTCATCTCCGGAAAGATGACCATAGCAATCATTGTATCGCTTAAAAAAATCAACATCACAAAGAATTAAAGATAAAAACTGATTTTCTCGGGTCATGCGTCGCCATTCATTGGATAAATAATCATCAAAATGTCGGCGATTAGATAATTGAGTTAAGCCATCAATCGTAACTAAACGTTGAAGTTCTAAATTAGCCTGTTTTAAAGCTTGAGTTAGTCGTTGCAGTTCTAAATTTTGCTGTTGTAGTTTTTGTTCTTGAAGATAGCTATGAATCGCTTCATGAACGGTTAATTTTAAATCTTCAGATTCCCAAGGTTTAGCAACATATCGGTAAAGCTTAGCATATTTAATCGCATTACCAATAGCGGGTAAATCGGCTTGTCCGGTTAGCAAAATTTTTAAAGTTTTAGGTGACTGTTCATGAATTTTACGCAGTAATTCATCTCCCTTCATACCCGGCATAATATAATCACAAAGAACCACTGCCACTTCTTGATGTTGAGACTTTAAATCGGTAATCAGTTCTAAAGCTTCTGTTCCACTTTCTGCTAACTCAATCATACATTGATCGCCGACAGCAGAACGGAGTTCTCGCTTCAAACTATCAAGAATTGTGGGTTCATCATCAATGCAAATAATCACAGGTTTAGGCATAGTTTTTAATCTTTAATCCCGCTTCAATCGTGGCAACAAGCTCTTCGTTATTCCACGGTTTGTGTATACAACGATATAAATCAGCTTCATGAATGGCTCGTTCAATTGCCTCTCCATCAGCCTGTCCAGTTAACATAATCTTTAGTACTTTAGGAAACTGGTGATGAACTTGAATCAGAAATTCATCTCCTTTTGTACCCGGCATCAACCAATCTGAAACAATCACTAAAACTTCCGTTTCGTCTTCCTGCATTTCTTCCAAGATTTCCCATGCTTCTTCGACACTTTCAGCCATTTCGTAGCTGTAGCGTTCTTGAAATGCATTTTTGAGCTGAATTTTCAAACTGTTTAAGATTACAGTTTCATCATCAACGCATAGAATCATTGGTTTATTCATCTTACTTGAACCTCATAATATAATGTTAACCCATCGAAAATACTGAAAGTGTCAAACTCGTTGATAGAAAATGTCTATCTATATGGGAAGTAGAACTGTAAAACAGGTTTGTCCTGGGGTTGATTCGACCTCAATTTTTCCTTCATGTTTTTTAATAATTTTTTGAACAATATCTAAACCTAAACCGCTTCCCTCTCCGGTGGATTTAGTTGTAAAAAATGGCTCAAAAATTCTCGGTAAAATATCAGGAGGAATACCCACTCCACTATCTGTAATCCGAACTAATACTTGATTGTCTTGTTGAAAGGCATCAATCGTCAGGGTTCCTTGATTGTTCATGGCTTGCAAGGCATTGTGAATTAGATTAGTCCACACTTGATTTAATTCATCAGGATAACCCATAATAATGGGTAATTCGGGGTCATAATTTTGAACGACTTCTACCCCATGCTTGAGATGATTATGATACAAGGTTAAAATCGTATCAATTCCTGCTGTAATATTGGTCTCATTTTTAACGCCATCTTGATCATGACGTGCATAAGTTTTTAAAGCAAAAACCACTTTTGCGGCTCGATCTGTTGCCGTTTTTATCGTCTGAGCACTTTTTTCTACACTAGAGATTTGATAGGCAACATTTAAAATTTCTTCTCCATCTTGATCCTTCAAAAGTGGCAACAATTTAGTTAAATCTTCATACACTCCCAGATCAACTAATGTGTCTGCAATCACATCAGGATGTGCTATCTTTTCTTCGGATAAAGTCTTAGTTAATGATCGCTTAAACTTGCGCTTTTCTTTACTAGAAAAAGTTGACTTTTGTCTCAGAGCATGGTGAGCCAGAGCAAACAAATCTTGCTGTTTATCGGGTGTAATTTTCTGTAAAAATTGAGGGAGTTTTTCTAAGTTATGACTGAAAAAGCTAGTAATATTTTCAATTGAAGAACGAATGGCTCCCAGTGGTGTATTAATTTCGTGAGCAATGCCAGCAACAAGTTGACCCAGTGCAGCCATTTTTTCTGATTGAATTAGTTGATTTTGAGCTGTACGCAGTTGTTGTAATGCAGACTCCAGCTCATAATTTTTATCTTGCAAACTTTTTTGCAGTAAATGAATCTTGAGGTGTGCTTCTACTCTAGCCAAGACTTCTTCGACTTGAAAAGGCTTAGTAATATAATCAACTCCCCCAACTTCAAACGCTTTGATTTTGTCGATCATATCGTCAATGGCACTAATAAAAATAACAGGAATATGAGCATATTTTTGATTGTCTTTCAGCTTGGAGCAAACCTCATAGCCATTCAAATCCGGCATCATAATATCCAATAAAATTAAATCAGGCGCTGACATTTCTATAACAGATAAAGCCATATTACCATTGGGAACGGGTCGGACTTTATAGCCATGTTCTCTGAGCAAGTTGGTTAATAACCTTAAATTTTCGGGTGTATCATCAACCGCCAGTATATCTCCTTTATAATTCTCTGTTTGTTCTGGTTTCATCGGTAACCTCCTCAAGTTAAATTTTTTCAATCAGTGCTAAAACACTTTGATATTCAAATCGATCAAAATGATCTTGTAAAGCATTTGCTAGGTCAGGATCTGATTGTTGTATTTTTTGAATTATGGGTTCAATCAAATCTAAATCGGCTCTTAAAATCGCCTGCTGAAGAGACTTTATCCAAATCGGAGGTAAAGCCGATAAAGCATCTTTAATTTTTGAATCACTTTTTTGTAATCGAA
The DNA here is from genome assembly GCA_964434975.1 of uncultured Lyngbya sp. Taxonomy (GTDB): domain Bacteria; phylum Cyanobacteriota; class Cyanobacteriia; order Cyanobacteriales; family Microcoleaceae; genus JAAURB01. Next base: position 15,490 of record CAYSWY010000021.1, read on the forward strand.
CTGAAGTCTTTTCAAAAGTAGAATTATCATATAAATATTGCACCCCAATGTGTTTACTCATCATGTCAAAAATTTCCACCTCTCGAAATGGCTTACGCACAAAATCATCACAACCCGCAGATAAAACAACTGCTTTTTCTTCTTCAAATACACTGGCTGTTAAAGCAACAATTGCAATTGCTTGACCTTGAGTAGTTGATTTGATTCGCCGAGTGGCTTCATATCCGTCCATTACTGGCATTCGCATATCCATCCAAATGAAATGAGGATTCCAATCTTGCCAAATCTCAATCGCTTCTTGACCATTACAAGCCTCTTTAACAGCAAACCCTAAAGGAACCAGTAATTTGACTAACAGTTGACGGTTTAAAGGTTTATCATCTACGGCTAAAATTCGATATTGAGTTTGGCCAGATTTCAAGCCAATAACACGGCGTTTTTCAGTATAAGTATTGACCTCATTTTGATTGACTTTTTCTACATTAATTTTAAACTTAAAGATCGTTCCAGCGTCAACTTGAGACTGAACCCGAATTTCTCCTCCCATCAATTGAATAAACTTACGGCTAATGGGTAAGCCTAATCCTGTCCCTTCTTGAGCTTGCTGTCCAGTTTGGGTTTGAACAAATGCCTCAAATAAACTATCGAGTTCTTCAGGGGCGATGCCGGGGCCGGTATCTTCGACTTCAAAATAAAGCGTTGTTTTGGGTGTTTCTTCATGGGGTATTTTTCCATTTTGATTGACTTGAGATGAAACACGAACACAAATTCCTCCTTCTGTTGTAAACTTCAAGGCATTATTCAATAAATTAATCAAAACTTGACGTAGTTTGACTTCATCGCTGCGAATATATCGAGGGAGATGTGGATTTAAATCAAATATAAGTTGGAGTCTTTTTTCATCTGCTTTGAGCAGAAACATATCTTCCAAATCATCAAGCAATTGATGCAGATCAAAATTACTTGGGTTTAATGTAATATGTCCGGCCTCGATTTTAGATAAATCTAAGACTTGATTAATTAAAGTGAGTAAATGTTCACCACTGCGAGAAATTATTCCAATATTTTCTTGATCTTCAGGGGAGAGTCGCTGGGAACGAGTCATCACTTGAGCAAAACCTAAAATTGCATTCAGCGGAGAGCGAAGTTCGTGACTCATATTAGCAATAAAAGCACTTTTTGCCTGATTACCCACTTCTGCTTTTTCTTTCGCAATTGCTAATTCTGCGGTGCGTTCTTTCACTCGCTTTTCTAAGTTTTTATTAGATTCTGCTAGTAACTGCTCTGATATTTTCTGCTCAATTGCTAAAGCAACAGTATTAACCGCTAGTTCTAAACCTTGTAGGCGAACTTCCGGTAATTTTTGCTGAGAAAACATCGCAATCACCCCAACTAATTTTTGCTCTACCATCAAAGGATACCCCGCAAAAGCAACCATGCCTTCTCGTTTTGCCCAGTCTTTATCTCCAACTCGTTCATCATTGAGTACATTATTTGTAATATGAGATTTTCGTTCTTCTGCAATTAAACCAATTTTAAATTTTCCGACAGGAACACGACTATGACCTCCATCAAGGTGGGTATATAATCCTGAACTGGCTTTAAGTTCTAAAACATTTTCTTCGCTGTTTAAAAACCAAATACGGGCAAAAGCAGCATCAAGATGTTGAACCATTGCTTCAGTACAGCAAGATAAGATTTCATCAAGGGTATAATTCTGAGTTAAAGCGAATCCCACATCTGAACCAAAACGAGCAAGTTTAGATTGTTCTGCAACGATGAGTTCTGATTGTTTCCGCTCACTTATATCTTGAAATGCAGCAATTGCAGAGATCTGTGGGTTCGATTTATCCTGAATTGGAGTTGCCCAGGCTTCAACGACAATCACTTGGTTGGGTTGATGAACTTCTAAATCATCGACGTAAACAAGTTGACCCGTTAAAGCTTCGATAATGGGCAATTTTTCTTGGGGATATAATTCAGTCGTCCCTGCAATATAAATCGGATAACCTTGAGAAAATTCTCGGGTTTCAATCTCTTGAGAAACCGTAATTCCGAGTAAATTTTGAGCCGTTTGATTGGCATAATATAGCTGGCCTGTTTGATCGTAAACCGCAACCCCCACTGGAACAGCTTCTATAATATGTGTTAGCCGCCGTTCACTCGCTGAGAGAGCAATATTCATTGATTTTAAATCGATAAAAGACTGGCGAATTTGCTTTGCCATCAGGTTAAAGGACTCGGCTAATTCTCCTAATTCATCGGAACGTTCTAAATGAATATTGACTTGCTTCCAATTGCGATTTGTCAAGTTTTTTGCGGATTGGTTCAGCGCTAAAATGGGTTGAATCACCCATCGAGTTGTCATTAAACCAAATAGAATAGCCACCAATAATGTAAACAGACACAATAAGAATGTCGTCTGAGCATTTGCTTGAATTTCCTGCATAAAATCGGATTCTGGAATCATCACGATAATCAGCCAATCTAAACCGCGAACATCTTGAAAGGGAGTAATATAAACTAACTGTTTTTCTTCGGCAAAATCAAAGGTTAAATATTGATGATGAATAATTTTTTCAAAGCTGCCAATGTTTTCTAATATTTCCTGAGAGACGCTTTGAATTAAAGCACTATCGCTCTGACTGATAGACTTTCTACGGAGTTTGCCGTTGCTCATTGTCGTAACAGACTCTGTCGTTGAGGCAATTAAATCTCCTGAACGTTCAATCACAAGTGCTTGTCCTGAAGAACTAATATTTAAGTTCTGTAGAAAAGTAGCAAAGCGATCTAAAGTGATTTCGCTATATAATACTCCCAATAATTCTTGTTGAACAGAATAGATGGGTGTAACTGCACTTAATCCTAAGCGTGAATTAGAGGAGGAGAAGTTAAAAGAACTCCAAGTGGGTCTGCCTGTACTGACTGCTGTTTGATACCAGGGACGTTGACGGGCATCATAGGGCTGTGAATTGACGAGCCCCATCAGATTGCATTGATTGTCAAGTCTATAAGTTTCTAGCTCAAAATTACTGTATTGATCCCGAATTTCAACTAAAATATCAGAGGAATCTTTAAATTCTTTTTCAACAGTAATGACATCCCCATTAGGTTTACCTAAACCAATATGAGTAATTAAATCGGGCTGTCTAACACTTTCCCAAAAATAGCATTGTAATTGTCGATAATTATTAAGACTAATATCTTGATTGTAAATTGCTGATAATATGGCTTGGTGAATTTGATGGGGCTTTTCTAGGAAATGGTAAAAGTGATATTCAATTTCATCTGCAATTTTTTCCCCTAAATTAACGACCAAATTATGAACGGCTTTTTCTCCACTCTTGAAAGATAAGTAACCCACTAAACTCACTGCTCCTACAATGGGTACAACCAGAGGAACGGTCAGGGCAACTTGTAATGGAACTTTAGCCAGGACTTTTTTAAAAAAAGTATTTAGAGGGTTAATGGGCATAAGCTGACTTCACTTAAATTATCAGCGGCTTAGGGGTGAGACGCACGATCACTTGCTCCCAACAAAAACATCAGCTTAATTTAAAGTGATGCTCTGTCAAAAAATTTTCTATAGGACTGATCGAAATTCAATGGTTGTAGTAATCTACCCCATCTTTAGTTTACCGCTTTTAATATGATGATATTTCAGGGAATATACGGATATTGCTCAGTATCAGGCGAATTGATTCCCGCTATGCCATCTATATTTTATTCTCCTGACACAAATCCCATTAACAGTGGGGCTTATCGGCAAAGGTGTTATAGTATTGAGTAAGTTTTTTGAATTTGCAGGTGCTTTGAGTGTTAAAATAGCACTCTTGTGCTAATCTAAACGACTCATCTACTCAATAGCGAGCAATCTACTGATTTGAGATAGAAAATCAACTATCTGACGAGGGCTACAACATCGAATAGAATTTCTCTCAGCAGAGAAAGCGGATTGATGTTGACAGGTCTCTCGGTGTACTTGATAATGCATGATTTCCAGACAATATTTTCAGTTGGGGGGATGGAAATCAATCATCACTTAAAACGTTTGGACTCAGTCTTATTGTAGAACTGATGTTCTAGATCTCACATTGAACGATTAAACATTAAACGTGTTGTTGAGGTCTTTGCTGATATTGTGTTACAGCCTTAAGCTGAAGCAGAAACCCTTTAAATTTTGCGATCGATACAATGACCACTATTCAGGATACAGATCACAGTCCCTTAAGCTATTCCCATGAATTTGACTCCAGCTTCCGTTCAACTTCACCTGCCGAGGAGTTGAATCAGCAGATTATTCATCATGAACTGCAAACACCGTTGACCTCAATTCAAGGTGCCTTGAGAATATTGCACTCGGGCCAATTCGGGAGTTTCTCTCAAACCGGTCAACGGTTGCTGGATATTGCCCTAAAAAATACTCGTCGTTTGGTTCGTCTGACTCAAGCGATTGAAAATCAATCAACCCATCCAATCAGTTGTTTGTCTGCTGAAAATCTATCTCGTCTACGATTAGAAAACGAGTTAGAAGCCGCACTCCAGCGTCAAGAACTACAACTGTATTACCAACCGATTGTCACATTTGAAACCCAAGAGATTATCGGATTTGAAGCGCTGACCCGATGGCATCATCCCCAACGAGGATGGATTTCCCCGAATGAATTCATTCCCATTGCAGAAGCCACTGGGTTAATTGATGCTCTCGGGCTTTGGGTCTTGGAACAAGCCTGTCGTCAGATGGTGATTTGGCAACAGCAATTCTCCTGCGCCGCAGCTTTAACCATGAGTGTCAATCTTTCAACCTTACAACTGTCTAATTCTCATCTGCCTCAACAGATTGAGCGGATTTTACATCAAACCCAGTTAGCGCCCCAAAACTTGCGTTTAGAGATTACAGAAAGTGCGTTTCTAGATCATTCACCCACTGCCCTAAAGCGCTTGCAAAAGCTCAAAGCCATGGGGATTTTACTGTATATTGATGATTTTGGCACTGGATATTCTTCTCTGTCCCGTCTTCACCACTGGCCAATTGATGTGATTAAAATTGATAATACGTTTGTCCGAAGCCAGCAATGGACCATGATTCGGGCAATTATGTTACTCTCCGAGAGTTTAAAGGTTGATGTGATTGTAGAAGGGATTGAAACCCCAGAAGATTTTGAGAAACTCCAACAACTTGGATGTTCTCAAGGCCAGGGCTACCTATTTTCAAAGCCGCTTCCTGCTGAAGTGATGAGTCGTAAACTGGCGGGTTAAAGTCAAGTCAACCTTTCACCCGATGGCTGTTTTACCAAAACTATAGCCAGTCGAAAATCTCAGCAACTTGTTCAGCAAAATTCATGGGGTCAATGAGCTTAGAGAGAACTGCTTTGACCCCCAATTCGGTATAACGAGGTTGCTTTGTGACTTGAGTTTGAGCCGTCAAAAAAATGACAGGAATATTTTGAGTGACTGGATATTGTTGTAATTGCTCAACGGTGGTTGGCCCATCCATCTGTGGCATCATCACATCAATAATGATTGCATCAGGTAAATTCTGTAAGGCACGTTCTACCCCTTCTTGACCCGATGCAGCCGTAATGACTTGCCAGTCTGTACTCATTTCTAAAGCAATTTGAAGCAGTTCTCTAATATCCTCTTCATCATCAATGACTAAAATTTGCTTCGTCATAGTGGGCTATAGGACAACAGACATACATTGAGTTGATTAGGGTCAACTTCTGAGTTTAAAGCCTATCGCCGTTTTGGATCAACACCTCGAATTTTTTTGTGGGGGGTTAGCGAGACGAGGTGGTAGGTTGATCTGAGTTGGACTGAGGAAAAGGTTCATCAACAAAACCCAATTCCACCAGTTGTTGATACGCTTTCTGACCTAATTCACGAGTGGGCGCTTGAGAACGCACAATTTGAATTAACAGCGGTACAGCTAATTCGGGTTGATTTTGAGCCCGATGAACTAAAGCCAGTTGATAGGTGGCATCGTCGCGCATTTGAGCCGTTTCTCGCGCTAGGTTACGGTTTTGGTCAGCAATGCGGTTATTAATACCGGAAAAACTACTGGCCAGTTGCTGATAAAAGTTTGATAACTGGTTAAACACCTGACGAGCTTCTTTCAACTTCGAGATCGCTTCTGTATAGTTTTCTTGAGAGAAAGCATTGCTGGCTTCTTCTAACAAGCGTTTTCCGCCTTCGATACTGAGGAAGCTGTTGTCTAGGTTTAACGGCCGCATTTCACTCGGGTCGGTGGGTTGGAGCTGGGGGATCTCATCCTCCATTTCCAGCGTCTCTAATGAGTTCTCAGGAATGACTTCCTGAGCGATCGCAACAGATCCGATCCCAGAAATAATCATCATTAGTAAGGGTAAGGATAAACCCGTTAAGATATGAAGCAAGCGGTCAGTTCCAGAGGAAAGCATGATTCACGATTGCGCGATCGCCAAAAGGAAAAGAATAATTAAGATGAAAGGATTTTAACACTTTTTAGGCTGATTGCCATCGGCTTTGTCAGATTGATTGTGATTTAGATGAAAGCAACGGATGATTGAGCCAATTGTGGCAAAGAGACTCACGCAATGCAATATCCAGCACATAACAATCAGTTAATCTGGATATTGCACTCTAGTCAATTCAATAAATTAGATGAATTTAAGCCGTCACTTTTGCCGAGAGGTATCCGAGTTCTTCTAATTTACTGAGAACTTTATCCACACTTTCAGAGAGTTCTTCCAAGTCAGTGCGGCATTCTACTTCTGGGTTAGCCGGGGGTTCGTAAGGGTCATCAATTCCGGTAAATTGCTTAATTTCTCCAGCGCGGGCGCGTTTGTAGAGTCCTTTAACATCACGATCTTCACACACATTTAAGGGTGCATTAACAAATACTTCCACAAAATCACCCACCATTTCACGAACTTCTTCACGAATGGCGCGATAAGGAGAAATTGCGGAGACCAGGACAATAACACCATTACGAGTTAACAGGTGTGAAACAAAACCAATCCGACGAACATTAATGTCGCGATCTTCTTTGCTAAAGGTTAATCCTTTGGTTAGGTTTTCGCGAACAATATCACCATCTAAAATTTCTAGTTTGCATTCTCGCTGGCGCAACTGTTTTTCAATTTCTGTGGTAATTGTGGTTTTGCCGGCACCGCTTAAACCGGTAAACCAAACTGTAACACCTTTGTGTTCCATCGAATTTTTTCTCCTGTTACTCTACAATTGCAAACGAATTAAACAATCTTGACTTTAGTCTCTCAATCCGGGATTAATTGCTGAAATTCTCAACGATTAACGATCAGTTTTTTGAGACTCAATGACTCCAGTTAGACTGATGGGGTTATGAGGTCGGAATTGTTATAACTGTGTATTCCAATTAAACCAAAAAATCACCTTTGGCTTAACTGAAATCTTCAATTCAGTCTAAAATGGTTGCACATTTTCCCAGCAGCACCCTGAACTTGACACCCATTACAACAATCACGACTTAAGGGTAATTAGATCGACAACAATTAATCAAAAACTAACACGAATTATATCATAACTTAGCAACGAGCTAATCCTTCTCGACGGGCGGTATGGGCGACTGCGCTGGCAACCGCTGAAGAAACCCGTGGGTCAAATACAGAAGGAACGATATGTTCTGCATCAAGATCATCGGGATTAATTAATCCAGAAATAGCATTAGCCGCTTCAAGGAACATTTGAGTGGTTAAATTGGCAACGCGACAGTCTAACGCCCCGCGCAAAATCCCAGGAAATGCCAAAACATTATTAATTTGATTGGGATAATCACTGCGTCCGGTTGCCATCACCGCCACGTCATCTTTAATTAATTCGGGTTGAATTTCAGGAATGGGGTTAGCCATGGCAAATACAATCGGGTCCTGGGCCATCGAACGCACCATTTCTGGGGTGACCACGCCCGGCACACTCACTCCCATGAATACATCCGCATCTTTGAGGGCATCGGCTAAGTTGCCTTGCATTTCGACCGCGAATTCTTGTTTTTGAGCGGTTAAATTCGGACGACTTTTTGAGATAATTCCTTTAGAATCACACATCACAATTTGACGGACTCCAGCGGTTCTCAATAAGCGGGCGATCGCGACCCCTGCTGCCCCTGCACCATTGAGAACAACCCGGATCTCATCGAGGGACTTTTTCACCAGTTTGAGGGCATTATTCAACGCTGCCAAGCTGACAACGGCTGTACCATGCTGGTCATCATGGAAAATGGGGATATCTAATGCTTCTTGAAGTTTGGCTTCAATTTCAAAGCATCGCGGCGCGGCAATATCTTCTAAATTCACCCCACCAAATACCGGGGCAATATGTTTAACCGTTTCGACAATGGTATCGGTATCTTGAGTATCTAAGCAGATGGGAAAGGCATCAATACCCGCAAATTCCTTAAATAGCATGGCTTTACCTTCCATCACGGGTAGGGCCCCAGCCGGGCCTAAATTCCCTAAGCCCAAAACGGCGCTACCATCGGTGACAATGGCAACGGTATTTTGTTTAATGGTGAGGTGATACACTTGTTGCGGATCGTCGGCGATCGCCCGACAAACGCGACCCACACCCGGCGTATAAGCCATAGCGAGATCGGCTTGAGATGTTAGCGGCATCTTACTGTGAATACTAATTTTTCCATGTTGATGTAAACGAAAAGTCCGATCATCAATGGATAATACTTTTAAATCGGATAAAGATTTAACGGCATCTACAATTAATCCAGCGTGTTCTGTACTAGAAGCATCGACACTAATCTCTCGAATGGTGGTGTTACGGGTATGTTCGACTAAGTCAATATGACCTAAATTTCCACCTTTTGAGGCGATCGCACTGATCACACTGGCCAGCATCCCGGCGCGGTTGGGGAGTTCGACACGAATTGCGACACTAAAACTAGGGTTTGGGGTCAGTTGTACCATAGAGATTAAATTTAATAGGTGATATTCACCACAACAGATCCGTAACAGGTTTAATTCATTAACGTGCTACAAGATGATCGGTGGCTGTTCAAGCTAATATTCGGCGAAGATTGAGATCTTCTGATGATATTGATCTGATTACGGCTATACTCAGATATTGGATAATCTGCACAATAATAGCACGTTGCTTGAAAGGGACAAACCCGATCTGTTTCTCAGATTTCCTGAGGTTGAATATTCTCTGCGCCGTGAATAAATCGTTATTCGGTTTCACTGTCTGAACTGTTCTCAATGTCTACAGTGTCTGAACTTTCCTCAACTTCTACAGTGGCTGTTTCCTGTGGTTTGATTTCCAGAGTCCGAACTCGGTTAATGGCAGCGGCTAATTCAAACCGTCGGAATATGGCCAAATCTCCTTGGGGGAAGGGAGTAATGACATCGAGTCCTTTGGCGGCGATATCAGCCATCACCTGATCGATAATGGCGGGTAAGGTTTGGTTGCCATCGATATATTGACGTTTGGCATAAACCATTGCCGCTGCGATCGCCCGTAATTGATCCTTGGAGACGAGTTGTTCAACACCCGACAAGTTGACCTCTTGCGATCCAAACATCACTTCATCCACATCACGAACTTTGACCCGAACTTCTCGCCGTCCCTGCCGAGGATCTAAACTATCTGGCAGCGGAATACGAGGGCGAATAGTACCAAATTTTTCTCCGCCTTCTGGGGTTCGACCGGTGGCATATTCACTGGCAATTTCTTTGGCTTTTGCGGTTAATTCTGTAGGTTCAAAGTTCTCCATGGCGATCACGGTATCAGCCACATCAAAATAATCTCCGCTGCCTCCCATGACTAAGATTGTAGATACGCCATAATCGTTGTAAAGCTGACGAACTTTATCAATAAATGGGGTAATGGGTTCTTGATCTTTAGCAATTAAAGCTTGCATTCGGCGATCGCGGATCATGAAGTTGGTGGCGGCTGTATCTTCATCCACCAGTAATACGGGTTTAGTGGCGGTTTCTGCTGTGGACAAAACCAACGTTTCTAAGGCTTCCATGATATTTGCGGCTTGAGAGGTACTGCCGCTGGCATTTTCAGTGGAGAATGCAGTTGTAGATCGTCCTTGAGGGAGTTGGTTAATAAACGGGGAAATATCTACCCCAGCGACGCTACGGCCGTCTTCTGCGCGAATTTTCACGGCTTCTGGGTGGGTGACGACCAACTCCCGGCCATCGTCTGGGACATGATTATAAACCCCTAATTCTATGGCATTGAGTAAGGTAGATTTACCATGATATCCGCCGCCGACAATTAAAGTGATGCCTTGAGGAATTCCCATTCCGGTCACTGTCCCGGCGTTGGGGGCGGTTAATTCGACTTGCAGTTCTTCCGGGGACTGAAACGGGACGCTATCGGCATCTAAGGGACGTGGATCAATACCACTGCGTCGCGGTAACGTTGCGCCATTGGCAACAAAAGCGACTAAGCCTTTTTCGGCTAACTGTTGCCGCAGACTTTCAGTATCTTCGGCGGTTTCAACATGACGTTGACAGGCGCTTTGATCTAAGTTTTGATATTTTAAACTGCGTTCGACAATGGCTGGAATATCATCACAGATCATTTCTGCGGCTTGTCGGCCTAAAATATTACGACCTCTGGCGGGTAACCCCACGAAGAAGCGCATTTCAATTCCTTTTTCTTTTTTCGCGGGTTGAGGTCTGGCCCTTTGCAAAGCGGGGTTGGCGTTTGTGGGTTTAGGCGGAGGGGGGACAATATTGACAAAAGACGCTGAAGTTCGGTTTAGGATTTCCTGGCCCATTTTTGTGACGGCAAGCATCCCGCTTTTACCGATGCCTCGGGGTATACTAATGTTTCTGCCTGCTTTGTCAAATTGACGGATGAGATAATCTCGCAGGGCAATTTCTCGGATCGAATTGTTGTAGAGTTCAGGGGGAAAGCCTGCAACATTGGGCGGAATATGGATGCGAAATTTACTGGGCGCAGCGAAGGGATCGCCTTGAACATAATCAATAATCAATAGAAAATCTGGAAATTGATAAGTTCCTAGAATATCTTTGTAAGCCTTATATCCTCTATTATCGAGGTCGAGTAAATTTCGACGTAAATCTTCTCTTGTATTCATTACTAAAATCTCGATGAGCGTACTTTTTGCGCTGAGTTCTAAAACCCGGAATTTAATCTACTTGCTGAGTTAAAAGTTTGTCCCCAGCAATGATGGGTTACCCCACAGAGTAACGCCGAGAAAGAAAGGCTTTCCCAAGATGGTTGTCATTATATCAGAAAGTAGATTGCTTCCCTGTATAATTATTACTAAATTTTGATTAATATCGTGATATTTTTTAATCCAACTTCAATATAAAATATTTTAATTGCCACAGTTTTATCGAATTAATAATAGAAAATAAATCTAGGGATTTTGAGTCAATAAATCCTGAACAATATTAAGAATGATTTGAGCCGAACCGATAAAAAATGGTCTATCTAAAGTCTCTATAGTATCGGAGGATTGATGATAATAAGGAGAACGTAATTCTGCCGTATCTGTGATTAAAACAGCCGGAATTCCTTGATACCAAAAAGCGGCATGATCGCTGCGTAACACATCGGGAGTCAGTACGCCTTTAAATGGAACCGGAACAGTAACAAGGGGCGGTTGATCAGTTATATTTGTATTCCATTTTTGAAACACTTCTAATAGTTCCAAATGTTGCGCTTCTCCCACAACGGCTAAAAATTCTCCTTTATCTGGAGACTGAACACCTGCTGCTTTTAAAAAAGGATCTACTGTTAACCCAGATGGATAAGTTTGACAGCCGGATGTATGGCAAGCATAACCTACCATATCTAAAATAATTACACTATTTAAACGTTCAATATTTTCGGTTTGAGTTAAAAACGCAAAGCTACCCAATAATCCGGTTTCTTCTTGATCAAAAAATGCTATTTCTAAATTTAAAGGTGTTTCAACTGTGGCTAATAATCTGGCTATCTCTAAAATAACAGCTAAACCTGTGCCGTTATCGTCTGCTCCCGGAGAATTCAATACAGTATCATAATGAGCTGCAATTAAAATAGAGCCTGCATCTGGATTCGTTCCTATTTTTTTCGCCCAGATATTCACTCCGGTTTCAAATGAAAAAAGTTGAGGAGAATAGCCAAATTCTTGTAACTGATTGACTAAATATTCTCGAATATAAGCGCGATCAAAATCACTATATCGTTCTCCGATAATTTCTTCTAAATAACCATAGAGTTGTTGGCTATTAATTTGATTATTTGGCTGAATTTGAACATCAACAGGTTTACTTTGCTCTATACTTTCGGATTGAACAGTAGAATAATCGGCTGAATTTAATTGTAATTGAATCGAATTTTTAGGATAAAATAACCCGATAATTACTCCAGATATTAAAAATAAAAATAATACAGATAAAATTAGTCTTTTCATTCAGTATATTCTTCATTCCAATTCATTGTTTGATATTCCATAGCCCAGTGATTTTCCTGACGGACTAGAACGGGAAAATTGATGTCATCTACCTGAACTAATTCAGGATGGGGCGGTAACCATTGATAGACTTGAGGTTGATAATCATGACTAATTTGTTTTAAGGCTTGTAGCTTTTGTTGTACCTCAGTAATACTTCGATTAATATCATTGGCTTGCTGACAAATTGATGGCCATTGTTGACGGGCTTGAATTCGATAAATTTGAGTTTGTTTAACAATCATCTGGGTTCGTTTTTTCTTCAGACGAACACGAGTTGATCTGAGGTTTTGATTTAATTCTTTAAGATTAACAGACCAACGCCCAACTTGTTCAGTAGCCTGCTGCTGAAACGTGGCTAATGCTTCGGGGGAATTATTTTCTGGAAACATTAACTGAACTTGAAAAGCGGAACGTTGACGACATAAAATATTATATTCAGCTTGAATTTGTTCAACTTCTTCTCTGAGTTGATCCCATTCAGATTGAAGTTCTTGTAAGTTTTGATTATTAGTCATTTTTATTAGTTATTAGTTGTTAGTTATTAGTTATTAGTTATTGGTTATTAGAGGCAATAGAATTATAAAACTCATCAAAAATTATGTACAGACGTTACATGTAACGTCTCTACTTCTGAATTCTGACTCCTGACTCCTGACTCCTATCTCCCTCAAACTGATACCAACTTTCAAGGGCGTGACGATGGACGCTTAACCAACTGACTTGATGCTGTTGGGCCAGTTGGGCGCAGTCTTCATATTCAGGATGAACATTAAAAATGCGATCGCCATTAAACCCGACTTTAACTCGAACTTTACCATAATCTGTTTTAACAGTTTGGATTTTTCGTTCTAATGCACTACGATTTTGTAAACAACGACGAATGCCTAAAGTTGTGGTTTCTTGAAATAGAATCATTTCACAAGCTTCTATCGCTTCAGGTGGACAAATAACCGTGAGTAATACCCCCTGACGAGACTTTTTCATGGTGATAGCTTGGGTAAAGACATCCACTGCCCCCACTTTAAACAATTCATCCAAAGTATACGCGATCGCCTGCGGACTAATATCATCAATTTGAGTTTCTAATACGGCGATAGTTTCTTGCGGGAAGGTTTCGTGATGTGTTTGGTGTTGGGGTTGATGAGAATGAGTCGAGTGATGATGTTGAGAGTCCGTTTCCCCTAACCATAATCGTAAAATATTAGGAATGGGTAAATCTGTTGAACCTGCCCCTAAACCGACTTTTTGCAGTGTCATGGCTGGCGGAGAACCAAACCCAGCAGCCAAAGTTACCACCAAAGCTGCCCCGGTGGGAGTCACAAGTTCTTTGTCAATGCCGTTACTATAAATCGGAACTTGTCCTATTTCCATTAACTTTAACGTGGCTGGGGCCGGAACCGGGAGTTGGCCATGGGCGGCCCGAATAATACCACCGCCAGTGGGTAAAGCCGAACAGTAGAGTTGTTCTATGTTGAGATAGTCTAACCCAATACAGGTTCCTATGATATCCACAATGGCATCAGTTGCCCCGACTTCGTGAAAATGAACTTTTTCGGGGGCAATACCATGAACCGCCGCTTCTGCCTCTGCCAGTTGACGAAAGACGGCTAAACTCCAGGTTTCTATCTTAGGAGAGAATTTTGCCTGCAATATCATCTGTTCGATATCGGGGAGGTGACGATGGGGCGTATGATGGGAGGGGTGAGATTTGGAGGACGGCAGCAAGTCTACAAAGACTTTAGTTGCAGCCTGACCATTGCGGTGAACTGTTTCGGCGCGGAGTTGGTATTCCTCAGATATCCCCAACAGTGCCAGTGTTTGGCGTAAGTGTTCTAAGGGAACTCCTGCGTCTACTAACGCCCCGAGGCACATATCCCCGGCTATTCCGGTCGGACATTGAAGATAAGCAACTTGAGTCATAAATGATTGATTGATTGCTGTTTCACCGTTGAATTTAAAGTTATGGCAACCTATTACGAAGTTCATCCCCAAAATCCCCAAGAACGAACCATTCGTCAAATCGTTCAGGATCTTAAAAATGGGGCAGTGGTATTATATCCGACAGATACAGTGTATGCGATTGGCTGCGATTTGACGGTTAAATCTGCGGTGGAACGGGTACGACAAATTAAACAACTCTCTAATGATAAACCTTTAACGTTTTTATGTTCGTCTTTATCCAATATTGCCAATTATGCCATTGTTAATGATGGGGCTTATCGAATTATTAAACGGTTAATTCCGGGAAGTTTTACATTTGTGTTACCCGCAACCAAGTTAGTGCCTCGGTTGGTGATGTCGCCGAAGCGGAAAACAACGGGTATTCGAGTGCCGAATCATAAGGTTTGTTTGTCGATGATTGAGATATTGGGTAATCCGATTATTTCAACTTCTGCCCATATTACCAATGAACAAGAAGGACTTTCTCCGGTGAGTCGTGAGATTGATGGTTCGTTTGGCAAAGCGGAGTTATTTGATTCTTTAGATAGTTTTGTAGATGTGATTGTTGATGATACTTCTGATCCCGGTTATCAGGTTTCAACCATTCTCAATTTAACGCAGAATGAACCCAGTTTAATTCGGAAAGGCAAGGGTTGGGAAGAGTTGACGGAGTTATTTTCAGAAGAAGAATTGATGTAATTATCTGTTAAAAATTTAATCACAAAGACACAAAGTTCACGAAGGGTTTTGTTTTTCCTGCTTTACGAAGCATAAATAACCAATGCTTGTCTGTTGTCATCCCCGAGTCGTCGGGGAACCCATAATAACTGAGTTGAATTCAAAAAGGCAAGGGTTGGGAAGAGTTGATGTGATTATTTGTTAAAAAGTTAACCACAAAGACACAAAGTTAACAAAGGGTTTTATTAAGCTTCATCAACAACTAATCACTAACAACTAACAACTAATCACTAACAACTAACAACTAATAATTACATTTTAACTTTCACTTTTCTTAAAGATTGAATGGTGTTAATTGTATGGTCTGCAACTTGATTAATTTCTTCTAAAGTATTGAAGCGTCCGATGCCAAAACGGACAGAAGCGTAGGCTAAAGTATCGGAACGTTTAATGGCTTTTAAAACGTGAGACGGTTCGATTTTAGCGGAGGTACAAGCTGAACCCGAAGAGACTGCCATCATCGGTTGTAAACCGAGTAATAAGGCTTGACCATCAACTCCGGCAACGCTAATATTCAGGTTTCCAGCTAATCGTTGAGTGGGATGACCATTGAGATAAATATCATCAAGAGTTTGCAGTTTTTCCCATAGGGTTTGTCGTAGGTTTGTTAAGCGTTTATTTTCGGATTCTATATGAGATAATCCTAAGTTTACGGCTTCTGCAAATCCGACAATTTGAGGGGTGTATAATGTACCGGAACGAAAGCCCCTTTCATGTCCTCCGCCTTGAATTTGAGACGCTAATTTGACTCTAGGATTTCGCCGACGAACGTATAATGCACCAATGCCTTTTGGCCCGTAGATTTTATGGGCTGTTAGAGACATTAAATTGATGTTCATGCTGTTAACATCTAGGGGAATTTTACCAATGGCTTGGGCAGCGTCGGTATGAAATAAAATATTGCGATCGCGACAGATTTCACCTATTTTTTCTAAGGGTTGTATGACTCCGATTTCGTTATTTGCTGCCATCATTGATACTAAAATTGTATCAGGACGGATGGCTTTTTCTAATTGTTCAAGATCTATTAAACCATCGGTTTGTACGGGAAGAAAGGTCACTTCAAACCCGAGTTTTTCTAAATATTGACAGGGATCTAAAATGGCGTTATGTTCCGTTTCAATCGTAATAATATGACGACCTTGATTAAAATAAGCTTCTGCTACGCCTTTTATCGCTAAGTTATTGGCTTCGGTTGCCCCACTGGTAAAAATGATTTCTTCGGGACTGGCATTAATTGCGGTGGCTAACGTTTCTCTGGCTTTTTTAACAGCGGCTTCTGCTTCCCATCCATATAAATGATTCACACTGGCGGGATTGCCAAAATGTTCGGTAAAATAGGGCAACATTGCGGTTAATACCCGTTGATCGACTGGGGTTGTGGCATGGCAATCAAGATAAATCGGTTTGGGGGACATAATTAATTAATCACTAGAAAATTAAAGAATTTTTGATCAGAATATTGCGTTAATTTGGGGCGCAAAATATAATTTTTTCTTCAGAATTGATCGGTGATACTTCAATCAAATTTTAAAGGTCGGATTTCTACCCCATTGATTCGGGTTTTCTCTGTAAATATTGAGAATAAGGTTTATTATAATAGATCGAAATTAACTCTAGATTGTAAAATTGTTCTATGACAACTACTTTAACTGCTCGTGAAGTGTTTCGTAAAGCCTACGAACACCGTTATACTTGGGATGCTAATTTCCCTGGCTATACTGCCGATGTGGAAGCCAAACAAGGGGATGAAGTTTATACGGGTAAAGTTCGGATTAATTCTGACCTGACTCCAGAGGTTACAGGATTTGATAACGAAGAGGTTCAGCAGGACGTTTATACCCAAATGCGGGATATTATTACCCACCGTAAGCGGGGATCTTTTGAACAGTCCCACGGCAAAAATAGCTTTAGTTATGGCGAAACCGATGATACTGGGGCCACTGAAATCCTGGTTGAAGGGGACGCGATGGGGTCAAATTATAAAATCCGGGGTGAGGAAATTTGTCTCGTCAGTCGGGTGATGGGACGGATGGCGTTTGTGATTAATACTCATAAAAGCCTCGACACGGGAGACGGTTATGTTGCCAGTGAGTATGATGCGGTTTTCCGTAATCCTACCACCGATGAAGTAATGCGAGTATTGGAATTTCAGGATACTTTTGAGAAGGTGGGTGATTATTACATCATGACTCATCAGGTTGTTCAGGAGAAGAAAGAGGATCAAGTGATTACGACTGAATATACTTTTTCCAATATTGAATTGCTGTAACTTCTCTCAATCAATAGCAATTAACGCTAGGATAAAAGAGCGTTTGATAAGGTTTGAAAATACACTAAAGGAGAAATTATGACAACAACACTTGATTTAACACCGGAAAATGTGGAAGATGTTCTCGATGAACTTCGTCCTTACCTCATGGCTGATGGCGGTAACGTTGAAGTCGTTGAACTTGACGGCCCTATTGTTCGTCTGCGTTTACAAGGGGCTTGTGGTTCTTGCCCGAGTTCAACCATGACTTTAAAAATGGGAATTGAACGTCGTTTACGAGAAAGAATTCCTGAAATTGCAGAAGTTGAACAGGTCGTATAACGATTTAATTTTAACAGGGGTAACTGGGATCTTTTTTGGGTTTGAGGTTGCCCCTGTTTTAGGTTTATCAGATAATTTTAATGGTTTTTCTTGAGTTGAGTTCCCAGTCCTATTGAGTCAGTTTAAATGACGGGTTAACTGGTTTATTCTGTTCAAACTTATTAAAAAAATATCATATTTTGATCAAAGTCAATCTCTCTTGAGTTAGATTTTATAGAGTCTTTACAGATTCTGTAGACAGATTTACATTCGGGGGGATTATGTAAAGGATTTAAAATGCTGAGACGCTTAGAATCAGTTGTGGTTTCTCGAAATCGATGCGCTATTGTACTGATGTTAGTTTGCTTTGCTGATGGGGGTGAAGATGGGAAATGGAAGGGGATTTGAGAGATTTAATTGATAGAATTTTGTGGCTGAGATGATATACAATAATGCATAGAATCCTCACGTCTGTCTTCACTGATAATATCCGGTTACCTCAACCCTTCTTACCTCAGAGATCAATTTGTAAAGATGAGTATACAATAAAGGGTGTTTTATCAAATTTTGTAACAATTTTCGTATTTTTTACCAAATCTTTAACTTTGGGCTTTACTCTTATAAGTAATCATCTTCTTAAATTAAAGTCGATGACTGACGTACCCCCCAAGAGAGGTCACGCCCATGTCTTCAGTTTATTTTATTCTACTTGCTTTTGCACTCTGTTCTATATGGATTTCTATCCGGACTTCGGAGGATATTCCTGTTGTTTTAGCCGGATTAACAGGTATTGCTTGTTTTATTTGGAGTTTTGCATACGTCCATTGGAGTATTCAAATTCTTGTCGTCTTCTGTCTATATCGTCTCTATAAGTTTTACTTACCAGAAGAAACATTATAAGTCATTCATCGCTTCATTTTGAGGGAAAAGAACAGGCAGGATGGAAAAATAGTACAGTCTTTGAGATCTTGCCTTTCCCTGAATTTTTATTAGGAAATAATTCAGAATTTTATTGCATCCATTAGCTTGATTCATCAGGTTGATCTCCCATAATAGATTCTGTAACATCACTAATAATATCTAAACGAAATTCATCAACTAAAGCCGTTAAGGTTTGAATTAGAGTCGAATTTGAGGCGGGAATTTCATTAATTAATTGATTTACCCAAACATCATCACCCGTTATAGCGGCTTGAAAAAGTTGTTTTAACCACGTTTTAGGCATTACCTCTAATGCTTCAGGTTGCAAAGAAACAGGTGAATCAATCGCAAAAACTGGCTCGGGTTTATCTGTATCATAAATATAGCGAATCCCCAAATGTTTTGCCATGTTATCTAGTAAATCTTCAGCTTTAAACGGTTTTCTGAGGATATCATTACATCCAACAGATAAAATGTGTTGTTCTTCTTCTGGGATGGCACTAGCGGTTAAAGCAATAATCACGGTTTGAGTGGTATTTTCCCGGCTTCTAATCTGTTTTGTTGCTTCATATCCATCCATCACAGGCATACGAAGATCCATTAAAATCAGGTGAGGAGAATAACAGTTCCAGGCTTCAATTGCAACAGCGCCATTTTCGGCTTCAAAGATTTTAAAACCAACAGGTTCTAATAATTTTCTCACCAGAAGACGATTGACTGGAACTTCATCGACGACTAAAATTTTGAATTCAGGTTGACCGGCTGCTAAACCCATGACGCGGCGGGGTTTTTTTGTGGTATTAATATCTTCTGCTGAGACAGATTCAGCTTGAATATCAAACTTGAAAATACTGCCTGTTCCAACCACACTATAAACTAAAATCTCCCCTCCCATCATTTGTACAAATTTTTGACTAATAGGTAAGCCTAAGCCTGTACCTTGTTGTGATTTTTCTCCGGCTTCTGTTTGGACAAATGCATCAAAAATCAATGAGATATCTTGACTAGAAATACCAGGGCCCGTATCTTCTATTTCAAAATGAATGGTTTGTTGATCAGTGGCTTCTGTGTTAGATTCAGCAGGGGATAAATTGAGACTTGCGCGTAACGTTACTTGTCCGGATTCAGTGAATTTTATGGCATTTCCTAATAAATTAATTAAGACTTGTCTGAGTTTCTTTTCATCCGATTTAATATATTGAGGGAGAGAAGAACTGGGTTGATAAATCAGTTGTATTGCTTTAGAAGCAGCACGCAACTTTAGCATTTCAACTAAAGTATTGAGTAAAGCGTGTAAATCAAAGGAATTTTCTTGTAATGTGACTTTACCGGCTTCGATTTTGGATAAATCTAAAATATCGTTAATTAAACTGAGTAAATGTTCACCGCTGCGGTTGATAATTTCTAAATCTTTGGATGCATTAACAAACTCAGGGTTTTGACTCATTAGTTGACTAAATCCCAATATAGCATTCAGAGGAGTTCTTAATTCATGACTCATATTGGCTAAAAATGTACTTTTAGCGCGGTTGGCTGCATCAGCATAAACTCTGGCTTTTTCTAATTCTGCATTCTGCTGTTTTAACAGTTCTTGTGACTGTTGAAGTGCTGCTTCAGCTAATTTTAGTTCCGTAATATCTTGACTACTGGCGAGTAAGAGTTCTTCACCATTAATACTGATTTTATCGGCGGAAATTAACGCACTTCTAATCTCGCCTGCATGGGTTCTAAAATTAACTTCATGGTTGCGAATTTTTCCCTGGGAATTAAAAATTTGATAGAATTTATCATACTCTTCTCGACTTAACCAGAGATTAATATCTAGGGAACAACGATTGATTACATCTTGATGACAATAACCCGTAATTTTACAAAAACTATCATTCACATCAAAATAAGTCCTATCTTTCAAGCGGATAATCATAATAGGATTTGGCGCACTACGAAAAGCAATTGAAAACTTTTCTTCTGATTCTTGTAAAGCTAATTTTGCCTTTTCTATAATCTCTATTTTTTCCTCTAAATCATGGGTTCTCTCTGTTACTTTTTCTTCTAAAGATTTAGAGTATTCTTCTAATTGTTGATAGGATATTTGCAACTGTTGACTCATCTGATTGAAGGTATTGGCTAATGTTCTTAATTCACGGGTTTGATTCACTTCAACAGTTTGATTCCAATTTTCTTGAGATAAAGCCAATGCTGCCTGAGTCAGTTTTGTCAAGGGTTTTGTAATCCAACGACTGGTGAAAATACCAAGAAGAATGGTTAAGCCAACGGCAACTAAGCAGAGTAATACTGTTTGGCGAGTGTTTTGATTGATTTGTCCCATAAAGTCGGCTTCGGGAACAATAATCACAATTAACCAATCTAATCCATCATCATCTTGAAACGGAACAACTTGCAAATATTTTGTGGTTCCTTCATACTTAAATTTGAAGCGATTAACGGTTTCAATATTATTAAATTCTCCAAACTGTTGTTTTAAAAATTGTGCGGCGGATTGAATTAAACGACTTTTACTTTCAAACGCAGATTTACGAACGGCTTGATTATTAATAATGTTAAAAACAGATTCTTCGGTGGAGGACGCAATCAGTAATCCCGACGGTTCAATCACAAAAATTTTACCAGTTTTTCCAACTTTTTGATTTTGCAGAAATTGATTAAATTGAGTAAAGCTAACATCTGCACCCGTTACGCCAATGGTTTCTCCTTGTTCGTTTTGTAACCTTTCAACTAATGTTAAACTCATTACCGCTTGATTTAGCCAGGGATAAATATCAATCCAGCGAGGTTGATTAAATTCTAAAGCCGTTTGATACCAAGATCTTTGTCGTGGATCGTAAGTATTAACGGTTAGATCGAGTTGTTGAGTGATATTTCCTTGTTCATTCAGTTGATAGGTTAAAATTTGATCCTGAGTTTCATCATTTTTTACAGCTAAGAAAAGAGATTGATCCTCGTGTTTTCCTAAGCCTATAAAATCACCGTTTTCTGTGGCAAATTGAATATAACTCAGTTCATCAAAAATTTGAATTTGTTTATATAAGCGGCGTTGTATTTCTGTAAAATTTTGTAGACTTAAATCATTGGATTGTACCGCTAATTCATTCAGTTGAGTCACAAGTTTAGGCGTTTTTAAAAACTCATTCAGTTCTTGTTCGGTTTGATCGATAATTTCATCTTGGAGTTGTGTGACTAAATGACTCACGGTTTCCTGTCCATTTCGCCAAGCTAAATATCCCGTTAACCCCACAGCACCCACAACTTGTATAATAAATGGAATGGTGAGTAGCGATCGCAATGAAACTTGACGAGAAGTTCGATCAATAAAATATTTAAATGGAGACAGTAAACTCGTCATCATGCTTCAGTTTATTCTAAAAATGTCAATATTTTATTGGAAAAATTATGAACAGTTAGATCAAGTTATCGTTATCGTTCAAGATCATAAATCACCTTTTCGATATACCATTCTTCCACCATCCCTGGATAATTATATTTAGCTTGATCAATTAATCGTTGTGCAATTTCCCAATGTCCGCCAACCAGTCTTAATAATCGCTGTCGTAATGCACCAGAAATGGCTTTAGAATTGGATTGATAACTGCCTTTTTGTAATCGCTTCAGACTGTCTAAAACTTGATGATATTTTTGCCAGTTTTCCTGTTCGCAGAACTGACTCACAGCCTGCTGATAATCTGTAATGGCCTGTTCTATTTCTTCCAGACAAGCATAAGCCATGCCGCGATAATAATAAGCATTTCCATCTTGAGGATCAAGCTGTATTGCCTTAGTATAATCTTGAATGGCATCGACATAATTTCCGGCAAAACGGTAAGCATTTCCCCGTGCAATATAGAGCATTCTATCTTCCGGTTGAGCGTTTAAGGCATGATTAAAATCAGCAATTGCACCGAGATGATCTCCGAGTTTACTGCGAATTTTTCCGCGAATTCGATAGGCTAAAATATTATCTGGATTAAGTTTTAAGGCTTGATTGAGATCGCTCATAGCGTTGCGATAATCTTCTAATTTACAGCGAATAATTCCTCGACAACAATAGGCATTTCCATCTTGAGGATCGGTTTTAAGTATCCACTGTACCTCTCGTAATGCAGCGGCACAATCTCCGCGTTCGGCTTTTTCGATTAATTGTTGATAAAAATCCGCTTCTGAAATCATTGGTATCGGTTGAGATGAAACGGAGGAGATCGCAACGGTTTTTTGTTGCGGTTGCAGGGGTTTAATCAGTTCTAAACAACGACGACAACCCGCTTTATCTTGTTGTTCTAAATACAATTTAGCAGCTTGTTTAAAGTTCGTAATGGCTAACTCTACGGCTCCCATTTTACGATAAACAATTCCCCGGAGTTGATAAGCTGCTGCATCTCGATCATTAAGTTTAATGGCATGATTAATATCTTCTAATGCACCCGGTAAATTCTTCAGGGCTAAACGCGCTAATGCCCGACTAGAATAAGCCAATTTACTGTCTGGATTCAGTTGTAATGCTTGGGAATAATCAGACACTGCATTATGAATTTGTCCTAAATCAAAATAAGCTAAACCCCGTTGACAGTAATTATCAGCCCAAACCGGATTAATCGCAATAGCCTGGGTAAACATTTCAATTGCGCCTGGGTAATCCCGTTGACGCATCTTTTCTAAACCTTGATGATAGAGTTCTTGTTGATCCATTACTATTATTTTGTCGTTCTAAAAAGGGTTACTATTGATGAGATTAAAGGAATTGGAATAAATAAAATTTACTATAGCAATACTTCTTCATTGTCAGAAAATATTTTTAAAGAAGGAAACAGGCAAGTAGGTAATAGGTAATAGGTAATAAAGTAATAGAGATTAAGTTAGCTTTCCTGACTCCTAACTCCTAACTCCTGTACAGACGTTACATGTAACGTCTCTACGTCTGTCTCCTCACAAATCAAAACGCAATTGCCATATGAGTTTTCCCTAAAATGAAAGCAGGACGATCATGACGGATTAATTTTTAATCGGATGATAAAGTGTATCCCGTTGGTGATAAGGTCTGTTAATGCGATCAATCGCTGTTTTGAGAGTTTCTGGTTCCATGCACGTTCCTCCTTGCGCCCCCGCCATGGTGGTAATATGTTCTTCCATTAATGTGCCGCCAATATCGTTACAGCCCCATTTCAAAGCGGTAACAGCCCCTTGTAAGCCTAATTTAACCCAACTGGGTTGATGATTGACTATCCAATTTCCTAAGTATATTCGAGCCACTGCCGTCAGTAACAAATTATCGGCTAAAATCGGTTGATCTCGCCCAACTCTGCGCCGTAGGGGGGCGGGGGCCTCTTGACCGACAAAGGGTAAAGCGATAAACTCTGTGATTCGAGCTGGATAATCCTGTTGAATGGCGGTTTGTTGCAGCGATCGCAATTGTTCCAGGTGAGCAATTTGCTGCTTGGGCGTTTCAATGTGACCACAAAGCATGGTGCTGGTGGTGGGAAGCCCTAGACGGTGGGCGGTTTCAACGATTTCGAGCCAAGTAGCGCTATTAATTTTCTCCGGACAGATAATCCGCCGTACCGAGTCGTCTAAAACTTCTGCGGCAGTCCCCGGTATTGAACCCAGACCAGCTTCTTGTAATTGGGCGATAACCGCTTCGTAACTCAAATTATCTTCGCGGGCAATAAATTGAATTTCTTGCGGTGAGAAGGCATGGAGATGTAACTGAGGGAATGTTTGTTTCAGGGTATTAACTAACTTGAGATAATAAGGCAAGCTCCCTCCATTAATTTTTGCCCCTGGATGCAGTCCCCCCTGCATACAAATTTCCGTTGCGCCTCGTTGGACGGCTTCTGTGGCTTTTTCTAAAATTTGAGTCGTGGTTAACCAAAAAGCGCCCTCCTCCTCAGCATCCCGCCGAAACGCACAAAAACTACAATGCTGTTCACAAATGTTCGTAAAATTAATATTACGATTAATCACATAGGTCACCGTCTCCCCGGCTTGTTGTAACCGCAGAGTATCACTGACTTGTTGAATTTGGGACAAAATCGCTCTTTCGCTTTGTTGTAGCAGGGTTTCCCCTTCAGCGGGGGTCAGATCTTCACCCGCAATGGCTCGATTAAGAATGGTATCTACGGTCAGGGTCAGCATGGTCAAATCGGAATTCATTAGAAATTTCAGGATCTCTCATCTATGATAAAGATTTTTTTGCTATAACTTTAGGTTTAAATCGTTGCTCTTGTTTGAAAAGCTTTTGTGATATGTTAAACCAGCATTTATTCTGCCGAGATCACTCTAAGAGTCTGATCGTTAAGGGGTTACTATCCGGATTAGGTGGACTGCCGATTTCTCTGAGTTTAAGTTTACTATTGCCTGTCTCATTTTCTGTTAGCAATCTATTAATCTCTGAAACGGTTCTGGCACAAACCCAAGCGGAGACAGAACTTGATTCTAACTCAGAATCTACCACACCACTGGCGGTGGAAGAAATGTCCCCAGAAACTGAAGTTGAAGAGAATACAACTGAGTCTAATTCTGAGTCTAATTCTGAGTCTAATCCTGAGTCAAATTCTGAAGCAACTCCCGCTGAGACCGTCGAAGAAAAACCAACGATGATAGAGTTAGAGGAGAACGATACAGAGTCAAATTCTGAATCTAATCCCTCAGAAACCACTGCCGAAGAGGAGGTAGATTTTGAAACCGGAGTGGCTCAATTTCGGGAAGGTCGGTTTAAAGAAGCATCTTTAATATTTCAACAGGTATTAGATCAGCAAAAACAAGCACAGGACAAAATTGCAGTTGCAGAAACTTTAAATTATTTAGGTGAAGTTTATCTGAATTTAGGGGAAAACTCGGAGGGTTTAAAAACCTTACAACAAGCGTTGGGAATTTATCGTCAATTTCAACCCAGTTCACCTGAAGAACAGAAAACCGTTCAAATGGGTACCAGTCGAAGTTTAAATTTAATCGGGTTTGGTTATCGGAAAAATCGTCAATTAGATGAAGCTTTAAAATTACATCAAGAAGCCTTAGAAATTGCTCAAACGATTAATGATCCAGCCAGTCTTGGAGAATCTTTACATCATTTAGCTTCAATTTATACCAATTTAGGCAATACAGAACAAGCGTTAGATTATTACCAACAAGCCCGAACTTACCGCCAACAAGTCGGAGATTTACGAGATCAAAGTCGAACGTTAAATAACTTAGGTGCGCTCTATTTTACCATTGGACAAACCGATAAAGCCCTGGAAATTTATCAACAAGCTTTAGCATTCCGTCGTCAAATTGGAGATATTGCCGGAGTGGGTCGGCTGCTGAGTAATATGGGTTTTATCTATCGTAAACTCGAAGATGATTTTCAAGCTTTAGTTCATTTTCAGCAAGCTGCACAGATGATGGAACAGATTGATGCTCAAGCGAGTGCGGCTCGGGTTTATAATTTAATGGGAACCATTTATGAGAGTTTAGAACAGCCTCAAGAAGCCATTGAAGTGTATCAAAAAGCAATGACGCTGGCTCAATCTTCTGCTGAAAAAGAACAATTAAGTGCTGCTTTAACCCAGTTAGGCAGTATTTATGTGTCTCAGGCACAATATTCAGAAGCATTAGAAAATTATCAACAGGCAGTTGTTATTTATCAAGAGATAGAAAATCAAGCACAGTTAGGTGAAGTATTAATTCAAATGGGTAAAGTTCATGAAACATTAGAAAATTATGATCAAGCTTTAGAAAACTTTCAGCAAGCCTTAGTGTTATTACAAGCAACAGGCGACGAAGAAGCCGAAGCAGATGTGCGTGAAAGTATTCGTTTAATTGAACAAAACCAAGTTCAAGTTAGCCCGGAGTCATCACCTGAATAGATTTTCATCGAATTTCTATGATAAAAAAGTGTCAAACTCCAGGGAGTTGCAGCAGTTTTTAAAAACCTGTGATTCCCTGCTTTATGATAGAGTTTGATGGAGTAATTGATCAATTTGTTGCTGTATTTGACTCAGTTGAAATCTTTCGCTGGCTTCTTGCTGTGCCGCTTGTGCAACTTGAGTAATTAATTGAGGATTTTGCCAACATTTAATGATTGTATCTGCAAGTTGTTGAACATTTCCCGGCTCAACTAACCAGCCTGTTTTTCCCGGTTTAATTAATTCTATCACTCCCCCGGCTGCTGCGGCAATAACCGGACGTTGACACAGCATTGCTTCAATAATAACTCGCCCAAACGGTTCAGGTGCTGTTGAGGTATGAACCACCAAATCACAAGCATTCATAAAGGAGACAATATCGGATTGAAAGCCTAAAAATTGAACCCGTTTTTCTAATCCTAATTCTGTTACTTTTTGATGAAGCTGTTCGACATAGTCTTGCTCGCCGAATAAAGCATCTCCGACAAAAATAGCAGAAATATTATCCGGACAACTTGCCAAAGCTTCGAGTAAAATATGTTGTCCCTTCCAAGGAGAAAGACGACTAAAATGACCGACAACAAACTGTTGTTCTAAATTAAACTTTTGACGAATTTCATTGCGGGTTAAATCATTAAATTGATAGGATTTTATATCAAAGCCATTGTAAACAACTTTCGTTAATTCAGGTCGTCCTCCGGCTGCAATAAATGATTGTTGAGTCGCTTGTGAATTCGCAATTACTAAAGTAGCAAATTGATTCGCTAAATTAATAATAATTTGACGGTTAATTTTACTAAAATGATCCTCTGAAATAATATCATGTAAATGATAAACTAACGGACGACGACTCAGAAAACTTGCAATGGCTCCAACGACAAATGCTTTTTGAGTGTTGGCATAAATCAAATCATAATTTTGAGCAACTTCAATAATTTTTGAAACCAAGGGAGCAATTGAAAAAATACTACTCAAACCTTGAATCAAACTGCTATCTTTACGAATATTAATTGATTGTTGTGTTAAAACTTCCACTGGAATCTGATCTTGTTCAAGTAAAAGCCGAAATGAACCATCATTGAATAAACCAACTAAAGCACAATGTTGATAAAATTGAGCCAGATCCGCTAAAAATAGCTCAGCTCCCCCCAACTCTCCACTTTGATCTAAAAATAAAATTTTCATAGTCTGAGTTTAGAAGTAATAAACAGTTTATTAATAAAATTAACGCCAAAATATACAGTTTTTTGCTTGTTTATTGAGGGAGTTACTTAATTGAATTAACTCGTCAAATTGACAACAAGATTTACAGTAGTAGGGATGTTTAGGGATTCTAGAAGTATAGTCAAAAAAGATAGAAAATCGATCTGAGATAGTGGGAATTTTTCCACGATGGAAAACCTGAGCTGTATCTACTAAAATTACTGTTCCGGATTGACCAATACAAGATTTTAAGAAATGACGAGGAACAAGATCTTCTATAGCTTGATCAGAAATTTTACCATAATTATATTTAAGGTGATGGCATATCCAGTTAGTTAAACATTTAGGAATATATTGAAAACAACCACTTTGACTACATACATCTCCTAAATAAATAATAATCTTAAACATTTTCCTATCTTCTTTATCAAGATGCCACAATCTAGTCTTTTTTTTGACGTTGTTAGCTAAGTCTCGACGGAAATAAACCCCATGATAAGCTACGGGAAGTCCTAAATAGTTTTCGATTAGGTTTAATAGTTTTGTTTCTGCTCCCCAACGAAATAAACTAGGATATTGTAATAACAATTTTGAAGAGGCTTTAATTAAATATTGTTTTTTAGAGATCAGTGAAATTTTAGCTAAGTGAGAAACAGTCTCTGCTGCATCAGCGAGAAGTTGAGGCGTTAATGAAATTTCTAGTTGATCTAAAGAAGTGACCACAATACCATAGTGTTGAAGTTCATTAACGATTGCTTGATCTTGATCAGAAAGTAAAGGAAGATGATTTATATGTTGTTGAAGAGATTGTTGATAGGCTTGCTCTGATAAATGCTTAAAAAAGCTGATTCGATCTCGGTTAAAGAGTAATTTACGCTTAATTGCTGGGAGAATTTGTATCATATTACTTATTAAAAAAATCCTTGTTCCCTTTGAGTTAACATCAAGCTAGTAGCACTTTTCTAACTTCTTGAGCAATTTTTGACCAGCTAAAATGGGTACTAGCATAATCACGGCAGGCAACTCTAGATGGAAGTTGAATTTCTCCAGTGAGTAGATCCGCTAATTTAGTTTCAATTGCATTTTCAGTGATTGAATCTGTAATTAGTTCAGGAGAAAAAGGAGTTAAAATTTCAGGCATTCCCCCAACGGGTGTACACATTACTGGTGTTCCACAAGCCAAAGATTCCAATACAATTAAACCAAATCCTTCTAAAGATTGACTCGGAACTACTGTTAAATTTGCTGCTTGATAAGCAATGGGAAGCTGTTCATCCGGCAAATAACCTAAGAATTTGACATGACGATTTAATCCTAATTCTTGAGCTTGTTGTTCGAGGCTTTCTCTTAATGATCCTTTCCCTGCAATTGCCAGCCAAACTTCAGGAATTTTTGATTGAATTGAAGCTATAGCGTTTAATAATTGGCTCAAACCCATCCGATGTGCTAAACGACGGGGTGTAAACAAAATTAGCCGATCAGGTGACCAGTTGAGTTTTTCTCTTGCCTCTTGACGCGATAAATTCGGTTGAAATTGAGTCGTATCAACACCCCCTGGAATGACATTAATTTTATCCCAAGGAATCTGATAGTTTTGATGTAAAATTTTCCCAAAAGCTTTACTGAGAACAATAAAGCGATCGCAACGTTTGTATACTTTTTTTTCCATCCAATATTTTGCCAAAACACCTAACTTGTTTGTCCCTTGATGTTCACTTTCTAAAGCCCAAGGCCCATGAAATGTAAAGGTAACAGGTACATCTTTTGGTAAGCTATAAATTAGAGGAAAACTATACAGTGAAAAATGTAAGTTAATTGCATTTAGTTGGGTTAAATATCTGTTTTTGAAGTTTTTACGAGTTAACCAGAGCCGTTGGAATAATAAAGAATCAGGTTCCGCTAAATTAGTCAATTTTATAGAAGAGTCGGGTTCATTGGAGGGCAGTCCAACACCGCATAACTCAACGCGATCTCCTTGAGATGCAAGTTGATGAGTCAGTTCATAAACATAACGATCTAGTCCACCGGGCATTGTGGGAAACCAACCATTTCCAACACAAAAAATATTTTTTACATCCTGAGAAAGCTCATCCATAAATATAGCCTCATTATAAAAATCTATGAATTAATGTTTTAATTTCAACTGTTATTTTTTGATTTGACCTCAATTTAAAATTTATAAGAGTTAAGCATTTTCGATTTTATGATCAACACATAATCCCCACTTTTGCTTGAGATTAATTCCATACTCATGTTGCAGTCTAAATAGATCGGGCTGTAGTCTTTGTAAAATCATTGTTTTATCTGACTCAGATAGTTCGACCTTGTAAGAGTCTTTACGAGATAGAGGCTTATATAATTTTTGTCTAATTTCAGGTGAAATAAGCTGTCCAATAGACTTAACTATAGGAATTTCATAAATCCGCCGTATAACCGGATGTAAGTTCAGAGTTTTTTGGCTATTCATTACTAAGTCTAGGTTTTGGAATTGATAGTTGGGATCAATCTCTAAAAATTTACAAATTTTACGTAATTCTATTTTGGGTTCTTTTTGTAAATCCTCTAGTAGTAATACATGAATCCGATCCCGTCCGAACAGTTTTACATATAGATCTAATTGTCTCGCATATTCTGAAAAAGCAAGGTGTTCTTCAATCACTTCTGGTGTTTTTTGATGTCCACCAGCTAGCAAATGCCTCATATGGGATTCTATCCGGATAAAAGGATGCCGAATTAGGTAAATAAATCTAAAATTTGCATCTTCAATTTGTGCAATTTTTTCAGGCACATTGAGATATTTTGGATGCATTGTATAGGTGGTAGAACCCTCCATTGCAATTGTATTTTCCGGTTGCCAATCCCAAAGAGATTGATATTGGCTGATTCCTTTTGCAAAATTATGTTCATAGGAAAAAAAATGAGGTTCTTTATTTTTAGCTGGTGCAATCTGGGGATGTTCAGCGAGGTAGTGAAATAAGCTTGTTGTACCACATTTCATTGCGCCGATAATCAGGACAAATTTATTTGGAACTAAAGTCATAATATATCTTAAATCTTACTTTTTTGAACTTCATTATTTTTTTTGTTGCCTAATACCAGTATTCAGCTTTTCTAAAAAAATATTCATTTATTTTAGATATTGATTAGCTATCATTAAAGTATCATTGTGCTCGAATTTAAGCCTCAAATAACTGATTCGATTGTTTCATAAAGTTTTTTAGCTAAGTAAGTATTTGTATAATTTTGCAATACAGATGCCCTACCTTTCTCAACTAATTTTGATCGGAGCGAGGTATTCATAATTAAATGTTTCAGTTGTTGAGCTAGGGATTCTGGTTGTCCTTCTTGGAAAGTTAACCCTCCACCAGTTGCCTGAATCAGATAAGGAATTTCGCCTGAGTCGGAGCCTAAGACTGGAGTTCCACAAGCAATAGCTTCTATAATAACTCGACCAAACTGCTCCTTCCAATTCGGACGTGTTTCCGAAGGCAAAACCAGTAAGTCAAATGCAGATAGATAATTAGGAGCTGTCGAATGTGGAACATAGCCTACGCGATTGATTCGATTTGTTAAATTTAACTCATGAGTGATTGCATCAAACTCAGTTTCATAAGAACCCGAGCCAACCATTACAAGATGCCAAGGTAAATCTTGAATTTGTTTCAAGGCATAAAGTAAAGTTTTTAATCCTTTCTCTTCTACAATTCTCCCCATATATCCAATAATTACTGGGTTTTGAGCTTGACAAAGCTGACTTCTTAACTCTTCTACATTCGGTTGAGGGAAGTAAATATCTAAATCGACTCCAGCAGGAAATATCACACTATCAGACGGGTAACCTTTCTGTTTTAAGACTTCATTTGCACTATAGGAACCTGACAATGCGTAACAACTTTCTTGTAAAACAAAGTTTTGCATTTGCTGAAATGGAAAAGGATATTTCTTATAGATATTCTGCCATGTAAAGAAACCAATAGGTTTTTGAATGCTGAGGCGATTTGCAAGGTATACTTGAGCTGTTACTGCGGCATAAGGTTCCTGACGAACAAAGATGACATCAGGTTGAAGTTTCTGAAGAAGTGGGATAAAAATGGAGCGATAAATATGTAAGGGTATACTACCAGATTTCCAAACAGGAAAACTTAAAAGTTCTCCTCTGTATCCTGGCCACCGCTCTGGACTCATCTTCTTACTAGAATACTCACCTATCCAGTTAGAGGGAGTAATGATAATTAATTTCCAGTCTGTCTGCCGTTCCACTTCAGCATAGAGCTGCTGGTTAACTGCAGTGACACAAGCATGACTAATTATAAGAAGCTTTCTTGGAGAATTCATATCGTTAAATTTAATAAACAATAGGCTTAGTTGAATTTGACAGTCTTTTATAATAAGCTGTTAATTATTCAAGCGCCAAATATCAAGATTACGCTCTAATATACCCTCTAACTTTTCTATATCTTTATAAAAAGTATCTTGTAAACGTAAGCGTGTTTCTCGTTTGATCTTCGGTAAGGATGTGCGACCCAGTTTGAGCATTTTTTGAAATCCCATTGTATTGGCAAAATTGACAATCCAGTCTAAGTCAGAATCGCGTAAATAATTTCTGGCTTTTGTGGATATTTTTGCTAGTTGAGAGAATTGTGGGGAATAGCTTTCCTTAATTTTTTGTTGAACAACAGTCCAGGAGAAGTTATCTGATTTCAAATTTAAAAAATTTTCTATTTTCGTTTGAGTCAATAGTAAATCATTAACACTTTCTTCAAAAATTAGACAACAAAGCTGTTCTCGACTAAAGTACTCTAGAAAAGAGTTCAAGTGTGTAGAATAGAATCCTTCAGTAATAGCATAAGGATAATCTAAAATAAAATATTCAAAAGATTTTTTATAGCTGCCACTGCGAATAATGAGCCCATAGTGGGAATAAGCTCGATCTACTGGATTTCTTAAAATGACAATCAGCTTACGAATTGACTGAACAGAGGCAATTCGTTTTGGGCATTGGACATTTGTTAGATACTGTGGACTCATTTCTCCAATTGCTTGATAAATTTCTTTATCACTTTCGCTCGGAAAAAATGACTCATACCATCCCAATCCTTTGTCATAATTTGCATCAAAAAAGTTCACTTCTTTACGTTTAATAGGCATATAGATTTTTGGATGCTGTAATAGTAATTTATGTAGCCATGTGGAGCCACATCTTTTGCCGCCAATGCCAATAAATGATGGAAGAGTCATAACTTAAATAATGTGATAGGAACAATCGTCAAATTTGCTGACAAGCTGATAATATTCTAAAGAAAACTAGTTTGATAATATCGACGAGCTGCAATATTTATAGATGCAAATCCCCAGAGAATCATACCTTGGACTTCTACATGGGGTAAGCCTAAAGGTATTTGCATAAACGTACTTACAGCAATCGCACGAGATGCACTGATGAATGGGTCACTTCGAGCTTTAGAATCTTGAGATGTACTGTATAACAGTAGTAAAATTCCACTTAGATAAAAGATAGTACCAAACCATCCTAAGTTGAGAAGCATAGATAAGATACCACTATCATGGGAGAGACCACCTATACCACTTCCTAAATAACTATTTAATGCATCATCAATCAATTCAGAATAAGTTTCCTGTCGAGCTTCAGCACTTCCATCTTCATCTAATTCTGTCAATGTATTAAAACGAGAACTAATGACATCAGAGAATGGTTCTAAAGTAACTAAAGGAACAACACAAACTAAAGTTACAAGAATTGTAACAATGATACGAATTTGAATATTTCCCTTTAAAGATTTAGTGAGTAATAATAGTCCTAAAAACCAACTCATCCATGTCGTGCGTTTCTTCGCCAACAAAAAAGAGAGATAGCCCACACCTGAAGCTGGAATTGCTAAATTTCCCTTTTTTGGGTTAACCAGTAGCAGTAACAAACCTGCTGCCATAACCGTTGCAAAGGGGCGATTGGAAGCCATTGTACTCCAGACGTTCAATCCTAAAGGTTCTAGTGGGCCAGCACTGGAAAACTCCGATTTTATTACCCAATATATATCCCATTCTGGAGCAATTAAAAATTGTACAATCCCATAAATTCCCATCACAATAAGACCCCAGAGGAAAATTCGATGAATTGTGTTTCGATAAATCGGATAATGTTTCCAATTTATAAAAATATGAATTCCAAATAGAATAGGACAAACCCAATCTAATAAAGCAATTCCTACTCTGACCGGGCTGCGATTAATCAAGCCGATTAGAAATCCGTAGAGTACCGCTAACAATGATATAATGTATGGAAAGCCTCCTTGCTGATAGAGTTTTGATAGATTTCGCCATAGGGTAATAGAACTAACAAATGTCACAAGAAATGGTGCTAATAAAATTGGGCTAGGATCGGTAAAGCTACTTCGATAATCAGATATTCGTCGGATGAAAGGAGTTAAAAACCATAACCACCATGTAAAACCTAAATATAAAATAGGATAACGAAAGTATAAAAATACCCCAACTCCTAAAGCACCTACAGGAAAAAGTAGATTGAAAATATTTCCTAACCCAGCTAAAATACAGAGTGTTGAAATAAGAATAAATCCTAAGATTGCAATCCAACCGTGAGCTGGCTGCAAACTAAAAGGCGTTAAAAAGGATTGTCGATTCTTCACAAACTTTCTCCTGTCTGAAGATTAATCATCGGTGTAACAACCTATATAAACTTTAGGATTTATGCTGGGATAAAGTCTCTTGGGATGGGCTTAATACCTGACTTTGTTTCCAAGTTTTCCAACCTTGCCAATGTGCGCGTATCGATACCATGAGCTTTTGTCCTGCAACTTTTCCTTCGCTGGGTAAAAATCGAAGCCACTGAACTAAGCCTCGCTCACTTCTGGTTCCGACTAAAATTGCCCAGAACATGAAAATCAATCGCTGTATCGGTGAAAGATATTCCAATACCGCTAAAGTTTTATTATGTACGACGTTAAACATCGCCAGCTCATTAAACTGATTTCGTTGATCTTCATCAAAACGTTGTCCTTGATAATGATCAACGATAATATTGGGATCGTATACTAACTTCCAGCCTGCTCTTTTTAAGCCTAAACAAAACTCAATTTCATAATGAACTTGAGCACCTGTACCTCGCAGTCGAGTATCAAAGCGCTTATCCCCAATTGCTGTTCGTCGAAAACTCATATTAACGCCTTTGAGGACATCAACTTCACGAGCTTCTCCTACCCCAATGTTATGGTTGCCAATAACCCGTCCAAACCATTGAAGTTGCCCAACAACTTTCTTTGATCCTTGTTTTAATTGATTATTTCTGTAGACAAAATCACGTCCACCCACACCACCAATTCGCTCATCAGATAAAAAGTGAGTTTCGATACGCGCGAGCCAGTCTGGACGCGGTATAGCATCATCGTCTGTAATAGCGATAATCTCTCCACTAGCAGCTTCTAAAGCTAAATTCAGCGCGGCAATGACTCCAGATGCGGTGACTGTGATGACATTCAGTGGTAAAGTATCTGAGTTAAAGCTTTCCAAAAAAGTCCAGGTTTGAGTATCGATATCGCGCACCGTAACAATAATTTCATCCGCTAGTCTGACTTGTTTTTTCAAGCCTTCTAGGCAATTTACTAAATCTTGAGGACGACGATAGGTGGGAACAATAACAGTTAGTTTCATGGGAATTTTTACCTTTACTAGATGTACTATTTTTTAACAACTTAGTAACACAATTTAACTACCATAACTCCAAAAACCGAGAACGCTGAATAATATCTGGCCACGCTTTTAGAGCCTTTTTCCGGATTAAATATTGTGTTGTATGGGGAAAATAAATGCTGAGAAAAGCCAGTAATTTTAAAGGACTGGGAAATAAGTCTTTATAACGCTTTACACCGATATAAAGTTGAGCTGCAATTTGATGAATATCATAATCTGTGAGTTTGCCAAACTGGATATCGTCTAAAGTATTTTTCTCTCCTTCAAAGCGAGGACGAGTGTCTAAAGCCCTGAGTTCTTCACAGAAAATAATTTGATATCCCAGCTTTAAAGCTCGTAAACAAAGAATTGCATCTCCCTGCCCGAAAAAGATATCTTCTTCCCATTGCACAACATCATAAAATGAGCGAGGAAATACAGCGGCATGAATATGTACACATTCGGGTTTTCCATCTGTGGGACGATAGTAGCCTCGAAAAGATAGCTTAGTTGGGAAGTTTTTTTCCCGTCCTGATTGGGTATAGCTAACGCCGGTTAAAAACGTCTTTTGTTGTTGTGCAGGAGACAGTTGACTGTATCTTTCTAAAGCCTTCTCAATAAAATCAGGATCTAGCCAAATATCATCATCTACAAAGGCGATTAAATCAGTGTCTTTAATTGCATTGACGGCACAGTTTCGATTGGCATTAACGCCTCGTTGTGGCCCTAAAATATACCGAGTTCCCGGATATTTTTCGACAATTTCACGATGTTTTTGTTGCATCTGAGGGTCAGATGAATCGTCCGAAACAATCGCTGCATAAGGCGTTACTGTTGAGCGCCAAATTGCTTTTAAACAATTGTCTAATCGTTCGGGTGCATTGCGAACTGTGGTACAAGTTGATAATCGCATTTTTAACAATTCTCCTAAATTAGATTAAAACTTTTTGATTAAGATATTATGTTGATAATGATTTGGATAGAAATAGGGTTTTAATCATCCTCAAAGCAGGTTGAGGCAAATAAGATTTTGTAAATCGGAATAAATCACGCAGGATATTTAATGCAGCATACTGAATCGACATATATTTTGCGACTTCTATCCAAGCTTTTATCCATTGAAAATAATATTTTTCTCTAAAGAACTCCCTTGCTGCTGTTGAATGGATTTCGGCGTAAAGGCGGTTTATCGGTATCGGTAAAATCTCAATTTTTAGACTTTCTATTAGAGGATAAAGACGTTCTAAACAGATGATTCTTGACTGTTTTCTTGCCTCAATTTTGCTATAGCTAAAATCAGTCAGTTGACCTTGACCATGTTTTCGGATGATGGCAAGGGGTTGGGATGTAAAAATAGGTTGATAGCCGTTTATGTAGCAGCGAGTATAGAATTCTCTATCTGAACCGACTTTGAAAGATTCATTAAATAAACCCACCGCCTCAAACACCTCTCGTCTAAGAATAATAGAAGAAGGACTACAGATAAAACTTGACGTTACAAGAAGTGCATGGAGTGGACTAGTAAATCTTTGTAGATCGACTTTTTGAGACTTTACAACCTTTTTATTTTGCGTCGTGTAGTCTATCATTATATCGCTCACGCCGAAAAAACCTT
Source organism: uncultured Lyngbya sp. (assembly GCA_964434975.1). Classification (GTDB taxonomy): domain Bacteria; phylum Cyanobacteriota; class Cyanobacteriia; order Cyanobacteriales; family Microcoleaceae; genus JAAURB01. The sequence continues at coordinate 52,533 of CAYSWY010000021.1, forward strand.
GTTGGTTTTCTAATGCTGAAACTTGAGAGGATAGATAGTTGGTTTCCCAGAGATCGTCAGAATCCAATGGAGCAATATATCGACCTTTAGCGGCTTTGATAGCCTGATTACGTGCTGCTGCACATCCGATATTTTTTTCCAGTGTAATTAAGTGAATATCGGGATATTGCTGTTGAATAAAAGCAGAAGTTTCATCGGATGAATGATCATCAACAACAATAATTTCTATATTTCCCGTGAAGTCTTGGGAAAAAACACTGATTAATGCCTCTTTCAGCATATTAATTCGATTGTATGTGGGGATAACGACGGAAACATCAATATTTTTATTCATAATAATTAAAGTAATTAATGGGGTTATTTTTTAGAATAGCTAAGAATAGAATTATGTTCCTCTCAATTTTAGCTTTCCAATTGCAAAACTTTTCAGATCATTTTTCATATTAGACAAAGCACAGTACCAAGAGGTATAGTGAGCGATAATTTTTGAATATTTTAGCCATTGCAAAGTATTATTTTGATTTAGACACATTCGAGCATACTTTTTGTAAACATCTGCATAAAGTTGATCTTTAGAAACGTTAAAGCATTTTTGTTCTGAAATTAAGGAATAATTTTTGTCAATCATATATAATCGATTCATTATTCTTTTACTTTGGTTTTTTATATCTGTTAACTGGTTATGATTATGTTTACGTTGAATTGCCAAAGGACGATTAATAAAGATAGGTTTATAGTCCGCAATTAGACATCTCACATAAAAATCTGCATCTTGACCATACCTAATCTTTTTATCAAACAAGCCAACATCTTGTAAAACTTGATGAGGAAAGACAACAGATGAAGCAATATGAATAAAATTTCCTACCATCATATGATGCAGTGGTGAGGTGTATTTTCTAAGATTGGGTTTCATTTGATGAATATATTTCTTATTTGTGGCAGTCTCCCAAGTAAAAATATCACTAACACTAAAGAATTGACTTTTACCTTCTAAGGCGGAAATTTGTTCTCTAAGATAGCCTTTTTCCCAAAGATCATCAGAATCTAAAAAAGCCAGATATTGACCTTGAGCAATTTGCAAACCCTGATTTCTTGCTGCTCCTGCTCCTTGATTTTGATTTAAACAAATGAGTTTAACTTCCGGATATTTTTGTGAAACCACTTTACAGGTTTCATCTGAAGAATTATCATCAATTACAATAATTTCTACTGCTCCTTTAAAATCTTGAGCTAAAACACTTTGAAGAGCCTCTTGTAGCATGGCAACGCGGTTATATGTTGGGATAATAACTGAGACTAGTGGCTGTTGCATTTTTCAGGATGAGTAGAATTTTGACTTAGATTGAAGATAATCCTGTTCTTTATCAGATCAATTTCCATCGACATAAACTAACTTAAAAGGATATGCCGTATGCTGATAGATACTTTCAAGGGATTCTTAAGTTCACTAAATCCCTCCCGTGGCACCACAACAATTGTAACAATTGGCTGATTTGACATCAAATTTCCCCCCTTTAATCATTTAGCTAGCTTGAGTTAAATCATGTTGCATTTGATGATATTTCCACAGCTTACCTTGTCGATCTAGCAACTCTTGATAAGTTCCTTCTTCGACAATTCTTCCTTGCTCTAATACCACCACTTTATCGGCTCGAACAATTGTTGATAAACGGTGAGCGATCGCAATAACGGTTCGACCGACAGAAAGTTTTTCTAAAGACTCTTGAATCAGTTGTTCAGAGACTGAATCTAAAGCACTGGTCGCCTCATCAAGAATGAGTATTTCTGGGTCTCTTAATAAGGCACGAGCAATGGCAATTCGCTGGCGTTGTCCCCCAGATAATCGAACACCTCGATCGCCTAATTCTGTATCAAATCCTTGGGGTAAATCCTGGATAAACTCAAGGGCATTTGCTTGTTGAGCCGCTTCAGCAATCTCAGATTTACTAACTGTTTCCATCATAGCATAAGCAATATTATTTCCGACAGAATTATTAAAAATAAATGTGTCTTGACTGACAATTGCAATTTTACGACGAAGAGCATTAATATCAAAACTCTTCAAATCAATTCCATCAATTAAAATTGCTCCATGAGTGGGATCATAAAACCGAGGAATTAGATCAACTAATGTGGATTTTCCGGCTCCAGATCCTCCCACGAATGCTGTCGTTTTTCCTTGCTCTACTGTCAGATTAATATCCTGTAAAACGAGCTTTTCAGAATTATAGCCGAAGTTAACAGATTGAAATTCAATTTTCTGCTTTAAGCCGGAAAACTGCTTTGTGCCTGTTAATAAATAGGGTTTGTTATCTGTTCGGAGTAATTCATTAATGTTACTAATTGAACCTTGGAAGTTACTTAATCTCGCTCTGGCTCCATTCAATTGACGAACAATAGGCATCATCCGAAATAGGATAAACAAAAAGGTGAGTAATGAAGCAATCTGAAGTTGTCCTGTGGGAATTAAAGTGGCAAAAGCAATTACTAACATTCCTACTAAAATAGTAGTAGCGACGCTTTCTGTGAGGGGTTCTACTAAAGCACTTCGCTTAGAATAATTGACTTCTGCTTGTAATATTTGATCGCTACTTTGATAAAATTTTTGACGTTCAAATTCCTGAGCTGCAAAAGCCTGAACGGTGCGAATTCCATTGATTAATTCTAAGGCCGCAGAAGTATATATTCCCCTGGCTTTGGTTCGGACAAAGCTGATTTCTCGAACTTTTCTCAGTAAGCTAGTAATCCCTACAGATAATAAGCTAAAAAGTAAAACTGAAAGCAGAGTCAATTGCCAGGAGAGTAATACCATAGCAATTACATAAACCAATAAAGTCGAGCAGCGAATCAGCAAAAATGATACGACCTCAAACGCTTGCATTAACTGTGTTATTTCAGCGGTTAAAGTATTAATTAACTCCCCTGATTTTGTTTGACTGAAATAGCTGAGGCTTAAGCTTTGGAGTTGTTCAAACAACCGAATTCGGAGCTGATAAGCCAAGTGACTTTGAGAAATCCCGGTATACACTCGGCCGAGATAGATAAACATCACCCGAATTAAAGTTGTAAGCAAAATTAATCCTGAGATTTGATACAGTCGTCTGGCGGCTGAGGCATTGCTGGCTAATACCCAAATATCAAACCATTCAACCCCTGTTTTAATTGGTTCAGCGCTAGGTTCTGTTAAACTTTGTAGAAAGGTCAGCAGAAACCCTACACTAAATCCTTCAAAAGCCGCCGCCAGTAAGGTAAAGATTAAAGCTAAAATTGCAACTTTCTGAAAGTGTTTAAACTCTCGCAAAACTAGGGCGTTATCCTGCCAAAATTGCGTGGCTTTAACCAATCTACGAATCAATCGGGGTGTTTTAATTAACATTAATGTGACTCACACTAAAGAACAACTTAATAAGCACCGGAACCGGATAGAACTTTAGGAATCGTTCGCCAGAGAATAGTGAAATCCTCTTGTAACGACCAATCCTGTAAATACTGCAAATCCCGTTGATTGACGGCATCTAAATCTAATAAATTAGAGCGATCTTCAACTTGCCACGCGCCTGTAATACCGGGTAAAGCATTCAATCGTTTTTGACTTTGGGCTTCAATTCTAATCGCATCATATAATGCCCAAGGACGGGGCCCAACTAAGCTCATTTCTCCTCGTAAAACATTCAATAACTGAGGTAATTCATCCAGGCTATATTTCCGTAATAAACGTCCTAAAGGGGTCACACGCGGATCATCTTGATGTTTATGTAACCCTGACTGATCTCCCATCACCTGATGATGCAATTGTTCAGCATTGACTTTCATACTGCGGAACTTAATAATCTGAAAAAGCTGACCGCGATATCCTACCCGCCATTGTTTAAAGAAAACAGGGCCGGGAGAGTCAATTAAAATTAATAGTGTTAATCCCAACATCAAAGGCGAAAGCAGAGTTAATAAAAAAGCTGCTACGACCCAATCTAAAAACCGTTTATAACGCCACTGCAATGGTTTTTGTTTTTGGGGAATTTGAGACAGATTAGGAAATCTGACAAAACAAGGCTTACTGGCACTCTGACTCCAATCTGCCCATTGTTTTAAGGCTTTTTCTCCTAATTTCAAATCAACACAAACTGCTTTCAAAGGAGGATAGTGTAGGCACCATTTTAACCAGCTTGTTCCTAACCCATTTGAAGTTGTTAATTGCCGACGTGCAGACGCTGAACTCACCCATAATTTCCGTTGACGATAATCAATCTGACAATCCGACGACGGGGGAAAGGTTTGTTCTTGAGCATTCTCAATGGGAATGGGAAGTTCTAAACTCAGGGAGTCAAAATCACTCAGACTCGGTTTAAAGACAAACATAATTGCACATACTCCTGTGATGGGCTACGGGTTATTCGTGATTGATCTGTGGTCTCATGGTGTGAATTATTTATAACTAATAAATCCTGTTAATTTCTGCCAGAATGGCGGGTTTCTAACAAGCGACGTTTTTGATCGGGGGGTAAACCATTGCGTTGAAAATTAGGTTGTTTCAGGTGTTTAAAATAATGGGTAGGTTCACCATCTCCCCCATTGGCAACCAGTCCTAAAACATTGAATCGACTCAACATTCCCAAGGCTTGAGACAGTTCAGCTTGAGTAATTTGTTCTAGCCGGCCAACCACCACAACCCCTTGACAGGCTGATACGGTTTGCAACACATCAACTGTGCCTAAAATGGGTGCAGCATCGACTAAAATCCAGTCATACTGGTGTTCAAACTGAAGGATTAAGTCTTGCCATCGTTGGGAACTTAATAACTTCACCGGATCATCAATTGAACCCCCTGCGGTTAAAATATCTAAATCCGATCCCAGAATTGACAGAGAATGAATCAGGGGTGAAGTCGCCTCACCGGATAACAGGGTAGAGAGTCCGGACTCGTTCGGTAAATGTAGAATTTGATGTAAATTCGGGTGACGAAAATTAGCATCAATTAACAGGACTCGTTGGTGCAGCCGCGCCCCACTTAACGCTAAACCCACAGAGAGTAAAGATTTGCCTTCTTGGGGTAAAGCGCTTGTAATCAGGACAGACTTGAGGATGGTGTCAGAAGCGGCTAAATTAATATTTTTATGGGTTAAATCCAGCGCCTCCCGGAGTCCTAAGCCAGAAATGGCTTGCAGAATTGCATCTTCTGCGGGTTGAGATTTCAAGCGAAACGAACGAACTTTAGCCTTTGGAATCAGCGGTAAATTCCCCAATAAAGGCCGCTTACTCGCCCCTTGTAAGTCCTCAACGCTATGAATTTTTTGATCCATCCCTTCTCGGGCAAAGGCCGCCATACCGCCGAGAAACATCCCCACAACCATTCCTAAGGCAAGATTTTTCTTCAGACTGGGGGCGATTTGTTCTCCCAATAAAGGGGGTTCGACCACTTGCCAATTAAATCCACCGCGAACAATTTCTAGGCTAAGTTCTTGGCGTTTTTGCAGGAGTTGTCCAATGGTTTGCCGCTGAATTTCCACCTCTGGCTGCAATTGATTGTATTGAGCGATTAAACGCGGAAATTGCTGTAACTGTGCCTCTAAGGTGGCTTCTGTCTGGGCTAAACCCTGTTGTTGACTGCTTAAAGTAGCCAGTTCGGTTTGGGTTTCAGCAAGCTGTTGGGCTAAATTTAAATCCAGTTTGCTGAGTTGTCCTTGTTTTAACAGTTCTTCTGGGGTGACTTGTAATTGAGTGGGAAAGGTACCCAAGACCCGCGCCACTTCCTGACGCAGTAAACTCAGTTCACTTTGCCGTTGTTCCAACAATAGCTTGACTTCCGGATCGGCATCGGTAAAAATAGTCCGTTGCTGGGCGATCGCCAATTCTGTCGTTTGCAGTTGATTCAGGAGTTCTTGATAACGGGAAGACTCACTTAAACGGGCAGCCAGCAACGCTTCATCTGGCGAACGGGATAACTGTTGAGAGAGGGCATTGTAACGGGCTTGAACCGATTGAATTTGGGTGTCGAGGGTGAAACGTTCTTTTTTAACCGTATTCAGTTGTTCGGCAACCGTTTCAGCCTGTTGCAGCGGATCGATCACATTTTGAGTTTCTCGAAACTGTTCTAAAGATCCTTCTGCTTGTAAGAGTTTGTTTTCGGCATCGGGTAACCCTTGGTTAATAAACCCTAACCCTTGCTGTAAGCGTTGCTGATCCTGTTGCCGGTTATAATCCTGATACACTTTTCGCAAGGCTTGCAACACCGACTGGGTTTTTTGCGGATCGTTATCGACGTAGGCAGCAGCAAAAATTCGCGTTTGAGTCTCTCCTTCTTCGAGTTGACTGAGGCTAAGATTTTCTTCAATATCTGTTGCTTCAATCAATGGATAAGTCGGACGCAACAATGCCGCCGCTTTTTGTGTAAATTGAGAACTCCGCATCAAAGCCAACTGAGTGGCATAATCCTCTTCAGTGGTTTGAGTCAGGGGTTCTTCCTCTAAACTCTGGGGTTGTCGGGCTGGGTAGTTGGGTTCGACCAACAATTGCATCTGACTTTTATAAGTCGGTTCAGTTTTCCATGTAATCACTCCTGCACCCGCCATTGCCATCACCAAAAAAGTTAACCACCACACCCGCCGCCTGAGTAAAATCGCCAACAGTTTACCGTAACCGAGGTCTGATTCTGACTCTGAATGAGAGATATCCGATATCATCATGATTTAACTAAGCAACAATTTTTTGAGCTTCATACAGCTTGATCTCTTTGCCGACCACTTGCTCGATGAGGGGAATGACTCTGCGGAAAAATACCTCCGTTGAGAAATTGTTAACCGCATGATCTCGAATGGCTGCTGGGTTCCAGTCCAATTTAGCCCCTTGCAGTAATGTTTTTTGTAATGATGCAGCGGTTTGTTCGGGGAAAAATAATCCGGTTTTACCAGAGACTTGAGTATCGAGTACACCGCCTGCACCATAAGCGATGACGGGAGTGCCACTGGCGTTGGCTTCGATTGGAACTAGGCCATAATCTTCTAAAGCAGAAACAATCACAAACCTCGCTTTTGCCATCAATTCTGCTCGTTGATGATCTTCAACATATCCCAAAAATTCAATATTGTCGGCGGCGATGGATTTTAATTTCTCTACTTCTGGGCCATCTCCGATAATTTTTAACGGCCATCCCAAGGCATTAAAAGCGTTAATGGTAACGTCAATGCGTTTATACCCTAAAAATCGAGAGGCAACCAGACAAAAGTTATCTTTGTTAGAGGAATATTGAAATTGACTCATCTCCACTGGGTAGTTAACCACTGTGGCTTGTTTGTGATATTTTTCCCAAATGCGCTGAGCCACTTCTGTGGAATTAGCAATATAGAGATCCGGTTCTTGAGCGTACTTTTTATCTGCGGCCCGCATGGCTTTAAAAACTTGTTCGAGAACAGGATAAAAAGCCCGGTATTTGGGAAACTTATCGAGGTAAGTTTGAGTATCCCAGAGGAACCGTGTCACGTTATGACAAAAGCAGATATGTTTGGCTTTGGGATGCTTACGAACAGCTTTGGCAAAACTTGTACTACTACTTAAAATTAAGTCATACTCTTGTAAATTGAGTTCTCGAAAAGCACGGTAATAAAACGGCGCAAGCATCCTGAAGTTACTGGCAGCACCGGGAATTTTTTGCAATGCTGTTGTATAAACTTCCCGTTCACCTAAATCAATAGTGGTTTCAGGTTCATACAATGAAGTGTAAACATCGGCTTGAGGAAAGAAATGACAGAGTAGCTCAAAAACTCGTTCTGCCCCGCCTCTTTGAGTCAGGTAGTCGTGAACTAATGCAATTTTCATGAGACACAAATTCAAAAAAAGAATATTTGGCAAAGTCAGTAGATCTTTGGGACACAATCATGCAGCAACATCTAAATCATTCAGATTAAATCGTCAAAGTGTTGCTGATTGATTCTCTTGTCAATCACCCGATCAATTAACCCACATATCAGTTGAAAACAAGGCTTTAGCCCGGCAATATAAGAAGATAAAATAGTGAATAAAAGGCAATCATTGCTGCAATCAAGCTGAGGGGAGAAAACAGCAGTAGAGAAAAATTATCCTCAGTATAGAAATTATTGTCTAAGGCAATTGGAAGAGCAGCTACACACCAATAACAACGTAGCCATTTTAAATTCTGTTTTTCTCTATCGTTTTGAATATTTTGACGATAGACCCAAGTAATATTCATAAGGCACAAACTCTCTGTTTTTGATTAGCTTGAACCCCATACACCCCAATGTCATGCTTCAATTCAGACTGGAAAAAGAGAATAGTAGATGCAGTTTTCCTGATTAATTTTAATGTTTTGCTTTTTGGAATTATGGTAAGAGACTAACACTCTAGTAAGGGATTATAGAATAGGCTATTCTCAACATATTCTATAATCAATCAACAAGATGTATTGCAAAATACAAACTGTGATGAATTTTTAAAATCTCGTTTCTCTTCCTTTTAATACCTAGAATAAATATGATTTACTATCAGATTTATAATAGTGTATATAAGTTGTAAGAATAGAAACTTTTCTGGTATTTAATTTTCTGTTTGGAGTGTAGCGGAGTTTTGATATCTCTGTCAAGCCAAATTGGCAGTTTAAGATTGATTTAGACTGAAATAACGCCTATTATTAGTAATTTAATAAAAAATTAATATTCAACTTTACTTCTGTTTAAATAGGTGTTATAAAATCACTTAACTTTAAACTTATATTAATCGATAACAGATGAATCAATCAGTGGCCATTTAACTCTTAATCATTTCACTTTATTTGATTGAATCAAAAAGAGAAACATTCAAGGATGGGACTTTATTCTTTCAGTGATAGTCTGGCCGGATCTCACTGACGAGGTGATTTATATTAGACTTCGCCGTAGAAGTCAGGGAACAGACAGTCATGCTACAGGGAAAGGCTACAAGAATTGACGGAAAAAGTAGTGAAAAAATATTTTTGCTCATCGGTCTATTCATCAACATCATATAATCCTCTTGGTTTATCCCACGAATAATCCTAAGCTTGAACGATAGATTGACCAATTTTAGCAAATTATCAGACAACGATCCTCATTTTAAAGAGGGATAATTAACCGGATGTTATTAATCTGATTACAATCCTTTGATGCGGGATAGCTTTCATTAAACTGTTGCAGGAATTTCTCTACCATTTTTCAGGAACAAAACGGCTCTAAAAAGAGTCTACATATCCTGCTGCCATTAAACTATAGCAATCTTACTAGATTTGTACAAAATTAGTCCAGATCAGCCCCCTGAGTTGACGAGCGACCCCGCGTCGGCGAAAGACGCAAGGGAACGCGCGAGTTGGGGGTTTAGGGGCAATATAGTTTACAAATAAAAACAGCAATTGCTATATCACTCTGGTTAAGGGTAGAAATATCGATGGGGGACATAGACATCAATCGCCTCTATTTTTCTACCCCACTGCCAACATGATGTGAACTACCTACGCCGGAGACGTAGGCTTCCTATCCAACAAATAGCGTAGTAGTAGATTTTTTACGTCCACCACTTCGTCTTACATCTGGACAATAGGCTGTCGAGCTAGTCCCTAACTCCAATAGTCGAAGCCCTTCATCTCTTATATTCTTAGCTGCATTTACGTCTCTATCATGATTAGTGCCGCAACCAAAACAAGTCCAATACCTGACATTTAAAGGTAAACTATCAACCTGATTAAGACAATGATTACAAGTCTTAGATGAAGGAAAAAATCTATCTACTTCCAAGTAGATTTTACTATCTCGCTCTGCCTTATATTTAAGCTGGGTACAAAACATTGCCCAGCCCACTTGACTTATTGCTTTGGCTAGGTTTCTATTCTTTACCATGCCTTTAACATTAAGATTTTCTACACAGATTACTTGATTTTCGTTAACTATCCTTCGTGATAGCTTGTGTAAAAAATCCTCACGACATCTAGCGATTTTGGTTTGAATTTTAGCAACGGCTAATCTCGCCTTATTGCGGTTTTGTGAACCCGCTTTCCTACGACTTAATCGCTGTTGCTTTATTTTTAAATTCAAATCATGTTTATTTAGCCATCTAGGGTGATCAAACTTACTCCCATCACTGGTAATGGCAAAATGAGTCAGTCCAAGATCAATACCAATAGCATTTCCTTTTATGCTGGGTTCTGGTAGTTCTCTGTTATCCTCAAATAAGATTGAAGCAAAATATTGTTCACAGCAATTTTTTGTGATAGTAACTGTTTTAATTTTGCCATCAACAGGACGATGAATCTTGGCATCAATCCAGTCTAGTTTAGGAAAATAGATTTTATCTTTTTCTAGCTTGACGTTTTGAGGATAGATTAATGATTGCTTGCCCAACTTAGATTTGAATTTAGGATACTTAGCTCTTTTCTCAAAGAAGTTAATAAATGCGCTTGCCAAGTTCAAGCATACGGCATTGTTGTGATTGTGAATAGGTTTCCTTTAACCACTCAGTACCAACTTGTTTCTTTAGCTTAGGCAATTGCTTAATCATGTCGTATTTAGCAATACCCTTGCCTGTATCTTTGTATGTTTGATTAGTCAATGCTAGAAAATGATTCCACACCCATCTTGTAGTACCAAAAGCTTTAGCTAGTGCTACTTTTTGTTGTTTAGTTGGATAGATTCTGGCTTTGACGACAGATAGCATTTATTGCGTATTTTTATTTGTGCTAATGTTGTAGCACATCGCTTATATCCTGTCACGGGACGTGAGGGTTTTACGCTCGATTAGATAAAATCGGCTTCAACGCAAAATAGCCCTAACAACAGTAGGGCTGAAAGACCAATGTACTGGGCTGACTCTGGGCAGTCGCGTCAGCAACGCAGCGCGAAAGTATCGGGCTAGTCTGAGATCGTGCCTTGATACACTAATTGCACCATCGATGCTGAGTTATTGAGTCCGTTCGGTTTCGACTGACTCTGTTTGTGCTTCTAAGATAGGCTGTTGAGACATCAATCGATTCGTTGCCACTAACGCCACACTAATAAACACTAAACTACTGATGACAACGGCAAACGGTAGGCGTTTGGTCAAAGAAAAGTCTCGACCAATTCTGGCCAATGGATGGCTTTGACGACGAAGCATTTTTCCGACTGCCCACCGTCTAAGACAAAACGGATCTCGCACATAATGTCCACTATGGCTGATGACAAAATGCGTGTGACAGTGAGGACAGGTAAATAATCCCCCTAGAATGCCGACAGACGGTACAATACTGGTCTGGTGACAAATTGGACAAGTAACAGAATAACTTTTATAGGTATCAGCGTTCATAGCGACTTATTTTCTGGACACAAAACTGAGAACCCGTTGCAGCCCTGGGGCGAGGGAACTGCTCTAACTAAAATTGTATCGTTCCCTACCTCTAGTCTAACTCTCTTACTGGCTCTATCAACCCGGAAAATACGGATTGATTTAACGTATGCGATCGCAGCAATACCCCGAAAGAGTTGATAGAGTCAGAAAATTTCTATTTATTTGGCGTATTAATTCTTAAGAAACCCTGACTTTAAGCAGGTTGTAATAGCCAAAATCCTGTGTAGGTAATTCCCGCATCATCTGGCTGTATCAACAAAAAATGTAATCCCTTAGCAAGCTGTTTTCGAGTTTCAAATCGCGTTGCTGCATTTCTGACTTCAGTATCATCAAATGTCGCCACAACCCATCTATCGGCTAATCCGGCTTCTAAGATTAAACCATCGGGTTGACCTGCAATATAATTAATCGCAACCGGATCGGCATTTTGTAGCCAACGGGCCAATTGCATCGACTGACGACCCCCATTAATCACCACACCGGAAATCGGAACAGTTGAAGCCAGTCCCAAATTGAACGGTTGTAACGCTTCGGGTATTTCGACAATGGGGATGGGATATTCAGCAAAAGTCGCCATCAATTCCCCCGCTTGTAGGGTGGCAAATTGCCAAACTTCTCCCCATAAATTTTCGGGTAAGGGTACAGGGGGAGATTGCTCAATTGTAACCGGGTGATCAATTTCTCCGGTATAACCCTCTAAGTGAGGATAAACTTGGCTACGTTGCTGTAACCACTGTTTAATAGCGGTAGTTCGTCTGCTAGGTTTTACGGAAATTCCTAAAGTCTTGGCTGCGGTTTGCAACAAACTCAGGCATTGAGGACGAAAAACCAAAATAACATCGGGTTGGTGGGTTTGAGTGGCTTGTTGAAGCTGTTGCACCAGCCAAGTGGTATTAATTTCAGACTGGGGACAAAAGGCAATATATTCTAGCTGACGACTGGCATCACAAATCAACAGTTCCCAGATGGGTTGTTTGTTTTCAGTTTGCAGCGGACGGCGATAAAAATCAGCTTGCCAAATTTGCATTAGTTCTTTGTTATTCGTTGTTGGTTCTTTAGTACGACTAAAAGTGCAACGTACGCAGTTATGGGCGTAGCCTTATTGTCGTGGAGCGCTATAGTGTTGAGGCACTATGGAGAGGAAGTATTCCTGCAAGCAATGACTAACAACCCATAACAAATAAAAAATTTACCCCACTTCTGCTGTTTGCTGTACGGTATTTTCTGAAGATGTGGATACATCAGCGCGAGTTGCCCGAAACATTCCAAACCGACATAACCCCGTACCAAAAGCCAGGCGCATTAACAGTAAGGTTGGTACTTCCCGCAGAGATTTAATTAAACCCGATACGCCAAACTTAATCAGTCCCTGAGGTCGGGCAATTCCTTGCCAAATTGAATCGATCCAAGAGGGTAAGGTTTCCGCTGTCCAGTCTGCCGTTACCACTTCTCCTTCTACCAGTCCGGTTTCGGCTAACAATTCTGAGAAGCCTTCAATACTCGAAAAGGCGGGATGAGACCATTGATCTAACAATTGTTGCATCACAGGACGTTCCCAAGCATTTAACGGTTTCACCCGATCATCCCTTTGGTTCCAGTCTGCCACCACTAACACTCCGCCGGGTTTCAATACTCGGATTAATTCTTTAGCAAAAACGGCTTTATCGGGCATATGGGGGCCAGCCTCAATTGACCAAACGATATCAAAACTCGCATCTGGGAAGGATAACGCCATGGCATCATCGACTTTAAAAGTGGCGTTAACGTCTTCTGGGGTGAGTTCCTGGGCGCGTTTGACTTGTTGCGGACTAATGGTCACGCCTGTGACGGCAAAACCATAATCTTTCGCCAGAATACGGCTACTGCCGCCAATGCCACAACCGACATCCAGTAGGGTTGTACCAGCCGGTAACGAGTCTAAACCCCCCCAGCGTACCATCTCATGTACAAAGTCTGCTTTAGCCGTCAGAAAGTCTTTTCGTTGCGGTGGTGAACCATAATGACCGAGGTGTATATGTTCTCCCCAATAAAATTCTAGAATGCCGTCTTCTGTCCATTCATCGTAGGAGTTGGCAACAGAGTCAGCAGATTGATAACGACGGGCAGTAAACAGATACAGGGCAATTCCAATGGTAATCAGTGTGAAGGGCAGTCCAAAAGCGTAGTATAAATTCATTCAACTGAGAAATGTTACATTTATTCACAATTTATGTATTTCATCATACCAAGTTCTAAAGCTTTCTTCCATGACTGACCCTGAGCAGTGACAAGCGCGATCGCAATTCCTCTAAGAATTCCCCTACATCTGTTCAATTTCAGTATCAAGAGTCTTAAAAATCACTCCTATTTTATACAGCCAAATTCGCTTCTGCTAAACGTCGGTTAATTTCTCGACGAACTTCACTCTCGACTCGATAGCCTCGATCCCATCGTTCCAGTTTAATATGATCGACATAGAATTTAATCGTTAAGTTCATCGTTTTACCACTGGTATTATTTAAGCGGACTTTAGGTTCTTTCCACAAAACGTGTGACTCTTTGAAATCTTCTCTCAACCAATTAATGAAGCGTTTAGCATAATCATCTAGCCGAGTTTCTGCACCCCCTGGATTTGAAATAATCTGATACAGTTTATTCAGCTTAAACTTAAGTACATTAATTTTGTTCTCCCATTCTTCACTTAAAATTTGCTGATCTTCTGGCTGTAAATCTGGATCTTTTAACCACACTTCATACCAGTTTCTGATTAACGGAATTAAAGTCTCTTGATTGTTTGCTTCCGGTATTTCTTCAAGCGTTGACTTTAACCATTTAACTTTACTATCACTATCTAACTGAACGCCAAACTGATTAATAATCTCTGTATAATCTTTCTTAACTAACTCAATCTCCTGAGAGGTTAAGCCTCCCATTTCCAGCTTTTCAATTGATTTGATTAAATCCTCTATATCTTTTTCAATCTTTAGCAATTTCTGATTTACAGCTTGTTCAGCAGTTAATCGAGACAGTCCGATTTCTTTTTTAGCTGTTTCCTCAGTTTCACTGTCTCTTAAGGATTGAAATTCTTCTAAATGGTTTAGCTTTTGCTCAATATCTCCTAAGGTATCAGGATGACTAAAAATCACATCTTTAATCAGTTTTGTCGCTTGTTTATAGTCAGCTTCATTACTCACATTTAGATCAATTGATGCGGCATAATGAGGGGTGGGACGAGTGAGATTGATAATATTGAGACGACCTAAAGAAGCATTCGGCATATACAATTCACAATCATCATTAATCATATATAACTGAGTCACCCGCAACCCGATATTCTTAATCACTCCAATTGAACCATTCGGCAGAGAAATTACATCTCCAAATTGAAAGGGTGTATCAATGAGCAATACTAACCCACTGAAAAAGTTACTCAAAATATCTCTCAGTGCAAACCCTAAAACAAACGTTAATCCACCGAATGCAACCCAAATTCCTGTTAAATCTAATCCCAGAGTTTGTAGAAATAAAGCCGCACCAATAATGTAGGTCAGAGACGGAATTAGTCTTTCTAAAATCGGTACCAGAACATCATCCCAAACCGCTTCTGTTTTTTTAGTATAAGAACGAATTGCATAGGCAACAACTTCTGTAAATAATTGGGCTACCCAATAGGTGATAATCAGAACTGTTATTGCGTTTAATCCTCTTTCAATTAAGTCTATTGCTTTTGTAGGAGTGAGTTGATCTAAAGAATATTTTAAGCTTAAGCTAATAATGAGAATTAAAACAGGAAACCGTGAAACATTGAGAATTACTAAGGGAATATCAACTTCTAGCTGACGGAATACTGCTCGTAGTCCATAAAACAAGACTAAGTAAACCCCAACAGTAATGGCGATTAAAGTGCCAAACTGAATCAGAAAAGGTTGATATTCTCTCAAGAGAGTTGTTGAAGATTCCATAAGTATAAAGTGACTACCAGATAGAACAGTGACAACGATATGATCAATATTGATTGACAAAATTATATTCTAATTCAGAGACAAGATATAACTAATTTACATTTTTTTATATTTATATAGAAATACTAATAATTAATCTGTATTCAATCTAATACGATCATCACTCCGATTTAACGATATTTTTAACAAATATTCAATTCAACTTATTTTTTAATCCTCTCATTTACGTTAAGCCTAAAAGACACAATAATATTATAATTCTATTATTTTAGTCCTATTATTGCTCCGAATTATATAAGGATAATCAATAGCCTTAACTCGATTTTTAAACAATAATACTTGATAAATAATTGCGGCAAATTCTGCACAATTAATCGAAATTTAAGATGAAAGAAAGACGAATTGAGGATAGTTAAAAATGATTTTATTGATTGTTATACCTTGTAGAATAGAATCATTTTCTGTCACTGCATTTACATAAATTTTCAAAATAATAAAGAGTAATATCTAGATGGGATCTTTATGCTGTATTGTAACAATGAATCACCCATTACTCTTTGTGTTCTTTGTGTCGAGTGTCCTTTGTGTTTAGCGTGGTTATTCCGATACAATCATAATACGAGATACACTAAACACTCTTGAATGATGAACCCTCAAAAATTCCAACGCCAAATCCGCTTTTTTAAACTAAAAATTGTTAGACGAATTGTATTAACAAGTATCACTCTATTCATTATCGCTTCATTGGCTGCCTTATTGAGCCAAATTCTACGATTATCTACAGCCGCTCAACAACCCGTCGATTTATTTTTTGTCTTAGGAGGAAGCATTCGTCGCGAAATTTATGTTTCTCAACTGGCAAAACAGTTTCCTAATACTCGAATTTTAATTTCAACTGGCTCAGATGATCCTTGTATTTTCAAGCTATTTGAACGGGTTAATGCACCTGTAGAACAAGTTTGGTTAGAAAAATGTGCAGATTCTACATTTGGTAACTTTTTCTTTAGTTTACCGCTATTAAAACAGTGGCAAATTCATCATGTTAAACTGATTACTTCTGAGAGTCATTTACCGCGAGCAAAATGGATGGCTCAAATTCTTTTAGGGGCTCACGGGATGTGGGTAGAAGTTGATGTTGTTGAAGAAACAGGAATTCCTGGAAACCAAGAGTCTGGCCTGAAGACAATTCTAGATTTGATGCGGGCTGTAATATGGGCTGTTGCCAGTCAGGGGTTTGACCCATCTTGTCAAAATATTGTTGCTTTAGACAATATAGATTTAATCGAGTGGTGTCGTGACGGATTTAGTTGTGAACACCAAGGAAACGTTAAACCGCAGCAAATTTGTGAGTCGCGATAACAGTCATCATGTGCTGATTGTTTTGATGAATTTGATCCTCTCTGCTGAACCTGTGATTCTGGCCTGAGGGCTACTGGTAGGAGCTTCTGGTACGTTTTTATCAGTTCGGTGAAAATATTTTACACAGAGTATAAAGAATTAATTAACGCCCTGATTAATTAATTTAATAATTAGTTAATATTTCTAGATTAAATCAATTAGTATATGCAGTTATTAGACAGATAAAAAATATCTAATTTTCGACTTTCTCACATTCAATAAAGCGGATCATATAAAACACTATAAATATCCTTTACTTTCTGTTACAAATAAACTGTGTCACTTTGTCATGTTTCGCTAACATTACTGTTCATAATTGTCACAACACTTGCCATAGGAATTTATATTTTCAAGCGTGAGTTAACTCACTCAAGCTTAGTGTTAGTCGCCTTTAGAGTTCAATTACTCTAAACAGTCTCTTTAAAGGAACTATATAAAGATTTGGTAAAACCTGCTTTAAACTGGCACGCGATCACCCCATTCTGCACTCATGGGTGTATACACTGAGAAATATCAGGCAAAACAATACGAGTAGTGTGTGTACCAGACACAGTACTCGCATGACGGATCAAAATCCACTCCAGTACAATGACAAATTCAGATCTTCAGGTCAGGGAGCAATTCAGCGCTTGGAAGAGTGAAGATAGTCCTTTAACCCTTCCTTCGTTGGAAAAGTTACTGAATCTTGCAAAGGTGGATCAGACCTTTGTACCGACCCTAACATCCGCTTTAGAAGTCAAGGAGTATGCACTTGGAGAAGAGATATTCTCTTTTACTACACCGATTATAACACCCAGCATATCAGATTGGCCAGAAAATTTTGTTCAATCTGAACAGAACTCAGATTATCTCTATATAATCTGCCAAGGACGAGTGCGAGTGTTAGGATATGACCCCGTTCAACGGCGCTCAGTATCAGTACTGGTGTTAGAACAGGGAGATATTTGTGGCACTGACGACTTTTTCCTCCCAGAGCATTACCCGCTGTTACCCTATCGAGTTGTTGCCTCGGGTGAAGGGATTGTTGCTCGGATCTCAGTCTCCAAACTACAATCTGCTTTGCAACAGCACCCGGCTTTACAAGCGTATTTGTTAGACCAAAGCTTGCAGCGGCAGCGGTTAATGTTCTTCAAAACCCTAAGCGATCTCCGGCGCTGTAGCAGCTATCAATTACGAGAATGCTTAGCCGAGGTCATAGAACATCAGATTGAAGCCGGAACCAAACTCACAACTGCAACTCCTTCTGATACAGGTCGCTTTTGGCTAAGTCAGGGAGAAATCCGCGCTAAAAATCAACCGCCCCAAAGGGGAGACAGTTGGGGATATCCGGACAACATTCCTAAAGGATGGGTGGCTCAAACCCCTCTGAAGGTTTATCAACTGCCACCAGAAACCTGGGAAATGTTATCGGGACAAATTAAGTCCCCCGCTCCAGTTAAACACGCTAATGTGATTCCACGGCGAGGTGTTGCTCCGTCTCAGCAACAGACCCGTAAGCCGAATGCAACACAAGCGTCCAGTTCAACCCCATCAAAAAAGGCTGAAACCCCCATTACCTTCGCCAAACCCACCAGCGGTCGGCGCTTAAAAGGAATATGGCGGCGCTATCCCTTCATCGAGCAGCAAAGTTCCTCCGACTGCGGCGCTGCCTGCTTAGGGATGATCAGCCAATATTGGGGTAAATTCTTCAGTATTAATCATCTACGAAATATCGCCAGTGTCGGACGTGCAGGGTCTTCCCTTAAAAGTCTCAGCAAAGCCGCCGAAGACTTAGGATATCAAGCCCGACCCATACGAGCCAGCTTTAGCCGGATTGAAAATCACAAACATCCTTGGGTGGCTCACTGGCAAGGAAATCACTATATTGTCGTCTACCGTATTCGGGGGAAAAAAGTCCTGGTTGCCGACCCGGCCTTAGGAAAACGAGAAATTTCTCGCAAAGAATTTATCGAAGGCTGGACCGGTTATGCTTTATTACTCGATCCGACAGATCGTTTATATACCACGCCTGATGATAAACGCTCTCTTGGACGGTTTATTCCGATTCTGTGGCCCTACCGTTTTTTAGGCCTGCAAATCATTATTGTCTCCATTCTGATTCAGCTTTTTGGTTTAGTCTCTCCTCTGTTTACCCAGATTATTCTCGACCAAATCGTTGTCAGTCGGAACCAAACCACCCTAAATGTCTTTGTCATCGGGGCGCTGCTGTTTGGCATTTGGGCGATGATTTTAGGCTCAGTTCGCAAATATCTGCTGAGTTATTTGTCTAACCGATTAGACTTAACCATGATCAGCGCCTTTATTAACCACGCCGTTAATTTACCGCTAAACTTCTTTGAGTCTCGGCGGGTTGGGGATATCATCACTCGGGTGCAAGAAAACCAAAAAATTCAACGGTTTTTAATCAGTAAGGTGATGCTGTCGTGGTTAAACTTTGTGACTGGGTTCATCTACCTGGGGTTAATGCTCTACTATAACGCCCGGCTAACGGTTTTAGTTTTAGGATTAATTCCCCCAATTATCATCATGACCCTGGCAGCAACACCCCTGCTGCGAAAATTGTCCCGTGAACGCTTTAGTGCCGCCGCCGATCAAAACTCTTCTTTGGTGGAGATGATGAGCGGAATTGGTACGCTGAAAGCCTCTGCTGCTGAACCCGAGTTACGGTGGCGCTGGGAAGATTTACTTACCCATCAGATGAATGTCCGCTTCAAAGGCCAAAAGCTAGCGATTAATCTCGGCATTCTCAATGGTTTGGTTAACTCCATCGGCGGTACGGCGTTAATGTGGTACGGAGCCAGCTTAGTGCTGAATAACGAACTGTCTATTGGTCAATACGTCGCTTTTAATATGATGAAAGGTCATATTATCAGCCCAGTGATTGCCTTAGCGGGTTTGTGGGATGAACTTCAGGAAGTGCTGATTTCCGTCGAACGCTTAAATGATGTGTTTGAAACCGAAACGGAAGAAAGCCCTGACCAACCGCTGTTAATCATGCCCAGAATTCAAGGTCATGTCAAGTTAGAAAATATGACCTTCCGCTACGGCGAAGATGACGAAGCCAACACCTTACAAAATGTCACCTTTGAGGTCGAAGCTGGGGAAACCGTCGCCATCGTGGGTCGGAGTGGTTCTGGGAAGAGTACCTTAATTAAATTACTCCAAGGCTTGTATCGTCCCAATAGCGGTCATATTTGGATTGATGGACATGATATTTCTCATGTGTCTCCCCCCTCCCTGCGGAGTCAAATGGGAGTGGTTCCCCAAGAATGTTATCTGTTTTCTGGCACCATTGCGGAAAATGTCATGTTGTATCGCGATGGCTACAGCTTAGAAGAAGTGGTGGAGGTGGCAAAACTCGCAGAAGCCCATGCGTTTATTCAATCGATGCCACTCGGATATAACACCAAAGTGGGGGAACGGGGTTCGAGTTTATCGGGGGGACAACGACAACGGGTTTCGATTGCTCGCGCCTTGCTGGGTTCACCGCCAATTCTGGTGTTAGACGAGGCCACCAGTTCTTTAGATACCGAAAGTGAACGACGATTTCAGCGCAACTTAGAACAAGTCAGTCGCGATCGCACTACCTTTATCATCGCTCACCGCTTATCCACCGTGCGTAATGCCAATCGAATTATCGTCTTAGACCGAGGAATTCTGGTTGAGCAGGGCAATCACGAAGAACTGATGGCACTCGAGGGGCTTTATTATCACTTAGCCCAACAACAACTCGACCTATAAATCTAATCATTGCTTGATCGCAAGGCTGAATAAAACGGCTCCTAAAAGTCGTTTTAGGGGAAAACTCTGCCTTAAAGATCAGTAAATCTACCCAGACGAGCTAGTCATTAAATATCACTCAAGATGGTGTAATTACTGTGTCTTCCGATACCAACCGATAACAGTTTAATTAATAGGAGAATTCATCTATCCATCAACCCTTAATGTGAGTTTTAGCCGTTAAGAGCATCTAAATGATTATGAAAGCAGAAGTAAAACGCATCTATGGTGGCATCGCCGGGCCCACAACGTCATCCCGAACTTCACCCGGCTTACGAGAAACGCCTCAGGATCATTCCACGACATCAGATGTCCAATCTTCAGAGATGGGAAACTGGTCCCCGGAACTACAATCGGTTCTCGATCAGCCCCCTGCCTCTTTCCCCTTACGGGTGATCTTTGCCGGGATGGTGTTTGTCAGCGTCTTCGGTGTTTGGGCACACTTCGGCACCATTGATGAAATTGGTAATGCCCGGGGAGAATTGGTTCCTCAAGGAGATGTGTATAAAATTCATCCGGTTGACTTAGGCAAAGTCGTACAAGTCTCAGTTGAAGTGGGGGATATCGTTGAAGCCGGCCAAGTCATTGCCCAATTGGATAATGAACTGGCGGCTAACGATGTGGAACGACTCAAAGAACAACTGATCGCTCATCAACAAGAATATCAACAAAAGCAAGGGTTACTAGAAAGAACCCATCTAGAAGCCCAAACACGAGCCGCGATCGCACAGGCTCAAATTCAGGCACAGCAAGCCACAATGAACCAAGTTGATACCCGCATCTCAGCCACTCAACGACTGCTGGATCAGTATAATTCTGAAGTCAGTGCCGCAACAGCCCGTTTAGAAGCCCTCGCCCCCATGACAGGTCAAGTTGAGACCTTACTCGAACAGTTAAAAGTCTCTGAAGCGGCAGCACAAGAGCGGGTCGAACGCCTCAGACCATTGGTTGAACAAGGGGCCTTATCAAAGGAATTTTTATTTCAAGCTGAACAAACCCTGCGCGATCGCCAAAGATCCATTGCCCAAGCTGAATTAGGAGAAACCAATTCCACTAAAGAACAACTGTTTCAAGCTGAACAAACCCTGCGCGATCGCCAACGGGCCATTACCCAAAACCAAGGGGAATTAGCACAAATGGGTTCAGAAGCTGAGCGTATGGAAGCTGAATTGTCTCAACGACAAGCCGAAGCGGAGAATATGGTAATTGAAACCCAGCAAAAAGTTCAACGCTTGGAGTTAGAGTTAACCCAACTCAATGCCCGCATCACAGAAACCCAAAAATTATTAACCAATGCCCAAGCCCGGTTAGGGTATAAATCCTTACACGCTCCCGTCGCGGGTATTGTTTCCGTCTTGAATATTGCCAACATCGGGGAAGTGGTACAACCCGGGCAAACTGTGGCTGAAATTACCCCAGATGATGCAGCGTTGGTGCTATCTGCTTCTTTACCGGAATCTCAGGCGGGTTTCCTCAAAACCGGACTCCCCGTCAAGGTCAAGTTTGATGCTTATCCTTACCAGGATTACGATGTCATCACCGGGACAGTGAGTTCTATTTCTCCCGATACGATTCTTCCTCAAGCTGGAGGTGGCCCTGTTTATGAAGTAGAAATAGCCTTAGAACGCAATTATGTGGTCGAAGGTCAAGAAAAGATTCTATTTAGGCCAGGACAAACCGCAACGGCTGATATTGTGATCCGTCGTCGGCGAATTCTGGATATATTGCTCGAACCCATTCGCAAATTACGAGACAGCGGTGTTGACTTTTAACACGTTACCCAATGGGTCACTATCTGGATTTAGGTTAGGGACGCAAAGACAGTTTAAGCGCTTACAAATCAGTTTCATTGTTACGAAATTATTCTCAGGAGGCATAATCATGACTTATCAGCGTTACCCTTTTAACCAACAGTCCGAAAAGTCCATGAGTGAGGATCAACTCGATCAAATTATTGATGCAATTCTCGGGGGTAAATATTCTTGGGCTTGCGTCTTGTTATTGCGTTTTGTCGGTTATAATCCGCTGCATTATATTCCCTACCGGACTTATAATCGCTTGATGAAGCAAAACGGAATTGGCAGTAAATCTAAAGGCGAAGAGAATCAAGAATCTAACAATTCTTCTCAGAAAAAAGACAAAAAAATCGCCGATTTAGCTTATTTGGATTCAGCTAAAGATCAGTGTTCTGCAATTTCCGGTGGATCTCGACATTTAGAGGTATGTCATCGATCTTGGAATCGATAAAGAGCGGGTGATATCAGGAATTTAGAAGCAATTGTTGCTTCAAGCTCAGGTTATCCCTAGAGTGTGCATCTACTTTTAACATCCCAATCACACTCATCATACTCACACTCATCATACTCACACTCATCATACTCACACTCATCATACTCACACTCATCATACTCACACCCATCATACAATTGCAGTTGAATTGACAATGGCTTGCCAACCCTTTTAAGTCTTTATCAATCCTCAACAACTGACGGATCTGGTGTTTAAATTTCGTTTTTTAAATTATGTAAACTATTGCCAGTTTGGCAACATTTAAATCCCACTCAACATTTTAATGGTTTTAGGTTAGAAATGAATTTGTCTGTAACATTTCAACCTCTGGAGTGAATCAATTAGAGCAAGGCTGATCTACAGATCAAACTGAGATTGATCAAAACTCTGTTCGGAATAGAATTAACCCATCAAACCCTGAATAATATAAGGAGAAATCCATTATGAAAGTTGCAATTCTTGCGGGGGGATTAGGTACTCGCCTTTCTGAAGAAACTGTTAATAAACCAAAACCGATGGTTGAAATTGGAGGCCGCCCTATTTTATGGCATATTATGATGAACTATTATCATCATGGCTTTCAAGACTTTGTAATTGCTTTAGGTTACAAAGCAGAAATTATTAAAAAATATATGGCAGACTACTGTTCTTTGAACAGCAATATGACGGTGAGTTTACGCAATGGTGAAATTAAACTGCATGAAGCTTATCAACCTGATTGGATGGTTGATTTAATTGATACCGGACTTTACACGAATACAGGCGGCAGAATTAAACGACTTGCTCCTTATGTGAATAATGAAACCTTCATGTTAACTTGGGGAGATGGCGTTTCAGATATTAATTTACAAGAGTTACTGGCTTTTCATCGGAGCCACGGAAAACTAGCAACATTAACCGCAGTTCATCCCCCGGCTCGTTTCGGTCATTTAGACTTAGATGGCGATCAAATTGTAGAATTTTCTGAGAAACCCCAAACCCGTGAAGGATGGATTAACGGAGCCTTTTTTGTACTCGAACCCGAGGTGTTTGATTACATTGAAGGAGATGATACTCAGTGGGAAAAATCACCTTTAGAAAATTTAGCAAAAGACGGTCAATTGATGGCTTATAAATATACTGGTTTTTGGCAGTGTATGGATACCATTCGAGATAAAAAACGTTTAGAAAAGCTATGGGATAGTGGTGATGCACCTTGGAAAACTTGGCAAGAACCGCAACTAGAATTTAATTATAAATCCGATAAAAATGGGCATAAAAGTCCGGCTTTTATGACTCATTCCTAGGTTTAATTTATTAAATTCATTAATAGATAGGGAGATAGAATAGCCTTTTCTTTTCTCAGTTTGTTATTAGTTGTTGATCATGATTCCAATAAGAAATAACTAATAACAAACAACTATTTGTTGTCTATCACTATTGGAGATTGAACCATGGCTTCTTTAACTGAAGTTTTACAGATTGCTGTTCAACATCATCGCGCTAACCGCCTGGGAAAAGCGGAACAAATCTATCGTCAAGTATTAGCAAGACAGCCTCAAAATCCTGATGCTTTACATGGCTTAGGTGTCCTGGCGCAACAAGTCGGACAACATCAAAATGCTGAGAAGTTATTTAATACTCTATTGCGGTTGCAACCCGAGTCATTTAAAGCGTGGTTTAGTTTAGGAAATGTTTGCCAAACTCAAGGACGACTGGCTGAGGCGGCTGAGGCTTATCGTAAGGCATTAGCAATTCAACCGTCATCAGTTGCAGTTCATAATAACCTGGGTTATACATTACAGCTTCAAGGGAAGTTAGAAGAGGCAATATTCTCTTATCAAACGGCGTTAAATTTACAGCCCAATTGTACCGAAGCTGATGTTAACTTGGGTATGATTTTATATGAACAGGATAAACTGTCTCTTGAACAAAAAGCCTATTATGCGCTTTTAAATAACGAGTTAGGTTTAGCCCATAAAAAAGCAGGGGACTTAAAAAATGCAACCACTTATTATCAACAAGCGATTCAATTAAATCCTGAGTTGGCTATTGCTCACTATAACTTAGGAGTAGCGCTACAAGAACAAAATAAATTAAAAGAAGCTATTACTGCGTATCAACAAGCTTTACAGTTTATTCCAGCAGAGGAAACTATTTATAAACCGTTAATTTCTAAGAAGTTAGAACATCTAATTCGCCAGCAAAATTACCAGGAAACGGGCAATACTCAAAAGAAATTAAAAGTTGCTTTTATCTCTCAGCCTTTTGTGATGACGGCATTTCCCCGTCCCATGGATTCTATTGGGATTTTAACTTATGAAATTGTGCGATTATTAGCGGCGGAAAATGATATTACGGTTTATGCGCCTGCTGAAGAATTCCGGGAAGATTATCATGAAAATGTGCAATATCGCTATATTCCTGTAGGCTTGGATAAAACAGCGTTAAAGTATTTAGAAAAATATCCCGGTTTCAAACAGCCTAAAAGTCCAATAATGGCATCTCAGTATTACTATTTAGGCTATATTCTTCAAATCGCCAATGAACTGAAAAAACAAGATTATGATGTGGTTCATGTTCATAATCTGTCTCAATTTGTGCCGATTTTACGGTTACTTAATCCCGACATTAAAATTGTCCTCCATATGCATTGTGAGTGGTTGAGTCAACTAGATTATAAGCGGTTAAAAAATCGACTCCTCCAAGCAGATTTAATTATTAGTCCGAGCGATTATATTACTCAGGCAGTACAACAACGTTTCCCCCCAATAGCTGAGCGCTGCAAAACCGTTTATAACGGTGTTAATATTAGCCGTTTTATCAATTCTTCAACGATTAAAAAGCAGCGTGATTCTGATGCTAATACGGTTAAACGTTTATTGTTTGTCGGGCGAATTTCTCCTGAGAAAGGATCTCATATCTTATTAGAAGCGTTTGAAAAAGTTCTAGAAACTTATCCTCAAGCTAAACTCACTTTAGCAGGACCTGTGGGTGTGATTCCTTATGAATATTTAGTGGCACTGAGTGATGATAAAAAAATTAAAGAACTCACTCATTTTCATCAAGATAATAGTTGGTTAGGATATCTCAAACGTAAACTATTTCTCATTAATGGAACTCAAACGGGTACAGATGCACCTGTTAATTTAGCGGGCTTAATTCCACCCAACCAATTAGCAAACTACTATCAACAATCGGATGTATTTGTGTTTCCTTCTGTCTGTCATGAAGCCTTTGGAATGCCTTTAGCAGAAGCAATGGTGGCTGGAATTCCGGTTGTTTCTAGTGATGGCGGCGCATTTCCTGAACTCGTAGAACATGAGAAAACAGGCTTAATTGTTGAACGCAGTAATTCTGATGCCTTAGCAAAAGCCATTATTCAGTTATTAAGTGATGCTTCATTACGAGAAAAAATGGGGAATTTAGGTTGTGAAACAGCGGTTAATCGCTTCTCTTTTGAACAAGTTACAGAAGATTTACTGGCTCAATATCAGCAGCTTTTTTAGACTGAAACATTGCCGGAGTAAGAATAAGTTTTATTCTAGTAAAATCTTCTGTTATAGCAGGTTGGGAAGCGTCTATTTACAGATTTAACGGGCATTAATTATCACAAATTCCTTCCCTAAAACCTAAAACAGAATACCTACAATCTAACACCTAATCCCTAACACCTAACACCTGCACAAAACGATGAGTTCACTACGAATTAGAAATCCCATTCGGCAAATGTATCAAGCACTGATGCAACGAAATCAGTCTAATTTTTCGGCTACAGATTTAAACAAATCTGCGATTATTTTCTCACCCCATCAAGATGATGAAACCCTCGGCTGTGGCGGTACAATTATTCGGAAAAAACAAGCCGGGGCTGAAATTAAAATTGTATTTATGACCGATGGTTCTGGGTCTCACTCTCATCTAATTCCTCGAGTTCAACTTGCAAACATTCGGGCAAAAGAAGCAGTGGCAGCGGCACAAAAGTTAGGGGTTAAACCTGAAGATATTTTGTTTTTAGGAGTTCCCGATGGCAGCTTAACCAATAATCAAGCCGTCGTCACTCAAAAAGTGATTGAAATCCTCTCAAAATTTTGTCCCGAAGAAATTTTTGTGCCTTATAGTCAAGATGGTGTTCCCGATCATAATGCCACTTATTCGACTGTCATAAATGCCTTAAAACAATGGGGGTGGGAAGCTACAATTTATGAGTACCCTATTTGGTTTTGGAATCACTGGCCGTGGACGGTTGGAGCCAAACCCAATAATCAAGAATTCTCCAACTTTAAACAAGAACTGCAAGCGGGATTAACGCTAATTAATACCTTTCAATATAGCGTTTACATTGGGGATATTTTAGAGCAAAAACGAGCGGCTCTTCATCAACATCAATCTCAAATGACTCAACTGATTCCTCATCCCCGCTGGTTAACCTTAGGCGATGTTTCTCAAGGTGAATTCTTGAATTGTTTCTTTCAAGATTACGAACGTTTTCACCGTTATCAATTTACTCAAAATTCAGTATGTTAAGTTATTCTTTACCTCAGTCGTCTGAGGCCGATCAAGTTAATCAAGTTTTTACAGATTCTTTTTGCGATCAAACTGCTGCTGGAAAAACCATTGGGACTCATAGTTCAAGTGGGGTATGCCGCAAAGGAATAGATGTTGAAAAACGGATTAAAATCGATAATGGTGCATTACGGTTTCAACCCTTACTTAAACCCGGTTGGGGACGACAAGGGATTGCTTATGGCCCCTATAAACGCACCAATGGCTTAGCATTTGCAGTCTTTCTTAGCAATGGTCATAATACCTCTCAAGCCGAACGCATTGAACCCCTAAAACGCCGCTTAAAAGAATGGCTGGCAGGAAACCATACTCTTACTCCCAAACAACAACTATTAAGCTGGATTAAAAGTCCACAAAAACGCTATAGTTTCCATCAACTTCTACGGTGGGTTTATCGTTCCCCGGAATTCGCCAAACACTTCTCTTTGCCAAAACTGGATGAAAACCTGGCGATGGGTTGGTTCCCGAATGAAGTGCCAAATAACCCCGGTGAAGAAGGCAATGGCTTTATTGTTCATGCCACAGGCCCTGAAAATGGCGAACTCTGGACTCGAGTTGGCGAGGCGCTATTACCCACTATCACAGGCTTACAAAACCTGCAAATTTATTATGTTGTTGTGTTGCGAGAACGGGGGGCAGCTTATTACGCGGCTTCGGTTCCCAATGCCAACGGTTTGGTGGATTATCCCAATATGCGCCCCTTGGCAATTGATCCATTTAGCGCCGATCCAGAGGTCTATGCAGCCCTGTATCAAAGCGTTTTAGGGCAAATCGGCTTTCGGGTCGATACGCGGGTTTACGGGGCGCAGGTGACTCAAGTTCCTAGCTTTGCCACCTGGTATGGTAGCGCCCAACTGGCAGACCAACTCACCGGACGAGGTACCCTGAACGAAACTTCACCCGAAGTGGGGGGATATTGGCAAGTTCATCAAGGCCGGTTTGAACGGACGTTTCTGGGAACAACTGCCACGGCTTCGAGTAGTGTGGCCACTCTCTCGGGATCTCAACCCGCTGGGTTAATTCATTTGTTAGTTCAACCGGGATCTCAAAG
Organism: uncultured Lyngbya sp.; assembly: GCA_964434975.1. Classification (GTDB taxonomy): domain Bacteria; phylum Cyanobacteriota; class Cyanobacteriia; order Cyanobacteriales; family Microcoleaceae; genus JAAURB01. The sequence goes on from CAYSWY010000021.1 coordinate 80,877, forward strand.
TAGCGGTGTACAACTGCTATGGCGAGTGAAAGATAAACAGAATTACTGGTGTTTTGAAGTAGATGACTCACGGGTTCAACTGCGCCTTCAAACCACTGGAAAATGGGAAACCCTGGGCTACAGTCAATTGTGGAAACTTAAACCCAATTGTACCAACGCCCTGCAAATTCTTGATGATGGCGAGACCTTTAATATTTCCCTCAATGGCAAATTGGTCTTTAGTAAAGGCTTCCGAGACCTACGACTGCAAAACGCCACCGGGGCAGGAATTGGGGCAACTCAGGCTAATACTTCTGTTCATTTTCGACAGTTTGAAGTTCATCCCCGCAGTCTTCCTATTCCATTTGAACTGGATATGGGTTCTCCCTGGATGGCAACGGGTAGCGAAATTGCGATCGCAGATAATTTTACCGCAAACCCTCAAGATTTAGCTGGGAAAACTCCTGACCTCGGCAATGGTGTCTGGCGCAAGTTAATGGGGCAAGGAGAATTTCGCCTCACTGGAAATGACGCAGTTCAAGTATTAGCCACTGTCAAACGTCCCAACCCTGGACGGACTGCCTATACCGTTCCCTGGGATCAACCCAAACTGGCTGATGTTCAGGTTACCATTACCCCCCCTGGAACGGGTGCCAGACAACGTCAACGGGGCCGTGGCGGCTTGATTTTCTGGCAAGACCCCGAAAACTATCTAATCATCAATAACTGGCTGGATGACTTTTATACGGGGGCTTCTATTTCCTGTTTCTTCTGTCTCAATGGCTTTGAAGAACTCTACGATGCGGTCTGGACAAACGTCGGCAGCCGGGTGTATTGGGGCGTTCCTCATACCTTAAGAGTGGTGTTTGATGGGATGCATTTCATGACATACATTGACACTGAACCCGTTGTTTACCGCGCCTTAACCGATGTTTATCCCGATGCCAAACGCTTACAAATTCATCAAGTTGGCATCGTCGCCAACTGGGAATGGGGCAATGATACAGGCAGCATCTTTCACAATTTTGTCGCTAAAGTTTAAACTCATTGAGGTTGCATCATGATTAAGTCTTTCCAACGTAATGCTGTTAGTTTACTGGCTGAAACCGTACAGTGGTTTAGTCAATCAAAATCATCTCAGCATCAAACTCAAAACACTAAAACTTCAATTGCAAAAATTATGAAAGATCCGGTGGTGACTTGGAGTCAAGGATTAGGAACAGGGTTAAAATTTTGCCCCGATAAATCTAATCCTGATTTTGCGAAAGGCATTTATGAATTGCCCCTACAAAAAGCCTTTGCCTCTTATTTACAACCGGGTCATGTCTTCTATGATATTGGGGCAAATATTGGTTTTTTTACTGTTTTAGCTGCCCAATTAGTCGGAAAGTCGGGTTATGTTTATGCCTTTGAACCTGTGCCAGAAAATGCTGAACGAGTTCGATATAACGCCAAATTAAATCAATTTTCTAACGTCACAGTCTATCAAAAAGCGGTTTCAGCTAATACCGGAGAAGGGAATTTATTACTGGCTCATCATTCTGGTGGGGCAACCCTTTCAACGGCTGGAACTCCCCCAGATTTACGGGGTTCAATGCAAGTGGAATTAGTGTGTATTGATGAGTTGGTTGCTAAGAAAAAAATTAAACCCCCAACGGCCGTTAAAGTGGATGTAGAAGGGGCAGAAATTGATGTTCTCAAAGGAATGTTAAAAACCATTGATCAATATAAACCGATCATTTTTTATGAAGTTGATGATGGTAATAAAGAATCCTTTCAACAAAAAAGTGATGCTTTAGAAAGCTTTATTCGCAAATTAGGCTACAAAATTATCACCTTAGAAGATGCTTATCCCACTGTAGCCTGGAATGTAGGTCATGCGATCGCCATACCAGAGTAACCCAATTTTTTCATTTTTTCCGGAATCTAACCCCCTATACGCCGAAGAGAAGATCTAAGCTGCTCTGATGCAAGATTCCGGGTCTCATGTCTGCACGTGACGATCCGGTTTTATTTATCTTAACTCATTTTTAAGTGGGGTGGATCGTCATTCCCCTCAAGTGTCATCCTCAAGTTGAATTCAATTGATTTTTATCTCCAAACTGGCAGTATTTTCATAACTTTCATTTCCGTGTCATTTTCCTCTCATCTCTATCCTAATGATTTAATTTTTATTGAAATTATGGATAGAAACTATTACCCTTTTAACTCAGGAGAATTTCAACATGACTTCTGTTTCTGAAGCATTAAAAATAGCGATACAACATCATCGCGCTAATCATTATTCTAAAGCCAAACAAGTTTATCATAAAATTTTAGAATCTCAACCCAATCAACCGGATGCATTATATGGATTGGGAATTTTATTCCAACAAATCGGTCAACCCGAAACCGCAGAAAAACTGTTAAATACAGCGTTAAATGTTCAACCCCATTCTGCTAGAACTTGGTTTAGTCTCGGGAACTTACATCAAACTAATCATGATTTTGAGCAGGCAATTACTGCCTATCAGCACGCTTTAAAATATGATCCAGATTCTATTGCGATTCGTAATAACTTAGGATATGCGCTACAACAGCAAGGAGAATTAGAAGCGGCAATTGATTGTTATCAAAATCTCCTGAAAATACATCCCAACTGTACCGAAGCAGAGGTAAATTTAGCTAATATTTATTTTACTCAAAATCTGCTTTCTCCAGAGCAAATTACCACCTATGCCCGCTTAAATAATAAACTCGGGCAAACCCGACAAACAGAAGGGAATTTAGCCGCCGCAATGGCTTATTATCAACAAGCCATTCAGATGCAGCCTGAATTTGTTAATGCTCATCATAACTTAGGGTCTATCTTACAAACTCAAGGCAGATTTCAAGAGGCAATTATCGCCTATGAAGTAGCATTAGATCTCAATCCAGATGACGGAGAAGCCTATTATCAACTGGGTAAAATTTATCAAAAACAACATCATTTAGAAGCCGCCGCCATCGCCTACCAAACCGGACTCAGTTTAATTAATCCTTATTATGCCGCTGCTATTGATTCAGCAACGCCCCCCTCTAAATCTGAATTAGACTATACCACGCCCTATTTACCCATTGGAACTGTTAACGTCGGCGGACATGATTTCCCCGCTATTTCTCCAGTTTATAATACTAAAAAGCGTCCGTTTTGGACTGTTGTCATTCCAGTTTATAATCGTAAACAGTTTATTTTAGAATGTCTGGCTAGCGTCTTAATTCAGTGGCGCGGACATGAAGAAATGGAAATTATCGTGATGGATAATGCCAGCAATCCACCCATTGCCGACTTAGTTCATTCCATTGGCAAAGGCATTGTTCGCTATTATCGCCACCCAGAAAATTTACCCCTACAACATAACTGGAATGCAGCGGTTTCTTTATGTCAAGGCTATTGGATTCATCTGTTACATGATGATGATTATGTCTTACCGGGTTTTTATGCTAGGCTAAAGCAAAGTTTAGAAAATGCGCCGGATTCTGTTGGGGGGGCTTGCACAGCATATCAAAACTTTAACGAACAAGAAACAATTATTTTTTCACAAGATTATGGCTACGGAGACGGGCGGGGAATTGCTAAAGATTGGTTATGGAAAATAGGCGTTTCTAACCCCATGAGTCCCCCTTCTGTTGTCATTCGTCGGGCAGCTTATGAACGACTGGGAGGTTATAATCCTGAGTTTACATATACCACGGATTGGGAACTGTACAAACGAGTGGCATCGTTTTATGATTGGTGGTATGAACCGGGTTTTTGGGTGCGTTATCGTCAACATTCTCAAAACGTCACCACGGAACAAAATAAAGCCGGAATTCAAGGAACAGCAGTCCGTTTAGCGATAGAATTATCAGAGCGTTATTTCCCCATTGAACATTGCGCGGAAATTACGGCAAAAGCCCGTCATCATTATTTTGATTGGTGTTTATTACATTTATCCATTCCCCTAAAAGCGGGTAACGTTACCGGAGCATTTCGTTTGTTACAAGAAGCCCTGAGAATTGATTCTTCTCCGGCTGCGTTGGATAAATTATTTGCCTGGTTACGTCAACCCGAAGCCGCGCCATTACGCAATGAAGTAGTGTCTCAATTGATTTCTGTTTCATTGGCTGAAAACACAGAAAAGCTGTATTTTGCCCAAGCTTAAAAAGTGACAAACAAGGAGACAGGTAGGGGCGCATTGCATGCGCCCGTGATCGCGAGTGTGGTATTTTTTAGTATTATTTTGTAATATTCAATAATTAATAACGCATTAAAGTAAAGATTTCAGTGGAGATATTTTGACCCACTTCTTGATAACTTCTAAACAGGCGAGGAAACTGATAAAGTGTTGTGGCGCTAAATAAGATAAAAGTCACCAATACACTGACTATTGTAATTGCATTCGTTTGTTTTTTCGCTTCTGGTTTAATCGGCTGATTCAGTAGTTCAAAACAGTCTTGTTTTACCGTGGCTTCCCAATCACATTGACTCAAATTTGAATACATCACCATAAATCCAGGATTGTATAGAGACTGAGTTGGAATCGGGTCGGGTAAAGAAGAGTATTTCATAAGCTGAATCCAAATACTTAACGGGTTCAATCATCCGTGATTTTACGGATATCTTGAGTAATTA
>CAYSWY010000021.1:85588-87089 GCA_964434975.1 uncultured Lyngbya sp.
ATTGACAATTTAACGTTGTTGTGATTTATAAATTTGCTCAATCAGCCACATAGAAACCGCAATCCCAAAAAAGTGAGCCACCACTGTGTGAGTATTGGCTAAAACAATAAAAATATCGAGGGGTTGAACAAAATCTTGTAAATTAATCGAAGGCTGAAAAAAGCCTCGGGGTTGAGATAACGCTTTTCCCAGTAAAATACCATTAATTGCTTCTGCCCCAATTAACGTGAGGGTCATCCCAATCATATTACTGATTAAAGTCATGCGAATTTGCTTGACCGTTTCAGCGCGGTTTGGGCGAGTGGTGGCAGATTTTAACTGTTGGGCTAAACGAGTATAGCGAAAAGAACGAAAAGTACTGAACCCCAGCACTAATAATCCGGCCCAAGCAAAGATTAAACCGCCTCCCGTTCCCGGTGAAGTTCCCGAGGGCCCTGCCTCCCGACTGGCAATGAGAGAAGCAAACAGCAAAATAATACCAGAAACAACCGCCAGTACTAACTGAACCCAGAAACAAACCCAGCCTCCCCGTCGGAGACCAAAGGCTATACGTTGCGCGGCGGGTGGGATAGAAGAGGAGTCAGAGAGGTTAGACATTTGTCAAGGGCAAATTAGGATTGAGGCGATCGCCATTGAACATAGGCGAATTAACTTTAGTATTTTAGCAAACTCCGTCAGTATTGGTGTGGTTGCAGTTTTTAACGGAGTCGTGAGTCATCACAGATCACCTTTGAGGCAACTATTGTATCCTGACCGGGTTACGATATAGGATTGTACACAAATACATTGCGGGCGATCGCAAACTCGTTAATTCAATTTGTCTGTAACAAACGTATTTTGAAACTCATCAAGATGACGTTGCGATTTGTAATCCAGGAAGTATCAATCAGTTCATCAATCTAGTTCGTATTAAGATCATTATGGATGCTCAAACAATTGCCCAAGTTGTCTCTGCCTATTTTGAGAATTTACAGCAAATGAATCCTGAAGGTTGGTTAGCAACGTTTGCTGAAGATGGCGTAACCTATGACCCGGTGGGTAATCCCCCCAGCAAAGTTCATGAAGAATATCAGAACTTTTTTGGGCTATTATCAATGGCATTTGCGGAATTAGAAATTTCTCAAGATCAAGTTTTTGTTGCTGGAAATGGTGCAGCCGTGAAGTGGAAAATGCGAGGGTTAGGAAAGAACGGCAAAGAGGGAATTGCAGAAGGAATTAGTACATTTGAACTCAATGAGGCCGGAAAAATTAAACAGGTTTCTTCTTATTGGGATGATGCCGCAATGATGGCTCAAATTAAAGGATAATTAATAGAGTTATTGGAAGGAGACAGCGAGACTGCGAGTCAGACGTAGAGACGTTACATGTAACGTCTGTACAGGATAAAACATGAGTTTCATGATTAAGATTGACTGTTCCCCGTTCCCTCTTCCCTTCTTCTCCCTATTGCCTACTTGCCTACTTGCCTACTTGCCTACTTGCCTACTTGCCTACTTGCCTA
>CAYSWY010000022.1:0-82609 GCA_964434975.1 uncultured Lyngbya sp.
TAAAGCAAAAAAAGATCAACCAAGCCATCAATAACTTTTTCTCTGGGGTATCCTTAAAGTGATATAAAAATACTATATCTGTAGGGATGGGTAATGCAAAAACTTATATTAATTCTTACTATCGGAATTCTAACCTTCTCATTGGGAGGATGTGGTTCAACCGATGGCGACGATGAAACCGAGACAATTGAAGAAACCACTCCAGCCGAAACCGAAGACGGCGATGATGGTGATGAAGACGAAGACGGCGACGAAGACGAAGACGGCGACGAAGACGATGACGATGATGAGCAAAGTCAGTTAGAAGAATTTAAAGATCCTTTGGTCGAGGAAAGACAAAAAGATCAAGCTGCCGCAGACGCAGGTTTAATTCAATCCACTAAGGCTGAAGAACGGCTATTACAACTCAAAGGCAGTTCTAACGGTACACCCGTCGCCGCTGCACCCACCGGAACACCCAACGACCCATTTAGTGTATTGCCTCCCTTAGTCGTACAAGGCACACCGGATGCAGAAGAAGAGGCGGCAGAAATTACCCGGTCTGCCCAACTCAATGCACGGCAAGTCCCCGAGTTACCATCACTTCCTGTGGCATCCGCACCTCCAGCCTTTGGAACGTCAGCGGTTACAGTTGCAAACAATACACCGGGCCAGACAACAACGGGTGGTAATCAAACAACAACGGGTGGTAATCAAACAGCCACAAGAAACCAAACCGGCGGCAATCAAACAGCCACAAGAACCCAAACCGGCGGTAATCAAACCCCCACAGGAACCCAAACTGTCGCGGCAACATCCCTACCCCCAAGACAAATTCCTCAGCTACCCCAACTTCCTGTTCCCCCAGCGCCACCCTCAACCTCTACCACTGCATCAATACCGGGGTTGCCAGGGGTTCCTGGGTTTCCATCGGCTCCGGGTAGTCCATCGGCTCCGGATAGCCCATCAGCTCCGGATAGCCCATCAGTCGCTGCTACCCCGTCAGTTCCCACTCCTCCTGCACCGCCACCTTTAGAAGTCGCTGGTATTCCTGATCTGCCTAATTTACCCGCCTCAGAATCTCCTGTGGCTTGGGTCGATCCCAATCCCCCTGTGATTGCTGAACCCCCTCCGCCACCTTCAACAACCCTGGCTGAAGCGATCGCCGTTACGGGTGTCGTTCGCAGTGGCAGTCAAACCCGAGTGATTCTCAAAGCCCCCACAGAACCCACCAGTCGCTATGTGAACGTTGGCCAAACTATTGCAAATGGTGAAGTATTAGTGAAACGGGTTAAGTTTAGCCAAGCCAGCGATCCGATTGTGATTTTTGAGCAAAATGGGGTTGAAGTTGCGATTGAAGTCGGTTCAATGCCATCACCAGGGGAACAACAGAACAATATTGTTCCACCGCCACCGAGTGTTAACGCTTTTAATCAAGTGTGAGCTGGGTACAATGTAAAGTGATATCAACTTAAATTCAGCAATATATTAGAATCAATCATGCTTCGTTATCGTCGAAAACTAGGCATCTTAACCGTATTGGTTTCAGGTATCGCCAGCCTGAGCTTACTTGCTTATTCGTCCCGTACCCTGGCACAAGAAGGTGATCCACCTCCAGTCTGCGAAGGAAGTCCACCCAATGGTCAAGTCAAATGCAATTATGGCAGCGGCTCTAGAGCGGGTGATAACTACCAAGGTGGTTTTGCTAATGGTCGGCCGGAAGGTCAAGGGGTTTATGTCTACGCCAATGGCGATCGCTATGAAGGTCAATTTCGTAACGGTCTTCCCAATGGTCAAGGGGTATTTATTTTTTCCGATGACTCCCGTATTGTTGGGGTATTCAATCAAGGCAATATTACCCAAGGGACTGTGATTTTTCCCGATGGAAATCGTTACGTTGGGGAATTTAAAATCGTCACCGAGATCGGTAGTGGTGCCACCAGTAGTCAGCCTCACGGTTCTGGGGAATTTATCTACGCCAATGGCGATCGCTTTCAAGGGGAGTTCTTCGCTGGACAACCGTTTGGTGATGGCACATTTACCCGAGAGAACGGAACTCGCTGTCAGGGAGAATTTTACAACCAAAATTTAGATGGTAAAGGCAGTTGTAATTTTCCGGACGGTTCTCGCTATGTGGGAGAATTTCGTGGCGGCATTCCCCATGGCCCCGGAACGTTAATTGATGCCAGCGGTAAGCGGTTTCCCGGTACATTTCGTGCAGGTGAATTGCTAGAGAGTTAAGGATGAGTTATTCGTTGTTGGTTGAGCGGTTTATGTCTTTTAGATGTTGAACTGATAACGAGTAACTGATGATAAATAACAAATAATGATTAAAATATGACTTCAACAGCTCCATCTCTGTTTGACTTTGCCCCTGATGCTCAATGGGATCAAGAATTATTAGATCAACTCAGTTTTTTACCCGGCTTACAAGAGATCTTGACAACTCGACAAGTTCATGCACTTGAACACGCCACGGTTTGGGTACTGAGTGAGATGATAGGTTCAGCAAATACGGCCATTAACCCGGATACATTAGGGGGAATGTCTACAGAGTCTGGCTTTTATTTATATGGGCCAGTCAATATCACCCAATTGCGGCAGGCGGTTCATATTGCATTATCTCGACTGACATCAGGAGAATGGAATTTAGCGGTTCATCCTCGTTGCGGCACAAACCTTTCTGTCGGAATGCTATTAACGGGTGGACTGGCTTTAGGAATTAACTTTCTGCTGCCGAAAGGCCCCATTGAACAGCTTCTGGGTATTGGTTTAGCCACGACCGCTGCGACTCAGCTTGCTCCCGATGTCGGTAGTTTAGCCCAACGATATCTGACCACTGCTATTCCATTTAATCTTCAAGTAGAAAAAATCATAGCAAAGCCTGATATGTGGGGACGTTCAGCCCATTTTGTTCAGGTAAGCTGGATACCACGTCGCAACAAAACTTAAATAGTAAACTGCACCGAAAACGCCTATCCAGTAGTACTCTAAGCATTACATGGCTAATGCTGTTTTTTAATCTCAAAAGGAAAAAAAACCCATGGTTCAACGTGGTTCTAAAGTTCGTATTCTTCGGAAAGAGTCCTACTGGTATCAGGAAGTCGGAACGGTTGCGTCGGTTGACAAAAGCGGTATCCGTTATCCTGTTATCGTTCGGTTTAATAACGTCAATTACAGTGCCTACAGTGGTACAGATGGTGGTGTAAATACCAACAACTTTGCAGAAAACGAATTAGTTGAGGTAGAAGCCCCACCGGCTAAGAAAAAGTAAACTAACACAACATCGCGGCTAGGCTGTTATCCTGGCAGTCAGGAAAAACTATTCATGTTCATGCTAGTCTTGCAATACTTTTAACACAGCCGATGCCCGAATTGCCAGAAGTCGAAACAGTCAAACAAGGTCTTAACAATGTGACCTTACATCAAACTTGTGTGGGTGGGGATGTGTTACTTGAACGTACCATAGCTCACCCACTTTCTGTAACTGATTTTTTACAAGGGTTAGAAGGAACTCAAATTCAGCAATGGCATCGACGCGGAAAATACCTCTTAGCCCAGCTAAATTCCCCCTCAAACGTGGCTGCCGGATGGTTAGGGGTTCATCTCCGGATGACAGGTCAACTGCTGTGGGTGAGTCAGGATGAACCGCTCCAGAAACATACCAGAGTTAGATTGTTTTTTCCCCAACAGCAAGAACTGCGATTTGTCGATCAACGCACATTTGGTCAGATGTGGTGGGTAGAACCGCCCTTAGAGGCATCTGACATCATCACAGGCTTGCAGAAACTAGGGCCAGAACCTTTTTCAACAGAATTTTCCGTTTCGTACTTTCAGGCGAAATTACAACGCCGTCAGCGCCCCATCAAAAATGCATTATTAGATCAAAGTATTGTTGCCGGAGTTGGGAATATTTACGCCGATGAAGCTTTATTTCTTAGTCATATTCGACCCACAACTCTATGCAGTAAATTAACAACGCCTCAAATTGAACAATTGCAAGAGTCATTAATTCAAGTTTTGCAAGATGCTATTAACGCTGGCGGCACCACTATTCGTAACTTTCTCAGTGTGTCGGGTATTAATGGTAATTATGGCGGTAACGCATGGGTTTATAACCGTACAGGAGAACCTTGTCGAGTTTGTCAAACTCCTATTCAACGGTTAAAATTAGCGGGACGTTCGGCTCACTTTTGTCCGCAATGTCAACCGGAATGATATCAATTGTAGAGACATTGCGTGTCACCCCTTAAGCCTTGTCCTGCATGAAGACTAATAGCAATTGTAAAATATTATGGCGCTACGCGCGCGTAGCAATCTTGTAATAGGCAATCGTAAAATATTATAATCTGAGTGAGTCGTACTGTAGCCAATAAAAAGTCACACAATAATTATTTAAAATTTCAATATTGCTATTCTCAGCACCCACATCGATATCATTAACTGTCCTATGATACAAGAGCGTCTTTACAGCTTTTAAAAATATCAAAATCGAGCAACTCTATCAAATTAACCTATTCAAATTTACAAATAAACTGCAATAATGTAGGTCATAACTTCCTAATCTGAAAAAAGCAGATTTCCTTAGGGTTAAAGAAAGCACCAAACTTGAAGCCATCGGAGAATTAGATCGAGTTTATACTCAGATTAATGCCATGTTTACGACTCAAAAATGATAATTGATTAACTGAAAAAGAGATTCGGAAAATAACAGAATAATCACTAAAAATATTGTTGAAGAGATATTGTGCGATCGCGCTTATCAAGTTATCTCAATATTCTAATACTTTGAACGAGTTGAACTCAGTAATTTTTTCTATTAAATTAGTGATTATTTGATTTATAATTTCAGTTTTAATGATGTAGACTTTATGAAAGTTAACGATTATTTTAGTAACAAATTAAGCATTTTATTTGATATGATTATTTAATATAATATTATTACTAACTTTAAAGGAGTTACTAGATGAGTCCTAGAAAAAAAAGTCCACTGGCTAAACCCTTTTTGAAATGGGCAGGTGGAAAAAGGCAACTGGTTAAAGAATTAATTAAATATATACCTGAAAAATACACAACTTATTATGAACCTTTTATAGGCGGTGGAGCGCTTTTATTTGAGTTACAACCCGATAAAGCAATTATTAATGATAGTAATTCAGAGTTAATTAATTGTTACTCTGTTGTTAAATATGCTTTGAATGAGTTAATCGAAGAATTAAGACAGTACAAAAATGATGAAGAGTATTATTATGAAGTGAGAAAATGGGATAGACAAAAAGATTATAATTCCAGAAATTCTATTGAAAAAGCAGCTCGAATTATCTTTTTAAATAAGACTTGTTATAATGGCTTATTTCGAGTCAATTCTCAAGGACAGTTTAATGTTCCATTTGGTCGTTATAAAAAGCCTAATATCCTAGATGAAGCGGTTCTAAAAGCAGTTAGCAAATATTTAAATGAAGCTGATGTTAATATCTTAAATAAAGACTTTGCAGAAGCGGTTAAAACAGCAAATAAGAATGATTTTATCTATTTTGATCCGCCTTATGATCCCGTGTCTAATACGGCTTCATTTACAGGATATGATGTGAATGGATTTAATCGAAATCAACAAAAACGATTAAAAGAAGTGGTTGATGATTTAACAGATAGAGGTTGTAAAGTAATGCTGAGCAATTCTTACACAGATTTTATTATTGATCTGTATCAAGATTATAAACAAGTTAAGTTATCTGCAACTAGAGCGATTAATTCTAATGCTTCAAGGCGGGGAAAAATTGATGAAATCCTTGTAATGAATTACTGATTAAAATGTCTGATAAAACCAAAAATGATGTTGCTTGGGAAAAGCTTTTTGAAAAGTATTCAATTTTAGAAGAAATTCAGCAAAATAATAGTTTTATAATTCGTTCTTCTCAAATCAATGAATTTAGAGAAAGTCGGTTAATGGCAAAGTTTGATCATTTTATTAACTTGCCTACTCTCTTTAGGAACAATAAACTGTCTATACTGCCTATTTCTAGAACAGAATATATTATTGGTCATTTTCAAACACACTATCAGTTAGATTCTCATCAGCCAGAAATTATATCGGTTAGTTTTCCAGATAACATACAAAGTATTAACCCACAAAACTTATACTCTGAAAGTATAGCAGTTAACTGTGCGTATATCACAGGTATGATTGACAACTTATTAAATCAAAGATCCATTCATGTGATTTCTGGAAGAATGTCAACAGGGTGTTTTTATTTTGAAATAAATCATACTGTAAAAACTGATAATAACTATTCTATTTCTGTTAATAATTCTCAGTGCGAAATCGATGCTGGATTTGAGACGGATGACTATTTAATGATAATAGAAGCCAAAAATTATTCAGTAGATGATTTTTTAATAAGACAGCTTTACTATCCCTATCGGCTTTGGAAATCTCGTATTTCAAAACAAGTAATTCCTGTATTGATGACTTTTTCTAATGATATTTTTAATTTTTATATTTTCCAATTTAAAGATGATTATCAGTATGATTCAATTCAATTAATTAATCACAAAAAATTTGTAATTGAACCTGAATACATCTCTCATGATGATATTAGCGATATCTTTACTAATATTCAAATTATAGAAGATTCTCCTGATATCCCATTTCCCCAAGCTGATAAAATAGAACGGCTAATTGACTTACTAGGCTTATTGTTTGATAAAAACATGACAAGAGGAGAAATTAGGGAAAATTATCAATTCAATATTCGGCAAGTGAATTACTATACAGATGCAGGACGTTACTTTAATTTGATAGAAAAGTACACAGATAAGATAACGAAAGAAGTCACATTTCAACTAACAGATAAAGCGATTAACCTTTTGAGTAAAACGCCTAAACAAAGATACTTATCATTAATTGAAATAGTTCTGAGTGACAGGATTTTTTATCATGCGTTTGAAATGATGGTTCAGTTAGGTGATATTCCAGCAAAAAGTGAAATTGTTTCATTAATGACAGAAATGAAGCGACCCATGAGCGATGATGTTAAGAATCGACGGGCGCAAACTGTTATAGCTTGGATTCAGTGGATTTGGGATCAAGCAGATTAACTCTAAATTAAACTAATCTACATAATCAAACAACATATTATTAATATAAGAATCCGCCCATTCTTGACCAAAGGCTTTTTCTAATACCCGCCGAGTTTTATCATTGCGTTGTTGTTGTGTACAATAATAGCGTTGCGCTGCTTTAATCTGTATTTCTGCTTCGGCTGAGACAGGACTTTGACGGTTAGCGTATTCACAATGAACGGTTAAATAAGCTTCAACGGTCTTTAAAAATTGATCTTCTTCTTCTAAATTACCCGGACGAATAAATAAACAAAATTCAGAAAAAATATCCCCCCAAGTGGGTGTTTCTCGCGGTTGAGAAAAGTTGTAGGCGGGTAAAGATTGTAACTGAGTCTGATAGGTGGGTGGTAAAGTTTTATCTAAACTCAGAGGCGATAAATCAACAACTGCGGCACTAATTTGACCGCGTCCGCTAACGATATCTGTACCAAACATCGGTAAGGCGTAATTACTGCGCGGAAACATCACACAATGAAGAATATCTAAATTGTTTCCGACCTTCGCCAATTCCAGATGCATTTTGCGAAATTGTTGGCTTTGATAACACTTATTTTCAATGGTGAGTTTTTCCCCTTCTAAGCGTCCTTTAATATATCCCAAGTCTTCCGACAACTGGTAGGGTTCAATCTCCAAGTAACGATGCCAGACATCCTCAATACAGTTTGCCAGACGATGAATGAGTGGGTGTTGTTGTTGACGCAAGGAAGAGGTTGTGAGTTCTATCATAAGGAGATTAAACTTTGGAGAGGGATCTCAACCCAGCAATTAAATCAATTAGCCGAGATCTCTGTACTTTCATAGATCTAGAATATCAGTTTCGAGCAGCGCTTAACATTCCGACCGGGGCGAATGTTATTTAAATTAACCGATTGAGAACTAAATCTATGATAATAAATCCATCACCAATATTACGGGGTCAGTTGATATGTTTGGTTTAGGATTGCCAGAAGTCGGGGTTATTCTTGTAATAGCTGTTTTAATTTTCGGGCCGAAAAAAGTGCCGGAACTGGGTAAATCCCTCGGTCAAACCCTGCGCGGCTTTAAAGATGAAATGGGAAAAGCGACCGCTGAGGAAGATTCAGAGGTGAAAGAATAACACTCTGAGTTAGTCATTCGTGATTCGTGATTCGTTATCCAAACAACGCGCCGACGAATGACTAAGCTTTTTCCCCGGCTTAAACCTGCGACGGTTTTAGACTATCTTGAGTGGTACTAGACTGATTTTCATGCTGCTGAGAGGCATCCTCGTTGATGGGGTTACGGCTTTTAATTAACTCAATGGCGCGAGTCACACTTTCGGGTAAAATGACCACTAAACTGCCTGTCGGGGCTTGATCTAAAGTCGTGTTAATGGCTTTAGTCTCGTCTAGAATCGTTTCATGGCGAACTTTGGCATCGGGAACTCGTCCAATGATTTGTTCGACTCCTTGACGAATTAAATCAGCCGCATCTCCTGGGGGACGACCGCGAGTATCGTCATCTTCCTTGATAATAATCTCATCAAACATTCCCGCCGCTAAGCGACCCAAAGTCACAAAATCTTCATCGCGGCGATCGCCAGGGCCACCGACGACACCTATTTTTGTCCCCTCCCAGTTATTCACAAATCCACCCAAAGCCTCGTAACTCGCTGGGTTATGGGCATAATCAATTAAAGCGTGATACTCCCCTAAGTTAAACAAATTCATCCGTCCGGGGGTTTGTTCGGCTGAGGCCACAAACGTCGCTAACCCCGCTTGAATTAACTCAATTTTCACCCCTTGCGAGAAAGCCGCCAAACAAGCCGCTAAACAGTTGGCAATCATAAATGGCACTTTACCCCCGAGGGTTAACGGCACATTCACCGCTTGTTCAACTCGTAACGTCCAGTCTCCTTTGAGAATCGAAATATAACCATTTTCATACACCGCTGCCAGTCCCCCCGCTTCGGTATGATTTTGGATGATTTCACTGTCTGGGTTCATGGAGAAATAAGCCACTTGGGCCTTGACCCGTTCCGCCATTTCCACCACTAACGGATCATCCGCATTCAATACAGCATATCCACTCGGCATCACCGTTTCGGCTAAAACTCCCTTCACTTTTGCCATTTGTTCAACCGTATCAATATCCCCCAGACCTAAATGATCGGCGGCAACATTTAACACCAGCCCCACATCACAGCTATCAAACCCTAACCCAGACCGCAGAATTCCGCCACGGGCAGCCTCTAATACGGCGACTTCGACCATGGGGTCACAGAGGATGACTTGAGCGCTTTGAGGGCCAGTATTATCCCCCGGTTCAACTAAATAATCCCCGATGTAAGTCCCATCTGTGGTGGTATAACCCACCGCTTGTCCGGTTTGCTTCATAATATGTGCTAATAACCGGGTGGTAGTGGTTTTACCGTTAGTTCCGGTTACGGCTAAAATGGGAATCCGACTGGGACAACTGTTGGGATACAACATATCCAATACCGCCCCGGCCACATTGCGGGCCAGTCCTTCACTCGGGGAAACGTGCATCCGGAAACCGGGGGCCGCATTAACTTCTACAATGACTCCATCTACATCTCGTAACGGCTGGGAAATATCAGGGGTAATCACATCAATCCCCGCCACATCTAAGCCAATAATCTTAGCAATACGGGCAAATAACCAGATATTTTCGGGGTGAACCACATCAGTACGATCAATGGCAATTCCTCCGGTGCTAATATTAGCGGTAGCCCGTAGATAACAGCGTTTGCCCTCGGGTAAGACAGAATCGAGGGTGCAGTCTTGTTCGTCCATTAATGACAGGACATTTTCATCGACTTCGATCCGCGTCAGTACATTATCATGACCATCTCCTCGGCGAGGATCGCGGTTAGTTTGATCAATCAGTTGATCAATTGTAGACCGTCCATCCCCCGTCACATGAGCCGGAATTCGTTCAGCCACGGCCACCACTTTTCCATTCACCACCAACACGCGGTAATCATTGCCTTTATAGAAGCGTTCGACAATGACGCTATTGGTTTTAGAAGCAGCGGTGGCTTTATCGTAGGCTTTTTCTGCGGTTGCTTGCTTGGTAATATCTAAAGTAATACCCCGGCCGTGGTTACCATCTAAAGGCTTCATGGCAATGGGAAATCCGCCGACATATTCGATCGCCTCTTCGAGTTCATCAAAATAGCGAATCACGGTTCCCACTGGAACGGGTACACCTGCATTGCGGAGAATAGTTTTAGTGCCTTCTTTGTCGCAAGCTAACTCTACCCCTAAAATACTGCTGTTGTTGGTGAGAGTGGCTTGTATTCTGCGCTGGTTCACCCCATAACCAAATTGAATCACGTAACGAATATTTAACTCCGTCCAAGGAATGCCACGGGCTTCGGCTTCTTTGACAATGGCTTCGGTACTCGGGCCAAGGGAAGATTGGATTTTAAGTTCCTTGAGATCTTCAATATCTTGTTCTAGTTCTTCTGCGGAATAAGTACCAGTATCAACAATACTACGGCAGAGTCGAACCGCTGCCCGACCCGCATAGCGCCCAGCCATTTCTTTTTCATACTCAAACACTACTTGGAAAATTCCGGGGGTTGCCGTTTCTCGGGTTCGACCAAAACCGGCTGGCATTCCTGCTAAAGTTTGTAGTTCTAGGGCAACGTGTTCCACCACATGACCCATGAGTGTCCCCCGTTGCACTCGCTCTAAAAATCCCCCTCGGACTCCAGGGGAACAGTGATGTTCCACTAAACTGGGAAGCGCATTCACTAAGCCGTCGTAAAAGCCTTGAATTTCGGAGGTATACCGTTCCGTTAAATCCTCGAGATCAAGCCGCATCACAATGCACTGCTTGTGTTTAATACTCCAATAGTTAGGACCCCGTAATGTTAAAACTTTAAGAATTTTCATATTTTCGTGCTTATGGGTGATGCCGGAATTTTCTGGTGTGATAGCCTGCTTTATCTAATTTCAACCTTAAAATCCATCTAAACTGTTCCCGGTGAACAGTTTTCTGATAAAAAATGGGGGACGACAAAAATTGATCCTCGTTCGTTGCATGACAACCCGATCAATCGCAGATACTAACGTTGCCTTGCCATTCCCCTCATTCTGATGAGATTAAAATTCAACTATTATAATCCGGTTGTTGGAATTAATAGCTGAGTCTGTATATTATACTGATCGCCGTGGGTGAGAATATGAACCCTGAGATTAAATACACTCAACGGATCAGTGGGACTGGCTTGATTGAGATTCGTATGAGTCATTTCCCGAGCGTCAACAATGGTAACCGCGCCTTTACCAACCACTTTGAGCTGATCGACACCTTCAAATAACGCACAAGTATCTTCGTCAATACCGACCCCCAGTTTACCAGGATCAGCAGCAACGGCACTAATTAAACGAGCTAAACGATTACGATTATAAAAGTGCTGATCGACGATTAACTCGGGTAAAATTCCAAATCCAGTGCCCATATCCACTAAAGCACGGTTGGGTGCTTCTCCACTACCGCCGCCGACAATCATTTGATGACTCATTACCGCTGCCCCTGCACTGGTTCCAGCCAAGGCAATTTTGCCTGTGTGAGCGCTGGCGCGAATTTTATCCATTAATGGGGTATCGGTGAGTAAACTGTATAGTCGGAGTTGATCCCCACCGGTCATAAATACACCGGTACAAGTCTCTAGATACTTGTGCCAGTCGGGTTCCTCACAATGATGTCGTTCTCGGATATCAAAGACTTTAATCTCTTTGGCTCCCATATCCTGAAAGATCTTTTGGTAGCGTTCGCCTTGTAAAGCGGGTTCTCTTGAAGCTGAAGGAATAATTGCCAGTTGAGCGTTAGCTCCTCCAGCACGATTATAAAAGGTTTGTAGAATCTCACGTCCATGAACTTTATCTTCAGCTCCGCCAATTACAAGAATGGACGTTTGAATTTTCTTAGGGATCATCTGTTCAAGGGATTGAGAGGTCAATTGCTGCATAATCAATTTTTATCGGGTGAGCATGGGTACAATTTAGGGATGTTATCCCTGACATCAAAACTTCCACAGCCAACCGATTAGACTCAGAATTTAACGGCTATGATGGTTTCCGTTATTTCAAGCTGAATCATCCAGTTGAATCTAAAAGATATCCATCATCGTTAAGCTGAAACTCAAACACACATGGATGAGTTGATTCATTCAAGCTTTGCATGAGGATCTCTCTTGCACAACAGTTTCATCATAGGTTGAACTGGATATTGTCAGTGCTGTAGTACTGATTGGGTTCTTCTGATGGTTAGATGTTTGTAGTTACCAGTTTAGTTGAAAATATTCCTCAAATTGTCCTAGATGAGCAGTTGATTCGGTCAACTAAATCTCATGAATCAAACACAATCTCTCAGACGATATTTGTTGAGCAAGTGATTGAACCCGTAAATCTAAGGCGCTCAACGAATACTTTGAGTCAAATTTAAGTATTGTGCCACTCAATAGTTATTACTATTGTTCAAAACTAACCAACAGTAAGCTGTTAAAAATAGGATGTTCTACCTCAACTACAAGCCACTCGTGCGAGCGCAGAGTTGGAGAAAATAACGCAATTGTTATACAACTTGCCTATTGTTTGCCTCATGGAAGTTAGGGAACATTGAATGTTCATTCTTTTCTTACAGTTAAAAATAAATGGTCTAAGTTAATGTCTTACAGGCATTTTAGTATATGTTGATACAAATTTAAGCTTTTTTTTAGGTTAATTGATAATTATATGTCATAAAGTACCACTAAGTCTGTTCTTTCTAATTCTCTCCAAGCTTCTGTGAGATTTGATATTATCACTTTATTTCCCGACTTTTTCATCAGTCCTCTCAGTTCCGGACTTTTGGGCAAAGCCTTAGCCAACCAGATTGCTGAAGTATATTGTACCAATCCCAGAGACTTCGCCACCGACAAACATCGGCGAGTCGATGATGAACCCTATGGCGGTGGGGTTGGGATGGTTCTAAAACCGGAACCGATATTTGCTGCTGTTGAGTCTGTACCTCAGCTTCCTCGCCGGGAAATTATTCTGCTCACTCCCCAAGGAGAACGGATGCATCAAGGGATGTTTCGAGAATTGGCTAGCGAGTTTGACCAACTGATTTTAATTTGTGGTCATTATGAAGGGGTAGATGAACGAGTCATGCACCTTGTTACCCGAGAAGTTTCTCTAGGGGATTTTGTTCTAACCGCAGGGGAAATACCCGCTTTAGCGTTAATTAATGGTGTGATTCGCTTACGTCCGGGAACGGTGGGTAAAGCAGAATCCCTGAAAGCAGAGAGTTTTGAAGAAAACTTACTCGATTATCCTCACTATACCCGACCGGCTGAATTTCGTGGGTTAAAAGTTCCAGATGTCCTGTTATCCGGTAATCATGGCGCTATTGCCGAATGGCGGACTCAACAACAGTTACAACGCACTCAGCAACGTCGTCCAGATTTATTAGAACGTGAGGAAATTGACGAATCCAATGGAGATAGGCAGATAGGCAAGTAGGCAAGTAGGCAAATAGGCACTCTTGCAACAGAATCATCAAAAATCCTGACTCCTGTACAGACGTTACATGTAACGTCTCTACGTCTGACTCGCTAACTGCTGACTTCTAACTCAATCCGGGCGCATGCAATGCGCCCCTACCTGACGAATGACTTCTTATACCGTTGGGGTTGACGAAATTGATACAGATCTTGAATCACTTGCACCCAACTTTGAACTAAAGAGGCTAAAATGCGATCGCCTTTTTCCTTTGTGGCGACAGTTGCATCCCCTAATACTCCGCTTTCAGTTAAATCTCGCGTTACCCAGGCAAAGGGAAGTTGTCCTTCCATACTCAAAACACTATCTTCAGGTAAACCGTGAGGATATTCTCGCACTGCTTTTTCCATGTGTACCTGATCGGGCAAAATTGAAAGCATTAAGCTGGTTTCCGCATCTCCGCCATGAATGCCATATTCTAATTCTTCTCTTGTGATTAATTCTTCGGCTGCATTTGCTACTCGCCACACAAATAGGGGAAATATCATCAAATCCTCATATTTCTGATGTAAATCCCGCGCCACCATTTCTAAGACTTGGGGTTGTCCGCCATGACCATTAACAAATACTAGTTTACGAAATCCTGCTCTATAAATGCTTTCCCCCATTTCCATTAAGACTGCTGCTAACGTTTGACTGCTTAAGGTCACAGTACCGGGAAAATGCCAATGTTCGTTTGATTTGCCGTAAAATAGCGTCGGTAAAGCATAAGCTGGAATATCTGTCGGCAGTAAAGCCAGTGCCTTCCCAACAACGGCTGTGGCGATCGCAGAATCTACAATCAACGGTAAATGTGGCCCGTGCTGTTCTATCGAACCGATGGGTTGAATAATAACAGTATTTTCTTTATCCTCCATGGCGGCAATTTCCGTCCAGGTTAAATAAGGAAAAAATCGTTCAGGTGGGATAAAGTCATGCATTATTATTCGTTGGCGCGTTGTTTATTATTGGTGAGTGATCGATAACAGCGGCTTGAGGCAGCAGACAGGCTGTTAGAGGACATAACCAATGAGTAACAACTCATCACCCATGACAAATTTGGGCCAGAATCGCATCAGCTATGTTACCATCGTGTTTAATAATTGTATGTGTAACAATTGTCAATGGGCAACGTTCTTGTATTGAACGCCTCCTATGAACCGCTCAATATTACCAGTTGGCGACGCGCAGTTGTTCTGTTACTCAAGAACAAAGCTGAACAGGTTGAGCATAACGGGAGGTATCTCTTACCGGATTTTCCATTCCCCACTGTGATTCGATTGCGTCACTATGTTCGTGTGCCATATAAAGAAATTCCTCTCACCCGGAGAAATATCTTGCACCGAGATGGGCATTCTTGTCAATACTGTGGCTACAGCGGTGATGAACTTACCCTAGATCATGTGATCCCGCGATCGCGTCGTGGCGGAGAAAGCTGGGAAAACCTGGTGACGGCTTGTGTTCGGTGTAACGTTCGTAAAGGCAGTCGCACTCCCACAGAAGCGAATATGCTCCTACGAAATTCCCCTCGAAAACCTTATAGTAGTCTCTATTTTGAAGTGACTAAACACCTTAAAACTGGTATGCATCAAGAATGGCAAAAATATGTGATTGGTCTGTAAGCCCCTAAACTTTATATAGAGTAGGGGTTTTAAAGTATCATAATAGATTGATTTTTATGCATAAAACAATTATTTTTGATTAAAATCTCGTTAAACTGAGTATGGCAAATCTTTATTTAATCCGTCACGGCATCGCGGCGGAGCGAGATCAGTATGACTCTGATCGGGATCGACCTTTAACGACTCAGGGCGATCGCAAAACTCGTAAAGTGGCTCAAAGATTATATCAGTTCGGGATAAAATTTGATCAACTGCTTTCTAGTCCCCTTTTACGCGCTCGTCAGACTGCTGATATTTTACACGAGTCTGGATTAAGTTCAGGTGTAGAGGAGTTGAGTGCTTTATCTCCATACGGAAATATTCAAGATTGGTTAGACTGGTACGCGCAAACGGATAGGATGGTTAACAAAAGTATTGGTCTGGTGGGACATCAACCGGATTTAGGCAATTGGGCAGAGATTCTATTGTGGGGAGAAGCCAGAGAAGTATTAGTGGTAAAAAAAGCAGGAATTATCGGTATCAGTTTACCAGAGACGGGTTCAGTAGTGGGAAACAGTCAACTCTTTTGGTTAACTCCTCCGAGATTTCTGGTTTGAGACACGGACAAAAACAGCCACAAACAAGCGTAAAGGGTAAAACAATACCATTCATTCATCATTTGCTGGGTTTTAAGCCTATCCAGCGAGAGTGCTTTTTGACACAGATAGAAAAAATTAATGGTTTAGCAAATAGTTGTTTGAGTTGACTGATTTATAGTTGAAGCTGAATATCCAGGTAAGAGTTTAATCCATTAAAATTGATCGTGTTTGCAATTTGCGATCGCGCGTAGCAATCTTACTGGATGTGTAGAAAAGTAGTCCAGATCAGCCCCCATTCTTGGGGGTTTGGGGGCAATATAGTTTACAAATAAAAACAGCAATTGCTATATATAATTCTATTAATTGATTGACTTAGGAGTAGAAATTGCAGTGATTTTAGGAGGATTGTCTAGTTTGGTGGTGGCGGTTCAACCCACTTCAGTTACATTACAACAGTTCTATCGTTATTCTCAAGAAGGACAACAGATCAAAACAGCTCAAATTACGAGTGTTTCACAACTTTCTGATATCCAACCCACAGACTGGTCATTTCAAGCGTTGCAGTCATTGGTAGAACGATTTGGTTGTCTTGCTGGTTATCCAGATAGTACATTTCGCGGCAATAAAGCCCTCAGTCGTTATGAATTTGCCGCTGGATTAAATGCTTGTTTACAACGTTTAAATGAACGACTACAAACCGCCACAGAAAGCCGCCTAACAGAGGATGAATTGATTTCTCTACAACGATTACAAAATGAATTTGCAGCGGAATTAAGTTTAATACGCAATCAAATTTATGATTTAGAAGTTTGGGCGGATAATTTTAATCATTTTTCGGCGACAACTCAACTCAATGGCGAAACGATTTTAGCTTTAACCGATGCATTTGTTGACTCTAATCAAACGGTTTTACAACATCGAACTCGCCTAAACTTTAAAACCAGTTTTACAGGTCAAGATGTATTACTGACTCAGTTAGAAATGGGTAATGCTTCACCTTTTAATCTGAAAACACAAGAAGGCATTCAAACCTTTAATGTTCAATTATCTGATAACAATCAAGTTGAGTTAAATCGATTATATTATCAATTTCCTGTTGGAAATAACCTCAAACTGACATTGGCTGCAAAAGGTACAACTTGGGATGATTTCGTCCCCACTCTTAATCCTGATTTAGAGGATAATGATGGCGGAAATGGTAGCTTAAGTGCCTTTGGACAACGTAATCCTATTTACAGAATTGGTGGCGGCACAGGCATCGGTTTACATTATCAACTCAACTCCGAAGTTAATCCCGGAATTGCATTTTCTGTTGGTTATTTAGCAGCGAATGCTGAAGAGGCTAGCAACGGAAAAGGATTATTTAATGGAGATTATGCGGCTTTAGTTCAACTGACGGTTTATCCCACTGAAAATCTACAATTTGCCCTGACTTATAATCATGCCTATTCTACACCGGGAAATTTTGGATTTAATCATGGTTTTTTTAATCAAAGTTGGACAGGAACAGAAGTGGCTAACACTATCGCAGGTTTAAATAATATTACTAATGGTAATGGCGTTGTTAGTAACTCCTATGGACTTCAATTGGCTTGGCAAATGCATTCAAAGTTCACCCTGAGTGCTTGGGGCGGTTATACGGCGGCGCGAATTATTAATCAAGCAGATAGTCAGATTTGGAATTATGCTGTTACCTTGGGTTTTCCTGATTTATTTGACTCAGGCAGTTTAGGGGGAATTGTAATCGGACGAGAACCTTATTTAAGTGATTTAGATAATTCTGAAAGTTCAGATATTAATTTTCCTCAAGATAGTTCTTGGCATTTAGAAGCGTTTTATCGTTACCAACTGACGGATAATATATCTCTTACGCCGGGCTTTATTTGGATGACAAATCCGAATCAAAACAGTCAGAATAATGATGCTGTTATTGGTACTATCAGAACAACATTTAGCTTTTAATTAAAAGATGCTATTATTATAAAAAAAAGTAGCGGTATTCAGTGCAAATTATGACAGCAACCGTTTCTTCTCAATCGAAAATTACAATTCCGCCTCTACACCAATGGCATCCGGCGACTTGGCAAGATTATGTAGCGCTGCGGGATGCTTCTATTCAGGAACGGATTAAGTTAGGATTTAACCAAGGATGGATGTGGGTAGATATGGGCGGAGAAGGCATTAATCATTCCAGTGTTTGTGATTTATTTACCATGATGCTGGGTTTCTGGGCAATTCAACATCCTGAGCAAGCGTTTACTTCTTTAGGACGTTGTTTGTTAGAAAAACAAGAAAATCTTGCCTGTGCGCCTGATTTAGTTTTGTATATTGGGGAAGATTACCCTCAATGGACACCGGGAGAACCGAGGCGAGTTAACTTAAGTCAATGGCGAATTCCGAATTTAGTGGGTGAAATTTCTGATACCACTTTAGCGAGTGATTTAGATGAACAAAAACATTTATATGAAGCCTTAGGAATTGCTGAATATTGGGTGATTGATGTGCGAGGAAACCGAGTCTTTGCCTTTGAATTACACGAGGGACAATATCAACGCTGTACTGAATCTTTAGCTTTAAAAGGCTTACCGATTTCAGTATTAGAAGAGACATTGCAGCGACTGAGTGCAGGAACAAACACTAGCGCCGCTGCTTGGTTTACCCAACAAATTGGTAACTTAGGAAAACAATAGAAAGCTGATATATCCCTTACTTTTCTGTTAGTTTCCAAACGCCATCCCAAGTTTCATCCGGTGGGCTATCTGTATCGAATAAGAGGCAACGCTTCACGTGTAATTGAGCGGCTTTATTGTGAGGATCAATTTCTAGGACTTTTAAAAATTCTCGTTGAGCTTGTTTAAATAAACCTTTTGACTTTTTAGAAAAGGCATTTTTAGTTAACTCAATTAATTTTTTCAATTGAGCCGTTGATAATTCCTGGGCTTCCTCTTCGATCAATTCTTCAGTTTGTTCGTCAAGCGTAAAGTGCTTAAGTTTGGCAATGAGTAATTTTTTAGTTTCACGAGGCGTTAAGAGTTTAACGGTTTCATTTAACGATAAGCTGAGTTGTTCAGGATTCATTGACTTGAGGTTAACTAAATCTAAGCGGGAAACTGTTTTACTGCCTAAAATTTCCGTCAACTGTTGTAAAGATAAATCTTTGAGAAGCTGTTTCAATAGTTTCTGTTCATCATAATTTGTTTTTTGAATATTGCTATCCGAGAGATTATCTAACTGTTCTAATAAACGAATAAAGTCTGAGGTGATTAATTTTTCCGTTGCAGGTTTTAGATAATATTCCCGTCCTTTGTGATAATGCTGAATAATTTGTTGCTGTTCTTCGGAAAGAGGACGCTGTAAAATTCCTGCTTTAATTCCGACTAATTCATAAATTCTGACCGGTTTACTCTTACCTTTAACCGTAATAAAATCTAACTCTCGGACAATGACTTTATCAGCGTATAGAGAATAAGTATTCTCGCTAATAATTAAATCCGTTCCATATTGTTTACTCGCCCCTTCTAAACGAGACGCTAAATTAACTCCATCTCCAATAGACGTTAATTCCATCCGTTTACTCGAACCAATATTACCGCTGACCACTTCATCTGAATGCAACCCCATCCCAATACTAATGGGCATCAAACCGTTCTCAACCCGCGCTTGATTAAACTCTGTCAAACGATAACGCATTTCAACAGCGGCTTGCATTGCCATCCAAGGATGATCTTCAAGAGATGCAGGAGAACCAAATACCGCCATTAAAGCATCTCCAATATACTTATCTAAAGTGCCTTTATAATGCAGCACAATATCCACCATTTCCTCGAAATATTCATTCAGCATGGTGACCACTTCTTCGGCTTGTAATTTTTCCGTTAAAGTGGTGTAACTGCGAATATCACTAAAGAGTACGGTGACGTGTTTGCGCTTACCGCCCAAGCCAATATCACCACTGGCTAAAAGTTGTTCAGCGACTTCCGGAGTCATGTAACGGTAAATTAAATTTTTCACTTCTTTTTCGCCGCTAATATCTTCCATCACCACCAGTACACCTCGTACCCTTTCTTGATTTTTAATATCCAACATCGAATTAATCGAAAGATTGATACTTTGCGGATGTTCTGAAGCGCCTGAGAGTAAGGTTAAATCAGGATAATATTGCTGTTGATCTTTAGCCTCTATCGGATGAATAGCAGCCTCAAACCATTTGGCAAAATCGGCTTGTTTGAGATGAATTAAATCGGTGACTAAACGACCGTCGGTGACCTCATCTTCTGTTAAACCTAACAGTTCGCGGGCGCATTCATTGGTGGCAATAATTTTACCGTTTTTATCCGTTGAAATTACACCATTGCTTAAACTGCGGAGAATATCGCGCTGCATTTGTTCTTGCTGGCGAACGGTTTCAAATAATTTCGCATTTTGTAAAGCCACTCCCGCTTGAATATTAAACGCCCGCATAAACTCTAAATCATTGCGGTTAAAACTGGCTTTCCACTGTTCAGGAGCTGTCGGCCAATTCGCCGGGTCGTAAGCGGGATAATCGCCTTGTTTTTTCTTATTAATCAGTTGAGTTACCCCAATCAAATCATCGTCGGCGTTGTAAACGGGCATACAGAGTAAACTACAAGTCCGATAACCTGTTTTTTGATCGGTTTCTTTGGATTTTTCCGAATGTTCATCTTCGTAAACATCAAAGGGAATTAACAAAGGTTCCCCTGTTTCTGCAACGGTTCCGGCATAACCCGCAGTTCTAGGAATCCGAATTTCTCTTAATTCTCCATTAATTAATATTTTTGTCCATAATTCGTCTCGTTCATGGTCAATTAACCACAATGTACTGCGGTCAGCATTCATTAATTCTTTGGCTTGACCCATGACATTTTTTAAGGTTTCTTCGAGATCTAAACTACTTTTACTCAAAGAATTGACCGCATTCATTAAAGCGGCTGCGGCTCGTTGTCGTTGAGTCGCGGCATAAAAAGATTTAGAAGATTCTAAAATCAGGCGAATGGAAGGGACAAATTCATAAAATAGTTTCTCATCCTCTTGAGAAAATCCCGCTAAATCAATTTGTTCTTCCAAAGGAGCGCTATGATCGCACTCATGCTTGAGTTTATTCAGCAGTTGGACGACAGCGACGACTTCTTCTTGTTCATTCAGCAACGGCATCACCAACATACTGTAAGTGCGATACCCATTTTTTTTATCCATCTGCTTGGCTGCAGCCGAACGGGGATCGTCGTAAAAATCGTAGGGAATATTGACTATTTTCTGTTCCATTGCCACTTCCCCAGCAATGCCTGCACCAGCGGGAATTCGCAGTTCTAGAGGCGTGCCATTATTGCCTTCAGCTACAATTGACCACAATTCATGTTTGTCTTCGTCAATCATCCAAATCGTGGCTCTGTCGGCATTGAGGAGTTCACCTGTTTTAAAGGTAATTGACGACAGCATTTCATTGAGAATGGCCTCAAACCCTTGAGCATCTAAAAGATTCTCCAACATCGAGAGGGTTTGATTGACGGTTTCGAGCTTTTTCTCAACATCTTTGACGACCTCTACAAAGGTGTCTTTTTTTAGGGGAGCGAGGAATGTGGAGAAACTTCCTCCCACCGGAGTATGAACAATCCCACCCCCACCGGAAGACCGGGAATCACGAATCTCTGCGATTGAGGTGGAGTGGAGGACAGAGGCAGGGGCTGTTGGTGGTTGAGTCGGATCTTCTATAACATTGACATCAATCACCGACATAGTTTGATCTTGAGCAGAAAAAGAGTTGGCCGAAGATGCAGAATTCATAATAAAAAACTTAAATTTAAACTTAATCTATAGAAAGTCGATGAGAGTTATTGAAGTGGACTGATCCCATAGTCTAGTTTGAGCTGATCATTGAGCTAACTTCAACCCCCATAGGAATTAGTTTTCTCATTCATCAGCAGATGGAATTGAGGAATTAGGGTTAATCAGTTTGTGATCGGCTAAGGGGATCTCTAAAACGACTAAAGATTTACCCATGACTTTAAATGATAATTAGAGCAGTGATGGGAGAATTGTCCCTGTTAATCATCGATTGCCGTTAGGACAAAAGAATCCGTGACTCGCACTTCTGAGCGCTTGAAAAATTCCGAGCTAGGAAAAGGTAAGTAGGATTGACTCGCTCCTAGTTAGTATAATTTATGGATGAATTTTACGCTAAATTCGCGCTTGATTTTGAATTGAGAGATACAGTGCTACAGTACAGTTCTCAACTCAGTTTACCTATTTTAGCTAAGATTTATGTCAGGGTTAAACCTCAATTTTTAGTCTGTACCCCTCCCGTTTTAGATGGCTTACGATATTTTTCCCTATATTAACAGACACTCTCAAACTGTTAAGGGGGATAGCTGATGTGATCGGTTGTGCTGGAAAATCGCAAGCTGGCAGAGGCTTCTTAATTGATATTCAACTCATCTCAGGCGCGATCGCGTTGGCCGTTGTGATCCAGACTACCAGAATCTAACTGGTATAATTGATATGCCTCATCGGCTTAATCCGTTCTGGAGCATCGGTGTCTGATTTGACTCAAATCGTTCTGAGGCGATCAACCCAGTTCATGCCAATCGGCTTAACATCCCGAGAGCAACTCCTTCTAGTCAGTCGCCTAAACAAAAAAAGTTTTCGTTATTGATGGTGCGGGAGTGTCAGTTAACCAATTTTCAACTTGTAGCAAGTTCTCATGCAGACTGAAGCTTTCAGTGAGCTTTTTCCATTATTTAAAGGCGCCAATCCAGAAACCGTAGAATGGCTTCTTTCCGTTGCAGTCGATCACGACTATCCAGCTAATCGTGTGGTTTTAATGGCTGATGCTTGGGGTAATGCAGTTTATTTCATCGCCTCAGGCTGGGTTAAGGTACGAAGAAGTTCCGCAGAAGATGGATTTACTTTGGCAATTTTAGGACCCGGGGATTTCTTCGGAGAAATGGCAATTTTAGATGAATCTCCCCGTTCAGATGATGTCATCGCGTTGTCTGCTGTTAATTTAATTAGCATTTCAGCTCAACGATTTATTCAAACTTTATTTAAAGACCCGCAGCTTCATCACCGGATGTTGCAGTTAATGGTACGGCGGCTACGGCAAATGAATCAACGCTATCAAATTCGTCATCGCCCTCCTGCGGTTAAGTTAGCGAGTACTTTGATCGTATTGGCAGAAAACTATGGCCAGCCAACGGATAAAGGTTCGGATATCTTAAATATTCCTTATCAAGATTTGGCAAATGTCACCGATATTGGCCTCCAGGATACTCAGAAAATTATGGAAAAACTGTTGAGCAAAGGATGGCTCAGTATCGATGAAAATGATGCAGTGATTCATTTATTGAATATGAAACATCTGTCTCATTTAGCCAGTCAGTAACTTCACTAAAACCCGCATTTGACTACAGTATATCTGTTGCATGGAATGGGTGATGCGTCGGGTTTGCTGAACCGGATTAACAGCTCAAAAAAACTAATTTGTATTCTCTTAAACTATGACTTTGGCGACTCCCACTGCTTCTCAGTCTTTGGTTTCAGGGCAGCCCCTGATTTATTATCAAGTCAAACTGCCCCAACCTCAATCTCATTTATTTGAGGTTCAGATGCAAGTGTCTATCGAACAATTAATCAGTCAAGGGCTAAATACTGGGATTCTGGATGTGAAAATGCCAGTTTGGACTCCTGGATCTTATTTAGTTCGAGAATATGCCCGACATTTACAAGAGTTGACGGCTTTTGACTCAGCAGAAAATCCAATTTCTGTCTGTAAAGTAGCGAAGAATTATTGGCAGCTTTCAACTCGCAATGTTGAGGAGATTACGATTAAATATCGGGTTTTTGCTAATGAATTAACGGTACGAACTAACCACCTAGATTCTACTCATGGCTATTTTAATGGTGCGGCGTTATTTCTCTATATTCCCGGTTATGAATCCCACCCGATTTCAGTCGAAATTGTACCGCCAAAAGATTGGCAAGTGACAACGGTTTTACCCCAAGTTTATGATCAAAAAAATACCTTTATTGCTGAGAATTTTGACGTTTTAGTTGATACTCCGTTTGAAATCGGTCAACATCAAACTTACTCATTTGAAGCGCTCGGAAAATCCCATGAAATTGCGATTTGGGGTGAGGGAAATGCAGATGCTGAAAAGATGATTCCGGATTTTCAAAAGATTATTGAAGTTGAATCAAATCTATTTGGCGGTTTGCCTTATGATCATTATTTGTTTTTACTGCATTTATCCGGTTCGGGCTTCGGTGGACTAGAACATAAAGCTTGTTGTACTTTAAATTATCCTCGATTTGCTTTCCGCGACCCGGAAAGATATCACCGCTTTTTACAATTAGTGGCTCATGAATTCTTTCATCTCTGGAATGTTAAACGAATTCGCCCAAAAGCGTTAGAAACGTTTGATTATACCTGTGAAAATTACACGCCTTCATTATGGTTTTGTGAAGGAACTACCAGTTATTATGATTTGTTGATTCCGTTACGAGCCAAAATATACGATGCTCAAACCTTTTTAAAAGCATTATCTAAAGACATTACCCGCTTACAAACGATTCCAGGCCGCAATATTCAACCGCTAAATGAATCGAGTTGGGATGCTTGGATTAAACTGTATCGTCGAGATGCCAATAGTGATAATAATCAAATTTCTTATTATCTTAAAGGACAATTAGTCTCTTTACTCTTAGATTTACTGATTCGCAATCGTCACAATCATCAAAAATCTTTAGATAATGTGATGGTGCAAATGTGGCAACAATTTGGTCAGCCGGAAATTGGTTATACTCCAGATGAACTCAAAAAAGTGATTGAATCTGTGGCAGAAATGGATTTAACAGACTTTTTTGAACAGTTCATTTATGACACAACCGAATTACCTTACAATCAATATTTAGAAACCGTTGGCTTACAACTCAAAGCCGAAACCACTGACAAAGCCCCGCAAATGGGTCTAAAAGTCGTTTCTGAGGCGGGAGTTGAAAAAATTCAATTTGTTGAATCTGGTAGCCCTGCCGAAGCCGCAGGAGTCGAATCCGGGGATGAATTGTTAGCGATTAATGGATTTCGGATTCGTAGCGATCAACTTAGCGATCGCCTGCTAGATTTTAAACCCGGAGACAGCGTTGAATTAACTTTATTTCATCAAGATCAATTACGCACTTGTCAGCTAACCTTAACATCTCCTCAACCCAATCTCTATAAAATTGTTTCACTTGACCAGCCCAGTCCAGAAAGTCAACGAAACTTTACGCAATGGTTGGGATGTGCTTACCAAAAGTTGTGAGAAGATCGAAGTGATTCTATCGTTATCCCTTTTAAACTTATGATGCAACCGCCCCCGCCTCCTTCAATTACTCCCCGTCAAATGAATCTGTTACGAGTGGTCACGGCGATGGCCTGGGCTGATGGACATTTGGCAGCCGAAGAAGTCGATGTCATGTTAGAAGAATTTAGTCGCTTATTTGCTACTGGAGATCGACAAGAATTATTACGTCAAGAATTACGGGAATATATGATGCAAAATATTCCTTTGGAAGAATTGATTCCTAAACTGCAAACCGATGAAGAACGAGAATTGGTGTTAATGTTGGGTTATGAGGTGATTAAGTCTAGCGCCCGGTCGGCGGATGAACCGGATATTAACGACGAAGAAGCCGCCGCCTATCAAAAGTTAGTGGATTTACTCAATTTACCAGATGATGTGGTGAAACGAGTCGAAACTATTGTCAATAGCCAATCTCAGGGATCGGTGGGTTTAATTGTTACCCTCAAACAAAGATTAGAAGAATTTATCAATTCTGAGGAGAAGTAAGGGTTATTCTCTACAGACTAAACCGAGTGGCGGGCATTGTCCGCCATTGTAATTTTCTGTAAAAATTGACAGAGAGTTCCAGTGATATGATGAAAACTTACTCATTTAACTACAACAGTTTTCACTTTTTATTTAACTTTGAATTCCCTGCTTTCAACTCAGAATGTTTCAGCCTCACTACCCAATGGCCCCCAAGGAATGGGATTGCTGCAAACATTCCAAATGATCCGTCAACCCATCCAGTTTCTGGAAGATTGCGCCCGTGATTACGGCGATAGCTTTACTTTAAGGGTTTTGGGGGTAAATTCTCCCCCCGTGGTCTTCCTCAGCCAGCCAAGCGCCATTGAAGCGGTGTTTACCACTGAGGCACAGGCTTTTGAATTGGGTAAAATTACCCATGTTTTCCGACCGCTGACCGGGGTTCAATCCTTGATTATGCAGGAGGGTAAACGACACCAGCGTTTGCGCCAACTGTTGATGCCGCCGTTACACGGTAAACGTCTACCTACCTATGGCAGTTTAATTCAAGAGATTACTCGGCAAGCGACCGAAAATTGGTCTGTAGGGACGTTACTGTCTATCCGAGAAGCGGTGGCTGAAATTGTCTTAGATGTGATTTTACGGGTTGTATTAGGCTTACATCCCAATGCCCGTTATACTCAACTCAAAGCTTTAATTAAACCTTATTTAGAACAGGTTAACGCCCCGCTGTATTCGATTCAGTTTTTCTGGCCGTTATTACAACAAAATTTAGGGACTTGGAGTCCTTGGGGTCAATTTTTACATCAGCGTCAACAAATCGACCAATTAATTTATGATGAAATAGCAGAACGCCGCTTACAACCCGGTGGAGAAGATGTCCTTTCGTTATTGATAACGGCTAAAGATGAACAGGGAAACGGTTTAAGCGATGAAGAATTACACGATCAATTAATTACCCTATTACTGTTAGGTTACGATACCACAGCCAGCGCTTTAAGTTGGGCGTTTTATTGGATTCATCGCGATCCTCAAGTGTGCCAAACGCTATTACAAGAATTACAAAATATTGGGGAAAATCCAGATCCAATTGCTTTGACTCAGTTGCCGTATTTAACCGCAGTTTGTCAAGAAACCCTACGAATTCATCCCATTGCGTTAATTTCTCAACCTCGTGTTGTCAAGAAAAGTATCAAAATTGATGCTTATCAATATCAACCGGGAACAATTTTAGTGCCTTGTATTCATCTCGCCCATCATCGTTCACAAGTTTATCCCCAGCCTGAACAGTATCAACCGGAACGATTCTTAAACCGCAAGTTTTCTCCCTATGAATATTTCCCATTTGGTGGCGGTAGCCGGAGTTGTATTGGCATGGCTTTATCCTGGTTTGAAATGAAGTTAGTTCTGGCAACTATTTTATCTGAGTTTAAATTAGAATTGATTGAAAATAAACCCGTTAAACCCAAGCGACGAGGAATTACAATCGTTCCTTCCGATACATTTAAGTTACAGGTCAAAGAAAAGATAAACTGAGTCAGGAATTGATAAAAACTTGAATTTTATAAATCATAAAAATAAGAAAATGACAACAAAAATTATTACAAATTCAAATCAAAAATTATGGCTAGCGGCAATTAAACCGCCAATGTATAGTGTGGCAATTATGCCCATTTGGATCGGGACGGCTGTGGCATTTTATCAAACTCAGACTTTAAACTGGACAATCTTTACAACCTTTCTCAGTTCAGCTATTTTGATTTTAGCCTGGGAAAATATTCTCAATGATGTGTTTGATTCAGAAACAGGAATTGATCAAAATAAACACCACTCTCTGGTTAATTTAACCGGAAATAAATCTTTAATTTTTGCCATTGGTAATATCTGTTTAATCTTAGGAATATTAGGGATTTTAGGGATTTGTTGGTGGCAACAAGATATCACTATTTTAGGATTGATTTGTATTTGTTGTATTTTAGGATATCTTTACCAAGGGCCGCCTTTTCGTTTAGGCTATCAAGGATTGGGTGAATTCTTATGCTTTTTTGCCTTTGGTCCCGTAGGAACATCTGCCGCTTATTACAGCCAAACTCAAACCGTTTCCGGACTCGGTTTAGCCGCTTCTATTATTGTCGGATTGGCAACCACTTTAATTCTATTTTGTTCTCATTTCCATCAAGTAAAAGACGATATTGCCGCCGGAAAGCGATCGCCGATTGTTCGGTTAGGAACAGAAACGGGGGCAAAACTGTTACCTTGGTGGTGTGGAATTCAATTAATCCTGGTTTTATTGTTCGTTGGTTTAGGAATTTTTCCCGTTTGGACGCTATTGAGTTTTGCTGCAATTCCTGCCAGTATTAAACTCTGTACTCATGTCAAAAACAATCATAATTACCCAGATTTAGTTAGTAATTGTAAGTTTATTGCGGTTGCGATTCATTTTTGGATTAGCTTATTTCTGGGAGTCGGTTTCGTGATCCCACAACTATAAACAATCACCCCTTACAATTCTACGATAAAATTTTCTTCATTAACGCTAACGCGATCGCCTGCCACTAACTTCCGTCCCCGGCGAGTTTCTACCGTCCCGTTGACTTCGACATCGCCATATTGAATCAAAATTTTTGCTTGTCCTCCCGTTTGAACACAACCGACATACTTGAGAAATTGATCGAGTTTAATGGTGGGAATATCAGATGATGTCATTTTAAATAATTAATCCAAGCCGAAACTACCTCAGAAGAACCATACCATCTTCCAGGCGACCTTGGAGAATGCCAAACTCCCTCTAAGGTTAAATTTTCTGCCCCAGCCAAATGGGCAGCCTCAATAGGTGTAATGCCATCTCCCCAACTTTGACCGTTTCCAATGGTTAATTGATAGCTATTGTAAGCTAACCAGCTTCCCGGTTTTCTGACTCCGAAGACGGCTTTTCCGGCAATACAAATATAACGAACATCGGGATAAAATGCACCGGGATAGTTATTTTTAACAAAGTCTAAATTTCGCTTTGTCCAACGTTCTTGACTAATATGAGGTGTTCCTAATGTAATTAAAGTAGAAATAGATTGCCGTTGATTCCATAAATGATTAATCCCTTCTTCTGATTGTCCATGAATCGTATAAGGTTTTTCTCCAAGATAAATTCGGGAAATCCATCCCCCCGCAGAATGCCCAATTAAATTAACTTTTCCGACTTGATATTGTTGTTGAGTTTGTTGAATTGTTGTGTGAATTTTCTGTAATATAGGAATCATTGAACGTCCGCCCACAGTTGGTAGCCAATCTCGCTTTCGCAGGGGGACAGTAACGGTGGGAAAGCCTTGTTGAATCAGATATTGTTCTAATGGAAAATAGTCAGTTGCAGCGGCAAAAAAACCAGGTAAAATGATAGTTGGAAGTGGCATATTTAAATCCGATGTAGTTGTTTTTATTATTAACTTTTTCTGATGATTATTCAAGCTTTTTCCCCTGAATATCAAGATCAAGTAATTGATTTAATTTTAACCATTCAGCGAGATGAGTTTTTAATCCCCATTCAACTCAGCGATCAACCCGACTTATTAGATATTCCTAAATTTTATCAACAAAACAACGGTAATTTTTGGATCGCTATTGATCATGATATTGTAATTGGAACG
The DNA here is from genome assembly GCA_964434975.1 of uncultured Lyngbya sp. GTDB lineage: Bacteria > Cyanobacteriota > Cyanobacteriia > Cyanobacteriales > Microcoleaceae > JAAURB01. The sequence goes on from CAYSWY010000022.1 coordinate 29,279, forward strand.
ATTGCTTTAATTGATATCGGTCAATCTCAAGGAACATTACGAAAGATGTTTGTATTACCCGAATATCGCGGTCAAACCAAAGGAATTGGGAAAAAATTGTTAGAGACTTTAATTAATTGGTCACAACAAAAAGGATTAAATTCTGTTTATTTAGGAACCACAGAACAGTTTAAAGCAGCCCATCGCTTTTACGAAAAAAATGGCTTTATTGAGATAAAAAAAAATCAACTTCCCTCTCAATTTCCCGTCATGAAAGTAGATACAAAATTTTATTGTTTAACCCTATGAAAATCGACCATTTCCTTGTACAATATGCTGAACAGTTGTTAATGCTTCAATTCCAATTAAGCCTCGGCGATACCCTTTTTGATTCGACATTCCCAGGAAGATCGCATCTCCTCGATTTTGGTGGCGAGAAAATTGCGGCGATGCATTAATATAAGTCGTGGCACTATTAATTTTAAGGGCAAATTGACGACTTTCTGTATAAGATTCTGTTGCCAAACAGTTGGCATGACCGCTACTGAATTGATTGATTAAAGTAATCCCCTGTTGTAAATCTTCTACAAATCGAAAGATTATGGTTTTATTCAGAAAAGGTTGAGACCATTCCCCATCAGTTGCAGCCTCTAATTCTGGAAATATTTCTACCATTTTTGCATCCCCTTTCAGGAGAAAACCCGCCTCTGTTAAACTATTCCAAAGTCGCGTTAAAAAAGTAGGTTTTTGATTAGGATCAACTAATACTTTTTCAATCGCATTCACCCCATCGGGTTGGCTATTATGACTTTCTAAAATCATCCACCGTACCAAATCTACACTGGCTGTTGCAGACCAATATAAATAACAATTTCCCATGGCAGACCGTAACACAGGAACGGTTGCTTGTTGGACGACTTGGTTAACAAGACTGGGACGACCGTAGGGAATAATTAAATTAATATAAGGATCTTGTGTGACTAAGTCTTGTAAAGATACGTTTTCTTGGGGAGAAATACTTTCAAGACTGGCTAACGGGATGCCTTTTTCCTCTAAAGTTGATTGTAAGATTTGGGTGATCATTTGATTAGAATGACTGGCCTCACTTCCCCCCATTAATAATAAGCTATTGGCTGTTTTTAAACAAAGTCCGGCGGCAATTGCCCCAAGTTCAGGAAACGCTTCATAAATTAATCCAACGACTCCTAAGGGAATGGATTGATAATAGGTTTGACACTGTTCGAGTTGATAAGAAGCGCTGACAACACGACCAATGGGATCGGGTAATTCGCTTAAGCGTTGTAGAATTTGAATGGTTGTTTCTAAGCGTTGTGGCGTGAGTTTTAACCATTCTCCTAAGAGTTCCGATATTCCCGTTTCTCGGTTGGCTTCTAAATCTAAAGTATTGGCTTCTAAGATATCATGTTGATGACGTTCTAAAGCCTCTGCCATGGCTTTGAGAGCATGATTTCGATCACTCCCAGGAACCTGTGATAAGATTAAACTGGCTTCATGAGCGCCAGCCACAGCAGAGGTGACATGAGACGAAGGGGTGGAGTGTTCTGCTACCATGATGTCAACGTCGATAAGCTAACCAAACCATCACTGCGGGTAGCATTGCTAACATGACTGCCACCACTGCCCACAATACAATACTCGGCCCTGGAGCAGATAAGGCTAAAGGCAGCCAAATCACCAATAAGACCAACAAAATTCCTAAAGCTAATGGTAAGTAATGCGCCTTGACCCCCGGTGTGGATCGGTTCCATTGATGACCTGTCCATCGCCACACTTGTTTGTAAGGATAGTGGGTGGAGAGTTGTTCTAAGGAATAGCCTGTTTCATCCACCACAAAAATCTGCTGACAGCGATCGCAGCCCATCGCTTCTGTCAGTATAATGGGGACCAGGTGACCCTTACGCCGACAAGGACAAGGGTATTCACTATTCAAGTCAATTTTTTGGGCTTTTTGAGATGGCACAAGTGACAATTTGTTCCAAAAAAGATGTTATTCTAAAACACTTTAGCAAATCAATCGGCTGATCTGGGTCAAACTTAGCAATTTGGCTGGATTAAATTACTAAATTTTATCTTAAAAGTTTCAAGACGGCCGATCCGCTTGAAGTTGCGATCACAACTCGATTGTCTTGACCTCCCTATTATACTCAACATTACCCACTCAGCGCTACTGAATTTCAATCATTTTAGTCCCCTTGTGTCTAGTTTTAATTAGCAGTTAAATATTATGAATTGATATTTTCTTAAAGATTAGGGAACTATTGAGCCAGATGCAGTTAAGCCAGAACAGAAGTTATGGGATTTAATCTGATTAATTGTTTGTTGCAATTCTGCTGAGGGATTATCAACTGAAAATATAATTTGTAAGGCATCTGACCAGAGATTTTTTTCTATAAAATAATTAGCTTTTTCTAAAGCAATGACTTCTGTAGATTCCTCGGATAGTTGCTGTTCAAGGGTTTGTAAATCCTGTTGAATGGCTTCTCGCTTTTGTGCTTCCATCACTTTAAACGGAATTTTAACAGACTCTGAGGGAACTTGTACATTTTGTGACAACTGCCACTGATACATTTCTCCGGGTTGAAGCGCATCACTATGATCATAGGCAATATAATTTTCTCCAGGTGTTGCTTCCTGATTCCAAATTTCCTGCTCACCTTCAGCAGAATATAGAATCACGATTTGATTGTTTAAAGTATTTTCTTGCCAGATAAATAGAGGGCGATTATTCCAAACTTCAATCTCCGTTTCTGTCGCATTTTCATTCCTATTTTTTGCTACCAATTTTTGAGGCGAAATTAAACATAATTCCGGATTTCCAGACCGACTTCCACCGCCGCGTTTTGGCCGATTGAAAACACCCGATCTGTTTAACAATACAGTTTCAATTGTTTCCCAGTTATGACTGCCGCCTTCTCTTTTTTCACGACCTAAACTTCCTCCTTCTTCCTGAGTGAATAATTCTTGTTGTTGATTTGATTGACTAATCGCTTTAATCGGTAAAACGGATGGAAAAGATAGAATTAAAAAAACTATCAGAAGTTTGTTAGTTAACTTTTTAATAAGATTCATGATTGCGACCTCCGATTAGATAACTCCAGAATACTATAATTGGGAAAAAACAAGGCACTAAAATAGCCCAAGAGATATAGATTTGTAAAGCAACCAAAATATAAACGAGGGTAGCACTGCCTAAAACCAGTCTAAGCTGCTTTTTCAGATATGTATTTTCTTGAATAATCATCAGTGTACATTTTCCCATCAGTGCCGCACATAAAATCATCAAAAAATCAGGAATAGGAACAACTAATCTTCTTCTCAATAAATGATGGACAATATAAGCATGATATTCACCTCCCGTAAAGCGATTTTGTGACGCACCTTGCCAAAAACTAATGGCACGAGGCAAAGAAAAATTATCTCCATCTTCACAATTCAGCCCAGCGCCATCATAGCCTCCGGGTGCAATAATAACTACTTGATTTTCAATATTACGAGGAATACTACCACTGAGTAAGTTTTTAGCTGAAGTCGTTTGATACACTTCATTTGGAGGAAGGGATAAATCAATAATAGGATGAAACCATTGAAAGAATTGAGCCATTTTAGGTAATTTTAATCTAAGTAAATAATCAATATTTTTATCTGATTTGTATGCACTTATATTTTTAAATAACTGAGAACGTAAAGCGGTTTTATTATCTAAATTAATCGGCGCTAATTCTTTCAGATTAGAAGAGACTTGCAGTTGATAAGCTAAAGCCATTAAATAAGCAAAAGGGCATCTATCATCACAGTCTTCATCAGAGGATAATAACTCGACAAATCCCGGAAAAAATTGAATATCTGCTTCCATACTCCAGTTGAGATTAGCAATTTTATCACTCACTCCCTCTGGGGAACTTGTTTCTACCGCTGCAAAAATAAATAATCTTTCCTGTTGTACACTCGCTTGAATACTGTCTGCTAGAAGTGTTGCGGCTGGTGGTTGTTCTTGGTCTCGATCTAAAATATAATCAATGCCAATGACATTCGCATTTAACTGAGAAATACGATTAATTAATAGACTCAAATAGCGATAATTTAGTGGGCAAATTTTTTGAGTATCATTCTTTGGATCTTCAAGAGATGCTTCGTCAATCTGAACGAGTAAAACGGGTTCTTTTTGAATTCGTTCAATTTGTCCTGTTTGTTGACGATAAAGTGCCTGAATATAAAGTCTAAAATCAAGCAGTTGATCTTGAATGGGATAAAGTAAACTAATTCCTAAAATACTGCTTAAAGCAATAGCTTCTACAGGGTTAGGACACAGTAACCGCCACCAGCGAGACTTTTGTAAGCGAAATAATTCAGCTTCGGGATGACGAAAAATAGAAGGAATTAAATAGGATGATGGATAATTAAGACGTTTTTCTTGTTGTTTGAAAAATTGATAAATTTCTCGCATTGCTTCGTGAACATCTTTGTATTCAGCTAAGCATTTTAAAAATTGAGGTAAAAAATCTTGAGCCACTTTATTATGAATCGGTTCTCGCATCACCACCACTTGATTTAAGCCTAAATTAATCAAAGATTCGGCGATATCAATCCCACTACAAGAATTAAAAATAGCAAATCGTAATCCGTTTCGTTTTGCTTGTTTTAAGCAAGGCTCAATTTCCGAAATAAACATTGACATTTGGGGCGCAATTTGCAGTTCTCCACCCGTTAATTTTGCTTCATTACTATGACCTGCAAAAAATAAAATATCCCAACCTTTTTGATCAGCAATCGTGCGACAAATACGAGTTTTTAATTCATCACTATCAGTTTCTCCCTGTTTCCAACCTTCAAATTGAATTTGAGCAATGTGACTAAATTTTTGTTGTAAAGCCTGTCTATCGAACTCTAAATTAACCCCTGTATCATCTCCAAAAATTGCTAAAATCCTCGGTTTACGCCGCAAAGGACGAACGGGTTCATATTGAATATTACTCGGAGTACGAGCAATTCTAATTTTACCAACTGCATTAATATCGGTTCCAATTTGCCAACTTTCCCAGGGAAAACGAGCTAATTCTGGAGAAATACAAGTGAGAAATACATCCACCCATTCCACATGATTCTGACTGGCTGCATTGGCAATTTCACGGCGAATCGGAAACAATTCTGGACTCAATAACCAATGGTGAAATCGGTCTAATAATTTCACTTCAGCTTCGACTAAAATCGCTCGCCAATCTTTCGGTGGAGCCGTGCCTGCACCTTCAGTAACTTTTCCTCGTAACCCTCGATAGTAGTTCAAATAAGCCTGTTGCCATTGATGATATAAATGCGTCAATCGTGTGGGAAATTCCAGTTGAACATTGCGGTTACAACCATTTCCCCATGATAAATCAAAATCACAAACAGAATTAATTTGAAGTACCTTAAGTTTAAATTTCATTGTATTTTTGACTTCAGATTAAAACATAAATACACGGGCGATTTGAGGATAATGATCAATCATAACATTCACTAAAAACTTCTCACCGATTTCACCAACGATTTGAGTGAATAGATAAGTTTGAGCTGCTTCTGGAGATAGTTTACGGTCAATTAACACCTGATTTTCATCACTAATTCGCCATTGCATCGCTGAAGGAGAAACCGCTTCTGAAGAAGTTGTTGCAATTAATAATAACGCCCATTCATCCTGAGGTCGTCGCCAAGTAATCGCATATAATTGAGTATGATTGGGTAAGTTTTCTCGCCGACAAGCCGCTTCTGGGGGAACTTGGATTTGATATTGATTTTGCAGTTGATTGAGAATATCTTCTAATTCTATAACGGGAGAAGCAGCGGGTGCAAGGGTTGATAAAAAGCCTCGCATTGGCAGGGGTAACGGCTGCCAGGCTAAACTTTGACTGACTTCATCGAATTGATTTTGTAGCCATGTGCCGACACTAATAACGGGTTGAGTCAGTAACTGTAATAACTCAGAAATAGCTAAGTTAGGTTGAGCATCATTTAACCAATTGAGTAGGGAAGAATGGGTTAGTAATACTTTTGCTTCTGTCCAGTTTAAGACTTGCCATAACGGACGATTTGTTGCTTGAGGTAATAATGTTTCTAACTGAGTTTTAACGGCTGCTAATTCCGCTTGACGGTTATCTGGAATAGCGGGTAACGGAATAGTTGCGGCAGCTAAACATTGTAAATTGAGTAATAACTCATCCGTATCTGGATTAAAATATTCTCTAGGAATGGCATAAGTCCAATCAATTAAAGGTTGAGTTTGAGAGGCTTCATCTGCTAATTGATTGTAAGTTAAAAAGCCAAGAACACCGATTAATTCTAAATCTTCTGCCACACCAATAGGCATATAAAAATGAGCCGCAAATTCAGGTAATTCTATAACAGCTCTCGGAATAATAATATCACTTTCACCCATACCATTTGTAGGGATTAAACAGAGTTTAAATTCTCCTACTTGTAGGAAAATAATACTTTCTAAACTCACAATCGATTCACCGGGAATAACTGTGAGTTGAGGTTCTCTTTTTTGTAACCAATTTTCAAACCCAAACTGTGCGAGTTGACGCAGATAAACAGACCATTGTTGCTCGGATTTAACAGTTTGACTCTGTTGTAAAGCAAGATCAATTTGTTCAGTTTCTAATGGAATTGTTTCGATTGTATTATCGAGTTCAATAAACTCATGAGCAAAATCATTCAATAAATCCGTTAACATTTGCAATTCTCCTGAATCAGTTGATCAATTTTAAAAGATTGGTTTTCGACGTGAAAGACTGCCGTTTTTAAGTATTGGCAAATCGTTTTAGACAGTTGACTAGATTGACGATAGGCTTGACCAGTGCTGGCATTTTTACGGTCTTCTGCAAGCGCCTGATCAATTTTTTCTCCTAACGCTTGTTCTACTTTTTTACTTAAATTTTGTAACTTTTCAGGGGTAATTTCTTCACGATTTTGAGCAAGCTGCGTAACCCGTTGACATAAATACCAAACGGTATTGCGTCTAATATCACTGCGAAGTTGCTTTAATTCTAGTAAGCGGCTGACTCGAGGCTGATCGTTAAATCCTAACTTCTCGGCAATTTCACCCATTGAAATTCTATGACAATGGAACCAATGAAGTGCTTTGATAAAATTTTCTACTTTTGCTTGATACTTCTCCTGAGACTTTGGTGTATTTTTTTTCGGTTTATAATAATTTAAACGATTTTCTATAACTGTTTTTACCGCCTCAGATAAGCCATCATTTAACGCTTGTAAAGAAGTATTTTCTGATTGAGAGGAAATCGAATTATATTTCTTAGCATAACGCGGTTGAATCTTTCGCTGTACTCGTTCCTCCCGTAAAATTTGCGATAAATTTTGTAATTGAGTTAGAACCTCTTCTGAAGAAAAACTATTAGTTTTTGCTAACAGTTGAGCCATTTGATCGAGTTGTTCAGAGTTTGGTTCTGGGTAACGTTTGCGCGATCCGCTTTGACGTTCTTCTAATATTTTTTGACGATACACCTGATGATAAATATTGAGTAAATTTATATAAAACTCTATTTCTTCAGGCGTTGAATTATGGGATAAAATTCGTTGAAGTTGTCCGATAGACGTTTGATTTAAAATAAACCAATCCGTAACCTGTTCAATCCCATGTTCAAGTAAAATCTGCTTAACTCTACTATCACTTTTAGCAATCCGAATTGTCCAAGTTGATAAGTTTCCTTTGCTGGGTTCAAAGGTTTCAAGAATTTTACAAGTAAGAGACTCTAAATCTGCGTGATAATCTTCTTCTAAATGACCATCTAATACATAAGGAAGCAGTTCTTCACCTCGCAGATCATAAGTTGTACCAAATCGCTGTTGGAGGCTGTAACAGAAGTCTTTAAGCTGGTTTGAAATAAAGCAACGTAAACTAATATTTGCGAGTAACACGCTTTCTGGATGACTGCGCCACTCTACAAGCTGTTGTTGAATTTCTCTGGCTGTAAGTTCAGCAGAATCTTGATCTAAATTCTCAGGTGGGGTGACTTGAGAAAAGTGTTGCTTCATGAATGTTTTTGCCGCTGGAATTTCTCGGCTATGACAGTGACCCAAACTATCAATTCCGAACCATATCCAGTATCGTGATAATGTCCCCATACCCATTATTTCAATGATTGATGGTACTCTGTAATCTTAGTTTAAAGTGATTCCGTTACCGGCGGTCACATTCAATTCTAAGTTGCAATCTGTCCTTACATAGTTTTGCCGAGGGGGAAGTTATGTATTTTTTTTATTTTTTACCGAAAGTGAGGGTGTCGGGTGTTGGATGTTGGGCGTGTACAGACATTCCATGGAACGTTTCTACTGAATTCTAACTCCTATCTCCTATCTCCTGACTCGGTGTACAGACGTTACATGTAACGTCTCTACTGACTCCTAACAATTATGGCTTGCGTTAATCCTTCTAAAGTATATTCTGTGGCTTGAAGATCGTATCTGCCGAAATATTGTAGGCAAGCTTCAGAGGTTTGTGGCCCAATTGAAGCGATACAAACTTGATTTAAATCTATATTATAGGGTTGAATTAAATGACTAAAATTCTTAACGGTTTTAGAACTAGCAAATGTGAGAATATCAATTTTTTGTTGTTGTAAAGCCGCCAAACTCTCCGCATCAATCTGTTGAGGACAACCTGATTCATAGGCTGGAACTTCAACAATATCGGCTGCATTTGCGGTTAATTCTTGCACTAATAGTTCTCGTCCTCCTGTTTCAACTCGCGGAAATAATATTTTCTTTTTTTCTAGAGATTCGGGAAACTCTGCCACTAAAGAATCTGCAATATAATTAGAGGGAATAAAATCAGGTTTTAAGCCTTTTTGTTTTAATGTCGCAGCCGTTTTCTTCCCCACCACGGCAATTTTAACAGTATTTAATTCATCTGTATTTTTACCCTGTTGAAATAATCGCTCAAAAAAGAATTCTACCCCATTGGCTGAAGTTAAAATTAACCAGTCAAACGTTTTTAATTGGGCAATCGCACTATCCAAAGGTTCCCAAGTCGAAGGGGGAGTAATCACTAACGTTGGCATCTCCAGAACTGTTGCACCTTCTGCTGCTAAAAGTTGGCGAAATTGACTCGACTGTCCCGCCGAACGAGTGACTAAAATTGTGGTATTAAATAGGGGTTTTAAATTAATATTAGAATCTTCCATAACAGTCTATTTACTGGGTTTAAGAAACTCCCGTAATCCCACAACTTCCCCAACGACAATAACACAAGGAGAAAGGATTTGATCGGCTGTTTTTCTCACAATATCATTTAATGTTCCCACCCAAACCTGTTGTTGCGGACAACCCCCAGATCGAATAACCGCCACAGGAGTTTGCGGCGATCTTTCATGTCGTTTTAATTGATTAACAATTTCCGCTAAATTCCGTCCCCCCATCAACATTACCAACGTATCCATTTGACTGATTCGTTCCCAGTCTAGGGCTTGGGGATCGTGGGCTGTCATCACCGCAAAACAGTTACTCATCACCGTATCCGTCAGGGGAATACCAGCCAGCAACGGCGCGGCTAAAGCCGAGGAAATCCCCGGAACCACCTCAAAGGTACAATTCGCCGCTTTTAGGGCCTGAATTTCGCCGCTAGTGCGTCCAAAAATAAACGGATCGCCCCCTTTTAGCCGGACTACCAAATATCCCTGCTGACAATAATCAACCAATAAACGATTAATTTCAGTCTGAGGTGTACTGGGTTGTCCGCCTCGTTTTCCCACATTTAACAGCAGACAATTCGACCTTACCCACCTGAGAATTGATTCATCGACTAATGCATCATAAACTAAAACTTCCGCGATTTGAATTAGTTGTTGCGATCGCACTGTTAAATAGTCCGCTTCTCCCAACCCCGCACCCACGATATAAACTTTACCTTTTTTTAAGTTCATCAGAGGTTAAGTAAGTTTGTGATTTATTAATTTACCACAGAGTGTGTTTGACATTTATAAAAGCGAAAACCCTTTATATCGAGTGTTATTTTTATCAAGATGCGGTTTTAAAATTGTCACACCCTGTTTTTATCTTTTTTTTTCCTTCGCCATAATTAATAGTAATTCTCCTAAAAGTCGCTATTTTTTCAGGTATGACAATCGAAAAACTGGCTTAATCAATTAGGTGAATACAATCTTTATCGAGGAGTCAATCATGAGTTCTTTAATTCCGTTTGCTCAGTTTAGTACTGGCTTAGTTTTACTATTGTTGTTAGCCTTTAGTGTGTTGCACTGGCTGGCTATTCCGGCTGGAAGCTTTTTAGATTGGGTGATTGCAGGTGGAGTATTTTGGTGGTTGATGTTAATTGTTACGGTTCCTTGGAATATTCATTTTGATGCGAAAGAAGTATTAGCTGAAGCAGAAGAATCTAAAAGGAAAAATATTCAGGTTGATTTAAAACAACTCAGTTATGTTCAACTATTAGCCCGTCGTTCTTTATGGATTGCAATTGCATTACACTTAACTTCTACTATTGGTTTATATACTTTAGCCATAACTGGAATTAGTGTCGTGGGTTATATTGGTTCGGGGGCGGCTTTATTGCTGACAATATTACGTCCTGCTATTCGACTTTATCAATATATTGTGGCGCGTTTATCGATGGTTCGTCGAGAATTTAGTTATCCGCGTCAAGATGTTTTAGAACTGAGAAAACGGTTTGATTCTACCGAAACACAAGTTAAAATGTTAGTGGATAAGTTAAACCCTGGAATTACTAATTCTTGGGCGGCAAAACAGGAAAAACAGCAAGACATATCTCAGAAACATTTAACTCGTTTAGCTTCAGAACTAGAAATGCTAAAAGTGCAAAACGAATCTGAACATCGTCAACTTTCACGGGCAACAGAAACCGCGATCGCCCAACTGAGTACAGATGGAGAATTCCTGCATCATGCTAGAGAAATAATTCGCTTTTTTAAGGATGCTTAGGCTTATTTTCTTGTGAGACTAAAGTCGCTTTAGTAACTCATCATACTCGTCATGTGTACCAATCTAAAACCAGTAAATTCGACCAGACTCTAATAAACCTAGAACTCGGTAATTCAGACTAATACGAACAGAGTAAATGGGTTGTTTCTGGCTGACTCGTTTAAATTGAAGGCTTGGATGATAGGGATCGTTACGCCAAAGCTGATAGGTTTTAGCAGCAATTTATTGAATGGATACAGGAAGATTATTAAGTCGTTTACGAAAAGTTTTGGTGACACTTGACTCCATTTTTACAAGGGAAAAATATCATCAAGCACAACCGTATCACCACTGGCAATTTCTTGACGAACTATTGTAGCAATTGTATCCCACTGTTCATCTGTTGTGGAGGTAAAACGAAAACGAGTTTCCCATTTTTGTTCATCTTGCAATTCAGCAAGAAATCGAGATGCGATGGCATCTTGCTGCTGTGGTGATAACTTTTTGATTTGGGCAATTGCCTGTTGTAGTAGTTCCGTCATTTTTGAATAGTCGCAAATAATGTTAGATCATACAATATCTCAAGTTTACCCGAAACTCAAACCTTACTTACAATAATCCGGCGGTTTGATACAATTGTTGCATCAGAGTATAAATTCGAGTTCCATAGTTTAAATCCTCTGACCAACGACCGCTAAGTTTATCAACATCAGGGGCAATTCCTCGGGTAATTAAATCAAATCTCGGATCAACTTTAACCTGCACTAAAGGTTCTCGACTGGCGTATGCTTTAAGGTGTTGAATATGCGATCTCACACCCATTCTGGGGGAAGAAAACGTTGCTATTTCAGCCATTCCTCCAATGGTTGCGAGTCCCGCAAAATTATTATCTGTTGCCCTCGTTGTGCCGCCAAACCGTAAAAAATCAGTTTCTAAACACATTTGACAAAATGCCAGATCATGATTAACCCCTTCGATTTCTGCTTCTTCAAAATATAGTTTAATAATCTCAGGGAAGCGATACATATAGGTGGAATGATGGGATTTCAGAAATATACTGAGATGATTTTTATTCGTTTTCCCTCGTCCCATAATCATCTTGATGAATTGGAAATCTGCCCGATATCTAGAGTCAATCATAATAATCGGTTCGCGATCATGCCAACGAATGGATATGCCAAAAGATTTTAAATCAATCGCTTTGACATAAACAATTTGACGATATTTTACCCGGCGAATTCTTTGATTTTGTGATAAATTAATCCCTAAACAATCAATTAAATCAATGGGTAAATAGGCGTTTCCTTGGATTAAAATTCCTTGTTCTGGATAAGTATTACCATTGAGATTAATTCCAATCGTGGCATAAACGGGTTTTACAGGAGATAATGCCAAATCTGGATTAAAATGATCTTGATAACGCCAAGTGGTAATCCCTTCGGCCAGTCCTTGGGCGATCGCGCGCCGTTGCATTTGGATTAAAATCCGATCTTGAGCGTTTGTGAAACAACCGATTTCAATATATAGTGAAGGGATATTCAGCCAGCGACAGAAGCCAATAGAACCTAGGGGGGTTTGGCTATCGGAGAGAATGCCACCATTGGGAAAAGAAGGAACTCGTCGTAACAAAGCGGTTAAAATAGTATGAGCATCCTGTTTACGTTCTGCATTATCGGCAATATGAAAAATTCTAACCCCTCGATGGGCGGAATTGGCTGATATTGCGGTTTGCAGTTCAATGGCGACATCGGTTGTGTGACAATGATGATTAATCCAATTAATCCGATCGACTGGGTTATAATCATCTCCGACGGTATAAACGCTTAACCCGCGCGATCGCAATTCTGCGGCAACAAAGTCCCGTAACCCAATCATTTCCTGTATGGCTGTGGTTCCTCCGATCCTGACCCCAGACGGTTGTAGGTTTGATCCGATCCCTTCAAGTCCTGCTGATAAAAAAATTCTTCCCATCTGCAATGATGTCAAACTGTCAAGCGGCCTTTGTCACGTTAGCCGATCCAAATATTGAACGACTTGTGGCATTCTACACCCAACTGTTCGCAATTCAACCTCAAACTTTTATCCCCAATGTTTATGCAGAGTTTAAGCTGACAGGGTTACGACTGGCGATGTTTCAACCCAAACCGGATAATGCAGCGGAATTTAGCCATCAAACCCATACGGGGATGAGTTTATGTTTAGAAGTCGAAAGTTTAGAAACGGCGATCGCAATTCTGCAAAAATTAGGGTATCCGCCACCGGGAGACATTATGACGGCTTCCCATGGCCGAGAATTTTATGGTTATGATCCAGCCGGAAACCGCATCATTTTTCATCAGTCGTCAAACTCTTAAAAAATGTAATCGAATAGGATATAAACCCCCATTAATAAGAGTAAGATAGCAATAATAGTGGTAGGTTGAAATCGGTGGGGTGGGGCGATAACTTCGCGAACTAACATTGAACTTGATGATCCGACCACATAGCTGAGACAGAGAACTAAATAAGGCCAACTCCCGGTAATACTCCAGGAAAATAGGAGAAAAATAGCCAGTATTAACATCACCATCTCAATAAATTGAGGGGGATTATACTGAGTTGAGGCCACTAAGGTTTGCCACCAATTCCAAGATCTCATAGAAATACTTGTGTTGTAGATATTGTGAAGCTGTTGAAGTTAATAGTTGATTTTAACTTAATTTAGCAGGGTTCTATACCCATACACCCATTAATCATCTAACGTTCGGAGTCCGGCTAAAATTCCGATGCCTAAAATTAACAACGCTAAGGCCCAAATGACAAAATTAGGAATGGCGGTAATAACCCCAAACCCTTTCAATAAAATAATTACAGCGACCGCAACTAAGGCTATTCCTGCTGTAGCCAACAAAATGGTAACGGTTGTATTAGACTTGCGAGGATTACTCATAAATGACAAACGCTTAAGTTTTGATTTTAAAACAAAGCTTATTATATTTTAGACTGTCGGTGCGTCTGTTGGACGCACCCTACCATAATATTAATACCAACAATCTATGCCGCTACATTGAACGCTTCGGCCTCCACAATACGCCGTCCCACTGCTGCGGCAACAGATCTTAATTCTGTTACAACCGTCGTCATTTCTTCTAAAGATAACGCCTGTCTAGCATCAGAGACTGATTTTTCGGGTTGAGGATGACATTCAATCATCACCCCATCGGCCCCAGCGGCTACGGCGGCTTTGGCTAAATTTGCCACTAATTCTCGTTTCCCGGCTGCATGAGACGGGTCAACAATAACGGGTAGATGGGTTAACTGTTTGAGGCCCACAACAGCACCTAAATCTAAGACATTACGAGTATAATTATCGAAGCTACGAATACCCCGTTCACATAATATTACCTGAGAATTACCGCCACTGAGAATATATTCGGCTGCCAGTAAGAATTCTTGAACAGTTGCAGATAAACCGCGTTTAAGAATGACGGGTTTATTCACTTGTCCGACAGCTTTAAGTAACTCAAAATTCTGCATATTCCGACTACCAATTTGCAACACATCCGCCGCATCGACAATAGCCTCGAGTTGGGGAATAGACATCACTTCTGTGACGAAAGGCATATTGTAGCGTTGACGAACTTGCTGAAAAATAGAAATTCCTTCCTGGCCGAGACCTTGGAAGGAATAAGGAGAAGTTCGAGGTTTATAAACACCACCTCGTAATAGTTGGACGGGAATAGTTGACAAATGACGCGCGGTTTGTTCCATTTGGTCTAAACTTTCGACGGTACAAGGGCCACCAATAATCAGTAATTCTTCTCCCCCCACTTGAACTTGAGGGGTAATATGAATGACGCTTTGTTGAATAGCATCAGATTTTGAGACGAGTTTTGTATCAGACATCAGATTTGTTTCCTGTAGAAGTTGACTAATCAATAAAAAACCCGAAACCTAACAAGTTCCGGGTAAGAGACACATCAGCGCAATGGCTTACCCAGAACCAATAAAGGTCCAAAAATAATATCCATAAAACCAAAAATAAAATCGGGTCATTGCTGTAAATGTGTTTGAGTAGGACTAAGAGTTTAACCATTAAAAAACCGCAGAGGCTGGTCTGCGGTTCACCTAGAGTTGCCATGGAAAGCTGGACTCACTCTCGGTGAACCTTGCTAAACCAAAAATAAAAGTAATGACTCTGGGTAAGCACTGATATATTGCTGATTTTAATAACTCTTAGGCTCAGACTAGCAAACTGTTGGGGTAACGTCAACCTTTTTATGGTGCGTAGCACTCTTAGAACGGGGAACGGGGAACAGGGGTAAGAAGGCAATAGGCAAGGTGACTCCTGACGGGCGCATGCAATGCGCCCCTACCTGTCTCCTGACTCAAGATCTGTCTTACGGCATAGATACTAACTTGACACGAAGTACAAGTTACTGTTACATTTATTTACATAAGTTAAAAAAATTTAGGAAATAATATCATCTATGGTATTTTTAATTGCATTATTAGTAGTCGGTTGGGTTGCAGGTATTGTCATCGGTACAATGGCTTATTTCCGAGGCGAACAAACGAAGCCCATTCATGGCCGTAACTGGAATAGTGAGTCTTTTGAAGCGTTAGCTGAGTCCATTACTGGACAAGAAACTGATTTAGCTGAACGTGTCCCTGCTTATGTTTATGTCAGTGACAGAGTGTAATTTAAGATATTATTTCAACCTCTATCCGTAGGGTGCGTGACTTACGCACCTAATTTTTTATGGGTAAAAATTATATATATAGCAAGTCGCACCGCTATTGCCTATAGCAAGATTCTTGGGCGCGTTCGCGGAGCGTGCATGAAGGCGTAAGCGCTATAACTGCGGTAAGATTATAAGTTAGGCAATTTTATATCTTAAATTTATTAAAAAGTTCATTATGAAAATTGGCAACACTACAGTAATAAGTTTTATAAATCTTAAAGGTGGTGTGGGAAAGACAACTTCTGCTGTGAACGTTGCTGCCACTTTAGCAAAAAGAGAAATAAAATTAGGTGAGAAATCAACTAAGCCAGCATCTGTACTGCTTATAGATTTAGATCCTCAAAGTAATGCTTCAATCACGTTATTGAATAAAGATCAATATAAAGAATTAGATGATCAGGATAAAACTTTGTATCAACTTTTTCAACATGATATATCGCGAGATGATTATAGTGATAATAGCGAAACCTTTGATCTCAATAAGATCAGGGTTACTCCTATTGATGAGCTAAATTTAGATCTGCTGCCATCTAGTCTAAAACTTATGAATATTCAAGATAAACTTGTTGGTTATCATAGCTATTATCTCAGTGCGACAGATATTCTATTTAATGCTTTAAACAAATTAAAGAATCCTGAAAATAAGGCTTACACACATGTTATTTTCGATTGTCCTCCAAGTCTCGGATTGGTCACATTAAACGCTCTTTCTTTAAGCCGTTACTATATAGTACCAACTCTTCTAGATTCCTACTCTTACTGGGGGTTAGATAAAATTTTTGAAAGTGTGGATCGCTTGAGAAAATGTAAGGCATCTTGTGAGGTTGAGTTGCTTGGCGTTTTCTACTCAAAAGTTGATACAAAAGCAACAATTGAAAATAATAAATGGGAGGATCAATTTCGGCAATGGGAACAATCGGATGAAGAGGGAGCAACAAAAGTTCGTAAAGGAAAAGGAAAAGAATCAGTGATATTTGATAGTCGTATTAAAAGTGCTGATATTGTACGCAAAGCTGAATCTAATAATCGTCCATTGATTGCATACCACCCTTCTGATAATCAATTAAAACGTAAGCAGCAACAGGCTCAACAAGAGTGGGAAAAACTTGTAGATGAAATACTGAAGCGAATTAAGAATAGCAAGCGCAGTAATGCTTCAGAGTAAGTCTAAGGTGCGTTATTAACGCACCCTACTAGCTGACGGGATGTTGTCCATAAAACGGTAAAGCCTCAGACCAATGAGAATATTGCTGTTGAGAGTATTTTAAATAGGCTAATTCTAGTAAACTCGCGGCTGTATTTCCCAGTCCTCCTTCAATTTTAATCAGTTGGTAATCTGTTTGTTGTTGATTTAGAATATCTTGCCAATTTTCCGGTGATATTACTGTATCGGCTAACACCGTCATTAAACCTTGATCGGGTTTAGAATTTATTCTGTAAATGGCGACAAAGAGTTGACCGCGTTGGGCTGGCATTTGTAATGCAATATTATAAGAATTTGAGATATCTTTATTAGAAATAACTTGCCAAGCTTTTGCTTCTAAACTGGAGATGGCAAATAAGGGTAGATTTAACTGTTGGGCTAATGTTCTGGCGGTCACCACTCCCATGCGTGTTCCGGTAAAACTTCCGGGCCCTTTTGCCACTGCAATTAAGCTTAAATCTGAGAAAGATTGAGGGAGAATAAATTCAGATAAATGTAAATGTAATTGAGTTGAAAGTTCTCTGCCTAAATTCCAAGTTTGACAGCGTTTATCTCCTTCAAAGTTATTGATTGCTAGCCCTAATTCGGGGCTACTGCTATGTAAAGCTAAACCATATAATTTAAAATTTGTAGACACTTGAATTAATCGGTTGTTGTATAAAAAACAGGTAGTGCTAAGAATAGTCCGGCTAAAATAATACTATAAAAATCTTGATGAATCAGTTTCCAACTTGAGGCCCCCATGACGACAAATAAGGTGGCAACTGTGCCAAATAATTGATTAATGGCTAATTCACCCCGCTGCATCATACTGTGTTTAATCGATAGAAATCCTAATGCCGTTAATATGCCGAGAATGGGATGTAGAATAACCAGTTTAAAACTAAAAATAAATCCAATCATTAATGCCATCAAGCTATCTAGAATAAATTCTCTATTTTGCAGCTTTTCTTGCCAAAAAGACTTATATTGAAGTTGTTGTGCTTTTTGATAAATGGGATGGGCTTGATAAGCTTTAATTTTCTTTTTAACTTGAGTTTTATATCCGACCTTTAACGCTATTTTCCATTCGGGTACAGTTTGACCTTTTATTCGCCCTAATATTTTAACGCGATGGATAACAGGTAGATTCAGTTGGGTTAATTCTTGACTAATAATCCGGGCAACTGCCAGATAATTAACGGGTTCATTTTCTAAACGATTAATGACAACAATTAACTGATGTTTTTTCTGCCAATTGACTTGTAGTTTAATCGGATAGTTGGAAACAGCCGCTTCTAATTTATCCTGGATTAAATTAGTGCAAGTTTGCGGCAGTAATGGGGTCTCGACAGGCTGGGGAACTTTCTCTAAAACGCTAACAGTTTTGGCTGCAATTTTTTCTTCAATTTTAGGATAGTTTTTAATATTATTTTTTAACGCTGGAAACGCTGCCACATATTGAGAACGAGGCTGTAATTGTCGTAAAACGGCTTTGGCTGAATGATATCGGTGATTGGTTGCCCCTTGCAACATTTTATCTAAAACTTGCCCTAACTCTAGGCTAATGGGTGTTTTTAGATAATCTCGCCAAGCCCAATTTGCTTCTTGACTATCAAATAAATCAAACGGAGAAATACCCGTTAACAGATGAATACAAGTTACGCCTAAACTATAAATATCACTGGCAAATACAGCTTTCCCCATCAGTTGTTCTGGGGCCGTAAATGCCGCACTGCCAATCACCGTTGCAGTTTGAGGTAAACGTTCGGTTAACTGTTTGGCGGCACCGAAATCAACTAACACTAAACGACCCGCTTGATCGACTCGAGAAGCCCGACGACGGATAATATTTTCGGGTTTAATATCTCGATGGATAATCTGATGACGGTGAATAAATTCTAAAACAGGCAGTAAATCTTTGAGCAGTTGACGGATTTTATATTCATCAAACGTGCCTTTATCCTGTAGTTCCTCTGCCAGATTTTTACCTTCAATAAACTCTTGCAGTAAATAGAAATAACCCTTACATTCAAAGTGAGATATCCCTGTTGGAATTTGGCGATGTTGACCTAAATTTTGCAGTTGTTGAGCTTCTTGATGAAATCGTGCTACAGTAGTTTGAGAATTAATAGACTGGGGTAAAAACTGCTTAATCACAAATCGCGGTTGCAAAGGTTGAGACTCGTCTACAGCGAGGAAGGTTCGACCAAAGCCCCCCTGTCCAATTAAGGCGATCGCCCGATATTGAGGCGCTAACTCACCATCATCTCCCTGTGGACGCAATACTAATTTGGAGCCACAAGACTGACAGAATTGATGATCAGCTAAGTTTTGGGGGTGTTCACAAGCCGGATTAAAGCAGTAACTCATGTTTCCATTCAGTGCGGTGTGGGGCTAGACAGACTCATTATTGAATTGAGAAGTGATGAGACCTATATCCCATCACTATTGTAAATAAAAGGTAAAAAAGAATTAGGTTGGGACTAATTCTCCTGGGCGTAATTTTGCCCATTTTCCGGCTTCTTCAGTAAAGCTTTCGCATCCCACGACATCCCATTCCATTTCAATTTCTTCTCCGTGCGTCCGGATATTAACATTGATGGAAGGTTCAATGGGGTCAAAATCTGGGTTTTCCGTCATGTGAGGCTGTTGATGCTGAGTTTCTACGGCATTATAGGTGAAGCAGCGATCAACATAATGGCAATTTATGCAAATACACATTTTTTATAATCCCCTTGAGAATTATTGACTAATAGAATCGTTACCGAGTCCTATGAATGTTAATTTAGCTTAGAGAAGCAGTAAACTGCTGGAGATGTTAACTGAGTTTAATCGATTATGACTCAAACATTCGGTTCTGGATTATCCCCACAAAACTGGCCCTTTGACTGGAAACTGTTACCTTCTTGCGCTTACCTTGTGGGGGGGGCAGTACGGGATGGACTCCTGAAACGAGACTCTGAATATCTCGATTTAGATTTTGTCCTACTTGAACTTGCGGTTAATACAGCCCAGAGAATTGCTAACTATTATAAAGCGGGGTTTGTCTTATTGGACAGCGATCGCCAAATTGCCCGAGTGGTGTTTGACAATGCTACAGTTGATTTTGCCCAAGCTGAAGGCACTTTAGACACCGATCTACAACGACGAGATTTTACCATTAATGCCATCGCTTATCATCCGGCAACGACGAGATTTTACGATCCTCATCATGGCATGGCTGATTTGCAGCAGCGGATCATTCGGATGATTTCTCCGCAAAATTTACGCGATGATCCGTTAAGACTTCTGCGAGGTTATCGGCAAGCGGCTCAATTACAATTTACAATCGAACCCCAAACTCAACTTAGTTTACAACAATTTGCTCCCCTGTTGCAGCAAGTGGCAGTTGAACGAATACAAACAGAGTTAGGTTATCTGTTGCAAACCCCCGATGGCACAACCTGGTTACGTCAGGCTTGGGAATTGGGTTTAATTTCGGGTTGGTTTCCTCATGCCTCGGAGAATTGGACAACCCCGGGCAACATTGATACAGCGGCAATGGAGTTAGGCAAAATCTGGGTTTCGTTTCCGGCGCAATTGTCTCAACCGCTACGAGAGACCCTGAAAATGTCTCAATTAGGCTTAGTGAAATTAGCCTGTTTACTGACACCAAAACCGACTCTTGCTGAAGCTGAGTTAACTGCTTTGAAATATAGCAAGGCTGAAATTCGCGGCGGCGTGACTCTGATTGATTGTTTTAATCAAATTACTCAGATTTATCCGGATAATATCCCCCTCAAACAACTTTATTTTTTATATCGAGATTTAGGAGATTTGTTCCCCGGCTTAATGGTTTGGTTAAGGGGATATGGAGTGCCGATCAATTATCTCAATCCCTTGATAAAGCGTTATTTTACACCTAATGACCCGGTGGCTCATCCTCAACCTTTATTATCCGGAAAGGAATTAATGGCAGCCTTAAATTTATCCCCCAGTCCTAAAATTGGTCAACTGTTATTAGAATTACAATTGGCGCAGGCTGAAGGAATAATCTCAACGCCAGAGGCAGCAATTGTCTGGGCAAAACAGCAGTTCACTCAACCTTAATCTCAGCCAGAATTTATCAGTCATCACTATTGTTAAAGAATGCTGATAAAATAGATAAAATGTATTTAAGAATACACCACAACAAATATTATTATTTATAATACTTAGAGCGAAGTTAAAACGGATTAGGATCACAGGGTGCGCTTCATATAAGTTTAAGAAAAGATAGAAAAATATATAGTTTTTAAGATAAAGATAAGAGATAATAAAATATCAAGTTTAGGAAGTCTGGCGGTGTGATCCGGCTGAAAAATCTATACTTTTTGCCCGATTAAGACCCAAATAATATATTATTAAATAATTCAAAGCTGAGATTGAGTTCAAACGTTTTACAGGGGTGCTTTGAGTCGAATAATCCCGTCAAGTTAGCGAATTTAATTATGCTGATCAATATCTTAATAGATTCGAGCCTTTTATCTACTATCATTCCTTTGGTAGATGTAACACCATTACCGATTACTGAATCTTGGAGTCAACTCGATCTGAATTTAACTGTTTTAATAGTATTAGTGTTTTATGGGATTTTTACCCTCGTCCAAAACATTCCCAACAAAGATAAATTTAATTGGCAAAGCCAAATATTTTCTAATCTAATTCCATCCAATACAGTCTCATCTTTAATACTGCTCTGGGTGGGGATCGCCCTCTGGGGAATGGGTTACAGCCACTTTCAACACCTAAAAATTAAAACCGGATTAAATTTAAACGATTGGGTATTATTGGCCATTGCGATAACATTTTTGAGTAATATATACTTACAGTTGAATCAGAGCGAACCTCACTATACTCAAGCTTTACTGATGTCAATACCCAAAGGTTACCCTCTTTCGTCCTCATCCTCTATCGCTACCCTAACTCACCCCATTACCTCTGAAGCGAAACACTCACATTCCGGTGCTGAAAAGCCCTCACAAGTCTCCTCATCTGTCGATTTATCTCACCTCATTCTTTCTTCAATCAATCAAATGAGTGATCCAATGTTATGGGTCGCAAATTCTGGCAAACTATTATATGGAAATCAATCCGCTTGTCATTTCTTCGGGTACGATAGCGCCGAATTAGAATCTTTGACCATTCATGATATTACCTTAGACTTTCCCGCCTCAATGTGGTCATTGCACTGGCGTACTTTACAACAATGTGGTTCACTCAAAATCGAAACCCGCTGCCGTACCAAACATCAACGCCCATTAGCCGTGGAGATGACCATCAATCATCTGCAGATCCCGGGTCAGAAAGAATGTCAATGTATTATCATTCGCGATATTAGCGATCATAAACAGATTGAGCGCGCCTTACGACTCCGTCAAGGGGAATTACGAACCCTAGTGAACAATATTCAAGGGGCGGTTTATCGCAGTACCTTTGAGACCAAAAGAACCATGGCATTTATCAGCGATGGTATCGAAGTGATTATTCAATGTAGCGCCAGAGACTTAATTCATAACCGCTGCTGTTGTTTTCAGAGTCTGATTCATCCGATTGACCGCTCCCTGGTGACTCAACAGATTAAAACTGCGATTCAGACCCGAAAGCCTTATAGTATAGAATATCGTCTGCAACGTCAAGATGGATCGTGGCGGTGGGTTTATGACCAAGGTCAAGGGGTATTTGACAGCAGCGGTAAGCTATTGTGGCTCAGTGGTGCGATTTTTGATATTACCGAAAATAAAAAAGCTTTAGGCGCTTTAAGAGCCAGCGAAGAACGATTACAATTAGCTTTATCTGGCAGCCATCAAGGGTTATGGGATTGGTATATCAGAGCTAATGAATTTTATCTCAGTCCCCAATGGCTTCTACAGTTGGGTTACAGTATCGATGATATTGATAGCCAGCCGAAAACTTGGTTAAAATTAGTTCATCCCGCAGATCGGCATCATTTGATACAGAATATTCGTCAACATTTACTGGGCAATACTCGTTTATGCCACGTTGAATATCGGATGCTGAGTCAATGTGGAGAATGGCATTGGATACTAAACCGCAGTAAAGTAGTTTGTCGAGATCGTCAAGGTCGGGCGTTACGGATGATTGGTACGGTTCAAGATATTAGCGATCGCAAACTCGCAGAAGTTCGAGAACGGGCGAAAACCCAGCAGCTAGAACAAACCCTGCTACAACTCAAAGAGACTCAAACCCAACTGATTCAAAGCGAAAAACTCTCCAGCTTAGGTCAGATGGTAGCAGGA
Source organism: uncultured Lyngbya sp. (assembly GCA_964434975.1). Taxonomy (GTDB): domain Bacteria; phylum Cyanobacteriota; class Cyanobacteriia; order Cyanobacteriales; family Microcoleaceae; genus JAAURB01. The sequence continues at coordinate 52,396 of CAYSWY010000022.1, forward strand.
TTAGCTCATGAAATCAATAACCCCGTCACATTTATTTCCGGTAATATTTCCTTTGCCCAGCAATATTTAGACGATTTACTCCATTTAATTCAACTGTATCAACAGCATCATCCTCAACCTCACCCCGAAATTTTCGACTGGATGGATGAGATTGAATTAGAGTTTTTGATGGACGATTTACCCAAGCTGTTTACTTCTATGGAAGTGGGGGCAAGTCGAATTAAAGATATTATTTGTTCCTTACGAAACTTCTCCCGCTTAGACGAAGCGGAAATGAAACAAGTTGATATTCATGAAGGGATTGATAACACATTATTAATTTTACAGCATCGCCTGTATAACTTCTCCGCTAAAGTAGAGATTCAGGTAATTAAAGAATATGGTCAACTGCCTGAGGTTGAATGCTACGCTGGACAACTCAATCAAGTGTTTTTAAATCTTCTGAGTAATGCCATTGATGCGATTTTAGACTATCAAAAAACCACAGGATATAATGCTCAAGTTGAACCCACTATTTTAATTCAAACCGCAATGATTAAATCAGATTGGATTAAAATTGAGATTATTGATAACGGCACGGGTATGACTGAAGAAGTGCAGCAACATTTATTTGAACCGTTTTTTACCACAAAACCTGTCGGCACAGGCACAGGTTTAGGACTGGCAACCAGTTATCAAATCATTAAAAAACATGGCGGCAATCTTACCTGTGAATCTGTTGTCGGTCAGGGGGCAAAATTTATCATTGAAATTCCCCAAAAAACTGCAATTGATTTGAATCTTGAAAAGGCATCATGAGGAGTCACCCAGTCAGGTAGGGGCGCATTGCATGGGCCCGTCTGCCAGTCAGAAGTCATGAGGATTTATAATGAATTATTCGTTAATTTTTTGCCCGTTATTTTAGACTAGCTTTAAACAAAAGTTGTAAGGGCGTTGGTAGCTGTATTGATACTTTTACCATGATCTATGTTCCTCTAACAACGAATCACTTATGACAAATATCCATTCTAATAAATTTTTACGAACCCTCAGTCAATCAGGGTTATGGATACAAGCAACATTAGGGTTTGCATTCTTATATCTACCCATTTTAATCCTCGTTATATATTCTTTCAATGCCTCCCGGTTTAACGCCGTTTGGTCAGGTTTTACATTAGATTGGTATCGTAGTTTATTCGGTCAAACCACAGATATTCAAGCCAATTTTGCTAACGCAGAGATATGGCAAGCCTTGCAAAATAGCTTATTCATTGCCACAATTGTCACAGTATTATCTGTTTTACTGGGAACAGCGATCGCGCTAGCATTAGAACGATATCGATTTCCCGGTTACCGCATCTTAGAGAATCTATTATTTCTACCGATGATTATCCCAGAAATTTCTCTGGGTCTATCCTTACTCGTCTTTTTTACCCTAATTTTCCGTATCCTCGAAAACTTAACAGGTATTCGCCTCACCTTAGGGTTTCCCTCCGTGATTATTGGTCATGTCACGTTTAATATTGCCTTTGTTACCGTCACTGTCCGGGCAAGACTCGCCGACTTAGACCCCGCTTTAGAAGAAGCTGCATTTGACTTGGGGGCAAACGAATGGCGAACATTTTGGCGAGTCACATTCCCCCTGATTTTACCCGGTGTCATTAGCGCCGCATTACTTGCCTTTACCCTCTCACTCGATGACTTTGTTGTCACCTTTTTTACCACAGGAGTCGGCACAACCACCTTACCCTTATTTGTCTATGGCATGATTAAACTCTCCGTCACCCCCGCCATTAACGCCATTTCCACCCTGATGTTGTTCGCATCGGTTCTACTTGTGGTATCGTCATTGACTATCAAGGGTAATGTGAAGGATTAAGCTAAAAGTGCTGTATTTTGACTATTTCTATCTCCCCTTGAGTTGTTCCCTTAGAAAGCTACGGTGTATAAACAAGTCATATCTGAATTTGTTCAAGATTACTGTAGCCCCCGTGCATTCCCTGTCCCTAAACCCCTGCCCCCAAACCCCCAACTCGCGCGTTCCCTAGCGCCCTTCGGGTTTGACAGTTGCTCCACTTGGGGAGACCCCAAGACCGCACTGGTCTCACCGTGAGACGGCGCGGGGTCGCTCGTCAAAACTGGGGGCTTTGAAAGATTGGGGGCTTTGACAGATGGGGGACTTTGAATCTGCTTCCCCCCATACTTGGGGGGCAAGGGGGGCTAAATTCAGAATTGGTGAAGTTCAACCTAAACATCCTTTTAAACGTAAACCCCTTAACCCAACTCAGGTGTAATGAAACGACTACTCACGTTTATTTTACTATTTTTCATTGGTGTTATTCTACCCTTTGGTTGTACTAGCAGTAACCTGAATACCAGCCAAACCCCGAATAATTCTGCCAGTAATACTTTAAATTTATATAATTGGTCAACTTATATTTCCCCAGAGGCGATCGCGCAATTTGAGGAAAAATATAATGTTAAAGTTAATTACGATACTTACGATAGTAACGAAAGTTTGTATGCCAAATTAAAGCCCGGAAATCCGGGTTATGATGTTGCCTTCCCCGCCGATTATATGGTTAAAATTATGATTGATGAAGGCATGGTAGAACAGTTAGATAAAAATAAGATTCCGAACTTAAAACATATTGATCAAAAGTTTCTTAATCCCCCTTATGATGCCAAGAATCAATATAGTGTTCCGTATCAATGGGGAACGTTAGGAATAGGTTACAATATTGAAGCCACAGGCGCTGAAATAGAAAGCTGGAAAATTATGTTTGACCCTAAGTTTTCCGGCAAAACTGCTTGGTTGGATGATATGCGCTACACCTTTGGGGCAGTATTAATGTATTTAGGATTTGATCCTAATACAACTAAAGAAAAAGAAATTCAACAAGCCAAAGAATTCATGATTGAAAATCAGAAAACCGTGGCTGCTTTTGTTCCCGATACCGGGCAATTATTATTAAATCAAGGAGAAGTTGATCTCACTATGGAATATAGCGGCGATATCTTTCAAGTGATGGAAGAAAACCCCAGTTTACGTTATGTGATTCCGCAAGAAGGCAGTATTCTCTGGACGGATAACATGGTGATTCCGACAAATGCCCCTAATAAAGCACTCGCAGAAAAGTTTATTAACTTTGTTTTAGAACCCGAAATCAGTGCCAGTATTTCTAACTTTATTAATTATGGCACACCCAACAAAACAGCAATTGAACAACAATTAATTAAACCAGAAAACCTTAATAATCCCGGAATTTATCCCCCCGATAATGTCTTTTCTAAACTCAAATATCTCGAAGATGTAGGCGTTGCCACCCTATTATATGACGAAGCTTGGTCAGAAGTAAAATTGGGTGCAGGATCTTAGAAAAACCGAGGGTGAAATAACTGTTAATCACCCTATATTCTATCTTCCCAAACCCTATATTTCAACTCTCTAAAGAACGAATGAAATAGCCGATGACTAATGCTGTTGAACTGGTTAATATTTCTAAATCCTTTAAAGGAACGCAGGGTAAACGATTTACTGCGGTCAATCAAATCAATTTGCAGATAAAAACAGGAGAATTCTTTTCTCTCCTGGGTCCGTCTGGATGTGGAAAAACAACCACATTAAGAATAATTGCCGGGTTTGAAGAAGCCACATCAGGGGATATTTATATTTATGGAAATTCGATGAAAAATTGCTTACCGTTTCATCGTCCAGTCAATACTGTGTTTCAAAATTATGCCTTATTTCCCCATTTAAATGTATTTCAAAATGTGGCATTTGGCTTAGAAATGGAAAACCTGCCTAAACCAGAAATTCAACAGCGAGTCACAGAAGGATTATCATTAGTAAAATTAACAGAATTTGCCCAACGTTTTCCCCGGCAATTATCCGGTGGACAACAACAACGGGTGGCATTAGCGCGGGCAATTGTCAAGCAACCTCAAGTATTATTATTTGATGAACCTTTGGGGGCTTTAGATCTAAAGTTACGCAAACAAATGCAATTAGAATTAAAGCAAATGCAGCAAAAACTGGGTATTACTTTTGTATATGTGACTCACGATCAAGAAGAAGCTTTAACCATGTCAGATCGAATTGCTGTGATGCAAGATGGGGAAATTTTACAAGTGGGCAGTCCTGTCGATATTTATGAATATCCGAAAACTCGGTTTGTGGCAGATTTTATTGGCGAGAGTAACTTTTTAACGGGAGAAGTAACAGAAATAAAAGCAGATGAGTTAACAGTTTCTGTCGATCAAACCCTGAGTATTTCCGCAAAATCAACAGATGAATTCTTTGTAAAACAGGGTGTCACCTTAGTTATTCGCCCTGAAAAAGTCAATGTTTATCCCAGTGATAGTCCTGCTATTGCTGGATGGTTAGGGCAAATTGAAGAAGTGATTTATATTGGTACAGATATTCGTTATTTAGTACAAATTACCCCAAATCATTGTTTAGTCATCCGACAACAAAATTTACATCGAGATGACATTCAACGCTACAGTGTGGGTGAATGGATTAAAGTGATGGTTTCTCCAGAAAATATTACGGTGTTGTAGCGCTATTTTTTATTGTTTTTTGGTTATTTGTTGTAGTTTTTTGGTTATTTGTTGTAGACGCACCTACTGACGCACCTTATTCTCCCTCTGTTCCCCTTCACTTCAATCAAATGCAGGCAAATCTTAACGTAATTTTGTGCCTGTACCACGATCTTGAGGATGTAAGAAGGGTTTGAGGTTAATCCCGTTAGATCTGCGACGCATTGTACCAAAAACGTCTCGAACTAAATCTTCGCCGGAACGATCGCCCACTAAAGTATAAACGCCTCGAGTCGATCCCCCATCATCGGCGACCACTAAATTCTGAAAAATGCGATCGCGCACAAATTCAGGGCTTTCTCCCACTGGAACGGTTAACACAATTCTACAGTCGGGTACATCTTCTGTGGTAGCGCAAATGACATTGTAACCATTTTCCACACGAGTAAGAAGTTGTGAAAGACCATCTGGCCGATAAGATTCTAAGCGACGGCTAATTTCACCGCAGCGACGTTCTGGAGTCCAACCACCTCCCATTCGTCCGGGAATTGCCCAAGGATAGCTTTGAGCCGCTTGATTTGGGGGATTATACATTACAGTGTATTCATTCCCCACCTGTTGACAGACAAACCGAGGATCATCAAGATTGGTTGTTGTGACTTCGACTTGAGGGATCGGTTCATCAGTTGCTGTCGGTTGAGAAGTGGGGAGAGTTTCAACGTTTGGGTTAGTTTGGGGTGTATTGGTTCTAGAATTCTCTAAATTTTGAGGGTAAGGAAAGGAAAACCATTCAGACGCTTCGGGTGTCCAACCGGGAATTAAGAAATCTCCTCGGGCTGAACTGACTCCCATGGAAAAGGGCAAAGTGAAAGATATACTCAGAAGCCCTAAGGTGCGAGACAATTTTTTGATAGACTGTAAACGTTGTGACATGGTGGTTTCCAAGATAGTGGTGTGGATAAGTTGAGGGAGAATATCACTTTATGATTAGTTCAGTTTTTTCATAAAACTTTACAAGTTGTAATTTCTCCCATAAAATACAGGTCGAGTAAAAACACATAAGGAGTGTAGACAGTAATGTCGGAGGCACGGCAGCCACTGACAGCGCCCAAGGAATTTTTTGATCCAGGTGGGGGCATTAATTTTACGCTACTGATGTTTTTGACTGCAGTAGCCCTCATTTTGGTTTCAACTCTCGGATATTGGTGTTGGCATTGGCCGGGGTGGTTTACTTTTATGTTGAATGTTCTGGCATTACATCTGTCTGGAACAGTGATTCATGATGCGTCTCACAAGGCAGCCCATCGCCACCGAATTGTCAATGCCGCCTTGGGACATGGTAGTGCGTTAATGTTGGGATTTGCTTTTCCCGTCTTTACCCGCGTTCATATTCAGCATCACGCTAATGTGAACGATCCAGAGAATGACCCGGATCATTTTGTATCTACAGGCGGGCCCCTGTGGCTGATTGCAGCCCGTTTTTTCTATCATGAGATATTTTTCTTCAAACGACGGTTATGGCGCAAATATGAGCTGTTAGAGTGGTTTCTCAGCCGCCTGTTTGTGATCGCGATTGTTAGCGTGGGAATTCATTACGGTTTTATTGGATATATCCTTAACTATTGGTTTTCACCCGCTTTAGTGGTGGGGTTAGCGTTAGGTTTATTCTTCGATTATTTACCCCATCGTCCTTTCCAAGAAACAAACCGTTGGAAAAATGCCAGGGTTTATCCCAGTGCCATTCTCAACTTATTAATTTTGGGGCAAAACTACCATCTGATTCATCATTTGTGGCCTTCTATTCCCTGGTATAACTACAAGCCAGCTTATGAAAAAATGAAGCCTTTATTAGATGCAAAAGGATCTCCTCAAACTTTAGGAATTCTTCAAGGGAAAGACTTTTGGGGATTTCTGTATGATGTATTTTTGGGGATTCGTTTTCATCATCGTCAACCTAAAGTGAGCAGCAAAGATTAGTGTGTCTGCGTCAGTCAAATCAAGGAGAGAGGTAAGTCGTTGAACTCTAAAAACAGCTAATCTGCCTTTCTCCGAAATTACACTTTAAAATTTTTGACCGATTGTATTGGATAATGCAATTAACTCCCACAAAGCCGTCAATATTCACCCCATGACCTCTAAATCTCCTCCAGAGAAGACTTCCAACAATAATTTTCGAGAAAACCTATTTGTTCTGATTTTTGCCCTCGGTTTATCCTTGTTGATTCGAGTCTTTGTGGCTGAACCTCGCTATATTCCCTCAGACTCAATGATACCGACTTTAGAAATAGGCGATCGCCTCGTGATTGAGAAAGTTTCTTATCATTTTCATCCCCCCGCACCCGAAGATATCATTGTTTTTGCACCGCCACCACAATTGCAACGGCAAGGATATTCTCGCAGCCAAGCGTTTATTAAACGGGTCATTGCCCAGCCGGGTCAAACCGTTGAAGTCCGAGGGGGTAAAGTCTACGTCGATGCTCAACCCCTGAATGAAGATTATATTGCCGAAGCCCCTAACTATCGCTGGGGACCAAAGCAAGTGCCGCCACAGCAGTATTTTGTCATGGGAGATAATCGCAACGATAGCAATGATTCTCATATTTGGGGCTTTCTTCCCCAAGAAAATATTATCGGTCGAGCCGTTTTTCGATTTTGGCCCTGGGAAAGGTTAGGTCGGGCTTAAATTTTAAGAAAATAACTTTTACTCTATCGCGCTACGCTATCGGCTGTTAAAACATTTCGCTCTTGCATGAAACTCTTTCATAGTCTACTGTCCTCTCTTCCCTCTTCCCTCTTCCCTCTTCCCTCGCGCTATAGTTTGAGATTTTCTCAGCGATGCATACTTTATTACTTTAGTCAATCCTTGGCGATCGCCGACTTCTTTAATTTCGTTTTTCCTCTGTGCAGTGAAAATAAACTCAACGGGATGACTTGAGATCAGTTGCTTGACAGTATCAGGGTTTGAGGTGAATTATTCCTGATTTTTTAGTTTTAGGTTATAAAATACCCAATTTAGTCTATTCCTATATGTTATAAGATCTCACAACAGACTGTCAATGCCTAATAAATTCGTACAATTTCTTTCCCCAATCTGAACGGTTTTTTTTACAAAACTTAACTTCTATATGAATTTTTAATGGAATTACCATTTTTAATAAAGTATTGGTCGGGCAGTCTTTCGATTTTGGCCCTGGGAAAAGCTAGGTTTTGCATAGTGCATAGTTTCAGAATTTAGTCAATCCTTGGCGATCGCCGACTTCTTTAATTTCGTTTTTCCTCTGTGCAGTGAAAATAAACTCAACGGGATGACTTGAGATCAGTTGCTTGACAGTATCAGGGTTTGAGGTGAATTATTCCTGATTTTTTAGTTTTAGGTTATAAAATACCCAATTTAGTCTATTCCTATATGTTATAAGATCTCACAACAGACTGTCAATGCCTAATAAATTCGTACAATTTCTTTCCCCAATCTCAGGTGATTTTTTTAACAAAACTTAATTTTTATATGAATTTTTAATCTAAAAACGATTTTAAAGAAAGTAAAAGTGATGGGATATCCAACTCTAGTCGATAGGTATAACAGATGATAATCTTTTAGGAAAAAGGGATTTAAAATAGCAAATAGCTTAAATTGAGAAGGTGACAGTTTCTATTTCACTTATTTACAGGGAATAATAATTGAAATTCTGGGTGTTTTTACGAAGAGTGATTGAGCAAAAATTTGAGAAATTAAAGTAATAGAGGATAACAGAAATGAAAACTGCATTAATTTGTGGCATATCCGGACAAGATGGAGCGTATTTAGCCGCTTATCTATTAAATCAAGGTTACACCGTTTGTGGCACATCTCGGGATGCTCAGATGTCATCTTTTAGTAATTTATCTCGTTTAGGAATTCGAGAGATTGTTAAACTCGAATCAATGTCTCTAACAGACTTTCGCAGTGTATTACAGATCTTAACCAAAATTCAACCGGATGAAGTTTATAATTTAGCCGCTCAAAGTTCAGTAGGTTTATCATTTGAGCAACCCGTCGAGACTTTAGAAAGTATTGCCACAGGCACTTTAAATTTACTCGAAGCCATTCGTTTTACAGGGGAAAACATTAAATTTTATAATGCAGGTTCAAGTGAATGTTTCGGGAATACAGGGGAGATAGCAGCGGATGAAAATACTCCGTTTCGTCCTCGTAGTCCTTATGCTGTTGCTAAATCTACCGCCTTTTGGGAAGTGGCAAATTATCGAGAAGCCTACAATTTATTTGCCTGTTCTGGGATATTATTTAATCATGATTCTCCGTTACGTCCGGCTCGGTTTGTGACTCAAAAAATTGTGCGGGCGGCGGCTGAAATTGCCTCGGGACGTTCAGAAAAGCTGTATTTAGGGAATATCTCTGTACAGCGAGATTGGGGTTGGGCACCGGAATATATCGAAGCGATGCATCAGATGTTACAAGCTCAAAAAGCAGATGATTATATCATTGCCACAGGTCAAACCTATTCCCTAGAAGCCTTTGTGGCTGAAGCCTTTAAATGTGTGGGCTTGAACTGGGAGGATCACGTGGAAGTAGACAAAAGTTTATATCGTCCGACCGATATTGCTGTAGGACGGGCTAACCCCAAGAAAGCCGCACAGCAATTGGGTTGGAAAGCAAAATACAGTATGCCAGATGTCGTCCGAATGATGCTAGAAGCCGCTCAAAAATAACCCGTAGGGTGCGTGACTTACGCACCCCTAACGCACCCCAAACAAACAATTTATTCTTCTTCGGTTAACTTGCTATTTTCATCATCGGCTGCATCCACCGGCGCAACAGAATTTGCTGAAACCACTGCACCCCCCGCTAATTCAGACCGAACAAGCTGTTCTACTTGTTCTGTAAATTTCGGGTTTTCTTCCATATAAATAATCGCTTTTTCCCGACCTTGACCAATATTATCTCCTTGGTAACTATACCAAGAGCCTTTACGTTTAATTACCCCAGTTTCTTCCGCCAGATCAATTAAACAACCAATGGTTGAAATCCCTTTACCAAAAATAATATCAAATTCAGCGATACGGAAAGGCGGAGCAACTTTATTCTTCGCTACCTTAACTTTTGCCCGAATACCATATTCATCAGACCCTTTTTTCAAGGTTTGAACTCGACGAATATCTAAACGAACCGAAGAATAAAATTTCAGCGCATTTCCCCCGGTTGTGGTTTCAGGGTTACCATAAACGACTCCAATTTTCTGACGCAATTGGTTAAGGAAAATCACCGTACAGCCAGACTTACCAATATTTCCCGTAATCTTCCGTAACGCCTGACTCATTAACCGCGCTTGCAACCCCATGTGAGAGTCACCCATATCCCCTTCAATTTCTGCCCGAGGCACTAAAGCAGCAACCGAGTCAACCACCACAATATCAACCGCCACCGAACGAACCAGTTGATCAACCACCTCTAAAGCCATTTCTCCCGTGTCGGGTTGTGAAACGAGTAAATTTTCGATATCAACCCCCAGAGCCGCCGCGTAAGTGGGGTCAAGGGCGTGTTCAGCATCGACAAAGGCAGCAATTCCACCAGCTTTTTGAATTTCAGCGATCGCGTGCAATGCTAAAGTGGTTTTACCGGAACTTTCAGGGCCATAAACCTCGACCACCCGTCCTTTAGGAATGCCACCCCCCAAGGCTAAATCTAAAGTTAACGCACCACTCGAGATGGTTTCCACCTTCATCCGAGGGGCATCCCCCAAACGGACAATAGCACCTTTACCGAAATTTCGCTCAATTTGATTGAGGACTAAACTTAAAGCTTTTTGTTTTTCAGGGTCGTCTTTAATCTGAATCGCCATGAATTGTAATCCTAATAAAATGTTAATCAGCAGTTATTATCCGTTTTCTCTTATCCTCGTCCGCTTTTGAGGTATCGCTGAGTAAGTTTTCTATTTTTCCTACATTAGCGTGATTGAGACAAAAGCGGTGGAATATCCTCTAATTTTCTGGCGATGCTGTGACCGCGAAGAGATGCAAGAGCTACATTTTAGCAAGTTTTGATCTTTTAATCAATTTTTAAAGTCGATTTCACCTGAAAAAATCATAAAATTGAAATCCAGACCTCGTAAAGGAGGAGTCAGCGAGACGGAGAGTCAGTATTCCGGGGTCAGTATTCAGCGAGTCAGTATTCAGCGAGTCACCGAGTCAGATCTCGTGACGTTACATGTAACGTCTGTTATTGATTTTTAATGAGTTTCATGATCAAGATTGACTTTTCCCCGTTGCCAGATCCGCTGTTCCCTTTACCTGTTGTTTGATCATTTTGATACAGAAACAGAAATAATCTCTGAAGCCAGAAGATATAGTTGTAGAGATACTGTTACAACTGAAATCTTAAATTTACTGTCTATATTTGTCAAATTCGAGAGAAATCTGTTAGTAGATTAAGTGGAATCGATCTCGATGAAAAATACTCTAGGCATTATCTAATAAATATATGAAAGGCCGCCAGGTGCTGCTACTGTATCGTAAAGGAAGACGAGATTTTAGAGGTCAAAATCTCAGAGGCCAGTCATTTCGAGGTCAAAACTTATCGGGTGCTGACTTTAGCTACGCAGATCTTCAAAGTGCGAATTTTTATCGTGCGAATTTACAGAATAGTCAATTTCGCGGCGTTAAAACGGGACTGCAAAAACGCTGGAAGATTATATTACTATTAATGTCTTGGTTGCTATCCGTTTTATCGGGTTTAGGACTGGTTTTAATTAGTTATTTTACTCTATTGGTTTTGAATCTTTCTAATCCTAATGATAGTACCATGGGTTGGAATACTGTATTACTAACAATTGCTTTTGTTTTTATTGCCATTCGCCAACTGATTGGGGGTAGTTTCGGAACGATTGCCGCTACTATTATTGTAGCTGTGATTGGGATTATTACCAGTGCCACGGCTGGCATGATTCAAATGGCAACTTTTATCGGAACTTTGGGAATTGCTAGTGGGTTAGCCGGGTTTGCTATTGCCGTTGTATTGACCTCTGCGGTTGCATTTGCTGTTGCCTTTTTAGTCTCTCCCATTGTGGCATTAATTTTAGCGACTCTCCGAACCATTACAGTAGCAATTACAGCCAGTACAATTGCGGCTTATTTTTCGGGAGAAGTGGGTGCTGCCGTTGTGGCATCTGCTGTTTCAGTTAGCTTTTTCTTTGATTATTTAGGATGGCGATCGCTAGATGGAAATGGACGATATGCAGGGATTAAAACCATTGCTGTTAATTTAGCCGCCGTCGGCGGAACTAGTTTTCGTCGCACAAATTTAACCGATGCAGACTTTACAAATGCCATCATTCCCAGTACAGATTTTGGTCAAGCTAAACTGGATCGAACCGGTTGGAAAAATGTTAGGTATTTTGACAGAATACGCAGCGGAAATACTTATTTAAAGTCTAAATTAATTCGGGATTTATTACAAACTGGTAAAGGAGAAAATCGAAATTTTAATCATCAAGATTTACGGGGGTTAAATTTACAAGGTGCTAACTTCAAAAACGCTAGTTTTATTGGCGCAAACCTCAGTCATAGTAATCTTAAAAAAGCAAACTTATCGGGTGCTAGATTAATTAGAACTCGACTCGATAAAACCAATTTAACCAATGCCATTTTAACTCGAGCATTTATTCAAAACTGGATTGTCACAACCCGGACTCAACTCGATGGAATTCAATGTGATTATATCTTTTTACGATTACCTTCTCCCGACAATCTCGATCAAAATCCCCACCGTCAGCCTGAAGATTGGAATCGAAATTTTCAACCCGGAGAATTTACAGAACTAACCTTACAAAAACTCTATAATCGATCTGATCCTAATATTACTCAACTTCAACCGATTATTACGACATTACAAACCGAATATTATCCTGTTTCTTCTCCTATTTCCATACTAGAAATTCAAGATACGCTGAAAGATTGGATTGAGTTAATCACGCAAATAGAAACAGAAGCTACAGTCGATATTCAACTCAAATCAGTGATTGAAATCCTTAATCAAATTGAAGATAATATTCAACTCCAACCCGAATATATTCAACTAATCAATAAGATTGAATCATTAGAACAAGAACGATCTGTTAAAATCGCTCTATTTCTTCTATTAATCTCCTCTCAAACCCCTCAACAAAAATCGAAATCTAAAACTGATTTAAATCCAACCTTTTAAACGATAAACCACCATCCCAATATATTCTTTCATCGCAATAGTAAATTGCTGAAGATGAGCCGCATCCGGAATTAAATCTAATAGAAACGCTTCAACGCCTACGGCTGCATATTTAGTATCATATTCTGATACAATAAAATCGGTCGGAGCTGGCACAACATCAATACCCTGACGTTTAAATACTAACAGCGATCGCGGCATATGAAATGCAGAAGTTACGAGTAAAACTTTTCCTGTAATCTCTTCTTCCTCTAATATTTTACGAACATTAACTGCATTTTCATAGGTATTTAAAGAAGTAGGATCTTGTAAAATTGCCGTTTCCGGGACTCCCAAAGTCTTAGCAATTTCTGCCATATCTTCTGATTCTGATGGCCCTCCATCCTTCCAACGAATGCGTCCCCCACTGAGAATTAACCAAGGTGCTTTCTGCTGACGATACAGTAGCGAACCATGCAAAATTCGGTCTCCAGCCTCGCTGAGATCCACCCAAGGACGCGGTGGAATCGGCGGTTTAGTCCCTCCACCCAAAACCACAATTGCAGCGCTCTGAGGCAATTCTGAGGGGGGTAAATTTTGCCATTCTAAGGACTTCACCAGCGCTTGTGAGACCCAACCATTGCCAGAAATGAGTAAAATTGAAAAGGCTAAGCTAATTAAAATTACTGTCCATTTACGAGAAAACCATAATACAATTGCTGCTGAAAATAGTAAAATACAGCTTAAGCCTAAGGGATAGATAAATAAAGGCAGTAATTTTGAGAGAAATAAAAACATATTTAATATGAATAAACTTTCTGGACGTAAAGGTTAAGTTTGAGAAAATATTGCTGTCCTTTGAAACCCCAATTGTTTAAACCCGTGTGACTATTGCCGCGATGCAGACAGGCACGATTATCACCATACATTCTATAACAAGTAGTCTCAATCAGAATCATCACCGATTCATATCATCTGTTAACTTCAGGGTCTGCGGGTTACGACCCATGTTTGCATAAGCTGCAACCTTAGAGAAATACGTCCTAGTAGCACACATCAGCAAGGGTAAAGATTGAGATTATGATTAGTTCAACAGCTTACAATTGTCATCCATTTTTCCGGTTTAAAACAGAGAATTATCAGGTTTATTCCTCAGTCTCTGAAGCTAAAGATACCTCTACAATAGAAGAAACAGTTTGTTTTGATTCAGATAAAAGTCATCCGCAAAAATTAAACTGTCGTTGGGTTGAAACAGGAAAATCTTATCCAAAAATGGAAATGCAGTGGACTGTAGTTAAATCCGATTAGGATAAAGAATAAGTAATAGATTTATGCTTGTGGTTTTAGAGATTGAGTGAAACTGGATTTGATAGTTTTGAAATATTTTAAAATTGGATTGAGAACTAGACTAATTCAATTAGCCCTTGAAGGATTGAGAAGAGAAAACCGTTAATGACTCCAATTTGTAAAAGATATTGTTGAGGTAATGATGACAGTCTTACAAATGGATTCTAATAAAGCCGAATTATTTGCTGACAAAATGCTAGATGTGATTAATTATGGGTCCCTCGCATTAATGACTTCAATTGGTCATCGTACTAGTCTATTTGATACGATGGCAACTTTAACCGCTGCAACTAGTGAAGAAATTGCTACAGCCGCTAAACTGAACGAACGATACGTCCGAGAATGGTTAGGAGCAATGGTAACGGGTGGTTTTATTGAATATAATTCAGAGAATAAAACTTATCTTTTACCCCCAGAACACGCTGCATTTTTAACCCGTTCTGCTGCAGCGGATAATATTGCTGTTGTAACTCAATATATTCCGTTATTAGGTAGTGTTGAAGATAAAATTGTTGAATGTTTTTATCATGGCGGTGGCGTTCCTTATTCTGAATACAAGCGCTTTCATCAAATTATGGCAGAGGAAAGTAGCCAAACTGTTGTTAATACTTTGATGGATTCAATTTTACCAATTATTCCTGGTTTAACGGATCAATTACAATCAGGAATTGATGTATTAGATGTCGGTTGCGGGAGTGGTTATGCACTCACAACATTAGCGATTGCCTTTCCAAATAGTCGTTTTACTGGATATGATTTTTCTGAAGAAGCAATTCAAATTGCAACAGAAGCAGTGCAACAATTTGGTTTAACCAATATTTGCTTTAAAGTAAAAGATGCTGCCACAATTAATCAAGTTGAGTCCTATGATTTAATTACCACATTTGACTCAATTCATGACCAAGCAAAACCGGATATTGTGTTAAAGAATATTGCCAAAGCTTTACGCCCGCAAGGTGTGTATTTAATGCAGGATATTCGCGCCTCTAGTCATGTTGATGGTAACTTGGATCATCCCATTGCCCCCATGCTTTATACCATTTCTTGTTTACATTGTATGAGTGTTTCACTTGCCTCGGGTGGCGCGGGTTTAGGTGCAGTTTGGGGAGAAGAAAAAGCAGTCGAAATGTTGCAGGAAGCTGGATTTACAAGTGTTGAAGTTCGACAGCTAGAGCATGACATTCAAAACAATTATTATGTCAATCGAAAATAGCAGGGAGAATCGTTAAAATGTGTCAACTTTGTCAGATTGCTCGTATTGCTCAAAAACGAAAATATCGTTCTCAAGAAATACAAAATACAAGTCAGTTATCTAGTGTCATTTTGCATCACTCAACTCAAAAAAATAGCTGAAAAAATGCTAGATGTAATCCCTATAATTTAACCATAGAAGGTGATGAGAAGAGCAGGATGATTTGCAGATGATCCCTTAGACTCTGCAAGTTCTCAGACGCAGTGATATTGAGAGAGTTAGTATAATTTTGGGAAAGTCTCAATTCCGTTGAAAGACTCCTACGTGCAGCAAAGGCTCATATGGATTGAACCCCTCAGAGCTAACACCCGTCTATATCATTAAGAAAAAAGCTGCTAATCTTAAAAGACTAGCAGCACTGGATATACTCCATAAAATTTGTAGAATCCCAGTATATAGACTGATAAATGATTGGTTTTGCTCCCGATTTTTTAATTTTCTTTTTCCTGTTGTTCAATGGGGGGGAGTTTAGGTAAAGGCTGCTGGGGGTTAAGGAGGTATTCTGAATGGCTAGTAGAGGTGGCTGAGTCTGTTTTAAACGGCGATACGGACAAGTCCACGCTGCGCGATCGCCCCTGCGCTTTGGTGAGTAAATCAACGGTATCCCCTAAAGCTGTGGTTAAACTGTTACGGGTTTCTTGGTGAGTGGCTTTCTCTTGCTCTAGGGACTCATTCAACTGACGAATGGTTTCTCGAGCGCGATCGCGTTCTAACATCACGGTTTTTAACCGAGTTTTCAATTCTTCGGGATCTTGAAGCTGATCCAATTCTCGCTGAATGGCAACTTTTGTCAAAATCTCATTTTGCGGAATAGATAATTTCTGTTGTAATTGCTCAATTTCTGCCTCGAGATCAGCCAGAGTTGATTGATAACGTTGGGTTTCTTCTCGCCGCTGTTGGGCTTCGGTATTATACAGTTTTCGCCACTGTTGAGCGCTGTCTAGGGCAGTATCGCGATCGCGCTGCACCGTTGCCAGTTGCTGTTGCAACCGCTTAATTTCATCTAACCACTGCCGAACATTCTGAGTCATGGTACTGAGAAAGACGATAATTTAATCAACTGGGAATTCATTCGCTAAGCTTAGCTTAGGATTAGCACACAACGGCAGGTGACCCCTCTGAAGTACTCAACTTAATTATGCTAGTATGATTGTCTTCCCTGCTGCTAGCCTAATCCCGCTACAGAGATTGAATTGATAAGATAGACCGATTCATTCAATCTACAATAAAGCTAGCTCACTGGCTGAGCTTTGCTTTGTTATAGCTTAAATCAGTTGACATTGGGTTAAACTTTTATGCTGTTGAGTATTCATCTCCTGATTGAAAATCTAGCAGAACGGGTGGCTCAATGGATGGTAACTCTGTTTGAGCGAGTCGGACAACCGTTGAGGCCCTCTCAAGAGTCAAAATCGGACTCTTCTCCCTCTTCCTCATCGGATAGTCGCCAAAATACCGCCTCTGAAACCTCCGAAACCTCTGATGAACGGCAACAACCGATTTATTTTGCCGCCGAACAAACTGCTGAAGGCATCTTTCGAGTGGGACAGGTGTTATGGCGGGGACTCAAAAGCATTCCCCGTCGGCTGGCTCGCTACTTTCAATTTTTACTTTATCTTAACTGGAATACGGTTAAAACCATTGGAATTCGCACCGCACAACAGCGTTTGACGGGGTTTTCGGCGGAAATGGCATTTCAGTCTATGTTGGCTTTGTTTCCGGCTTTACTGGCGATTTTAGCGGCGATTAGCTTATCAGAATCTTTGCAATCGATTTTGTACGACATTGCCAGTTTATTAGCTGAAATTGCCCCAGAACAAGTACGCCAATTGATTTCCCGACAACTCATTATTAATCGTAGTCCTCAATTATTTTCTTTTAGCTTTGTTTTAGCCATTTGGTTATTTTCCAGTGTGATTAGTTCAGCCATGGCTGCATTGAATCATATTCATCACGTCCCGCGCGATCGCACTCGTCCATTTTGGCGAGCTAAATTGATTGCTGTGGGGTTAGCAGTGGGCAGTTTAATGTTATTAATTCTTGCTTCTGGATTAGTATTTGTGAGTGATTTGGTGGTTGAAACATTAGCCCGTAAAAGCTGTATTTTAGAAACGGTTGGCACTTGTCCCATTGATCAAATCAATCTGTGTTTAGAACAGCCCCCTGTGCAAAATTGCTTACTGGAACAAACCCTTTCTAGTAATTGGCTGAAGCTGCGTTGGCCAATTACTTTGGGAGTGGTTTCGATTAATTTTGCTTTAATCTATCGTTATGGCCCCAGTCATCGGCAACCGCAAACACCCATTATGCCCGGTGCGATTTTATCGGCAATTTTGTGGGCAATTCTGTCTAATTTGTTTCGATTATATGTTTACCATTTTGGTAATTATAATTTAACCTATGGCACGATTGGTGCGTTTATTATCTTGCTATTATGGCTATATATTTGCTGTTTAGTCATGTTAATTGGCGCTCAACTTAATGTGACGGTGGGAGAGGCGATGGCACTTGCCGCTGATCGGCGACAATAGTTATACTCAAATAGTTATACTCAAGCACCAAAAAACGGGCTAACCCCGTAATACTGGATTAACCCGCAAGCTTGGGAACGCTCAGACTGACTATTTTTGAACAACCAGTTTAACGTTGGCATTTTGCAGACCACGCTGCTTGACTTCAGTTAAAGTTTTGTTAACCGCGTACTTTTGGTTAATGGCGTTGATCAGTTCAGTTTGGTTGTGCTTCTTAGCAACGCCCCAGAGGTCAGCGATTAGGTCATAAGTGCCATCGCTATTGCGAGACCAACCTAAATCATAATCACCTTCGAGAACCGCTACGATGTCAGCACGAACACGTTGGCCGTTGTAGCCCCGTACATCAGCATTAGTCTTTGTGGAAATCCCGAGATCACGCAGAGAACTGGTTAAGATTTCAGATTCAGTGATCTTGGTCCGCAGAGTGCTAAAGTGAGACATTTGAGTATCCTCCTAAAAAGTTAAAAACGAAATAACAACGGTTTGGACTTAAACGAGATGCCGCCAAGTAAACAGAGCGTTTACTTTTGAAGTTGAATGCGGCGTTGGGTGAGAAACTGCTAGCAACATCGATTAGTTGACTGTGCTAGCCTTTCCTCCTGTTTGGACCAGGAGAAAGCCTTTAGAATTCCATTCGCTGATATTCAGCGACGGAAGATGCAGCCGGCCGCGCCCGCTGACGTGCCCAATCTCGCAGGGCAGTCACTTGTTCTTGCATCGTTTTCGACAGCGGTAATGTGGCTTTGATAGCGGCGATGATATCAAGCTGCGTAAACTCTCGATCTTGAGCAAATGCCTCATACATAGCAGCGATAACGGCTTGCTCAATTTCAGCTCCAGAAAATCCCTCAGAAACAGTTGATAATTGTTCTAAATCGAAGCGATCAATGTCTGAGCGACGTTTGGAGAGGTGAATTCTGAAAATATCTTGGCGTTCTTCTTTTGTCGGTAAGTCAACAAAGAAGATTTCATCGAATCGGCCTTTGCGTAAGAACTCTCCGGGGAGGCGTTCAACACGGTTAGCCGTTGCCATCACAAATACAGGAGAAGTTTTCTCTTGCATCCAGGTGAGGAATGAACCGAAAATTCGGCTTGAGGTGCCACCGTCAGAATCTGCTGAACCTGCACTTCCGGCAAACGATTTATCCAATTCATCGATAAAGAGAATCACAGGAGAAATCGATTCTGCTGTTTTAAGTGCACTTCGCAGATTGGCTTCTGAGCGACCAACCGTAGAGCCGTCATACACACGACCCATATCTAACCGCAGTAGGGGTAAACCCCACAGACGAGAAGTGGTTTTGGCGATCAGAGACTTTCCACAACCCGGGATACCCAGGATTAACATACCTTTTGGTTGGGGAAGACCATATTCTCTTGCTCTTTCTGTAAATGCATTAGAGCGTTGCCGTGACCAACGTTTGAGTTCCTCTAAGCCACCCACTACATCAATGGTCTCATCGACATCCATGTATTCTAGAATGCCATTGCGACGAATGAGTTGCTTTTTCTCAGAGAGGACAATCTCAACTTCTTCCTCAGTTAAACGACCAGCCGTGACTTGGGCTTTTCGGTAAACTTTTTCTGCCTCATCTTTGGTCAATCCTAGCGCTGCTTTGAGCAACTTTTCTCGGGTTTCTGTCGTCATTCGCCGACCCCGGGACTGATCAGTATGAGTGGTGAGTACTTGATTGAGTTCTCCTAAGTCGGGAAGCGGATAATCTAAAACGACTACCTCCTTCTCTAACTCAATCGGAATCTCTTGAACTGGGGACATTAAAATCACTGTTTTATTTGTCCCTTTGAAGCTAGCGATCGCATCCCTTAAACACCGGGTCACTTCTGGAGAATCTTTAAAGGGATGCAAATCTTTGAAGATATAGATACTGCCGCTGCCGTTAGCATCTCGATGTCGAATCACCCACTCAATTGCGGCTTGAGGAGAAACTGTGTTGGATTGAACGGTGGTGCGAGGTTGATCATATCTGACTAAACCCCGAGTTACAGTCCAAACATAGACCTCTCTTTGTCGCTTCGCCTCTGCGATCTTAGCAATGGCTTGTTCAGACCGCTCTTCCTCGGAAGTCATGAGGTAGATCAGAGGATATTGAGCTTCTATTAGGATTCCTAGTTCTTCTTGCATAATCCTCGATCCATTAGAGACGTTACAACGGTTTAACTGAGTCGGGCAACTCCAACTTATCGAATATCTAAGTTAGGAGCTTTAGCAGGGGACTAACTCTTCCTCTCCAGGTCGAGCTGAGTCTGCATCGATTTCTTGTACAGGCTGGACGGGAATTTCTTCCTCTGCCAGTACGCTGGGTTGGTTTTTCAAGGCAACTAATTCCCCTTCCTTTACAAGCACTGAACTTGAACATTCCGGGCAAGCATAAACCTGATGGGTACGACCATAAGCCGTTTCCAGTTCGTCTACTATCTCAGGATTGTTGAGGTAGAAGAAGAGTGCTCTTTCAGCTAAAGAGGACATGGCTTCAGATTCAACTGCTGCTTTGATTTTCAATTTACGGTGCAGTTCTGGCGGGAGATAGAGTGTTACCTTTTGCTTGTGTTGCATAAGACTGTAAGTTTGTGTACCCGGGTATGTACTTCAAGATAATTCCTTTTTTCCAAGATGTCAAGACGTTATGCAGGTATAACTGCAATATTGTTACATTTCTTCATCTTTAGTCAATAGATTGACAAAAAAATCAAGATATTTGAGGAATTCGAGATAAATAAAAAAAGAATAATTTGCGCTGTAACCCTTTGTGGGAGAGTGATTACAGTATTTGATAGAACAGATAGTACTGAAAGTATGATAGATTTTAAGCAATTTAAGTTTATGTTTCTGATTGTTAAGCGCTATCCTATAAATATTGAATCAATCAGCTAGCATAAGCTGTGGTTCCGACGTGCCTGCGATCGCAACGGGCAATTCACCAAGGCGAGCAATAATTGCCTCAGATGAATTAGCACCGGAGTGAGCTGTCAAACATTGCGGCTCGCGTGTAGAAGCAAGCCAGAGGAGATAGATCCTAGGTCAGTAAATACATCAGTAGATTGTCAACTGAGCGATGCGAAGCCGGGGAACTGTCTTTAACCCAAGCGTGATTTTCGCGAGCCTATCCATAAATGCAATGGAAGGGTTTGTAGATTAATAGCCGACTTTTAAATTGTGTAGAAGTTCAGCTATTGATTTGCACTCATGTCGGGCAATGAACGGAACCAAACGAACAACTTGCTATTTAGGAGCATTAATGAACTTATCGTTTGAATCCCTTGGTGTTTCAGAATCTTGCGCAAATCACCTGGAGTCATTGGGTTTTGTAGAACCCACCCCTATTCAAACTCAAGCTATCCCTGAAATGCTTTCGGGACGAGACATTGTTGGACAAGCTCAAACCGGAACTGGGAAAACCGCTGCCTTTTCCCTCCCCATTTTAGAACAGATCGATCAATCGGTAGACCATGTACAAGCGTTAATTCTCACCCCCACTCGTGAATTAGCGATGCAAGTCAAAGAGGCTATTCGTCAAATGAGCAATAGCCGCTCATTGTATGTTTTAACAGTCTATGGGGGTCAATCGATTGATCGACAAATCCAACGCTTGAAGCGAGGTGTAGAGATTGTTGTCGGAACACCCGGGCGAGTGATTGACTTGCTCAAGCGAGGCGATCTCAAGTTAGATAAAATCAAGTGGATGGTACTCGACGAAGCCGATGAAATGCTTAGCATGGGCTTTATTCAAGATGTAGAGAAAATTTTACAAGCAGCCAACCCCGAACGACAAACGGCTTTCTTCTCCGCCACGATGGACCCTTCCGTCTTAAAATTGGTGCGGAAGTATCTCAAATCTCCTGTCAACGTCAAGGTAGAACAACCCAAAGCCACACCGAAGCGAATTGAACAAACCGTGTATATGGTTCCTCGGGGATGGACAAAGTCTCGTACACTTCAGCCCATTTTAGAATTAGAAGATCCTGAGTCAGCCATTATATTTGTCCGAACCAAACAGGCAGCGGCTGAACTCACCAATACGTTGCAAGCAGGGGGTCACAGCGTTGATGAATATCATGGTAACCTGAACCAATCTCAACGGGAACGACTTTTAAGCCGCTTCCGCAACCGTCAAGTTCGTTGGGTGGTGGCAACCGATATTGCAGCCCGAGGTTTAGATGTCGATCATCTGACTCATGTGATTAACTACGACTTACCGGATAATGTCGATAGCTATGTTCACCGGATTGGACGCACAGGCCGGGCGGGACGAGAAGGAAAAGCCATTACTTTACTCCATCCCATGGACCGCCGTAAACTGCGGATGATTGAACGGCATCTAAAACAACGTTATACGGTTCTGCCGATTCCCAAGCGTTCTCAAATTGAGGCTAAATATATTGATCGCTTGAAAACAAAAGTGTTAGACGCTTTAACTGGAGAACGGATGGCATCTTTTCTACCGATTGTCTCACAACTGGGAGAAGAATACGAACCCCACGCCATTGCAGCGGCAGCCTTACAACTGGCTTACGATCAAACTCGTCCCGCTTATCTCAGTGCCGGTTATCCTGATGATGAGGAACAGGTGATGAATGTGCCGAAGCCGAAGCTGGCAAAAAATCGTTCTCGTAAGTCTTCTTCATCTAATCGTCCCTCTCAGGTGCGTTAGTTAGCCGTCAAATTTCTACCCTAGGGATAGACCCGGTCTACTCCCTGAAAAATAACCTTTAAAAAAGGAGAGGAAATCGATCCCTCTCCTTCTTCGTTTAAGCGTTTGTGAACTTTTGTATCTTTACAGTGATACAAAACGGGATGATTCCCTACCACTTCAACAGATTAAATGCTTCCATGTCTACCGTATTACGGTTACGATAAATTGACAGAACAATTGCTAATCCTACTGCCGCTTCAGCCGCCGCTACTGTAATCACAAATACCGTAAACACTTGACCTTTAATACTAAAGCCATCAAGATAATTCGAGAATCCCATCAAATTTAAGTTGACTGCATTCAACAGTAACTCAATCGACATTAAAACTCGCACTGCATTTCTGCTGGTAATTAAACCATAAATTCCAATACAGAATAACGCCGCAGCAATTAGCAAAAAATACTCAAGTTTTAGTTCCATAAACCCTCTTTTTTATAATTAATTCTCAGATTCAGAACGATCGCTCGAAACAGATAGTAATTCTCTGGGACGTTCTTGTAAAGTCAATACGCCAGTTTGTGATGAATCCATCTGATCAACATCTGGAATATAATCACGACGCGCTAGAATAATCGCCCCAACCATTGCCATTAATAGAAACACAGAGGCTAATTCAAACGGTAACAAATAATCAGTGAAAAAATGCTGTCCAATTTTAAGAATTGAGCTTTCTCCCTCAACCACTGTTTCAGTCGGAATTGCCCAAGGTGTAGAGATGACCATGGTTCCGAGTAAGGCAAATAAACCCAGACAAACAACTGCTGTTGCTCCTTGTTTTAGCCAGGTTTTGGGTAAGACTTTAAAGTCTTCTTGTTTGTTGACTAACATAATCCCAAATAGGATTAAAACGTTGACAGAACCCACATAAATTAATACCTGCGCCGCTGCGACAAAATCAGCATTTAACAGTAGGTAAAGTCCTGCCATACTCATAAAAACTCCCCCTAACAAAAAGGCGGAGTAAACAATATTATTGAGTAGTACAACACCTAAGGCAGCGCCAATCATCATGAAGGCGAGGATGCCAAATGAAACCAGTTGTACTCCTTCTGCTAAATTCACCGTTTTTTTTCCTTCTCTGTATTCTAGTTAAATTGAGAGACGTTGCCTTGTCAAATCATGGTCAAATCATTACTCAGCCAACGTCTCTGGAGTGGATAATTTTAGGATTCTTCAGATTTTGATGTTTCCATCTGTTCTAAAATTTCCTCTGGACGTAACCCGGCCCGACGAGCCGAAGTGGGTAAATCGTGAGGTTCTATTACGCCTTTGGGTAAATAGGCGAGTTCTCGTAGTGGTGTGACCATGGGATCATCGGTGACCTTGTAGGGAAGCCGCCCCAGGGCTACGTTATCATAGTTTAGCTGATGGCGATCGTAAGCGGCTAACTCATATTCTTCTGTCATGGACAAACAGTTTGTCGGACAATATTCTACGCAGTTACCGCAGAAAATACAGACCCCAAAATCAATACTGTAATGCTTGAGTTCTTTTTTCTTGGCTTGCTTATTCATTTCCCAGTCTACGACGGGTAAATTAATCGGACAAACCCGGACACAGACTTCACAGGCAATACACTTATCAAACTCAAAGTGAATTCGACCCCGAAACCGTTCAGAAGGGATTAACTTTTCGTAGGGGTATTGCACTGTAACTGGGCGACGGCGCATATGGTCAAAGGTAACAGAGAGTCCTTGACCGATATATTTTGCAGCTTGTACCGTTTCTTTGGCATAGTCTGCGACTTGATTTAGGAATTTAAACATGGTGTTCTCGTCTCTAGGTTTCTAAACAATATTGAATTGATCAATTGCATTTAGCCACCGAAAGCAACGGGGAAAGCTAACTTTAAAGCGGCTGTTAGTAATAGATTAACTAATGCAATCGGCAGTAAGAACTTCCAACCTAAATTCAACAGTTGGTCAATCCGCACCCGAGGAACTGTCCACCGCAAGAGTAAGGCTGTAAACAGCAGCAGATAGGCTTTTAAGATCGTCATGGTAATGCCTAACATTGCCGTTAAGACCTGCAACCAAGGTGTGGTTTCACTGACCCCGACCCAGCCTGCAATGGTTTCAACCGGGATGGGAAAATTCCAACCGCCGAGATATAATATCGACACCAACAGAGAAGCCAGCACTAAGTTAACGTAGGATGCCAGATAATACAGGGCAAATTTCATCCCTGCATATTCGGTTTGGTAACCGGCGACTAATTCTTCTTCAGCTTCGGGTAAATCAAACGGGAGACGTTCACACTCAGCTAAGGCTGCAATCCAAAAAATGGCAAATCCCACGGGTTGCCGCCAGATATTCCAGCCCAAAATCCCATAGCTAGATTGCTGTTCAACGATGTCAATGGTGCTGAGGCTATTGGACATCATCACCACCGCTAACACGGCTAAAGCGAGGGGAATTTCATAACTGATTGATTGTGCCGCTGCCCGTAGTCCACCGAGGAGAGAATATTTATTGTTGGAGGCATACCCCGACATCAATAAACCAATCGGTTGGATACTGGAAAGGGCTATCCACAGAAATATTGCGGTTCCCAAATCAGAAATCACCATATTCTGTCCGAAGGGAATAATCAGGTAGGACAAGAATACAGGAATCGAAACAATTACTGGCCCTAAGGTAAATAATAGGGGGTCAGCTTTGTTGGGGACGATATCTTCCTTGAGCAGTAGCTTTAAACCATCGGCTACGGGGGCTAAGGTTCCTAACGGGCCTATGAATTCCGGGCCAATACGTTGTTGAGCGGCGGCGGAGATTTTCCGTTCTAACCACACCGAACCCAACACACCCACAGTGGCTACCACAATCATTAAGCCCATTGGTAAGGGCATCCAGAGGGTTTTAGCGGCCCCTGAGGGGATACCAAAATCCATTAGAGCTTCAATAAAACTCCTTTGTAGGTCAATTCCAGGGTTCATATACTTAAAACTTCAATAGGGTCTGAATTGAGTGATGTAAAGATTTCTTAAAAACTACACTCTCAACAGTATAGCGCTCGACGGGTCTTGATTTATTAGTGATTAGTTATTCCTCCGAAGTCATTCGTCACTTGTCGTCATAGCAGTTAAACTCTATGTGTATAGCGTAGGTGCTGGTCATACAGGCTATAACATTTACATTATTGGTGAGGCCCCCCAAAGTTTTAGGCTCAGCGTTGAAGTGATCAGACCCATTGGCTTGTGATGATCAACAACAAATGACGAATGATTAACGATTAACCGACACTCGATCCATTTAAATCTATGGCGCAGTTACGCTGATCGATTTCAATGTAGTTTTCGTTGTGAACACCCGTATAAATTTGAGTGGGACGGAAAATCCGATTTTTTCCTAATTGTTCTTTCCAGTGTGCTAACCAACCCGCAACCCGAGCGATCGCAAAAATGGGGGTATATAAATCAGTGGGAATGGCTAACTTGCGATACACTAACCCAGAATAGAAGTCTACATTAGCATAAACCCCTTTATGTCCAAGGCGTTCAGTGACTGCGGCTTCTAATGCCAGAGCGATTTCATAGTACTTATCGTAACCAAATTGATCGAAGAGTTTTTCTGCTAGTTTTTGTAGAATGATGGCTCTTGGATCTTTAACTTTGTACACTCGGTGACCAAACCCCATGATTTTTGATTTACTCTTAATTAACTGATCTAAGTAGGGTTTAACATTCTCAACAGAACCAATCTCTTCTAGCATGGACAACACTTCTTCATTGGCTCCACCATGCAAGGGGCCTGCTAATGTTCCCACGGCTGAAGCCACAACGGCATAGGGATCGGTGAGAGTTGATGCGGTTACCATGGCTGAGAATGTTGAAGCGTTAATGGTATGTTCTGCATGAAGGGTTAAGCACACATCAAATACCTCTGCTGCTAGGGGATCGGGTTCTCGTTCACTCAGCATATAGAGAAAGTTAGCCGCGTAGCTGAGATCGTCGCGAGGTTGAACCGGATCGTTACCCCGTCGCATTTGTTCAAATGCCGCCACCATGGTGGGAATTTTCGCTAACAGCCGAATGACTGCCCCTCTAATATATTCAGGATTATCTAAAGCACGGCGAGAGTAAAATAACCCCAATGCTGCGGCAGAGGTTTGCAGTGCGTCCATCGGATGACCGGTTTCTGGGAAGCATTTCATCATATCCCGAATTCGGTATTTAATTCGACGATGAAATTGGATATCGTGCTTAAACGTTTCTAACTCATCTTTGGTTGGAAGCTTTCCCCAGATTAGAAGATAGGCGGTTTCAAGGAAGGTACTTTGTTGTGCAAGTTCTTCTACCCGAATTCCTCGATATTCTAGTATTCCTTCCTTTCCATCGACGTGGCTGATACTTGATAAGGTTGCAGGCACCCCTTCTAAACCGGGTCTATATTCGTCGATGAGAGTCATAGTAGTTTCTGTAAAATTAGTAGAACCTATTTAGGCTACATTATCAGATGGACTGGTCGAGTTGCTATTGTTACCGAAATGATTTATTGCATTGGGTCGTCAGATGTTGATCCATTCAGGGAAAAAAGAATGACTCAAACCTTTATCTGACAAAGGTTTTTCCTTTCCCGTTCCCCGTTCAGTCTTTCGGAGCCCGTCGATCCGGTTCAACAGCGTTACCGAGAGAGAGTTTCTTGTGATAATTAATGCAAGATACAACTACATCTTTTTTCTGGATTTTAGCACAATGATTCATTTCACTCACTGAGAGAAGACTTGACTGAATTTAAAACTTGTAGAGATTCATAAATGGTTTGAAGTTCGGTTAAAGTCGTATATGGCCGATAAGTAAAACGGATTTTAAAGGTTAATTTTGACTTCGATGAACGGATGACTTTCGCATAGCTGCCTTCTGAGTTGTAGGTATGATCCTGTTGTAAATAGAGCTTAATATTTGTGTTAATCTCCGGTAGAAAAATCAGACTGTTGGGATGCAGTTTAATTTCTGCCTCATCTTCAGATAACCTGACTAAATCTCCTTGATATAGAATATTACTATCTTGTTTATCTCGTAATAAACTATATTGGATTGAGAGTTTATAATTGACAGGTAATAAACGGTTTTTGTCTATCGGTAAATATAAATTATAAGGCTGACCAATCCCT
The DNA here is from genome assembly GCA_964434975.1 of uncultured Lyngbya sp. Taxonomy (GTDB): domain Bacteria; phylum Cyanobacteriota; class Cyanobacteriia; order Cyanobacteriales; family Microcoleaceae; genus JAAURB01. The sequence continues at coordinate 80,048 of CAYSWY010000022.1, forward strand.
CTTAATTTATAAATTTTTAGGCTATCTCTAAATCCTTTGACTGTAATATTTTTATGTCTGTTCAACTTTAATATCGTGGGTGATGTCGCGTTTTTAATGCTTTCAGAAATAAAAACGTCACCTCCTGTGGTGCAAGCTTCAATGTGAAAAGCAAGATTAACTTCACAACCAATCGCTGTATATTCTGTTAGTTCTTCAGAACCCATATTGCCAATCACTGCATCTCCAGTATTCAATCCAATTCCCATTTCAAGCTTAGGAAAACCTAACTCATTGAGAATACAATTCACCTTTTCCATTTCAAGCTGCATCGCGATGGCACAAGCCACCCCACGAGTCGCATGATCTTCAGTGGAAAATGTAGAATTAAAAAAAATCAGCAGACCATCCCCCATCAACTTATTAATCATGCCGCCATAATGAGTAATCACTTTCGACATCTGCCTAAAATAAATATTCAGAATTTGTACCACATCTTCAGGTTTCAATTGTTCTGAAATAGCTGTAAATCCTCTTAAATCTGACACTAAAATGGTTAATCGCTGCCGCTTGACCCCCAGCTTAAATCCTTCTTGACCTTCTAATAACTGAGCAACCACTTCGTCCGTTAAGTATCCTCCAAAGGTTGTCCGAGTTAAACTGGCTTTATGAGCCATGTAAGCGCTAATGCTTAATGCTGAACCTGCTAATCCTAATAAAGGGGGAATAACCCGAACCCAGTAGGCTTGTAAAAAGGCAAAATAGCTGAGGCAGACTAGCACAAATCCTGCCGCGATCATGCCGCTAGTTTTCAGAATAATAGTAAATTTATTTTGATAATATCGTTTTGTCCAGGCGATGCCAGCACCGATTCCTGTCCAGAATAATAACCAGATTAATTCAAATAGTTCTGATGGGGTTTTCATCAGGGGAAATTCTCCCATTGCCGCTTGAATAATTTGACTGATAAAATGGGCTTGAATTTCTACACCGGGCATTTGTTCCGGAAAATTATATTGATTGCTACTGTAAGGGGTGGGAAAGAAATCTTTAAAGCTTTCACTGACTGGACCTATTAAAATAATCCGATCTTTTCCCCAATCTGAAGAGACTCGATTATTTAAAATATCCATTAAAGAAACGGTGTCAAAATGCCCAGTTTTGCCTTGATAATTCAGTAATATTTGATAACCATTTGTATCGGCTTTGACGTAACCACCATCATTGGGTTCGAGGGGAAAAAATACCTGCTGTCCTAAACGCCAATCTTGACTACTCGGAATCACTTCAGTCACAATTCCAATTGTATTTAAATATTCTAATGCTAAACGAAAACCAAAGCTGAAAATAGTTTCTCCATGAGAATTATTTAAATAGATTAAACCGCGACGAACTCGATGATCTCTATCACGGATTAAATCACTGGCCCCAACCTGTTGTAATGCTTCTAGGAGTGGCGGGGGGGCTACGGCACTTTCTTGGCGATCGCCGACTGCTTTTTGAATGCCGACTAAATTAGGAGTGGTTTGAAAGGTCTCGATCAGTTCAGCATGACCGGGAGGGACGGGTAAATCTCGATACACGAGTAAACCAATGCCTCGGGGTTGCATTTGATTGAGTTTTTGTAGGAGTTGGGCATAAATTTGATCGGGAATTAAAGCTTGTCCTACTTCTCGTAAATCATCTTCATTAATACCCACAATGACAACTCGTTCATCGGTAGGTAGGGAAGGTTTATAACGGGTATAAAGATCAAAGGTTGCCCACTCCCAATGCTGCAATAAACCCATTAAACGGAATAACAGAACAATACAAGAAACGGCTGGTGTTGTAATTAAAACCCCTCGCCATTTCCACAGAAAAGTCTTGAAGTTTTGCTGAGTATAAATTTGACGTTTTATCATAGATTATTAATCCTTCAAGAGTCAGGAATTTTGCTCTCGTCTAATCTATTTTTGCCTTTGCTATTTTATCTGAGAATATATTAAATGAATATCTGTATGCTATCAGATATTGAATAAAAGTTGATATGATGCACTATATTATTATCAGAATTATTATCAAATCTGTCACAAAACCCTATCTTTCATCAGATTATCACCCTGTAATTTGCTATTTTAGTCAGCTATTATAGAATCTACCCGAGGAATGAAATCTTATAATTTTTCTACAGGAATTTGTACTTCACTATATTTTAAAGCTTCAGGAGTCATGGGAGAATTATAAAATAAACGTCTGGGTGAACCGATCACTTTATATTCGGGGTGTTGTTGTAACCAATTTTGCAGCTTGTTTAATTGCTGTTGATAACTTTCCCATGTATAACTCCCTTGTATACCAATACTAACGACAGTCATTGCCGCAGTATCAGTGACTTCTACATTTGATTGAACCTGAGTCGGTACAATGTCAGGGCTAGAATATAAAAATGAAACTTCTGAGTGAGAATGATCGCGATTTTCATTACTCTGATACCGTGCTTCAACCGGGGTTGTCATGGCAATTTGATTCTGACTAATATGTTGAAATAAAGGATCAAATGCTTGTCGAGTTGCTTGGCTGGAGTCGCCAATATGAGTATAA
>CAYSWY010000023.1:0-81761 GCA_964434975.1 uncultured Lyngbya sp.
CGACGAATACAAAACGGTCGCGCTTGAGCCAGTCATCGACGGTATCAAACCATCCACGCTGGGATTGTGGGCGCTCGACTGCTATAGTCATTTGAGAACGATCCTCTCGTGTTACTAAAAGACTATGCTTTTTAAGCAAGTTAACATAACTATATATTACAGTTAACAAAATTTGCAAAGGTTTCGGCTAACAAAAACAGATATTTATGAGCGCACAAACTACTCAGACAGGCAATCTCGTCATTCGCAAGAAAATTTTAGGGGCTCGCCGCCCAAGTAATTATCTCTGGGCCACTGTGATTTTATTGGGGGGTACAGGCTTCTTACTCTCTGGAATTTCCAGTTATCTGAGAATTAATCTTCTACCCTTTGCTGACCCGACTCAGCTTGTGTTTTTACCTCAAGGCTTAGTCATGGGGCTATACGGCGGCGCTGCTATTTTACTCTCGTTGTACCTGTGGTTAATTATTTTGTGGAACTTGGGGGGCGGTTTCAACCAGTTCGATAAAAATACAGAAAAAATTAATATTTTCCGCTGGGGTTTACCGGGAAAAAATCGCAAAGTTGAGTTTGATTGTTCTTTTGAAGATGTACAATCCATTCGCGTTGATCTCAAGGAAGGGATTAGTCCTCGTCGCGCCCTTTATCTCAAACTTAAAGATCGACGAGAAATTCCTCTCACTCGTGTCGGTCAGCCACTGCCTTTATCTGAACTGGAAAATCAAGGGGCTGAATTGGCAAAGTTTCTCCAAGTACCTTTAGAAGGACTATAAATATTGACTTATGAAGTACATTAATATTCCACAGGGATTGATCTGTGTGTTTTTAATCGCAACGTTATGGCTGGGCGGATGTAGCAGTTCGACCCAATCTAATGCTACATCTGCAACTTCCGGAGGAGCGGCTCCGGTTAATCTCAGCAGCAATATTGACACCAGCAATTTACCCCGACTTGAAGGGATGGCAACCGTGGTGATGTACGTCAATGGCTCTCCCATTACGATTGAAGTAGACGGTACAAAAGCCCCTATTACGGCGGGTAATTTTGTCGAACTGGTAAATCAAGGGGTGTATGATGGCATTGCCTTTCACCGGGTGGTGCGTGAACCTCAACCGTTTGTGGTTCAAGGGGGCGATCCGCAAAGTAAAAACGATAATGTACCCATGGCTCAACTGGGAACGGGTGGATATAGCGATCCAGCTACCGGGCAAGAACGGTATATTCCTTTAGAAATTCAACCTTCAAACGCCACTGAACCCGTTTACAGCCAAACGTTCGATGCTCAAGGTATCCGCGCTCAACCTGCCCTACAACACACGCGGGGCGCAGTGGCGATGGCTCGTTCTCGTTTACCAGATTCTGCTTCTTCTCAGTTCTATTTTGCACTAGCAGATTTACCGTTTCTCGATGGCAACTATGCTGTGTTTGGTTTCGTCACGGATGGGATGGAGGTGGTTGATAGAATTCAAGCGGGCGATCGCGTTGAGTCGGCTGAAGTCACTGAAGGATTAGACAATCTGAAAAATTAGCTAATATTTTTAACAGGGTTGTTAGTTGTTGGTGAGCGCGTTATTCGTTATTTGTTTAAGTTGTGGAATTGATATAGTAATTACTGAATCATTCTTGCTGACTTTGGCTAATAATAAACAACTAATGCTTGTCCCCGCCTGCGCGGGGAACCAATAACAAATCATAAATAACCATGTATAAACTACATCCTTTTAAACGCCCATTTTTTTCAGGGAGCATACTGATTCTTTTGTTCGGACTGAGTGGGTGTGCAGAGATTCAAGAACGGTTTCAACTCCTTCGCTCTTTACTGCCACAATCACCTTCCCCGACTTCAGAACCTCCTACTACTCCCTCATCTCAGAGAGATTATCGTACGTTTACAGATTGGTGTTTAAGCAAAGATAATCTGATTGAGGAAACGAAACAAACGATTGAAATCTTATTACAAACAGCAGCAGTTACAGACTGTCTTTTAGCCGCCGATGAACTTTCAAGTCGAACCCGTTTAGATTTAAGTCAAAGTGAGATTAAAGATATCACACCCCTGATTACTTTACCCAATTTAACCCAGTTGGATTTAAGTCAGAATCAGATTAATAATTTAAGCGCTTTATCCAGTTTAACTCAACTTACAGAATTAAATCTCAGTGATAATTTGATTGAGGATATCACGCCTTTACAAGGTTTAATTCGTTTAAATACTTTGAGTCTCAATGATAATCAAGTTAGAGATATAGAATCTTTAGCTTCTCTGAGTAATCTGAATAATTTATATCTAGATAACAATCAAATCAATCAAATCAACCCGTTAACCAATTTAGAGAGTTTAATTAATCTTAGCCTCAGCGATAACCAAATTCGAGATTTAACGCCGCTGGCAAACTTGGTGAATTTGACAATATTAGATCTGAGTCGGAATGATATTGATAATTTAAATATACTCTCAAATTTAACGAATCTGACGGAGTTAGAATTAAGAGAAAATCAAATAGTCGATATTAGTCCGATTGCTAATTTAGAGAATTTAACGAATCTTAGCTTCAATAGCAATCAAATTAATGACTTGAGTTCTTTGTCGAATTTAACCGCGTTGCAAACGTTGCAGTTAAGCGATAATCAAATAGCCGAGATTGAGCCATTATCATCTTTAACGAATTTGAGGATACTTAATCTGAGAAATAATCAAGTGATCAATATTGAACCTCTCGAAAATTTAATTAATTTAACGGAAGATCTAAATTTAATTAATAATAAAATTACGGATATTAAGCCTTTATCTAAACTGGAAAATTTATCTGTATTAGGACTTGAAAAAAATCAAATTAGTGACCCTAAACCCCTATCCGACTTGAAAAATTTAACGATTTTATATTTGGGATATAATCAAATTACAGATGTTGAACCGTTAGCAGAACTAACATTGTTAACTGAACTGAATTTATGGAATAATCAAATCAAAGAGATTGAATCACTTTCTACCTTAGAAAATTTAACTTATCTTGGACTTCAGGAAAATCCGATTGAAAACAAAGTTTGTCCAATTGAACCGAATTCAGTCTGTCAATTTTAGGATCACTCAAACCCGATGAATCGCTATATTTTTAATCGTGCTTTAACGGCTATTCCCACTTTAATTGCGATTAGTATCGTTGTTTTTCTGATTTTAGCATTAGCCCCAGGCGACCCGATGGGAGAATTTGCCACAAATCCATCAATTACGGCAGAAGTTCGAGAAAATATTCGCCGTTCATTGGGTTTAGATCAACCCATCCCTGTACGATATATTAAATGGTTTTGGGCTTTTTTACAAGGAGATATGGGTTATTCTTTTACCAGTCGTAGCCCCGTGAGTGAACTGATTGCCCAACGCTTAGCAACAACTTTATGGATTGCAGGAAGCGCTTATATTATCGCTCTATTGATTGCTTTTCCTCTGGGTATTTTATCTGCGATTAAACGTTATTCTATTTTAGATCAAATTGCCACAACGTTTACATTTTTAGGGTTCTCTTTACCTCCCTTTTTCACAGGGCTATTATTTATTATTATTTTCAGTGTTAAGCTAAGCTGGTTTCCGTTTATTTATAATAGCACATTACAAGTGACAAATTGGCAGACTTTAATCGAACAAATCCAACAATCGATTATGCCCATTAGTGTTTTAGTCTTATTTCAAACAGCAGTATTAATGCGATTTATTCGCGCTTCAATGTTAGAACAACTCAATCAAGACTATGTTCGTACCGCTTATGCTAAAGGACTGTCTCAAATGACAGTAATTTCTGAACATATTCTCCGCAATGCCTTAATTCCCGTTGTTACTTTAATTGCCTTAGATATTCCCAGTTTATTCACAGGCGCACTGATTACTGAACAAATTTTTCGGATACCAGGAATCGGCGCATTACTAATCGAATCTATTTATCGTAGCGATACCCCTGTCGTGATGGCAATTACCTTTACCTATGCTATTTTAGTCGTTATTTTTAATTTAGTTGCAGATATTCTATATGGTGTATTAGACCCCCGTGTTCAATATAAATAATTTCTCTAAATATTTAACTCAATGTCTACAAATCCAGCCTTAAAAGTTAAATCTAAATCCCAAAAATCTCGTTCATTAATCTCTTTAATCTGGCAGCAATTCCGCCGAGATAAAATGGCTGTTTTAGGAACAATGATTTTAAGCTTAATTATACTAGCAATTATTATCGGCCCTTTTATTTATACTACCCCTTTCGATAAAATTGACTTTACTAATAGTTTAGCATCTCCTAGTTTTCAACATCCCTTAGGAACCAATGATTTAGGTCAGGATCAATTAGCGAGAATCTTATTCGGGGGACGAATATCTCTAACTGTTGGCATTGCTGCCATGATAGTTGCCATTATTTTAGGAACATTAATTGGGGCAATCTCCGGATTTTATGGCGGTATTTTAGATAGCTTATTAATGCGACTGACTGATTTATTTATTGCCTTACCTCAATTGCCTTTATTACTTTTAATTATTTATCTATTTCGAGAACCGATGAAAGTATTAGTGGGGCCAGAAGTGGGAATTTTTTTACTAATTGTGATTGTAGTGGGTAGCTTAAATTGGATGTCTGTCGCCCGGTTAGTGAGGGCTAGTTTCTTAAGTACTCGAGAAATGGATTTTGTCTTGGCTGCCCGTTCAATTGGGGCAAAACCTCAACGTTTAATCTGGGTTCATATCTTACCTAATGTTCTCAGTCCGATTATTGTGGCGGCAACTTTAGCGGTAGGAAATGCTATTATTACAGAATCTACCTTAAGCTTTTTAGGCTTAGGATTTCCCCCCGATATTCCCACTTGGGGCCGAATGCTATATGATGCTCAAAATTACCTCGAAACTGCCCCTTATCTCGCATTATTTCCTGGTTTAGCTATCTTTTTAACTGTACTTTGTATTAACTATATTGGAGATGGTTTACGAGATGCCCTCGATCCTCAGTCTCAAAAATCTTAATGAGCGAAAAATAAACTGGATACAAGCCGCCGAATTTATTCGTGGATAGAAAAAAAAGATTTTCCGAATTTTCTTACCCCTAGATTCATGGCTGGGGTTACTACTTCTTCCTTCTCTTGGTGCGCGTTCCCTTGCGTCTTTCGCCGACGCGGGGTCGCACCGCTCTTCCTTCTTCCTTCTTCCCTCGTATTGAAAATTAGGATTAATCGGAAAAAACATTAACTTAATTCTGATTAATTTCAGACATACGTATAGCTTGTTTAAAGTTTCCAAACTGAATTCCTTGTTGATCAAAAGTATATTTTAAGCGACGACGAAATTCACGACCGACTTGCCATTGAAGATTAGGACGGGTTTTAATTTTAATAATTAATTCTACACCATAATCTGTAAAACTATCCACGCCCAGTGCAATCACAGGCGTAATAATAGAATTTTTCCATTCCGGGTCATGAGACATTTCTTCACTGATTTTCTTCATCCAATATAGTGCCATATCAATATCAGATTCATAGCTAATAATTGGGCTAAAGTCAACTCTTGCCCAATCTTTCGTTTGGTTATGAACCATAGTAATACTGCCATTTTGAAGCGTTGTTAAGCGTCCTTCTTTTCCTCGAATTTGAGTAATACGTAAATTCATATATTCAACATAACCGGATGTTTCCCCAATCGTAATATAATCTCCAACAGCATAATGATCTTCAAATAAGATAAAAATGCCATGCAATACATCTCGAATTAAGTTTTGAGAGCCAAACGAAAGCGCCAAACCGATAATTCCTAAACCTGCAACCACCGGAGTTACAGGAATTTCTAGAGTATCTAAGGTAGTAATAAAGCCTAAAGTTATCCAAATCACTTTACTAACACCTTTTAGCACAATACTGTAAGTAGAAAAACGTAATTCCCGCCGATGATAAACCATAGTATTTGGACTATAATTATCCTTAAATGTATTTAATAAATAATTAATGGCAAGAGTACTTAATCTGATGGCAATAAACACACAAATGATAATAATTAATAAAAATAAGGGGCTTCTACTCAGCCAAGCCGAAAAAAAACGAGTCTTAGGAAAAAAATAAGTGATTCTCCAGATAGCGACAAACCAAGTTAAGATAATAATAAATTTCAACAAGAGCTGTTTGTATTCATTCGCATCATGTTTTCTTTGTAAATTTTGCTGTTTTTCATGAAGTTTAGCTTTTCGTAATCGACCACTTAGACTGTCTGAAATATCATCACTTTGATCGGTCGTTAAATTTAACGTTCGCCCGTTCTTGATTAGAACAATTTTTTGTTTAAATAAACGGTGTTGAAGTACATAAATACCAAAGCTTAACCCACTAGATATTAAGAGAATTCCTATTGACCAGAAAATTGATCGATATAGGTAAGTAGGTTGACGTTGTTCATATCCTTCAAGTAAAGTCTTTTCAATAATTTCTGCTAATTTAACCGCCCAAATATCTACTGAATAACCATTATATTCTGCATCTTCAGATGTAACTAGCATAATGGCTCGTTCTCGAAGTTGATCATAATCTGATGCAAAAATCTGGGTTTTTCCGTCTTTTTTTGACACAAGAACACCGAGAGTATCTGGATTAAATCCTTTCGCAAAACCTCCCCCATAAAGTTGGTTGTCTAAAATACCACGTATTTCATTTTCTATTAACTTTGCTCGCTGTTTAATTGAAATATTCTTACCTTGTCCATCGCCATCAATTGTGATTTTCATTGCAACTCTAAACCTTTCAATCCCATCCACAATAACAGGTGCGGAAATTAAATTACCGACTCGAATAATAGAGGTTGCAGGGTTAATATCACTCGGTAAAGCTTGTTGTGCTTGTGTCGCAGGAATACTCAGGGTTAAGATTAATGTGAATAGAGTAATTGCTATTGCTGCGATATACCGAGAAAAATGACGATTTAGATTGAACATGAAGATACAAATAGCAAGTCTTTAAGTTTTAGAGAAGACACATTTAATCACTTACATCCCTCTTTTGTCACTTTCCGGAATTCTAAGGAAATTCCGTGATCACAGCTAACGATACCTAACGAGAGAATCAGGATGTGACCCCCATTTTTCGGAGCAAAACGCGCGCGCTTGACATTTGTAAATTATGAAACTCTCTCATAGTCTACTATTGCCTTCCGGAGCTGTTCCAACCGCGCGATCGCGCTATAAGACATCTAATAATACATTGTAAAAATATTAAAGTTATGGTCTTCAACTCTTTTATATTGAAATTCATCAACACCGTTAATTGTTAAATAAATTCCTAAACCACCCATTTTTCTATCTTCTAAAGGTAGATCAATTGTTTCTTCTTCTGCACTCATTTTTTCTCGAGGATCAAAGAAAACAGCCGTATCTTCTAAAGTGATTTTCAAAGAATTTGAATCCATTTCACCCGAAATAGTAATATTACCCGTTCTGCCTGTTTCTTCATAGCCATGAGTGATAATGTTTGTGACAATTTCATCCACTGCTAAACGCAATTTATAGGTCTTTTTTTTATCAAGATTAGCTGCTTTAGATGCTTGGATAACATAATCAGCTATAGGTTTTAGCGAGTCAATATGTGCTGATACAGTTAAGGTTTTAATCTTTAAGTTTTTCATGACTTTAAGTGAGGTTAAGTAATTGATAAAACTGAAGAAATGCAACACAGAGAGTTCCAGATTTGGAAACAGTTTAAGAATTATGGTTGATTGTTGTAGCGAATTGCCAACATCGTAATATCATCAAATTGAGCGGCATCTGCAATGTGATTAAATAAGTCCGTTTTAATCCGACCTACGAGTTCTGTTGCTGAATCAACAGGCTGACTCACTAAGGTTTGTAATCTATCTTTTCCAAACTGTTTTTTATCTGGATTTCTGGCATCTAAAACCCCATCAGTGTAGCCAATTAAGATATCGCCGGGTTCTAATTGAACTTGTTTAATCACAAATTTTGACATGGGCATCATACCAACCGCTGGCCCTGTAGAATTTAAAGTATGTTTAATTTCGCCTTCAGGATTGATGACAAATATAGGTTCATGTCCGCCATTGATATAAGAGACAATTCCTGTTTTTGGGTTTAAAATTCCGAAAAATGTAGTGGCAAACATGACTGTTTTACCATGTTCTGTACCAATATAGTTATTGGTAATCGGAATAGATTGTAACCGATTAATAGTATCTTCATCTATTGTTTGATCGACTTGATTAGATTGATTAAATTGAGATAAGAGAGAAGAATCTATTTGTGCAGGACTGGGGGTTTCTAAATCGGTTTGGGCAGAAAATAAGCGAATAAAACTACGGAAAAGTCCCATAAACATTGCCGCCCCTACCCCTTTATCACAAACGTCAGCAATGACTATGCCAACATCACCATTATCAAAGGTAAATGCATCATAAAAATCTCCCGATACCTCTCGTGCCGGTTGAAAAAAGTAAGCGATTTCCCAACCGGGAACTTGAGGGATAGATTCGGGTAAAAAGTCTTGTTGAATTTGCCGACCTTTTTCAATTTCATTACGAGCAACTGCATCTAAAACTTGAGCAGTAATCAGTTCATGTAACTGTTCTGCCATACTATTAAAAGTTTTAGCTAAAGTTCCGATTTCATCCTGATGATGAACCTGAACACGAGTTTCTAAATTTCCTTCTGAAAGTTGATTAGCTGCTGTGGTGAGTTCTAAAACAGGACGAGTAATATGACCCGAAATATACCAAATCCCTCCAGCGATTAAAATAATCGTTGTTCCGCCTAAAAAAGTCGCGATTAAGTCAAACAAATTTGCTTTTTCAAATACCAGTTTTTCATCTTTCTCAACGATAACAATCCAATCATTATCAAGGCGAATAATTTGAGAAAGTATCCGATTTTTATCGACTTGGAAAGGAAAATATCCCGTTTTACCTTCTAAAGCGGCTGCCACCGGAGGATAACTTTTCCGTTCTTCTAAGGGAGTATTATTTTTATCCCTAGAATCTGCAATTAAAATACCATCTCGGCTAACAACAAACCCCCGACTTTGAGGCGCAGCACTCTGAATTTCTTGTTGAAGATTATCTGCAATTAACTGTAAGTCAATACAAAGGGCAAGAACAAGGCTTAAATTTTCTTGCTGAGGATTAATTAAACCAGTTGAAAAACATTGTCTGGGTCTTTTACTAACACGACCAATGACAGTTTGTTGACCGAAAGCCTTTCTTTCTTCTTTGATCGCTGTAAACCAACGTCTATCTTCATAGTTGGCAACGGATGCATCTGTTGTAGCCAGCGCATCCCCTTCCCAGTTGACAATATCAAAGCTACTCGTCGGTAATAGGGAACTAATTTCTTGTAAGACTGTCTGTTTTAATTGTTGATCTGAACTTTGAATAAAGGGAACTTTTTTAATGAGAGCTAAAGTATTTCGCTGCTCATTTTGCCAGTCATTTACATAGATAGCGAACGCTTCAGCACCCCGTTGTAAGTCTTGTTTTGCATCATTATATAAGTATTCTTTTGCTTGTTTTTTTAGCAATAACCATCCGAGTGTAATTGGAGGAAGGACGACTAATAAAGTGACAGCGACCAGACGAAATCGTAGGCTTTTAGAAAAGGGTGATTTAGGTTTTTTGAAGGTGGGCGCATTTAATATTTTAAACATGATAAAGTACTCCAATATTTTAGTGATATCTTGAATATCTCACAAAGTATAAAGTTATCGGTACACCGCCTTAAAAAGGTGATGCCTGCGATTGTCTTCATCCGCAGTCAATTAATCAAATATTTTGAGATATTTAAGAGTTCATTTTGTTGTGGTGATTAATCTTAAATACCTAATTTATTGATACTAAATCCGGGAAGATATTTTCTCTTTGATCAATTTGCCAATGACTTTAAAAGAGAAAACTTGATGTTTATTAAGAACATAACCCGAATTTAGTATCATTATTCTGCTAGTTAGGCAGCGTATTGATCGACAAGGGTAACGCTATGATGAAATCCTGCTTTTTCTAAAGTATCGACCACCATTTCTGGTGCGCCTGCAATATAAAGATCAACTCCTTCACCCATTTTTTGCTTAGAAAAAACAATCATCCGTAGTCCTGCACTTGCCATAAATTCTAAGTCTGTCATGTCTAAAACTAAGCGTTTTGGAGTCGCTGCTGCGGCTTTTTCGACATCAGTTTTGAGGGTTGGTGCAGATGCACCATCTAACTCTCCAGACATGGTGATAATTGCAACGTCATTTTTGAGTTCTAAGTTGGATTGAAAAGTCATGATTAATTTGTCCTATTTTGCAATGAGAATAACAACAGAGCGATCGCCTAATAATAGTCCTGATTGATTGTCTAATTTCGGTTCAGTTCCGGGTTCAAAACAATCTTCAGGAGAACTGCATCCGGTATTCGCAAAAACGTGCCAATTTTGATTCATTGGTAACCCTGGTAATTCAAACCATTGAGCTTGCCAATGCATATTCATTGCCACATAAATACTGTTATCTTCAACTGTTCCAGCTTTGGCGTGTTTGCCACACAACATAAAGGCTAAAGTCCGTGAAGAATCAGACCAATCTGCATTCCAGGCTTGGGTTCCATGCCAGGTAATATCAGCGTATCCACTCCCCATATAATCCCGATTTTGGAAGTGATATTGAGGTCTTAAAACCGGGTGAGATCTGCGGAAGTGAATACAGTGTTTAAAGAAGCGGAATAAATCGGTATTTTGCTTTAAGAAATCCCAATTCATCCAGTTTAATTCTGAGTCCTGGCAATATGTATTATTATTCCCATTTTTAGAGCGTCCTATTTCATCTCCCATGAGAATCATGGGTACGCCTTGACTCATCATTAAAATGGCAAGAGCATTACGAATTTGTCGGCTTCTTAAGGCATTAATTCCCGGATCTTCTGTCCAGCCTTCTGCCCCACAATTCCAACTTTCATTATCATTCGCGCCATCATTATTGTTCTCACCATTGGCTTCATTATGCTTATCGTTATAAGACACTAAATCGGCTAAAGTGAAGCCATCATGGGCGGTAATAAAGTTAATAGAAGTGGCAGGACTACGACCGGCTGCGGCATATAAATCGGGAGAACCTTGCAAGCGTTGTGCCATTTCACCCACTGTACAATCGCCTTTGATAAACTTACGAATGGCATCGCGATATTTACCATTCCATTCTGCCCAACGTCCGTAAGCCGGGAAGGAACCCACTTGATATAAACCGCCTGCATCCCAAGCTTCTGCAATCAATTTACACTTGGCTAAAATCGGATCAAAAGCCAGGGTTTCTAATAGGGGAGGGTTGGCTAATGGATATCCTAAAGAATCACGACCTAAAATTGATGCTAAGTCAAATCGGAAGCCATCAATATGATATTCACTCGCCCAATAGCGTAAGCAATCTAAGACGATATTTCGGACGATAGGATTATTACAATTAAGGGTATTTCCGCAGCCACTAAAGTTGAAGTAATACCCTTCTGGGGTCAACATATAGTAGGTTTTGTTGTCTAAGCCTCGGAAGGAAATATAGGGGCCTCGTTCATTGCCTTCTGCGGTATGGTTAAATACCACATCTAAAATCACTTCAATCCCATTTTTATGCAGTTCTTTAACTAAAGCTTTGACTTCATCCACCTGCATTCCTAACTTTCCGGTGGCTGCATAACCGGCTTTTGGGGCAAAAAACCCAACCGTACTATATCCCCAATAGTTAAATAGTGTTTCCCCTGTAATTGGGCTTTTACGGGAATTTTCAAACTCATCAAACTCAAAGATTGGCATCAATTCAACAGAAGTGACTCCTAACTCTTTGAGATAAGGAATTTTTTCCCGCATTGCGGCAAATGTTCCGGGATATTTCACCCCAGAAGAAGAATCACAGGTGAAACTACGAACGTGCATTTCATAGATAATTTGATCTTCGGGAGGAATTTCTAAAGGGCGGTCATCTTCCCAATCAAAATCATCAAATGCAATTCGACCCCGATGATGATAAATATCATCCCAGTCCGGGTCTGTTCCCCAGACATCTCGTCCACCAATGACTTTTGCGTAAGGGTCTAAAAGGATTTTACTTTGATCAAACCACTGACCGTCTTGAAAGTTATTGGGGCCGTCCATGCGATAGCCATATTCGATATTTTCATAGTCTAAATCGAACACAATCATGCTATAAACATTCCCAATTCGGAATTCATCCGGAAATGGAATTTCTATCATTGGTTCAGGGGCGTGTTTTTCAAATAGAACCAATGTACAGGCAGTGGCGTGACTTGAATAAACTGAGAAATTAACACCACCCGGAATTAAATTAGCGCCGAAAGGAAAGGGTTTTCCTCGTCTTAATTTAAACCCTTTGTGATTATGGGTGGGGTGAATATCAATGCGTTCTAATAACATGAGTTATTCAGCCGATAAAGTGGACATAAATAAGCAAAAATGATGAGAATTTTTAACTCTATTTCAGAGTAGAAATCCCGTTATCAACCGTTTCAGCAGTGGTAAAAAAGTCAAGAAATCCAGTCATTGACATAGTGTCTTGTAGTTCTTCAGACAAACCCACTAATACCAGTTTCGAGTCTTTTGCTGTACTTTGACGATAGAGAGACAATAGCGATCGCAGTCCCGCAGAACTCATATAAGACACCTGGGTTAAGTTCATTAAAACTTTGCTCCCTGGTGTAATGACAGGTAAGATTTCCTTCGTGACGGTGGGGGCGGTTTTTGCGTCTATTTCCCCATTTAATTCAGCCACAACAACATCATCTTGGCTTTTTAATGTAATATCCATGATTCATTTTTACCTCGTTTTTTGAGGTTTCAAAGATTGAGATAGCCGCCAGCAATGATTCGTTGATTTATTTTTAATTGCTGACGGATGGAGGTTCTAAGCGACAGGAATAATCTGTACTTTTACCTTGACTTGTTCGTCGGTATCAGGCAAAGTAACCGCTAATTTTTCAGCATCATAATTGCTGTAGGGTTCGCCGTTAATTTCACAAGCACCAATTTGTACACTACCCGGTGGCAAAATATCCGGTGAAACATACAAAATATTGTCTTTGAAGGATTTCGGATAGGGTTTGAAGTAGAAATCCATCGGTTGTTTTGTAATCAGCAAATTGGTATAAACGGCTGATAAATAACACAATTCCGTTGAGTGATAACCGGACATGGAATGAGAACCTTTGAAGCGTTCTGTTCCGGTTAAAAAGGGTGTTCCATTTGCCAAAACGTTGAAGTAAACCCCACCGTCATCATGATCTAAGAAGAAGGCATTATAGAAGGCAGCAGACTCACGGGCGTGTTTTAAATAATCCTCTTTGTTGAGAATTCCATGTAAGATCATGTAAGCTAAAATGCCTTGTTCTTGTTGCCACCAAGCTTTACGATCATGCCAAACAAACCGATGTTGTTCTTCACCTTCTGCTAAGGTCCGTTCAACCACATCGTACCATCCACCCCGTTGGCGATCGCTACCCACATCGGGGGTAATTTCAGCAATTTTTTCAGCTAATTCTAGATACTCTTGTTTGGGATTGAGGGAATACATCCGCATCAAATTCCAAGAAATTTTTAAGTTGTGACCCACAACCGCCCGATCTTGTTGCCAACCCCAGGTTTTATCATGACTCCAATCTTCGTTGAATTTCTCTTGAACGAAGGGACTATTGTCATAGTCTGGGAAATATTTAGTGATGGTATCAAAGGTATATTCTAAGAATTTGGCATACTTTTCATCGTGAGTTGCCAAATACAAATTCACTAAATAAGCGGGGGCATGATCGCCGACAGAGTTCCAATTCTTTTTCCCTTTGTTACGTCCGAGTGACTCATCATTGGGATTAAGAGTTAAGGGATCAAGATGAGAGAAATAACCGCCTTTTTCTGAATCATGATAGAACTTATCAAATAAATCAACAGTCATTTCTGCATCTTTTAATATCCGAGGATCGCCTGTAATTCGATAAGTTTGAATCGGGCCGGCGAGGGCATAGACTTGTTCATAAGCCGGAATCGCATCGTAGTCATCACCAAATTCAGAAGTGAGTAACTTTTGTTCCCGATTTCCACTGACTTTAATCCCGTGATACCAATAAACTAAATCCTCATCTGGATCATAAAACCGCATATGTTCCCGCAGATATTCTGTGCCTTTTTCTGCGGCTTCTAAAAAGCGATCTTCTCCAGTCATTAAATAGGCCGAAGCAAACCCATAAACTAAGCGAGAAATGGTATCGGTTTCTTGCAGATAATTATCCTGTTGTTTAACCCCGCTGAGTTTTAACATGGTGCGGTATTCCGCATAGTCAATCGGGTTACTGGGATATCCAAATTGCCAATTTAAATAACAATCTGCAATAGATCGAATTTGATTAATCCACCAGTCGGGTTCTTCGTGACGATATTTGTCAACGGTTTCCCCAGGGAATACCATTGATTTGACTTCAAATTTTAAGCCCCCTGCTTGAGGATAGAACACCCCGTAAGCAAAAACGTGTTGACCGGGATTGAGAAGTTCTGCAAAGCGTTCTGTCGCGTCAATATAACCCTCGTTTAGGTTTTGGGCAATACGTCCGAAGGTGGTGTCAGTCAGGTAAGCGGTGTACTCTCGACCATCGGAGGTTTTGAGACCAAAACACTTGTTGATACGGTCAAATTGGGTGACGTATCCGGTAATGGTGTCGGAAAATGAAAAACTGGTGTATTCCATTGCTAAAATACTAATAGATAATAAATTTGCCTTCAGTCGTCCTTAAGCCATTAAGCGGCGACTTTTTTTTCGATATTGTCAAGGAAAATAGCCATAAATTCCTCAACGACACCGGGGTGTTTGCCAGTAATTAGATTGCCATCGATATAACTGGCAACAGTTTCCCCGTTTTCATAAACCACAGTTCCCCCTGCATTTTCAACATCACAAATAATATTGTGGGCGCAGGTAACTTTGCGGTTTTGAATCAAACTTGGATCGGCACAAAATAGCCATAAACTGTGGCAAATTGTCCCAACTTTTAACCGATCTCCATCCATCGCTTGTACTGCTTTTCGTAAGAATTCAACCGCTGGAGATTGATTCGCTTGTCCCGGTTGGGCTTGGACTTGATAACGCAGTCGATCCATGGCATACCCACCAATTAAAAGAATGCCAACATAGTCCGTGGGTTTGACATCTTTAAAGTCAACCGTTACAGTGGCTTGAGTGGTGTGGTCATTGCCGTTAAAGGTTAAACTGGGTTGATTCCACAGATTGGAAATATATTCAACCTCGTAACCATTTTTCGGAAAGAAATCATTAAAGCGCTGGTATTCAGTTTCATCGAAATGTTCTTCAATAATAACTGCAATTTTTCCCTTTGTTCGAGTCATAATTTATCCCTGATTTTCTCCTAATATTTCATTCAATACTCCGAAACAACCCGCTGCTTTATTAAAGCCTGCATACACACACATAAACAGCAGCAATTCTTCGATTTCTTCACGGGTTGCCCCTTGTTGCATTGCCATATTTACATGGGCGGCAAAAGGACTGCCGGGGCCGTTTTGGGTTTGACTGGCCACATCAACCGCAATGGTAATGAAGGCTTTTGTTTTTTGATCAATTAAGGGTAAACCCCAAGCCTCACCCGCGACACGAGTACAGAAATCACCGAATTTTGGATTAATGCTATTTAACCCAGCTTGTAGGTTTTTGTCATCTAAAACAGCATTTTTTGTCTGAGTCAATTGAGTCATAATTCCTAAGCTGTTTTAATCAGTTGTAACAAGTTTTCTGGCGCAAACACATCACGATAGAAGGTTAATTGTTCGGTTTTAAGATAACAACCCCCGCGATGTCCTCGACGTACCCAAGTGACGTTTCCTTTGGCAATGGTTTCATTTGTGGCATCATCGACACATTTCCATTCAAAGTAGGTATGTTCACCGTAAAACATCACAATTGGCCAGCACATTGTCACACCCGGTTGGGCAATTAAAGCCCACCAATGTTTCTCTCGTTCTTTCTGTTGTTCTAAGCCAGAATAGGGACCATCTTGACAGAAATAAACCAGATTATTGCGGTATTCTTCTGTTAATAAATCTCCCCGTCCTTGTCGCAAGGCTTCGCAGTGAGTCGGCCACCAGTCTTTATTCTCCTGTTCGATTTTTTCTAGAGAATATTCTGCGGTAACGGGAGGTAAAATATCCTCCTTCATTGCAATGAATTTGTTAGCTAATTCAATCAGTTCTTTCTGTTGTTTTTCAGGAACTAAATCAGGTCTAGAATAATCAGCAGATAACTCTTTGTAATAGTTGATTCGGGTCAACATGAGCAATAATCCTCGGTAATCTTTACAATGTTGTGGACAAGGCTTTAATATCGTAAACTTTTACGTCAACTAGCCCTTGAACTAAATTAGGAAAGTTATCAACTACTGCTTTAACATAAGGTCGTTGAAGATGTTCTTTTAAAGCTTTGTGACTTTTCCATTCTTCAAAATAAATGAAGGAATTGGGAACATTTGGATCTTCATAAAAGCTGTAGCTAATATTTCCGGGTTCAGCCCGACTAGGTTCAATTGCTTTCGTGGCAACATCTAGAAAAAATTCACGTTTCTCGGGTTTAAGTTCAAACCGAGACGCAACAACAACAGGCACAGTGGGTGAGTTATTTTGTGCTTGTAATGAATGAGTTTTTCCGAAGATTAAGGTAATGGTGAAAGCAACTGTTACGACGATCAGAAAATAGCCTCGATTTTTGAGTTTATTCTGAAACATTGAACTGAAGACAATTAAAACAGTAGCAGTCTTTAATTGGGTGTCAGTGAACGAACTCTTATGACCAAAAATATTGATATTTCTTCAAGGCAAAGGTCAGCCAGAGTAAAAGAGTGTTCTACAAAATCCGGTTTCATTTTCCCTTTTTACCGATAGTCTAAGTTCTTTAAAAAATGTACTTAGCTATTTTTATAAAAGGGTTTAAGGTAAAGATTTTTGTTTGACTTGTTCAATATAACAATACATTTTTGCAGCGTCAAGACTTTTTTAGATGTTTTTTAATGCAAAAAAAAGACAGCAAAATGCACCCTAATCTATG
This sequence comes from uncultured Lyngbya sp., assembly GCA_964434975.1. Lineage (GTDB taxonomy): Bacteria > Cyanobacteriota > Cyanobacteriia > Cyanobacteriales > Microcoleaceae > JAAURB01. Next base: position 17,096 of record CAYSWY010000023.1, read on the forward strand.
TTTTTTCAAGAGTTAGGGTTATTTGATTTTTCAATAAATTAATTACATTGAAGTAATTGTTTAGACAATGGGATAGGATAGTCCAGCAAAACTGAGATTTAGATTGAAGATCACATCATTAAAATCGTTATCTGCTAAGCTACCTAATCCATCTTCAATTCCAAATTGATTTGTTCCTAAAGAAATAATCCGAGTTGATTGATCTGGGTTAGCTGCTTCGTAAGCAAAATAAGTGCCAGTAGGTTGTAGTCCATCAGGGGTAAATGTTGTAACAAAAGGAGCATAGAATTTACCACTATTTAAGATTAAATTATCTTGATTTTCGACTTTTCCCGCCATGAGTTCACCTTTACTAAACTCTAATTTATTCTCTGGAGAGAGTGCCGCATTTGCATAGTTAAAATCACCTGGGTTAACCGGTTGCTGTGTTAGCGGATCAATCACAGTTCCTTCTATATTCTCAACAGGATAAAATCCAATTTGATGAATCACATCGGAATCTTTATAGATCTGAATACCAACATTAATTTGACGATTAACAATGGTTGAAGTATCCAGGAGATTAAACCCTTGTGGTTGAAGCTGACTAATTGTATCTTGAAAATTCAAAACAGGGCCATTTAATGCTACAGTTCCCCCCAATCCATTCCCAAATTGAAAAGAAACTTCTTCCCCTTCTGTAATCGGCTGCATCATAAATTGAGGATCTTGAAAAGAGAAGTTAACGATAGGGTTAGCATCCTGAATTGAACCGCCAACAACTTGATAGAGACCATAGCCATGAGTGCTTCTAACAGGAATATTTCGAGAAGGATTAGGAAGATTAGCGTCTGGATTATTCGTTGTATTAAATAAAATAATTCTGCGTTGTTTTACAGCTTCTAAATATCCCGGATCGCTGGGTAATAATCCATCAACACGATAATTACTATCGTCAACTGAAAAAATTCCATATTCAATCGGTTGATTACTGGAATTCTCGGCTGTAAACTTTAGATTAATCCCAATATCGTTCGTTGAAGTCTCATTAACTGCCCCTATAATTCCCTGATACGCCACTAAAGAAACCGATAACTCTGGTGTTGATTCAAACAAATTCGTCAAGATTTCTACCCCCTTTACTTGATTTTGAGGAACCTGACTCAGGGGAGAACCTGGTGTATGAATAGAATAGACATTAACATCCCCATCTACCAACCCATTACCCGTTAATAAAGGGGCAAAACCGGCAAAGAAATCTTTTGTATACTGGGCTTCTAAATGCTCCGTTAAAGCTGCTCCATCCATATATTTTTCATAGAAAATATACTGATTGGGTTGCTGTGGATCTTCATAGAATTCAAAAGCTAAATTTTTACCGGATTCATTGGCTTGAGTTTGTGAAATTAACTGACTCGCGAGATCTTGTATTTGTTCTCTTGTTCCTTCTTTGGCTTGAAACTTCCCAATTAAAACTTTTTGATCGTTGGCGTAAGAATCTGTATCAATGCTTTCAATTGTTGGTTCGCTCAATTCTCCCACTAAGGCCTTGAGCTGATTAATAAATTGGTTACCGACTAATTCTTCGTATTGAACCAACTGAGAGTAATTCTGCCACTGTTCGATCAATAAATAATTTTGAGGATTATTCGGATCTTGATAAAAATCGGCAAAGATTAAGCCCTGGTCATTCTGTTGTTGAATACTTGCTTCGTAGCTATTGACTAAATCCAAAATCTGTTGAGTGTTTGCACCGGCAACCGGAATATTAACTCTTTTAATCACGGGTGGATCTAGAGGCGGATTAAAATTAACAGTTTGACTGGCAACATTTGGGGTCGGAGCTGCATACGGGCCAATAGGGGGTGGCACAGGAACGGGTTGGGTATCTTTAGGAATTGCAGGGTTCCAATTACCCCCTTTTTCTAAATAACTCCCAAAGTTTTGACTCATGGAAACATAGTCTAGTGGAAATTCATTGAAATACTTTACAAATCGTTCTTGTAGTCTGTCTGCATCGTCTGAACCCGGAGTTTTGTTATACAGTGATCCAAAGGCTGCTGCTTCATTTGCTGTATCAAAAAACGTTCCAATTCCAGGCTTAATAAAAAACTCCTCAATTCCCCCTGCAAATCTTGCTTCTCCCCCATGATTTTCATCTTTTCGGGACCAAATGGTCAGGAAAATTAAGGGTTCTCCTGTGGGACTGGTATTGCGGTAATTATGGGTATAACCAGCCGGTAAAAATCCCACCTCTCCTGGGGTAAAGTGAACATAATGATATTCTTCAATTTTAGGGACACCATTTTGGCCGGGAATTTCACCCACTTCATAGGGTTTTTCTTGAGTCAATGGTAACCAAGCATCCATTTCTCCTTGCAACACAATAAACCATTCATCCTCTGCCCAGTGAGTATGGGGAATTGGCCCTGCGTTGTAAGGTGTGACCGTTAAAGATAGGGTATAAGGACGATCTAAATTTGAAGTCGTTACCACATCTAAAGTGGTTGTCCCATCTTTGGTTTCTGGGCCGATTTCAGCTAATCTATTATTATCAACACTGGTAATTAGAAATTGTTGGGCTTCTCCAGCAGGAAATGAATCCCATTGATACGACCCAGGCTTGCTTTGTTCTTGCAGGCCTGTATAAACCGAAAGGGCTTTTTCATAGGCATCAGTTGCGGCTGGTGCATTAATATTTCGATCTAAAACATCCTCTTGTAAAACATCAGGATAAGAGAAATTAGTAGCAATCGGTAATCCAATATTTTTAGGCCATTCATACTGTGGGGCTTCGTTGTATGGCGCATTCTCATTATAGCGATCGCTTAAAGAAAATTCAGGCGAAATAAAATCGGTGAATTTGTAGCTGATGCCTGAAGATGAAGTGGAATTTTGTTGAGTATTTTCCATGGTTTGCGCTCCTAATTTAATTGATTCAAAATACAGCTTGTCTGGCTATTTAATAGATTATTTTTATCGGCTGAGTTTCTGATGAAGTATTGAAATAAATGCACGACAAACAGCAGCAATTGACGGGGTGTCAATGCATAATCTATCTATTCTCAGAATTCTTAATATTTTTGAGAGGCAGAAGTGAGCGGGATCAAAGAAGAGTTCAAGAAAATTCGGTTTAACATCTCTTTAATCTTTCTTTTTTTTGCTTAATTTATCAATAAGATCAGCAGACTATTAAAAGGTTTTAAACTGTCGGAGTTTGCTTCTTTTACTCAAAATAACAAGAGATTTTAGCAGCGTCAATACTTTTTTATAGAGATTTAAAATATAAAAATTCACCTCAAATTTAATCCTAAATTAAGGTGAATTCAATGAGGAGATATTGCTATGGCGATACGTGCTACGCGCTCCAGCAAAGCAAGCCAAGGCTTACATTAGTCAGATCGTCTCATTGTTTGATTATTTAATTCAGAGGACTTTTTTACTCACAATCTTTTCATAGGGTACTAGATTGTTAAATAAAATCATCAGCGTTAATTGTATTTACTGAAGTTAAAGATAAAGCCCCTAATAATTCTCCAGTTGCCATGACTTGAATTAATGTATTATTCTGACTGTCTATTGCAGCTAAATCTGTATTGGTTCCCTGTGAAATTGTTAAATCACTAAACGTTAACCCATCTAATAATTGGATTTTATCTAATCCATCTTCAAAATGAATTAAATCTACGCCATTTCCCGGAGCTAGGACATAGATATCATTTCCCCCCAGTCCCGTTAACGTGTCATTTCCTAAACCGCCATCAAGGATATCATTACCATAACTACCCACAAGCACATCATTATCACTATCTCCAAATAGATTATTACTCGTCGGTAAGACTTGTCCTCGAAGTTCACCTGTCGGATAGGCATTAGTATGTACTTTAAGATGTGATTGTCCACTCATTAGTACTTCAAGATTAGTAGAAAGAAACTTACTACTCATGGGGCTGCCTTGCTCAATTAAAGAAGCATCAGAATCATCCCATTTTCCGGTTAATTTTTCTTGTTCATAATCCACCATTAAATCCCGATCATCTTCACTCGGAAGACCAAAAATATTTAAAAGATGGGGGCCGTTTGCACCGATTTCACCGAGATGAAGATGAAGCTTAGTCAGATCTTGAGGTTGAGTGCGCTGTGTGGGATCTTCAACTAAGTTAATTCCGTTAAATTTAATCGAGTAATCTAGCGCGGTTTGTGTCTCATTTAAGGTTAAAATAGCGAATCCAGTTGCTGAAGAAATAACACCCGCTTGTTCCCCATCTAATTGTGCTTGAAAAGAGCGAATATTCTGATTCGGATTCAGTTGAGCCTGTAATTCTCCAGCGGGGTAATTAACTGTATTGATATTAACCCGATAATTCCCTGATAAATAAGCAGAAATTTCAGCAGAGTTTAAAAATAATATACCGCTAAAGTTACCTGATCCATCCCCATTATCTATTACACTCAGGTTACGAATCGGAGAATCAGCAAAACCTTCTTGACCCCAGTTTAAATGAATGGCACTGGGAAGATTTCCATTTAAATCTGTTTCGCCAGATGTGAGTAAAGGACTGCTGAGGTTATTAAATGTTCCTTCAATATCGAGTTGACTAGCTGAAGTGGTAAACCCAATAAATGTTAATGTTCCAGTAGCAGTGCTTCCTGTGACTCCAGTAGGGAGAGTTAGGGTAAGACTTTGTTCTACCGCATAATCATTGAGGCTGGCTGCAAACAGTAAATCTTGTTGAGATCCGCCATAAATATTATCGTTACCAATACCCCCCACGAGGGTATCACGACCTTGATTTCCACTCAGCTGATCGTTACCTTGATCGCCTGTAATGATATCATCATCATCAGCGCCCATAATTGTATCGTTATCCCCGCCACCGTAAATAACATCGTTACCAGCCCCACCATTGATCATGTCATGACCCGCGTTTCCTGACAGCAAATCCGGGTTTTCTAAGCCTTCAATGGTGTCATCTCCAGCTAAGGCAACAATATCATCTGAATTGCTTGTCCCCAGTATGACATCAGTTTCAAATGTGCCAAACTGATCGAGATAAAAACTGTGTAGAATACCGCTATATTCCTGCAAAACTTGAGATGAAAATGCAGGTTTAGGGTTCACTGTACCAATTTGTGTTTCTAAGTGCCAAGTTCCTCCTTTAGCCGCATTTCCCACAGGATATTGGGAAGCCGCAATATTGGCATTGGTTAATTGATGCAGACGTTGTAGAAATGCACTCGATGGACTGTCTGCAACCTGACAAGCATAGAGTAAAATTTCACTAACGTTCCATTGTTTGAGGAAATGCTGATAACTGACAAGATTATCATCCGTAATGGGATTTTCACCTAGGTATAATGTTCCTGGTTTGCCATGACAGATAATATGAAGACTATCGCTGGGATGAGTAACTAATGCTTGGGTAATTTGCTCAATTCCATCTCAGCTTTGATCTAACAGGAGAATTGTTGCCTGAGTTTCTACTGCTGCCCGCAACTGATGATAATCTTCAACTCTAGGGTCTATGACAATTAAGGGTTTTTTCTGTAAATGACTCAACCGAGGATTTGAAGCTAAATAATTGAGATCTCGAATTTCCGGATGAATGGGTAGACAGGCAGAAGAAGTAATAATCATCATCTAGGATTAAGGCAGCATCTTGTGCAATATGCCCCTAGGGTAGACCCATACCATATCAGATCTCTACAGAACAATTACTGAACTTTTAGAGACTTGATTTTATTGTTTTCCGTGCAACTACTGATATTTTGTAGAACTTAGCTGTGTTAATCTTGCATAGATAGCGCAATGCCCCAATAGCATCACTCATTACAGAGACAGAGACTCTGGCAATAGGATATTCAACAGGCTATTGTCTTAAGCACAAATTTACACCACTCGATAAATAAAATTAAATCCAGCCCAGGCATTCACATCTAATGCGATATCTTCTGTTGAAATACCGGCTCGTTCAACGCTGAGTTGGCTGGCAATCTTTAAATCTTTTAAAACGGCTTGAGCCACAGCTAACGGGTTCGGTAAAGAGATTAATTGAGCGGGACGACCACTAAGTTGGGTTTCTTGTTGAATGGTTTGAATGGTTTGGGTAAAAGGAGTGTGACTTAAGATAATATAACTCTCAATTAATCCAGGGGGGCCTTGTAATAGTTCACCCGTCATCTCACCCGAAACAGCGTTATCATATAAATTCGCAGTGGGTAAACTGAGGGCTTTACCAACCGGAACTCGTTTTTGTTGAGGACGTATTTCTGTATTATCACTCTCTAATGGAGCATTAACAATCGGATTAAAAATATAAGCTTGTCCTTCACTATCGAAGCGAAACCACAGAAAATAAATGGGTAAATTACCGTTATTTTGTAACTGATATTGAATTCGGCTGCCAGTGGTGACGCTCAGCATGCCCTGGGTTGATTTTGGGGAAGACTGAGAGGAGACGAAAGCTGAAGTTGCCAGTAAGGAAGATTTTTCAGCCTCTGTTTGCTGGGCTTGTTTGTTTCCGAGTAAATTTAACGATGCTGCTGTCGGTTGTTGAGGAGTTTGGCGAGTGAGTAAAATTTGAGACTGAGGGGTGAGTCGGGCAAATGTGGCTTTGACTTGTAATAGGGTTGAAGCTTCATTCACAGCTAAACTTAATAACTTCGCAGCCAGTCGGGTTTGGAGTTGGGGAACTAATCGTTGAATGGCGACCTTGACGGCCTCTCCCCTTTCACCTACACTATCAGGCAGTAAAGCTTGTCCTAAGGAAAATAAACCATAATTTCCCTGAACCATTTTGGGTAGGGGTGCTGTTGGGCTTTGGGCGATGGTTGTATCTCGAACCTTGCTGAGCATATAATCAGCAGAATATTCGTTTTTGACAATCGAAACATCGGCAATTCCAGAAAAAGCGCTGGTGGCATCGACCCGCTCAATCCGGCTCAGTTGAGGATCAATGGCGACTTTCAAATCGATTGGGCTGGGTATAACTCGAATGGCTTCAGTGACCCGTTGCCCGACTGCTATTAACGGCATTTGAGCTGCTTCATTTCTTGCAGTGCGTCGGGTTGTTTTGGCGAATAGTCCGTTACGAGATTGAATTAACAGTTGGGGCAAAAATGCGGGAGTTGGAGCATCTGCATCCGGCAATATTGTCAGTAAGGAGTTCGATTCATAACATTCTAATACGGTTTCGGATAACCCCGTGAGCATCACTTTGATATTGCCATTATCTTCAATTTGCTGAATAATACCAATAGCCGGGGGGGAATTGGCAACAAGGGGATTGATGGGCTCAACGCTAAGGGGCTTATTTTCAGTGGGAGTGGTAATTTGTTGAGACAGTTGGGGCTGTTGCTTCGCGCCCATGACTTTTTCAACCTGTCCTGCCACTTGGGTAAAGTAATTTTTGAGATTGGCTTCGGGACGAATGGACCAGAGAGAGCGGGTTAAACCATAAGTAAATAGTCCAGCACTATATCCATCTCGAGTGATTTCAGCGGCGATTTGATCGGGTTTAGCGGCAGATAGGACAGTACCGGGTAGTTGATTCGAGTAGCGTTGTTGGAATTGTTCAGGAGAATAGTTGAGTCGTTCTAACAGTTGGCTTTGAAATGCAACTGCACCATCACTGAGTTGAGTCGCTGTGGGGGCATCGCTAGAACGAATTCGTAGCATTCCCTGTTGAGTTTGACCCGGATAGTTGTAGCTGGTATCGAGAACTGTAATGATATTGGGGGTTGATAGCGATCGCAGTAACAGCCAGAGCGTCTCTTGAGACAGATTATTAATCAAAGAATTATCCGACCCAGAAGTGGTACCATCGACGGGTACTAAAGCCGATTGAACATTAGCCTGTTGTGTTGGAGTGTTTGAGCGGGGTAAATAGCAGCCATAACCACTAAAGTGGAACATCACCACATCCTCAGGGCCTGCCTGTTTGACTAAGTGGGACAGAAATGCCGACCCAATCCCGTCTCGAGTGGCTTGGCCATCGGTTAAGGTTAAAACATCTTGCCGCTGAAAACCAAAGCGATGAATTAATAATTCTTTTTGCAGTTCTACATCGGTGAGACAGCCTTGCAATGGCTCAAACTCACCCGGCTTTTTTGGATATTGATTAATCCCAACCAGCAGAGCCAATTTGCGGTTCGTTGACTGCGCCAAAGCTTGGTAATAGCGATCGCACTCTTGCCACCATACGGCCTCACTGATACCGAGTGCGGCTAAAATCAAACTGGTTCGTTTCAGAAATGTTCGTCGCTTTAATCCCATGCTTTTATCCCTGACTTCGTCCCCTTATTCTCACTGCTATCGATTCTATCTATCTTAATATTCGTCGTCAGTTCTTCTGTGCAAGTTCCAACCGTTGAATTAAATCTTTAGATTCGGTGACTTGCGCTTCATACCAAGATGACAAGACTTTTTTTACGCAACCTTCATAGCATCTTAACCGACTTCTGGGCAAACTTTATACCCAATCTGACTTAACAGCCCCGTACCCCGACTGCACCCTGAATGTGAATCGAATCAATTTGATCGGGGAAACGGAGCTTCAGCTAAGTTTTATGACGCTCAATCTCAACTAGCTCAGTCTTTAAGACGGAACTTGCATGGCTCTCGCCAATTCAGCAGCAACTTCTGGCCGGGAAAACTCAGGGGGTGGCATCTTACCATCGCGTAACATAGCCCGAACTTTAGTCCCGGATAAATGAATCCGTTGTTCGGGTTTGCTGGGGCTGGTTTTGCTGGTAGCCATCCCACCGGTAAGAGTGCAATAGAAAGCGTGTTCAAAATTCATCGGGGTAATGCCCAATTCTCCGGGTTTAAATTCCTCGAAGATATGTTGAGCATCATAAGTGCCGTAATAGTCACCCACACCCGCATGATCCCGACCCACAATAAAGTGAGTACAGCCATAATTTTTCCGCACCAGCGCATGGAAAATGGCTTCACGAGGCCCAGCATACCGCATCGCGGCGGGGTTAATGGCTAAGATCACCCGATCTTGCGGATAATAATTTTCCATCAGAATTTCGTAACAGCGCATCCGCACATCTGCCGGAATATCGTCTGATTTTGTCGCTCCGACTAAGGGATGCAAGAATAATCCATCCACTGTTTCTAAAGCGCACTTTTGAATGTATTCATGGGCGCGGTGAATGGGGTTACGAGTTTGAAATCCGACAATAGTTTTCCAGCCTTTCTCACGGAATAAAGCTCTTGAAGCCGCTGGATCGATTTGATAAGCCGGAAATAAGGGATGATCTTTACGCTCTAACAACCAAACTGGGCCTGCCAGGTTAATTGCGCCTTGATCATAAACAACTTTCACACCCGGATGCTTATCTTCGGTTGTCCGATAAACATTTTCAGCTTCTTTTTCTTTGTCATACTCGTATTTCTGGGTCAGTTCTAGCACCCCGACAAACTGACCATCGGGATCATCTAAGCGAATTAGACTCCCGGACTGTAATGGTGTTGCCACTTCTTCTGTCACAGACAAGGTAATGGGAACAGACCACGGCAGCCCATCTCGCAGGCGCATATCCGTGACCACTGTTTCATAATCTTCCCGTTCCATGAAGCCTGTCAGAGGACTAAAGCCACCAATGGCAATCATATCTAAATCAGACAGGGCGCGAGCATCAAGCTGAACTCTGGGGAGAGTATCTGCTTTTTCCAATAGTTCCTGCCGATGTTCTGGGGTGGCAATTCGGTTAACGAGAGTTCCACCGTGGGGGGCGATTGCGTCTTTCTGCTGACTCAAGGTGACCTCTTTAAAAAATTAACGACAAGTTGTGAAAATCATTAAGTTTTCCTCTTTTCCTATTGTACTGTGTTATGTCGCATTGCTCTGACAGAGTTGGTTTAAAGTTGATTTACCCGCTGTACATTTGAGATGAAATCGTTATAATAGGTATCAGGTTCTACTGCGACGTTGGTGACTGCCAATATGTTTTATTGATCTATAACTTTTTGATAACGGGAACCAAAGAGATTTTCGAGCGGCAGTAAACCGAGCTTAGTACTCGGAAACTTCAAACTCGACGACGGTGCCCACCTGGTTTATCCAGGTCAAAAACTGAGGTAAAACGGCGTTGCGGTAGAACTTAATTTAATATATAGTTTTGAGCTATTGAGGATGTCAACAGACTAATTTCCTTGATAGATTTTTTTTGTGAAAGTATAGCGCTAGACAACAGGGAACAGGGAACAGAGCCTGCCCCCGAGCAGTCGGGGGGAACAGGGAACACCCGAACAGGGAACAGGCAAAGTGCGGATTGTGAGAAGGTTTTAGGACTTAGAACTGTAAAACACCATATAAAATGTAGCGTTATATTATTATAATTTTCAGTAAAATAGCAAAAATTTATTCATGAAATTAAACAAGCTTTGGCTACTTTCTGGACTGTTTATTTTCAGCAGTTTAATTATTTCAGTTGCTTTTAATCTTCTTTTATTTAATAGAGCCAAACAATATTATTTAGAGTTAAACCAAACGCGCTTAGATCCGATTGGCTTAAATAAATATCCAATTTCACCTGAAAATAGTCTAGAAAATAATCTAACTCGAGTTGTTTTATTTGGAGATTCTAGAGCCGCTAGTTGGACTTCACCCGATTTAGAAACCTATCAATTTATTAACCGGGGAATTGGTTCTCAAACCTCCATACAAACCTTAGAGCGATTTAATGCTCATATTGCGCCTTTAAAACCTGATATTATCATTATTCAAGTCGGTGTGAATGATTTAAAAACAATTGCTTTATTTCCGCATAAAAAACAGGCTATTATTGAAAATTGTAAAAATAATATTCAACAAATCGTAGAACAATCTCAGCAATTAAACACTCGAGTTATTTTAACGACTATTTTTCCAATCGGAAAAGTTCCTTTAGAACGTCAACCCTTTTGGTCAGATGAAATTGGGGAGGCGATTAATCAAGTTAATACTTATCTTAAAACCTTAGCCTCAGAAAATATCATTATCTTAGATACATTTCCCATTCTTGCCAATAACCAAAATATCGTTCTGTCAGAATATCAAGCCGATGAACTTCATTTAAACCGACAAGGTTATATTGCTCTCAATCAAGCCTTAACTCAATTACTGGATAAAAATTTAAGTTACGCTCTATAAAAATAGTAAAAATTAGGAGATGAAATCATGAACAAACAATTTAATACTATAGTGGTTGTTGGTGCCAGTCGTGGAATTGGTGCGGCTGTTTCAGAACATTTAATTGCTCGAACAAAGCGACTGATTACAGTATCACGAACTCCTGCTTCTATTGGAGAATGGATTGAGGCTGATGTTACCACAAAAGCAGGAATTGATCGAATTCATCAAGCCGTGAATCATACAATCTTAGATGGATTATTATACATGGGTGGAACATGGGAAACCCAAGCATTTACACCCGAATATTGCTTTGAACAGTGTTCTGATGCAGAAATAGAACAGGTATTACGGGTTAATTTAATAGCTCCGATTCGTCTAGTCAAAGCTTTATTACCTGCCCTACGTCAGTCTTCTAATCCTAAAATTATATTCATGGGTGCTTTATCTGGACTTGATAATTTTACAGCCAGAGAAGTTGCTAACTCCGCCTCAAAGTTTGGCTTACGCGGCGTAGTTCATGCACTACGAGAAGAATTGCGTCAAGACAAAATTGCCGTCACTATCATTAATCCTGGAAATGTTGCTACGCCTGAAGTTTTAGCAGATTTAAAAGCGGCTGGAGAACCCGAGGAAAATGCGATACCTTTAAATGATTTAATCAGTATAATTGATTGTGTATTGTCTTTATCTCGTTCAACTTGTATTAAAGAAATTCAAGTTCCTGCAATGAATGGACAAGGAGCTTAAGAAAGTCAATGATAAGATTCTGCAATTAATTCAGGCTGAGTCAGTTCATCAGACATTTCAATAATGGCTCGTAGAATTGGTTTCGTATTAGAATGATTAGGATTATCAAAATCTTTATAACGAAACCTTTTTGCTCTTTTAGCCACTTGTATGGCGATTTGATAACGATTTTGATAGGCTTGAATTAGTTCTTCGGTTCGACGATGTAAGTCAGATGAGTTGAGGTTTGGGTTTTGACTCATGAGGAAAGTAAACCTTGTTTTACGACTATGCAATAATTAGTTTAAACACAGTAGGTAAAGTCTTTATTAAAATTAGAGTAAATCTAGGTAATCTAATTCATTCTAAAATAAGCGAGATTGGGATAATTTATTGTATGATAGAAATTTAACAATCAATCCTTTCAACAATAACTCAAATTTTAGCCGGGTGAAATATGTCCACTTTTTTAACTCGTTTCTCCTTATATCATCGATGGATTAAAAATTTACTCATTGCATTTTGTGCAGTTTTACTTTACTTTTCAATTCCGAGTATTGTAAAAGCACAAACTCCTGAAACTCAAGAGTTAAACCCAAAAGTTCCTGTTGTATTGGATGGACGAGAATTATATAAAGTCGGGGATACTAAGAATTTTACAGCTCAAGAAAGAGCGGAAGAAATTAGTACATTATTGCAGAAAAAATTAGATCAAAATTTATTAAAAGGACAACCTGTTAATGTCGCTATTCAGCAGCAGGAAGGACAAATTGTTCTAAAAGTTAATAATCGTTATTTAGTCTCCATTACAGAAGCAGATTTACTACCCGGAATGATGCCACGAGAACAGGCAGAAATTTGGCAAGAAAAAGTAAGATTAGCATTAGAAGTTAGTTTAAAAGAGCGAAGTATTAGCTATCGAATGTGGGCATTTAAAATGATAGCTGTCGCCTTTTTTGTAACTGCAATGATTCAAGGTTTTTTATTTTGGTTAGATCGCCAATACAGACGGAGGCAACGTACAAAAAAGCACCAAGGTTCGCTACAGTTACTCGGATTATTGTTATTAAAAATAATTGTTTGGCTAGGATTTATTTATTACAGTTTATCTCTCTTTCCGATTCTGCGACGAGGACTCTATCAAGTTACTCATTTAATTGAAAATACATTTACGACTCGAATGTTTAAATTAGGAGAAGTTCCGATATCCTTAAATCGTATTTTAATCATTGTGATTTCCACTATTATTTTATGGTTACTGAGTAGTTTATTAACTCAATTTTTAAAACAACGGATTCTACCTTTAGCCGGAGTCGATCAAAGCTTACAAGATGCCATTGCCTTTTTTACTCAATATAGTCTGCTTTCTTTAGGCTTTCTCCTCATTATTAATGCGGGAGGGGTTGACTTTCAATCAATTGCTATTCTTTTAAGTGTAATTGGTGTAGGAATTGGATTTGGTTTACAGAATATCGCTAAAGATTTTATCAGTGGTTTAATTTTAATTGTTGCTCGTCCAATTAAAGTCGGAGAACTTGTTCAAGTGGGAGATTTTCAGGGTTTAGTCCAACGAATAGGCGCAAGAACAACAGAAATTTCCCATATTGATCGCTATATTATTACATTACCAAACTCTCAGTTTATAGAAGGAGAAGTGTTAAATTGGAACCGTAGCGGACTGACTCGAGTTAAAACTTATGTTGGAGTTTCTTATGATTCTGATATTGATTTAGTCTATAAAGTTTTACAAGCGGCTTCACAGGTGGAACACCCAGATATTTTACGTCATCCACCGCCAAAGGTAAAGTTTAGAGGGTTTGGAGAAAGTGAATTACGTTTTCGAGTGGTCGCATTTATTCAAGATCCATTAAAAGAACCCAAAGTTAGAAACCATTTATATAATCAAATTGGAAAATATCTAAAAAAATATGGTATAGAAATTCCTTATCCTCAGCGAGATTTACACTTAAAAACACCTGAAATGAGTTCGGTTGTTCAAACCGGGTTGCAAGCCAACTATTCAGATGATCATTCACAAAATATCTTATTAAAAACCTCTACTCCTTCTACTGAAGAACTGACAATTCGAGAGGAATATGACTGGGATGCAATTGTCACTGCAATGCGAGGAGAAAATGGCGTTAGTATTCAAGATAGACGGTTTCAATTAAAAGTGTTTCCTCAAGTCTTTATCGGTTCAGATGCAGTTGATTGGTTAATGAAACATGAAAAGTCAACTCGTGAAGAAGCCATTATAATGGGGCAATTAATGATTCAACAAGGGATTATTCATCATGTTTTAGATGAACATGATTTTGAGGACGAACCCTTATTTTATCGGTTTTATGCAGATGAAGAGTCTAGCGTTTCAATGCAGCAAGTTCGTCAACAAAACCGTTACGCAGATGACGTAGGAATAGAACCAGAAGATCCTTATACTATGAATTCAGATAATCCAGATGACTACCACTAACTCGATTAAAATAATAAATGACTGACAATATAGCCAGAGATCACAATCTAAAAATATTGCCCCTAAGTCCCCATTTTTGTAGGCTTAGATTAAGTGATTGATTAAAAATTGAGTCATATTGCTATATAATATAGAACTTATAGCTACAGCGTATCGTCTAATTCTTATTGAAATATTCAAAAAAAATGTTATCTACAGAAGTACAACTTAAATTAAAATTTAAACAAGCATTAATTTCCGCTTTTGGTGATGAAGTTGCAGAAATTGATCCGATGTTAGTTCCGGCAAGTAATCCCAAGTTTGGAGATTATCAATGTAATATTGCCATGTCTTTAACAAAACGTTTAAAGAAGAATCCCAGAATTATTGCTGCTGAAATTATAGAACAGCTTGATGTTAAAGAGATTTGTCAATCTGTTGAAATAGCAGGGCCTGGATTTATTAATTTACGCCTCAAACCGGAGTATTTAGAACAACAACTTAATTCTATTTTAAATGATTCCCGTTTAGGCATTTCTTTATCACAGCCGCCCCAACGAATTATTGTTGATTTTTCCAGTCCCAATATTGCCAAAGAAATGCACGTCGGACATCTTCGTTCTACCATTATTGGAGATAGTATTGCTCGTGTTTTAGAGTTTCAAGGACATGATGTTTTACGCCTGAATCATGTGGGAGATTGGGGGACACAATTTGGGATGTTAATTACTTATTTAAAAGAGGTTTATCCTGATGCTTTAACCACAGCCGATGCTTTAGATTTAGGAGATTTAGTGGCGTTTTATCGTCAAGCAAAAGTTCGGTTTGACGAGGATGAAACCTTTCAAGAACAGTCTCGTCAACAAGTGGTAACGTTACAAGCTGGAGACACAGATAGCCGCAAAGCGTGGCAATTATTATGCGATCAATCTCGGCGAGAATTTCAGTTAATTTACGATCAATTAGAGATTGAATTAACCGAACGGGGAGAATCTTTTTATAATTCTATGTTACCGGATGTGGTGGAGAAATTAGATCAAACCGGATTATTAGTTAAAGATAATGGGGCGCAATGTGTCTTTTTAGAAGGTTTTACCAATAAAGAAGGTAATCAATTACCCTTAATTGTCCAGAAATCCGATGGCGGTTATAACTATGCTACAACTGATTTAGCGGCACTCTGTCATCGCATTGAACAAGAAAAAGCAGATCGAATTATTTATGTCACAGATGCGGGGCAATCTAATCATTTTACCCAAGTTTGGCAAGTGGCAAAACGGGCGGGTTGGATACCCGAAACGGTTGAACTTGTTCATGTTCCGTTTGGTGTTGTTAAGGGGGAAGATGGTAAAAAACTAAAAACTCGTTCAGGAGAAACCGTCAGATTAAAAGATTTATTAGCGGAAGCCATTAACCGGGCAAAAACGGATTTAATTCAACGTTTAGAAGCAGAAAAACGCACAGAAACCCCTGAATTTATTGAGCATGTTTCGCGAGTGGTGGGTTTAAGTGCCGTTAAATACGCAGATTTAAGTCAAAATCGCACCAGTGACTATATTTTTAGTTTTGATAAAATGTTAGCTTTACAAGGCAATACGGCCCCTTATTTACTCTATGCTTATGTCCGAATTCAAGGGATTAGCCGTAAAGGGGGAATTGATTTTGATCAAGTGGGAGAATCTGCTAAAATTAAATTAGAACAAGAAGCAGAACTGGTACTCGCAAAACATTTATTACAACTGGAATCTTTAATTGAGACAGTGGCTGAAGAATTGATGCCCAATCGCTTGTGTCAATACTTATTTGAACTCAGTCAAAAATTCAATCAATTTTACGAACAATGTCCGGTATTACAAGCAGAAGAACCTCAACGAACATCCCGACTGGAATTATCTGATTTAACTGCACGAACCTTAAAACTGGGGTTATCGTTACTGGGAATTTCTGTCTTAGAACGGATGTAAGATAGGGTTATTTATTTATCGTTTGTCATTTGCGATTAGAAGGAAAAGCAGATTGTAGGGTGCGTCTGTCAGACGCACCACCTTCCCCGTTAATCAATAAACTTATTACCGGGTGTAATCGGTTTATTCAATTCAGGCGCAGATGCAGGTACATTTTGAACTGGGGCAGAATTAGTCGGTTGCGGGGGAGTGGGTTCTTGATAGGGCTGAGGGCTGTACTCTTGTTGATAAGAGTCATAACCTTGATAGGAGTCATACCCTTGAGAGTTATCATAACCGCCATAATTATCGTAACTCTCGTAGCTATCGTAGGAAGGGCTACTGTACTGTGTCTCTGCCGGGGTTAACCAACTTTGCCACATTTGAATCTGAGATTGAGCCGTCTCATAAACGCTGGTTCCGTAGGGGATCTGTTGCAACATCTCAATCGCTTTATACAAGTCTACTGTTGAGTGATCATTGGCGATCGCCAAAAGCTGTTGACTCCATTCATTCATCAACTGATCCGCCTGCCAGCGCCAAGAACTTGAACTCGATACCCGACTGGCTAGAGAAATTGCTGTCGAAAAGCTATCTGCTGTTCCTCCCGAGGCAAAGGCTTCTGCATCTTTCAGGTTTCGGATATCCTGTACCTGGGTTTGCCATTGGCGGATATCATCTCGGGCATCTTGATAGACAACAATACCGGGTTTAATTTTCTCAGCCACGGCAATTGCTTCCGAATAATTACCTTCTGCCGCTAACTGCTGGGCTTGATCTAAAACGGGTTGATATTCCAGACGTTGAGTGCGATCTTGCCATTCTGCGATCCGAGATTGAGCTTCATCATACAACGCCCGTCCCCGGTTAATTTTACGGGCTTGATTAATCGCTTGTTTTAAAGAATCTAAATCTCCGAAACTTGCTAATTGATCCGCTGCTTCCAATACAGGGGCATCTTCAATTTCTTGAATTTCCGCCGTCCAACGAGCCATCTGAGTTTGGGCTTCATTGCCCCGAGGGTTAGAGTTGGAAATCCCCCGTAACTGAGTCACCGCTTGCTTTAAGTCTTGGACAGAACCTGTACGAGCCATTTTGCGGGCCTCTTCTAACATAGCCACCGCTGTAATTTCCTGTTGCCAGCCCCGAATATATTTTTGTGCTTTACCATAAAAAGGACGATCCTTGCCAATTTGTCGGGCTTGGGCGATCGCATCATTCAAGCCTTTAACAGTATTTAAAGTCGCAGGCATATGGGCGCGGGCAATCACGATAAAATCTTGTACTTGCTTTTCTACATTTGCCCGTTGCGGAATCTCTGTGGCTGCATTAACTGCGGTGCGCCAATCGCCTTTTTCTAAGCTTTTCTCTGCCAAAACCAGTAATTCTCGGCTATATTTGCCTATTTCGTCTGTGGCGCGATCAAATAAATAACTCTCAACCGGAATTGCCAGAGTTTCTTTCAAAGCGTACCGCGTCTTCTCTAAACCCCCTGCATCTGCCAAATCTCGGGCTTTATTTAACTGTTGGCTTTCTTCTCGGGTAATTTGAATTTTATCAACCAGTTCTTGATATCTTGTCGTACCCCAATATTGATTCTCTAAATTTAATAACCGAGTCGCCACCCGAAACGCCATATTCATCTCTTCACGGCGAAGATGATCCTCTGACTTCTCATAAACTTCGGTGGCATCATTCCACAAAGACTCCCATTTCTTCACCCGATCTTCGACCAGGGGATAAGCAGAGGTATTTTCTGGCACTTTACGGGCCATGGCGATCGCATTTTTAATTTCTCCGGCTTGGAACACTTCCTCACTTAAAGTGAGAATATCCATAGACCATTGTTCAATGTTGCGGTTAATCTCATGGCGTATGGGATGTTCATCCGATAAACTATTGACTAAATCGATAGCCACCAATAAATCTTTAACCGTTTGTTTTTTCGCTGCTGATTCGGCGCAATAAAGCCGTAGAGAAGCCGAAGCAACGGGCCAAAAAATCTTAGGACAATTGGGTAAAGTTGGAGACTTGAGTAACTGTGCGCTGGCAACAAACCCAATTCCGGCCGGACTCACCACCATCAATGCTAACCATAACGGAGTAAGTTTCATCCACAAACTCTTCTTTTGAGTCGGGGGTTTTGGAGGGGTTGGTGGAGTTTGTGGCGCGGGAACTATAGGCTTCCAGGCGCTCATTTGATTGGGAGGTTGAGTATTCATGCTTTGATCGTGACCTTTTTGCTCCTGCACACCAGTTTCAAGCATAGCGCGAAGTTCTTGTAGTCGTTCAGTTCGACCTTTTCGCACTAATGATTCATCTGGGGTTTGAGATGGTTTTCTCCGCCGCCGGGAGGCAGACGATAACCGATAACTGTGTTGATTTCGATAATCTCTCATAGAGTTTACCCC
This sequence comes from uncultured Lyngbya sp., assembly GCA_964434975.1. Taxonomy (GTDB): domain Bacteria; phylum Cyanobacteriota; class Cyanobacteriia; order Cyanobacteriales; family Microcoleaceae; genus JAAURB01. Next base: position 35,733 of record CAYSWY010000023.1, read on the forward strand.
AAAAAACTTTCACCACACTTAATACTGAACACTCCCTCGCTATCCCGAAAGATTGGCTTTTGGGTTTTATACCACTATTTGGCTTGTTCGTGCAATATAATCTTTGTGATTCTACCAGGGAATGAGCCCCTCAGAGCAGATCCAGAGCGCAAAATTCCTGCTGCCCATCCCCTGACTATTGAACGTTGTTGGTTCTGTTCAAAATAATATCGAAGGCTTTGTCAACTGTTGGGAATCTGGATCATTATCTAATTCTGCGATCAATTGCTGAAGATGATTGGGATCAGCGTGATAGTATTTGCCGCAAAACTCACATTTTGCCTCTGCGCCGTTATCTTTTTCAATCATATCTTGCAGTTCAGCTTGACCAAACATTTTTAATGCCCCCAAAACCCGTTCAAAAGAACAAGGACAATGAAACCGTAGCATCTGGGTTTCTGATAATATATTTAAGCCTAAATCTCCGAGAAGATGTTGAAAAATATTGGGTAAAGTTTGACGTTGCCGTAATAGTGGGGTAAATCCGGATAATGTTTCAATGCGAGATTCTAAAGTTTCAACCAGTTGCTCGTCGGTTGCCGCTTTGGGTAAAACTTGTAATAATAATCCTCCAGCGGCTTGTACCCCTTGTGAATCGACAAACACGCCTAAAATCAATGCTGAGGGAGTTTGTTCAGAACTAACCAGATAATGGGTTAAATCATCCCCAATTTCCCCAGACACTAATTCTACCGTGCTGGAATAGGGATAACCATAACCCACATCCCGAATCACATAAAGAAAGCCATCTTTTCCAACTGCGCCGCCGACATCGAGTTTCCCCTGAGGATTTGAGGGTAAATTAACATGGGGATGATCAACATAACCGCGAACTGTACCATCTAACCCCGCATCAACAAACACTCGCCCCAGCGGGCCACCGCCTTTGATATTAATATTGACTCTAGATTCAGCTCGTTTCATACTAGAAGCCAGTAACAGCCCAGCCGACATTGTCCGACCGAGGGCAGCAGTTGCCACAGGCGAGAGATCGTGACGTTGTCTAGCATCTTCTGTTAAACGAGTGGTAATGACCCCAACAGCGCGAATTCCATTATCTGCTGCGGTTGCACGAATCAATTGATCAGCCATTTACATTTCTTCACGCTTTTTTACCCCTCTTATTTTAAGTGAGTTGTTCGTGATTAGTCATCGCTGATGGGTTTTCTGTTATTTTTCACAAATGTTGAGTCGTATTGCAAGATTGCTCTTTATTTGTAAGAACCAATAACAAATAACCCATTTAACAAACCCACTGCTGCGCTTCTAAATCCAGTAATTCTAAGAGTTGTTGGTTATCTTCGGCTTCTGCCTGTTGCCGCCGACGTTGCAATAAACGGCAAACATTCGCTTGATGAACTTGTTTCCACTCGTCTTCAGGGACTGTCTCGCGAGGAATTTCAGGGGGTGTTTTTGATTGAGTTTTTGCCGATGTCATCCCGACTGCAAGATTAATTTGATCACTGGGATGATTCATGTTGTAAGCAACACCCCGGTATCTTAAGGTGGGGTGAGGTTGAGGAACAGATAAATGTCTAGGATAACGAACGTGCCACTGTTGTCCTCGATATCTGCCGCCAGCGTCTCCTTCTACACAGTCAACACCTGAACAATCTGAGTCGTAGCTAATGTGACGATATTTGAATGTCATGAGAATAACTCCTGTCGTAAACTTTGATTACTAAATCTTGCCTACTTCCAAGATAATTTAAATTTTCTGTGTTGTACGTTACATTTTCTTGAGAGAATAATAAATCTATCTTAGGCATGAGCCTCAAATCCCTCTAAGGAAAGGGTTATAGTAAATTCACAAAAATTTATAAAACATTTGATATATTAACTCAAAGTAACCGCGCTTAGAACAGAAAATCAAGGATATTGACTGTCTTCCTGTCTTACAACCCCCTTGTTGATGCTTAGAAAAAATGATTGGGATATCAACCCAACTTTGACATCTAGTCAGAACTGAAGAAGGCAGTCAATATAAAGGGTGTTGAATCTTCGTGGCAATTGATAAAAGCAGTTGAAATTGTAGATCTAGTTAGCAGATTTATAGTAATCTGAGAAAGAGTGAGTTCTGTCTCTATTTTGGGTCTAACTCTTCAATAAATCAACGGAAAGACAGAGCTTTCCGAAAGGCTGATTAAGTTTTTTGAACTGCAAATAGACTGTACTAAAATTTTAATCAATTCAGTCTAAAAGTTTAGTAATTAACGAAATTAATCTCTATTTATCTGATTTATATTTACTGACATATTGCTGAAAAAATGCTTTCATATCGGGAGACTGACTGCAATCAAATCCCATCTGTTGACCTTTCTCCATCGCCTGATTAGCTGATATTTTCTCTCGGGTCGCAACATACATTAAAGAAAACGCTCCTGCACGAAAACCGCTTCTACAATGTGCCAATAAAGGTTTAGGAAGTTGGTCAATTTGCTGAAGCACTCGATCTGCCAATTCTTCGCTAATATTATTCGGTTTAACAGGAATATTAACGTAATCTAACCCTGCCGCTTTAGCTTGTTCTGCTTCATCTTCTAGAAATCCCTCTTCTTGAGGAGAGCGTAAATTGAGTACCGATTTATAACCCTCTTGTGCGGCTTGCTGTAATTGTTTTTCTGATAATTGTTCTGTGGCGATCGCTATATTTTCATTAATCTTTTTGATGTTTTCCATGATAACTGAATTGCTCTTTAATTTGAACTTAATTGAAATTTAATGAACAGAAAATAACCATAGATTACGCAGGCAAATTCTCTGTGTTTACTCGTCAGCTTAACACTGATTAAAATTGTCTATTGCTAACCTAAACCCACCAGGGTTTTTCTCCTGTACGGGGGTCGTTTTTTGTCCAAGGTGATATTAAGATTTGATCTTCTTCTACTTTAACTTGTACAAGCTTCAAAGGAAGCGGTGCAGGGCCTCTAACGACAGACCCATCGGCAGCATAACGAGAACCATGACAGGGACATTGAAATTGATTGTCGTTGGCATTCCAAGGAAAAGTACAGCCAAGATGGGTACAATAATCAACAATCCCAATCCTGTCTAGCTGACGTGCTTGGGTGAGGGTTAAATAGGTTGGTTCTCCAGCTAATCCTGCGACTAAAGCCCGAGTCCCAGGGGATTCTGCTAAAATTTGACTGGCAAGAATGGGATATCCCAACCGATCTTTAGCAATAATTGAACCATCTTTAGTACTGCCTGTAGGAGACATCAAGAATTTTGTAGCGGGATAAACTACAGCGCTGGCGGTGGTTGCAACCACTGCACCCGTGAGGAAGTTCAGTAACTGTCGGCGAGACAGGTCAGGGTATTGTGAAGAGAGACTTTCTGACATGATGTTTTTACCTGTTTGAGTTGAAATCGAAAAGTAGTGATTGATCAAAGCATAGTCAATATTGCCTGAGGTTTTCTGTGATAAAGTCACATAAGAAGTGATTAAAAATTTTTAGGCTTGGGCAATTTTTTCAATCTCTGAGTAGTTTTTGAGTTCAATGAGTCCTCGCGAAATCGACAATAATTTTTGCTTCTCAAAGTTTTTCAGAATACGACTAACCACTTCTCGAGAACTACCTAATTCTTGAGCGATTGCTTCATGGGTTGTGCGTAAATTAAGATGATTGTTGCTATTATTTAAAAGATATGCAGCAATTCGACAATCCATCCGTCGAAAAGCCACTTCTTCAATGATTTCAATGACGTTAGCTAAGCGTTGAGAAAGTAACCCAAAGATATATTCTTGCCAAATCGGGTTAGACCTTACCCATTCTCTTAAATGATTTGCCGGAATAATAAACGCCTCAACTTCAGTTTCAGTCATGGCAAAGGCGGGAAATACTTTTTGACTGATAATGCTTGAAGCGGTCAGAATACAGCTATCACCTCTCTCTAAATGATACAGCGTAATTTCTCTACCTGTTTCTCCAATTTTATAAACCCGTACACTTCCAGAAATAACTAAAGGTAAATGATCACACATGTCACCTTCTAAACAGACAAAATGACTGGCTGGCAAGCTAATAGATTGACCTTGATCAAGTAGGTTTGTTTGGGCTTCATGATTGAGTTGTTCCCAAAAATAAAAGAGTGAAGCCAGGGTTACAGCAGTTGTGTTATTCATCACTCTACTATTGATATCAGTTTGATCAAACCTGATTTTTATAATTTATAAATAGTATAAACTAAATTGTAAAAAATTTATTATTTTTAATTGATCAGAGCAGCCAACTATTGTATAACTCTATAACTTACTAGTTCCGTTATAACTCTCTCCGCTAATTAATTATTAGACAAAATTGTATAATGAGTAAAATATAAATCAGCTATTTCTCTTTGAATAGCAATGTAAAAGTATATTTTCAGTAAAAACACGTATGCTTATTTTATATTTTTTTGAGTTGGGCAAATCAAGTGATTTGTTATAATTGAGAGTAAGTTCTTCTCACAATCTTTAGGAGTCGTATAGATGATTACTGTCGCTCAGGCTCGACCCAGCGAACGCGCTCAGTTTATTCAAAAAACCTATCTTCATTTAGCCGGTGCAGTTGCTGCATTTATTGTTGTAGAATTCTTACTGTTTCAAACTGGAATTGCCGATGTAATAGCTAAATTTGTGTTTGGGAGTGGCTTTAGCTGGTTAATTTTAATGGGAGGCTTTATGCTGTTGGGTTGGTTTTCCCGCAGTTTAGTAGCAAAAGCCGATTCTGTGAATACGCAATATGCAGGACTCGGAATTTATGTGGTTGCAGAAGCGTTACTATTTGCACCCATACTTTATATGGCTGCTTATTTTTCTGATCAGAATGTTATTCCAACCGCAGCAATATTAACCCTATTAATGTTTGGTGGATTAACAGCAATTGCCTTTACAACTAAGAAAGATTTTACCTTTTTAGGCGGGATTTTAAAGTTAGGTGGATTTGTTGCCTTGGGTTTAATTATTTGTAGTGTTCTATTTGGGTTTACCTTAGGTTTAGTCTTTTCTGTGGTGATGGTAGCGTTTGCTTCGGCTGCAATTTTGTATGATACTTCTAAAATCATGCATCATTATTCAACTCAACATTATGTTGCTGCATCGCTGGAATTGTTCGCCTCCGTTGCTTTACTATTCTGGTATATTCTACGAATTGTAATGGCTTCTAAACGTTAAGCCAGCAATTGTTAAACGAGAGTATGTTGACTACGGACTAACATACTCTTCAAACATACCGATTAACTCAAGTGAGAGGGTATGGTCACGAGATGATCAATTGAATATTATTTTCTCAAAAGAAAAAGCAATGCCATCTCCGCACATTGCAGGGACAATCTTGCAGACGACTTATGGCAAAAATTGCAGATATTCGGTGAGATGAATTAGGTGTATATTCCTATGAGACCAAATCTCGTAATGACAAAATCTAGCTTTCTCAGCCGCTTCTGATTCAGATGAGTTTAACAGAAGATAACATTGGTTTAAAAGCGAAATCATTTATTCCTGTAGGTTTGCGGCACGGGATTTACTTTCAGGGCAACTCAAACAACATCTACCCCCTGATTTGCTCTTGTCAATGCCCTCTAAGTCATACAAGTTATGGGTGTTGGATTTGTTTCTAATTATGATTGCAAATTTCAAAGTGGGACACTCGATGTATTGAGTCAAAAGTAAATGGTCGAGTATAATCGCTCCAAAATTAATCCCCTATGTAAACCCGCTTTTTCTCAATAACGCTCAGATCTATTACACGATAAACTGTTCGTTTTACTAAATCTTTACAAAAAATCGATTCACTCATTCAATTTTTTACAAAACTTTCTTTACATAATCAGAGAATAAGCATTATCTTAAAGACATCTCTATTAAACGGTGTATAGGGGAATGGGTGAAGCTAACTCGCACCAAATGTCTGACAATAACACAATGACAACTTCTGACAGCTCTCAATATATTCTTGTCGATGCTCATGTTCATATCTATAGTTGCTTCAATTTAGAAGCCTTTTTTGACTCAGCACTCAAGAATTTCAAAGCCTCGGCTCGTCAGCAAGGTCATCCTAACCACTTTCAGTCCACTCTATTATTGACTGAAACCCAAAGTGATCATTATTTTCGTCAGCTTGCTCAGTTAGCACATCAGGGTAAGGGTTCAGAGCAACAGAAAATGGGTCAGTGGAACATTCATGCAACTCAGGAAGATTGTTCTATTTTTGTCGAGAATTCTCAAGGCGAAAGAATTTACTTAATCGCAGGTCGTCAGGTCGTCACCTCAGAAAATCTAGAGGTTTTGGCTTTGTTAACGGCTCAAACCTTTGAAGATGGTTCAACACTAGAAAAAACAATTGATGCTGTGATTTCTAGTGGCGGTGTCCCGGTCATTCCTTGGGGGTTTGGCAAGTGGATTGGACATCGCGGTACCATTCTCACTCGTCTTCTCGAGAACAATCCTTTTTCAGCTTTGTTTTTAGGGGATAATGGCGGTCGCCCCACATTTTGGCCCGTCCCACCTTTATTTAAGCAAGCTACACAACAGGGATTACAGATCTTACCAGGAACTGACCCATTGCCATTTGAATATGAGTCTTGTCGTCCGGGTAGTTTTGGATTTGCAACTCTTGGAAATCTCAATCCAGACAAACCCGCCGAAAGCCTCAAGCAAATGTTACTGGACTCATCGGCTGCAATTCAAGCCTACGGCAGTCGTGAACAACCCCTTCGGTTTATACGCAATCAGGTTTCCATGCAAATTGTGAAACGCAAACGGAGTAAAGCATGAAAAAGTTAAAAGCACTTGTGATCGCGCCTCAACCTTTTTATACCCCTCGGGGAACCCCATTCAGCGTTTATTATCGAACCTTAATTACAGCCGAACTCGGAACAGACATTGATTTGTTGTGCTACGGGGAAGGTCAAGATATTGATATTCCTGGAGTACGAATCATTCGGACACCTAACTTTGAATGGATTGGAAAAGTTAAAATTGGTCCATCTATGTTTAAGCTGTTCTTAGATATTTTTATTACGATTTGGACAGTTGCTTTACTCTTGCGAAATCGATACGATGTTGTTCATGCCCATGAAGAAGCAATTTTCCTCTGCGCCCTATTAAAGCCCATATTTAAATATCGTTTGATTTACGATATGCACTCTAGCCTTCCCGAACAGTTGACAAACTTTAACTTCACCACCTCGAAAACAATTATCAATTTGTTTAAGTGGATGGAAGATGCTTGTCTACATAAATCAGATGCTACAATCACCATATGTCCGAGCCTTTATAACTACGCTGTAGGCATCGTCGGACAAAAAGAAAGGGTGTTTCTGATAGAAAATTCGATTTTTGATGAGGTGCAATTGGCAACAGCCAAATAAAGCTTTCTCTGTAATTGAATTGAGCTGAACTTAAAAATTACACTCTAAACAGGAGATATTCTTCAATGATTGCCCTTGAATCGAAGCCAGAAACTCAAATTGATGGTTTAATTTCCGGTAAAAACCTAGTGGTTTATGCCGGAACTTTAGAACCCTATCAAGGTATTGACATTCTCATTCAGGGATTTCAGCACGTGATTGCCGCTGATCCTGATGCCTTCTTATTAATAGTCGGCGGAACTTCACTTCAAGTAGAACAATATTCTAACTTGGCTGAACAATGTGGAATCGGAGATTACTGTTTATTCACCGGGCGTGTCCCTCAATCACTGGCTCAATATTACGCCAATCAAGCTAAAGTTCAGGTTTCACCCCGTCGTAGCGGTACCAATACACCTCTAAAAGTTTATCAACAACTTGCCAGCGGTGTCCCCTTAGTGGCAACAAATATTTATTCTCACACCCAAGTTTTAAGCGATGAAGTGGCTTTTTTAGTTGAACTCAACGCTGAAGATATGGGTCAAGGAATTTTAACGGCACTGACTGACCATCAAGAACGTCAGCAACGGGCCGAAGCCGCTAAAAAACTCTACGCTGAAAAATATTCTCGTGAAGTTTACACTGAGAAAATGAGAAGTTTACTGAACTTTGTGATGAATTCTTAATTTTGATTTTTAGAAAAATTTAGCTATACTTCAGGAACTATTGCTGGGTTGACAAAACTCTCAATGGTTCCTATTTTTTGACGAAATCTTAACAGAGTGACCCTTACCCTATACAAGTTTAAGTTCGATTTGTATAATGGGGATAACTACTGCAACTTTAAGTCCGCCAACCCATGGACACAACAATTGTGGCATTTAGAGGGAGCGTCTGTTTAGAGCATCAAATAAACGTGATGGAGGCAGAGTATTAAATGTGTGGAATTGCTGGTGTTGCTGCCTTAAATGGTTCTTCTCCTCCCAGCCTTGAACAACTGAAAGTGATGTGTGATACCATCTATCATCGAGGGCCAGACCAAGATGGAATGCACGTTCAAGATGGTGTAGCGCTGGGAATGCGTCGTCTGTCAATTATTGATTTGAGCGGCGGAAGACAGCCGATTTTTAACCAAGACCGCACGATTTTAACGGTCTTTAATGGAGAAATATACAACTTCCGAGAATTAAGACGAGATCTAGAAGCGAAAGGATATAAATTTGCCACAAAAACAGATACTGAAGTTATTGTTTACGCTTACGAAGAATATGGGGCAGATTTTCCCAAATATTTAAATGGAATGTTTGCGATCGCCCTTCATGATACCGTCAAGCAAAAACTCTTTTTAGTTCGGGATCATTTAGGCATTAAACCCCTGTATTATTCGTATGATTCTAAATATCTGGTTTGGGGTTCAGAAATTAAAGTTCTTCTCGCCAGTGGTTTAGTCGAACGGACTTTAGACTTAGATGCATTAGGAGAATATTTCGCTTGGGAATATGTTCCCGGTAAAGCCACTCTATTTAAAGAAATTCGCAAACTCGAAGCCGGGGAAATGTTGGAAATTGATCTTCAACGCCCCAAATGTGAACCTCGGGCATTTTGGGATGTTCCCACCACCCCGGAAGTGATGTTATCCCCGAGTGAATGGGCTGATCGAGTTGAAGCCCAAATTCAAAAGTCAGTCGAAATGCAACTGGTGAGTGATGTGCCGTTGGGGGCATTTCTCTCGGGTGGAGTAGACTCCTCCTTAATTGCCGCCTATATGGGTCAGGCAAAAACCTTTAGTATTGGCTTTGATGACCCCTCCTACAATGAATTGGACTGGTCGCAAAAAGTCGCCAATCATCTGAATATGGATCATACAACTGAAGTGATCCGGCCAGATGTGGGAGAGTTATTTGATTATCTGATGTATTTCATGGATGATCCTATCGGTGACTTTTCCATCTTCCCCACCTATTTAGTCTCTAAACTCGCCCGTCAACACGTCACCGTTTCCCTGAGTGGGGATGGCGGTGATGAATTATTTGGGGGGTATGAAACCTATCTAGCCGATGAAAAAGCCCGGCAATATCAGCGAATTCCGGCTGTCTTCCGTAAAGGCTTAATGGAACCGATCATAAAATCTCTTAAACCGCGTCCAGCCAAGAAAGGACTGGTGAATAAAGCCAAACGGTTTATTGAAGGCTTAGAACATCCCGCTGATCTGTCTCATGCGCGGTGGCGGATTTTCGCTGGGGATACCATCCGTCAAGAACTATTTAGCCCCTCTGCCCAACAAGAGTTAGTCAGTCCGGCCGCTGCCCATATTTTAGAACTATTTAAACGCGCCGGCGATCGCCAACCTCTCAACCGCAGTATGTATGTCGATGTCAAGAGTTATCTCAGTGATAATATCTTGGTAAAAGTGGATCGGATGTCGATGGCGGTTTCTTTAGAATCACGAGTTCCGTTCCTTGATCCCGATGTGGTTGAACTGGCTTTTCAAGTTCCCGATCAACTCAAAGTCAATGACGGTGTTACCAAAGTCTTACTCAAGTCTGTTGCTGCCCGTCGCATCCCGTCTGAATGTATCTACCGACCCAAAGAAGGATTTAGTATCCCGATTAAAAACTGGCTGTGCGACGAATTCCGTCCGTTGATGGAAGACTTACTCAGTACTAAAGCCATTCAACAGCAAGGCATTTTCCAACCCCAAACCATTGACCGCTTAAAGCAAGAACATTTAGCTGGAGTAGCTAATCACAGTCATGTTTTATGGTCAATGATTGTGTTCCAAAGTTGGCATAAAAAGTGGTTTGAAGGAGAAATTACAACCCCTCAACCTCAGCTTATTTCCTAGTCAAGCCCAACGATAAATGACTAAGACCGAAGTGATTTGTTAGGGGTTGACCTCAGTTATCTTTTAACAAATCACTCTCACTCCAACACATTTAGATCATAAATCAACTGATTATGACTCAGATTTTACGAAGTCCATCAACAGCCGCTAACCAAACCTACGATCTGATGATTGTCGGTGGCGGGATTTACGGCGTTATGCTGTCTCTCGAAGCCGCCCGTCGGGGTTTGCGATCGCTATTAATTGAACGAAACGATTTTGGCGGGGCAACCAGTCACAATAGCTTAAGGATTGTTCATGGCGGTTTTCGTTATCTGCAAAAAGCTGATTTTCGTCGGTTTTATGAATCTGTCAATGAACGGCGCTGGTTTCTGAAAAACTTCCCCGATTTAGTCCGTCCGTTGCCTTGTTTAATGCCTTTGTATGGCAAAGGATTACGTCGTCCTCCGATTCTTAAAACGGCATTAGTTGTCAATGATGCGATGTCGTTTTATCGCAATCAAAAAATCCGTGATGATGCTCATCTTAATGATGGTAAAATCATTTCTCCTCAACAGGTTAAACAACTGTTTCCGCCAGTGGATACAGAAGGTTTAAAGGGGGGCGCAGTATGGCATGATGCCCGGATGCCGGATTCTCAACGGCTATTAATCAGTTTACTCCGTTGGGCTTGTAGTTTGGGGGCAACGGCGTTAAATTATGTCGAAGCCAAGCAAATTGTAACTGAAAATAATCGCTTTGTTGGAGTAGTTGCTAAAGATCAATTGACGTGGGAAACTTATGAGTATAAAGCGGCTAAATTAGTCAATGCAGCCGGGCCCTGGAGTCGAGAACTTGCGGCTCAATTTGATCAAGATTATCCCCATTTATTCCAAAAATCAATTGCTTGGAATGTCTTATTTGACCGGGAAACGTTATCAAAATATGCCTTGGCGGTTGAACCGAAGAAAGCCGATGCCCAGACCTATTTCTTACATCCTTGGAAAGGGCGGTTATTAGCGGGTACAATTCATGGCGTTTGGTCAAAAGAAATTGGTGAAAGACCTCAACCGAGTGCCGAAGAATTAAGGGAATTTATTGATAACCTTAATTTAGCAATTCCGGGATTAAATGTCAGCGAGAATGATGTCTTACGGATTTATTCTGGGTTGCTACCCGCCGCTAAATCAGGAAGTAATGAATTAGCCGTGCGAGAGGTAATTATCAACCATAAAAAACCTCAGGGCGCTTATAGTGTTTGTGGGGTTAAATTTACCACGTCTCGCTTAGTTGCAGAGAAAACAATTAATCAAGTTTTCCCAGATAGTCAGTCAGTTTCGGTAACAGATTCTCCACCCGATGCAGTTAAAATGCCTCGGGGACTTTTTGATTATGATTGGTATCCTGATCCGAAAGATAATCGTTGGCAAACTGAATTAAAACAACTGATTAAAACAGAATCGGTTTATCATTTGGATGATTTAGTTTTACGTCGTACCAGTTTAGGAGATAACCCGGATCGAGTCATGAAAATAGCGCCAGATCTGTGTAAATTATTTGACTGGGATGAAGCAAAATGCAAAGAAGAAATCGCTCGATTAAAAGCGTTTTATTTTGAGAAATCTTTAGTTGTCGCTTAAGTTTCGCTTAAAGTTTATTGGGGAGAATACGAGATGAAAGCATTAGTTACGGGCGCAAATGGATTTACAGGCAGTTATCTAACCAAACACCTGTTAGATAAAGGGTATGAAGTCCGAGTATTAGTCCGGAAAAGTTCAGATCATAGTACTTTAGAAGGATTAAAAATAGAATATGCTTTTGCCAATATCGCAGAAGATAAACCGCTAGATGCTTCAGTCATGGAAGGGATTGATGTTGTGTATCATATTGCAGCATTATTCCGGGCAGAAAATGTACCGAAACAACTGTTTTGGGATGTGAATTTAGGGGGGACTCAACGGGTATTAGAAGCGGCGAAAACTGCGGGAATTAAACGTTTTGTTCACTGTAGTACGGTAGGGGTTCAAGGGGAAATTAAGAATCCTCCCGCTAAAGAAGAAGATCCCTATTCTCCCGGAGATTACTATCAAGAATCTAAGCGAGATGGGGAAATATTTGCTTTGAATTTCTTTAAGGAAAATAATATGGATGGGACGGTTGTTCGTCCTGTGGGAATTTATGGCCCTGGAGATACCCGTTTTCTCAAGTTATTTAAGTATGTGAATAAGGGTAATTTTAAGATGATTGGTAGTGGAAATGTACTGTATCATCTGACTCATGTTGAAGATTTAGTAGCGGGAATTGCCTTAGCAGGTGAAAAGGATGAAGGCATTGGTGAAACGTTTACTATTGGCGGAGAAGGGTTTTTAACGCTGAATGAATTAGTGGAGAAAATTGCCACTATTTTAAATAAGCCTATTTCTAAAATTCGGATTCCGGTTTGGCCGGTTTGGTGGGCGGGTTTACTCTGTGAAGTTATCTGTCAACCGTTTAATATTTCTCCCCCAATTTATCGCCGTCGGGTTGATTTCTTCCTAAAAGATCGGGCGTTTGATATTTCTAAAGCGAAGAAACTATTAGGATATCAGCCGACAGTTTCGGTGGATGAAGGTTTACAGCAAACGGCTGCTTGGTACAAAGAAGAAGGTTTCTTAAGCTAACTCAGTTCTTATTGTTTAAAATAGGAGGAAATCTGTAGAATTCTATTACAACTTTGATAGGTGGTGCGTCTGTTGGACGCACCCTACAATATCCCTCATTTTCCCAGATTTCAATTATTAATAATAAACAGTTATGGTACAATCGGACGAACGTCAAAAAATTGCAAAAGTTTCTTTATCCGAACAGCTTAATCAGTCTGAATCTTCTTTATTAAAGCGCTACCAGATGAAAGCGTTAGGAGATGATAGTTTAAGTCATTTATTACACTATGAATTAGCTACATTTCTGTTTGGAGATCTTTACGGAACATTAGGATATTTATTCCGAAAATCCTCTTATAAAGGATTATTTAAACAAGTCGGCGGTGGGGCAATTTTTGGTAAAGGTATTGTATTGCGGCATCCTCGTAAAATAACATTAGGAAATCAGGTGGCTATTGATGATTATGTAATGTTAGATGCCAGCGGTGCAGTAGAAGAAGGGATTACAATTGGGGATAATGTAATTATATCCAGAAATTGCGTAATTCAGGGTAAAATTGGCGGTATTTCTATTGGCAATAAAACAGATATTGGCTGTAATACTATTCTATCGGCGAGTGGTGGAATGTCGATAGGAAATTCAGTGTTAATTGCCGGAAATTGTTATCTCGGTGGTGGACGTTATTATACAGACCGAGTTGATATTCCGATTATGGAACAAGGGGTTTATACAAGAGGAAAATTAACCATTGGGGATGATGTTTGGTTAGGTGCGGGTGCGGTTGTATTGGATGGCGTAAAAATAGGAAAAGGATGCATTATTGGGGCGGGTGCAGTGGTGACAAAAGATTTACCAGATTATTCAATTGCTGCTGGAGTTCCGGCAAAAGTAATTAAATCTCGGATTGAAGAAACACCGAATTAAACAGGAATAAAAAGCATGGATAAAGATAAACTATATCACTTTTTAGGAGAGAATCATTCTAAGCTAAAAGGATTATTTAAGTTAGCCCGATCTCGATATCACCAACTAAAGTTTAATGAAATCAAGCAAGGAATTCAATTTATTAAAAATAAACCCAATAAAACGGTTACTTTTTCAGCGGGTAATTTAAAATTAAAAGGGGATTTATATTTAGCTAATTCTCCGAGTGAAGTTCCCACCATTTTATTATTACATGGTTCCTCAATTTGGGGACGGAAGTTACCGTTTATTCCGGCTGTTGCAACTGAATTTCAGCAACTAAATTATAATGTATTTGCCATTGATATCCGGTCTCATGGAGAGTCAGAAAAGCCTCAAAATTATACCTCAGAAGCGTTTGATTTTGCCCAAGATATTACAGCAGCTTTTGACTATTTAGAAACAGAATTTCCTCAAAGCAATCAACCTTTTTATGTGGTCGGTCATTCTTTTGGGGCAGGAGTTGCAACCGCAGCAATATTAAGAGAATCTCGCATTGATAAAGTCGTATTATTTGCGCCGCCGCGACGACTCCAAGAACGATTTTTAAATCCAGAAGCCAAAGAAAAGCAAAAATTACTATTACGATGGCAAATTGATATGCAACTGGATAAACCGTTAACTTATGATTATTGGCATCCAGTCATGGCGGCGTTAGACTTAGAAACCTATATTGAAGCGTTAGAAAAACCCGGACATCCGCCTATTTTTTTAATAGATGCCCAACAGGAACCAGAGGAAGATTTAGCCTTCTTTCAACAGATGTCTGAACGAATTTCTCAGCCTGTTGATTATTGGACAATTCCCAATACCGGTCATTATTTAGATACCGGATTTTTCTTAAAATGGACAGCCTATCACCCACCTACAGTTAAGACTTTTGTCAATAAAATCGATCAATGGTTTAAACAAAGCAACTCTGAGTTACTTCAATCTCAATCTTTAACCAATAAAAGCATTTAACCCTAAAAACTCAATAAACTTTTTAAGATGAATATCACCAACTCAAAACCCGATTTACTGAGTTTAACGTCTTTTTGCAAAGGATTAGCAATTATTGCCGTTGTCCTGGTTCATTGGAAAGGCGGCTGGTTTGGTTGGCAAGGGGTTCATGTCTTTATTATTTTAAGTGGTTTAGGTTTAGGCTTTTCCTGTTTTAAACGGCCTCAAGCCCCAGAATGGAAGAGTTGGTATCGGCGGCGACTGCGACGCATTTTACCTGTTTATTGGTTGGCGGTATGGCTATCAACAATTATTTTATTACTGTTTGATCTTCATTCAGTTAAGCATACTTTAGTGCGTAAGCTTTTAGACACTTTTCTACTGACAAATGTGTTTGAAGACTTTCGCGGCGGGGCAACAGGCGCTTTTTGGTTTGTACCCTTTATTATTGGGGCTTATTTACTGTTTCCGCTGCTGTATTACTGGCTGAAAAAATACCCCACTTGGAAAGGAAGCCTCAGTTTAATGTTAGGTATTCTTGCCTTAGAATGGAGTTATCGGGCGATCGCAATCTACATATTAGATGGACAACCCATCGCCCATGATACCCCTTTTGTCAGCATCATTCCTAATTCGGTTTCTGCCCTCAACCAACAACCCGACTGGCTGTATGGCCTGTTTCAACGTCGCGCCCCTTTTGGGTTTATTCCCGCCCGCATGGCAGAATTTACCCTGGGGGTATTAGCGGGATGTACTTATGCTCGACATCCTCAACCGACGAGGCGTATAGTATTAAATCGATATAGCGGTTTATTCGGTCTAGCGGTGTGGATCTGCGGACAAGGACTACTCTACGTGGGTTTATGGGGCTGGGTTTTCTCAGATTTTGTGATTGCATTCGGGTTAATATTATGGATGATTAATTTAGCCGTTTGGGTACAGCAGCGCCATTTACGACTCTTTCAAATGCTTTCAAATATTGGGATTTGGTCTTATTATATTTATTTAATTCATCATCCCTTTACCCGGCTTGGACCCCAACTGGTGAACCAACTTTCTCTATCCTCTTGGGGCTGGGCAAGTGATATACTGCTGACGGGAACAATCTTTGTTCTGATGATGTTAATCGTATCGGTTTTCAGTTGGCTACTGATGCAGTTTGACGAGTCTCGATGGCCGCAATGGATGATTGATCAATTGTTTAACAGAGTGGAGAATGTTTATATTCAACTGTCGTTTACTCAAACTCAATTACGATCAGATTCCAGGTTAAAGCGTTCTCCCATTTTAGTTGCAATTCTGCTGAGTTTTCTCATCCCTAAAATTCTTTTGCAACAAGGTATTCGGGGTATTGATGCTGCTAGTCAGTCTGAAAAAACCCTATCATTGTCCAAAGCCCAACCGAATAAACCCTTATCTAACCGTTCTTCTGATTCGACGTAATATACAAAGATAAATAAGAGTGATTTCTAGGTCTATTTATACTCAATCTACTATACTGTTGGCGTTCGCGAAGCGTACTTTAGTAATCGCCACCACGGTTTCCAGTTTAATTCTGGGCTGTGGCAGAATAACAGTTGATGCGCCAGACGAAACCCTAACGGCAGAAGAGAGTAACTTAGCCCCTGTCGTCCGGGCTGGTTCTGATATTACCATTGAACCGGATACGATAAATTTAGATGGAACTGCCACAGATGACGGTAAATCAGGTACATTAACGACAACTTGGTCACAAGTCAGTGGGCCCCAGGATGCGGATCTTGAAAACGAAAATGCAGTCAATACAGAAGCAGAATTTGTTATTCCTGGGGTTTATGTTTTACGGTTAACCGCAACGGATGGGGAATTTACCAGTAGTGACGAGGTGAAAATTACGGTTGATCTTGATAGTAAAGCCGAAGTTGAAACCTATGAGATGTTTGAAGCCAGTATTCAACATAGCGGCAATTATCAAAATCCTTACACAGAAGTTGAAGCGATCGCCACCGTCCAAAGTCCAGATCGCGAAATTCTCAGAATTCCTCTATTTTGGGATGGGGGTAAACGTTGGAAGTTTCGCTATTCTCCGCCAAAAGATGGCACTTGGAATTGGTCTGTGAAGTCCAATGATCCCGGACTCGACAAAGCAGAAGGGGATTTTCGGGTGTTTTCTTCTGAGAGAAAAGGCGGTATTAGAGTGCGATCGCAATTTCCCCATCATTTTGAATATGAAGATGGTACACCCTATTGGTTGGTGGGAGATACGTTATGGAATGCGTTTAATACCAATACCAGTGAGAATTTAACCCGCCAGTCTGTAAAACAGTATATTGATGTTCGCGCCGATCAAGGGTTTAATTATATTCATAGTAATTTGATTACCATTCCCCGTAATGAAGGGGGAAATGCATTTGAAGATTTTGCAGCCGAAACCCTCAACCCCGCATTCTGGCAAGAAGTGGATACGCGCTTAGAATATATCAATCAAAACGGTATCACCGCGATGTTGATGTTAGCCTGGGCTGAAGATGATAATGTGGGAGATTGGGCAGGTTTTGCCAACGATGAAGCCCGATTACGCTATGCTCGTTATATTGTCGGTCGTTATAGTGCTTATAATGTAGCGTTTAATGTGGCGGGGGAATGGAACGAATATGCCTCCAAACAAATGTATCAAAATATTGCCGAAGAAATTGTCAAGCATGATCCCCATAACCGCCTCATTGCTATTCATCCCGGGGAATTAAGTTATACAGTAGAAGAATTTGCTCAAGAAGATTGGATGTCTTTTGCAGATTATCAACAAAATTATCGTAGACTGCATCAACGCATTATTGACGCGCGAGATCATGATAAACCTGTGGTGAATTCAGAATATGCCTATTATCTACGCGATAGTAATAGCGATGGTAAAGTGGATAAACCCAATAGCGCCACATTAGAAGAAATTCGTTACGCGACTTGGGATATCGCCATGGCAGGGGGATATTTTGTTACCGGGTGGGGAAATACCTATTTTGGCGGGACTCGTGACCCTGGCACATTTGATGTGGAAGCGCCGCAAAATGATGACTGGGAAGCAGAAGTTCAACACGTTGCTAAGTTATTTAATGATTTAGAATGGTGGAAACTTAAACCCGAAGATGAATTATTAGAAGGTTCAGGGGATTATTATTTACTCGCAGAAGCGGGTCAACAATATGTTGCTTATGTTCGTAATACCACCCAACCTTTATTATTAGATTTAGGAGAAACAGCACAAGTTTCCTATCAAGTTCGACTGTATAATCCTCGCAGTGGCGGTTATCGAGAATTATCGGATATTCAACAGGAGAATACCTTTACTTTAACCCCGCCAGATCGACAGGATTGGGTATTTGTAATAACTCGTTAAACACGACTCCAATAAGCTGTTTTCTGTTGTTAATAAATCGTCAGGGGGATCAATTGAAATCAGTCTCCCCCATGTTTCTTAAGGATATACGGTACATTGGTACATTGACCAGTGCTACAGTTTGGAAAGTTACAAATATTGATTAACCAATCCAACCTGCACTTAAAATAATCGTTAATCCAATAAAAGTAACTGCTAACATCCAGGTAATCCGGTTAAGCGTGGTTTCTGCACTTTTTGCACTACTAAATAATTGAGCTTGTCCCCCAATTCCTCCTAAACCATCTCCTTTCGGACTATGTAATAACACTAGAATAATTAAGCCTAATGCGGATAAAGACCAAATTCCTTGTAAAATATCAGTGATTGCCATTGTTTTTTTCTTGTTAATTGAATTGTTTGTGAGTCTTTTAGTGTAGCATTTGTTATGGGTGAAAGCAGCAAGCTGTAGCAGTCGTGCTTATTTCCTAAACCCAACACCTTACAATAACCCAGAACAAATCATAAATCACTACACTTTTAAACCCGAACTTTCATCGGTGTACGATTTTCCCGAACTTCAAATTCTGTGGGCAAAATCATTGAAGATCCGGTCATTTCTGGGGGTTGAGGGAGGTTTAAAATCTGTAGAATAGTGGGGGCAATATCGGCTAAACGACCATCACTCCGCAAAGGAACTTCTGTGCCATGACCGGGAATTTTGCGTTTTTCACCTTCTACTAAGATAAACGGTACAGGATTGGTGGTGTGAGCGGTCCAGGGGTTGCCATTTTCATCTTTCATATATTCAGCATTACCGTGATCGGCGATAATAATTGCAGTTCCCCCGGCTTGACTAATACTTTGAAGCAATTCACCAATACATCGATCTACCGTTTCGACCGCTGTTACCGCTGCGTTAATCATGCCTGTATGCCCCACCATATCAGGATTGGCATAATTAATTACAATTAAAGAATAGATCCCTTTTTCCACGGCTTCAATGGCGACATCTGTCACCGCATCAGCAGACATTTCGGGTTTAAGATCGTAAGTCGCCACAGAGGGACTGGGAATTAACTCTCGATCTTCTCCTTCAAAGGGTTCTTCTAAGCCACCGTTAAAGAAATAAGTCACATGAGCATACTTTTCAGTTTCAGCCGTCCGTAACTGTTTTAAACCCTTTTCTGCGATCACTTGACCTAAAATTTTATCTAAATTTTGAGGTGCAAACGCCACTAAAACGGGAAGGTTAGGATCGTATTGCGTAAAGGTGACAAACGTCAGGGATTGAATCAATTCTCGTTCAAACCCGTTAAAATTAGGATCGACAAAGGCTTGAGTCAGTTGCCGCGCTCGATCTGGCCGAAAATTATAGAAAATGATACCATCTCCCGGTTCAATTGCCCCTGGAGCAATGCGAGTCGGTAGAATAAATTCATCCGTTACCCCTTCAGCATAAAACTCTTGTATCACTTCTTTGGCTGAGCGTTCAGGTTCTGTTGTATTATTAGCGAGGACTTGATAAGCTTTTTCGACTCGATCCCAGCGTTTATCTCGATCCATGGCATAATAACGACCACAGATGGTAACGATCCGGCCGATACCGACTTTTTCTGTGTACTGTTCTATTTTTTGCAAAGAAACAATACCATCTTTTGGGTTTGTATCTCGACCATCGGTAATGGCATGAATACAAACGTCTGTTACTCCGTTAGCCTTGGCAGTATCGAGTAAACCGAATAAATGATTGAGATGGGAATGTACCCCGCCTTCTGAGGATAAACCAATGAGGTGTAACTTACTATTGTTTTGACAGACATCCTGACAGACTTTTACTAATGCAGGATTTTGTTGAATTGTACCGTCTTCAACGGCATCAGAAATCCGAACCAGTTCTTGCGGCACAATTCTACCCGCGCCAATATTGAGGTGACCCACTTCTGAGTTCCCCATTTGACCTTCTGGGAGTCCGACTGCTTTACCCGAGGCTTGAATTAAAGTGCTAGGATAAGCAGTCCAAAGGCTATCTAATACGGGGGTTTGACCAACAGCGATAGCATTTCCGTCCGTTGTTTCGCGATAGCCCCAACCATCTAAAATGATGAGTACAACAGGAGAGACAGACATTCGTGCCATGCTGAGTTACCTTTTCACTTCTTGCATTTCATCGTCATGATACCATCGCTTTAGCCGAAACGGTGTTATTAGTTAACACAATTATTAAACTGTTCTGGATAAATTACTCTGAGTCTGAGGTAATTTGTCAACGCGACGAGGCGTGTCGAAGGAGTCGGATGAGTCAATTTGATGTGGCATTTCGGCAATGATGTCGATCAATTTGAAGTCCGACGCGCTACCTCTGTGAGCTACAACAGCCTCAGCTTCTCAGTGGGTGTTTCGATATACTTGAAGAACATATAGTATAGGTGGTTGCCAGTTATGATTAAAACCCTTAAGTTGGCTCCCGTTATCGAGTTAAACAATGATCAATTCTACCGTCTTTGTCAAGCCAATCCTGATTTAAGACTGGAATTAACCGCTAACGGAGAACTAATTATCAACCCACCAACCGGAGGAGATACAGGGGAATACAATGCAAGCTTAAATGCTGATTTTGGAATCTGGAACCGTCAAACTAAGCGGGGTAAAGTATTTGATTCTTCAACGGGTTTTAAACTCCCCAATGGTGCGACTCGTTCCCCTGATGTGGGTTGGGTATCGCTTGAACGTTGGCAGCAACTCACCCCGCAGCAGCAAGAAAGTTTCCCTCCCATTGCGCCGGATTTTGTCTTAGAATTAATCTCTCCCAGTGATACCTTAAAAGATGCTCAAGATAAAATGAAAGAATATATTGATAATGGCATTTTGTTGGGATGGTTAATTCATCGTAAACAGGGTTTTGTCGAAATTTATCGACCGGGACAACCTGTAGAAAAGGTTGATATGCCTGTTGGTTTGAGTGGAGAAAATATTCTTCCTGGATTTAGTATTAATTTATAGTCACGACTATTGGCTGTTAGTCTTGAAGAGCAATTGATCAAAGTCTACATAATTTTATAAACAACCGCTCCGGTTTCAAAATCATTGTCAATATTTAATAAGCCATCATGATATAGCTCATTTAACAGCTTTTTCACCTCAGCAACCGGCTTTTCTGTGGCAATGACGCAATCTGCTAAAGTCACCCCATTTGGATGATTTTTGGCTAAGCGCAGAAGTGTATAGGTATCTGATTGTTTGGCGGGTATTTTTTGGACGAATTGATTTTTAGGACGGTCTTTAATCACGAATTCTTCGGTGAAGCGCTGTTGAGGAACACCTCCTTGAGAGAGTTGATATTTGAGATTCTTTTTCTCAACCATTCCTGGAATAAAAAATAGATCGCAAAATTGACCTATTCCGAGTAATCCACCGGTGAGTAACCATAACAAACCCGTGCCATATTTCCCCGCATAAAAACGATGAACCCCACAGGCTCCAAAAAATCCGGTACACCAGAGTAAATAAGCGAGTCCTGTACTTCTGAGTGGTTCTTTATTTTTCATAAAATTTCTCCTCAATCAAATATATTCTAATAAAGAGTTAGTGGGATGAGTATTATTTAGAATTTAACTACAGTTTCTATTCACCTAATTCCGGAATTCAATCAGGGTTAGGAATGTTTTCATGAAGCTTCAGAAAGTCTTGAACTCTGCCCCAAGTTAGCTCAATGAGATCCTGATGATCTGCCTCAAACCACTCAATTTCAGGAATAGCGCGAAACCAAGTACGTTGTCGCTTTGCAAATTGACGAGTGTGTAGAACAGTCAAAGCAATTGCCTCATCGAGTCCGATTTTTCCTAAAATATATTGTATCATTTCTTGATAGCCTAGGGTTTGGAGTAAAGGTAGGGTTTCCCCATAACGATCCATCAAACTTTTGACCTCTTCGACTAATCCCATCTCCACCATTAATTCAGTGCGCTGTTGAATGCGTTGGTTGAGGCGATCGCTATCTAATTGTAACCCCAATTGTAAAATCGGATAGTTTGGGGGATTTTCTCCTTGTTGCTGAGAAATCGGCTGTCCGCTAACATAATAAACTTCTAATGCGCGCCCTGTGCGAACTGCATCATTGGGATGAATTTTCTGACTTGCTAGATGATCCACTTGTTGCAACAAAGCGTAACACTGAGGCTGTCCAAGCTGTTGAAATTGCGATCGCAACTGAGGTTGAGGGGCCACTCGGGGAATCTTTAATCCTTTCACAATCGCTTTAATATAAAGTCCCGTTCCCCCCACCAACAATGGATTTTCTACCTGAGCAATTAATTTTTGAGCCTGTTGCTGATAATCTGCTAAGGTTAAGGTTTCAGTGGGATTGCAGATATCAATAAGCTGATGGGGGACAAGCTGCTGTTGTGCAATCGTTGGTTTTGCGGTTCCAATATCAAACTGTCGATACACTTGACGAGAATCTGCACTGAGAATTTGAGTCTGAAGCCGCTGTGCCAAAGCAATCCCTAACCCTGATTTTCCCGTTGCAGTTGCGCCACAAATTACGATTAATGCCATTGTCTGACCTGTTAGCCTCCCGGTGATCTTCTTTTTCAAACTGATTCATCAGCTTCTGTTAGAGGGGTGTACCCCCAATTAAATTTTAATTGAGAAAGCGCTGACATCGTCTTCAACCCTTTTATGCTACAATTTTGGATATATTTATCATTTTTTCGTTCTTTGGGGTATTAGCCCCAATATAGGAGCAATAGATACATGACCAGCACTTACAGCGCCGATCAAATTCAAGTTCTCGAAGGTCTGGAGGCAGTCCGCAAACGTCCGGGAATGTATATCGGTTCAACCGGCCCACGAGGATTACATCACTTAGTTTATGAAGTCGTTGACAATTCTATCGATGAGGCGCTGGCCGGTTACTGTACTCACATCGAAGTAGACTTTAATGCCGATGGTTCGGTTTCCGTGACTGATGATGGCCGGGGTATTCCTGTTGATACCCACTCCAAAACGGGAAAATCGGCTTTAGAGACAGTGATGACTGTTCTCCACGCAGGCGGTAAGTTTGGGGGGGGTGGTTATAAAGTCTCCGGTGGGTTACACGGTGTCGGGGTATCTGTGGTTAATGCCTTATCCGAATGGGTAGAAGTGCAAGTTCTGCGGGATAAAAAGCAACACACCCAACGCTATGAACGGGGAGTCCCGGCTGATGGACTCAAAACAAAATCGACAAAAGAGAGTCAAACCGGAACATCAGTTTGTTTTTTACCCGATACTCAAATTTTTACCACAGGCATTGAGTTTGATTATGCCATCATTGCCAATCGCTTACGAGAACTGGCTTATTTAAATGCCGGGATAAAAATCACCCTCACAGATCATCGTTTAGAACTGATTAAAAGCGACGAGCCGAAAGTTGATACCTATTGCTATGAAGGGGGAATTCGGGAATATATCGCCTACATGAACCGGGAAAAACAACCCCTGCATGAAGAGATTATTTATGTATCAGGTGAACGGAGTAATGTACAGGTAGAAGTAGCGTTGCAGTGGTGTGTAGATGCCTATAGCGATAATATTTTAGGCTTTGCGAATAATATCCGCACCGTTGATGGGGGGACTCATATGGAAGGGTTAAAAACGGTTTTAACTCGTACCATGAATAACGTTGCCCGCAAACGCAATAAAATTAAAGATCATGAATCTAATTTAGGCGGGGAAAATGTGCGGGAAGGGTTAACCGCCGTGATTTCGGTTAAAGTTCCAGACCCGGAATTTGAAGGACAAACTAAAACAAAACTCGGTAATACTGAAGTTCGCGGGATTGTCGATTCATTGGTGGGAGAAGTCCTGACTGAATATTTAGACTTTCATCCCAATATCGCCGATTTTATCTTAGAAAAAGCGATTCAAGCCTTTAAAGCAGCGGAAGCAGCACGACGGGCGCGGGAATTAGTTCGACGTAAATCTGTTTTAGAATCTTCTCCTTTACCCGGAAAATTAGCCGATTGTAGTACCAGAAATCCAGAAGAATCTGAGATCTTTTTAGTGGAGGGAGATAGTGCGGGGGGAAGTGCCAAACAAGGACGCGATCGCGCCACCCAAGCCATCTTACCGCTACGAGGAAAAATCCTTAATATTGAGAAAACCGACGATGCCAAAATCTACAAAAATAATGAAGTTCAATCTTTAATTACTGCCCTGGGTTTAGGCATTCGCGGCGAAGATTTTGATTCGTCTCAACTGCGCTATCATAAAGTGATTATTATGACAGATGCTGATGTGGATGGAGCCCATATTCGGACGTTATTATTAACGTTTTTCTATCGCTATCAACGGGAATTAGTTGAACAAGGTTTTGTTTATATTGCCTGCCCACCGTTGTATAAACTCGAACGGGGACGCAATCATGTGTATTGCTACAACGACCAAGAATTACAACAAGCCATTCGGGAATTTCCCAGTAATGCTAACTACAATATTCAACGGTTTAAAGGGTTAGGGGAAATGATGCCGACTCAACTCTGGGATACCACCATGAACCCTGAAACCCGGATGATTAAACGAGTTGAAATTGAAGATGCTGCCGAAGCTGACAATACATTTACTGTGTTAATGGGCGATCGCGTCGCGCCTCGTCGGGAATTTATCGAAACCAATGCCCCTCGTTTGAAAATGGCAGATTTGGATATTTAATCGAGGTTATCGTTGTTCAAATCTAGCCTTTGTTGCGTTTGAGACACTTTTGCTGCGTAGCTTGGGTTTTGCCGCAAGGGGTTTGAGGAAGAGACCTTAAACCCCACAAATTACAAATCGGGTTTTCACCGTTGCCAATCCTTCCTATAATTAATCTTGATTCCAAAGATTGGAACTAATTTCTATGGGTTTTGCAGATTTATCAATCGCAGAAATTGCGGAGGACTACAATGTCCCCGTTGAAGATGTGCTCAATCTGTGCGATCGCCTCGGTATTGCTTATAAACATCCCCAAACCCGTTTGGCACTGGAGGATGCTAAAGCAATTATGTCGAAAATTATAGCTCGACAATCATCATCTGAGCGATCGCCGTCGGGTTAAACCGAATTGAATATCATCCGTCAAACTTAAAGGAGTAAGTATTGTCACTTAATAGCAGAGACTATACTGCTGACAATGCCCCCAGAGTTTTGACAAACTACCCATAACAAAGGACGATTAATGAATCACCGTTGATTTGCAATCGTTCACCCCTCAGATTTGAGCGATGTTTCACTCATCATGATGATCTGAGTTAATGGGTTGAGCGTTTGCAGCAAATGTTTAAGGAGAACCATGTTAAAAAGATGCATTTGGCTGGCTGTTGCCACTGTATTTTTCACCTTTCAAATGTTCGTTAATAGTGCCTCAGCTATTGAACTCACTGAAGATGTCCGAACATTTCCTTTGAATGAACAAGGAGATACCACTGTTGTCAGTTTAAAAGAAATTAAACAAGGTAAAAAACTGTTTAACTATGCCTGCGCTCAATGTCATGCATTGGGTGTGACCAAAACAAATCCAGATGTTAACTTAAGTCCAGAATCTCTCTCAGGTGCTGTTCCTAATCGTAATAACATTGAAGCAATGGTGGACTACATGAAAAATCCCACAACCTATGATGGGTTTGAAGAGATTTCTCTGTTCCACCCCAGTCTCAAAAGTTCTGATATTTACCCGAAAATGAGAAATCTAACCGAAGATGATCTCTATGCGATCGCGGGTTATATTATGTTAGAACCCAAAGTTCGGGGTATCCAATGGGGTGGCGGTAAATATCTCCGTTAATCTCGAAATTATTACATCATTTTAGGCTTTAGATTTTGGGGTTTGGATTCAATTTTTTGTTTAATATCCAATGGCAAAAGAATCAAGATTTAAATTCTAAGCTCTAAAGTCTAAAGTATTGAATATGATTCTATATTTAGAATAAAATACTTTTTATTGATGATGAGAACACTAAAAAAAATTCAGAAATTATTGATTGTTTTTCTAATCGCCTTCAACATTTTAATCATCAGTTCTCCGGCTTATGCCGCCTCTAGCGATCCGATTATTCGTCGTTATTTTGGTAGCGAACCCGCCGCAGTTAAGTACGATGAGCAAGGCAATACTCACTCCTTTACCACAGAAGATTTTACAGCGGGTAAAGAACGATTTGATAATAGCTGTATTAATTGTCATGCGGGGGGTTTAAATCTTCCTTTTCCTGAAATTTCTTTATCTTTAGATAAATTACAAGCCGCCACTCCACCTCGAGATAATATCAGCACTTTAGTCAAATATATGCGATATCCCCTGAGTTATGATGGCAGTGACACAAACTATTGGTGTCGTGAAGTTCCAGAAAATTGGATGCCACAACCCGCAGCAGAACAGTTAGCCGCTTATATTTTACGGGCGGGTGAAGTTGTTCCCAGTTGGGGTGTCCCTCAAAAATCTCCGTTTGATTTCTAAGAGTTTTCTAGGATATGTTCCAGAAAAACTTTTGCGTTTTCTATATCTGCTACTACTGGATTCGATAACATATTTTTAGAGTCAATATTTCCAAACAGATAAGCATTTAAGAATAAACTAGCCCAATTTGCAATCGTTTGAATGGCAACACTTTGCTCAATCGTTGCAGCACAACTTTCCACTGCCCCCGCTTCGGGCTGCGGCACATCCGTAATCCCATAATGATTAACTCCTTCTAGGGTCATGTAAGCTTTCGGTGAGATCTCAATTCTTTCATATGCTTGCTGAGTCATTTCTGGAGGAGTAATGGTATCTAAATTCCCTGCAATTAATGCGATTGGAATTTCAATATTTTTGATGGGTTGGGATTGATCTTGTCTTGATAAAGCATTACTGCCAAAGAAAACACCAGCCGCTAATTCTGGCGGTCTTTGGTAGCGATAACCGGTAATCGGATCAATGTGAATCTGATTACAAATTGCTTCTATTCCCGTAATTCCGCCACAAGAATGACCCAGTAAAACTAGCTTTTCTAAATCAATCCATTGGCTAACTGGAAACTTTAAACCCTTAACATTTTGTTTAACTTCCTCAAAAATTTCAATGATTTGTTTTAATTCTGAGGCAAGATAACTTCGGTCTAACGGTCGATGATTCGGAACTAAAACCACAAAACCACAACGAGCAATTTGAGTGGCAAATTGACTATAGTAAGACTTATCAACCTCAAAACCCTGTAAAAATAAAGCAATGGGATAATGATGAGAGTTAATAACACTTGGGTGACAAGTGGGATAATACAGATCAACCCAGTCACCATTGATTTGCATTCTAATTTGTTCGCTTTTGATGATGGGAGATGAAGAAGGAAATAAATAATTCATAATACAACTGTTTAAAATTCAAAAGCTTTAGACAATGTCAGCAAATGTTAACAAGATTGACACTCTAAAATCTAGAATTCCCTAGCTGAGTCTTAGGATATACTTTACAATCAAGATTTAGTGTTTATCACAAATTATTTATGATTACAGAAAATTTAATTAAATCAGCCTCAAAGCCTGACGCACAACCCTATAGTTCTGACGAATTTGATGCTTATGTAATGCGGACTTATGCCCGCTTCCCGTTAGCTTTAGAACGGGGTGAAGGTTGCCGAGTCTGGGATACAGAAGGACGAGAATATCTGGATTTTGTGGCGGGGATTGCCACCTGTACCCTGGGACACGCTCATCCCGCGTTAACAGAAATTGTTTCTCAGCAAATTCAAACCCTGCATCATGTCTCTAACTTGTACTATATTCCGGTTCAAGGAGAACTGGCTAAATGGCTGACGCAGCACTCTTGTGCCGATAAGGCGTTTTTCTGTAATTCTGGGGCAGAAGCCAACGAAGGGGCGATTAAACTGGCGCGTAAGTATGCCCACGATAAACGCAATATTGAAAATCCTGTAATTTTAACGGCAAAGGCAAGTTTTCATGGCCGGACATTAGCCACCATCACCGCCACTGGACAGCCGAAATATCAAAAAGGGTTTAGTCCCCTGGTTCCGGGTTTTGCCTATGTTCCTTACAACGATATCGCAGCGTTAGAAGCCACAATTGCAGAGTTGGATGAAAATCAACCTCAAGTGGCAGCCATTATGCTGGAAGCGTTACAGGGAGAAGGAGGTGTCCGTCCAGGTGAGTTGGATTATTTCCGTAGAATTCGGGAAATTTGTGACGAAAAAGGGATTTTATTGATTTTAGATGAAGTTCAAGTGGGAATGGGCCGTAGTGGTCAGGTCTGGGGTTATGAAAACCTCGGCATTGAACCGGATATCTTTACCTCAGCTAAAGGTTTAGGCGGTGGAATTCCCATTGGGGCCTTAATGTGTAAAGCGTCTTGCGATGTATTTGAACCCGGTAGCCATGCTAGTACTTTTGGCGGTAACCCCTTTGCTTGTGCGGTTGCGTTACGAGTTTGTCAAACTTTAGAGATTGAGAATATCCTAGAAAATGTTCGTCAGCGGGGTGAACAATTACGGGCTAACTTAACAGAAATTGCCGCTAAATATCCGGCTTTAATTGCGGATGTACGCGGATGGGGGTTAATTAATGGAATTGAGTTAAAAGCTGAGATTGAATTGACCTCTGTTGAAATTGTTAAAGTGGCAATGGAAGCGGGTGTTTTATTGGTTCCAGCAGGCCCGAAGGTTGTCCGATTTGTACCGCCGTTAATTGTTACAGAAGCAGAAGTCAATCAAGCAACTGAAGCTGTGGATGCTGCTTTGGCAAAATTAGCTTAGACAGTTATAGCGTAACTGTAGGTTAGATTGTTTTTTCCCACCCATTTTATACCTGAGTTGAGTTGGTATGATTCTTAGCTTATCATCTAATTAACTGCTTTCTCAATGAAGAGTAATGAGCAGCTTTCAGGTATGGAATGGGTGTTTATTAATTCACAATTATCGGCAATTCTCATCGACGCTTTGACACAGGAAGGAACAGAAGCAACTCTCAAACTTTACCCAAGAACTGATCTGACACGCTTGAGAGTTGATTAGAGATTTTAAATGATTAGTATTCATATTTTGACTGATCATTGATATACATTATTAGGATTTTAGCTACAGCTATTCTGTTGTATTTAGCGAGAAAAAAGATATTACATTTATTAGGAAAATTAAGATGCGTTTTAATAATCGTGATTTAAACCTCTTTAATAATTTTTTAGAAGGTACTGATAGTGATGATAGTTTGTCAGTTAAAAGATTTATCTTACCCGATTACGCTGCATTATATGGAAAAAATGGACATGATACACTTTTAGGTAATCGTGATGAGGATTATCTCAATGGTGGTAATGGAGATGATTCTTTAAATGGTGAAAGTGGTGATGACACTATACTGGGTGGTAATGGAGATGATTCTTTAAATGGTGGAATGGGTGACGATTATATCGAGGGTGGAGGTGGCAATGATTATATCGAGGGTGGAGGTGGCAATGATATTGTGATTTATTATGGAAATCAAGAAGATTTTAAAATTACAACGCATTTAAATGGAAGTTTAACGGTTGAAGATACAAATACAGAGGATGGTAATAATTTAGGGACTGATACTTTAGTTAATATTGATGAAAGTCAATTACAATTTAGTAATATAGATAGTGTGTTGCGCTATGAAAATGGAATAAATGTAGAAGGTTATATTGAAAATATTAATCCGAGTTTTGAAACGTTTATTATTACTCACGGTTTTAACTCAGAAATTGGCGGGGATTTTACATTTTTAGTTGAAAGCATATCCAATTACTACGATAATTTGGTTAATATTATTACATGGGATTGGTCGGAAGAAGCTGATGGCGGTTTGAATTATATTTCAGTTGCAAATAAAGTTCCCACTCAAGGCGATAACTTGGCTAATGTACTAACCCGTTTAAATATAAATCCCAATAATACAACTTTAATTGGTCATAGTTTAGGAGGTCATTTAGTTGGAAATACAGGTGAAAAATATGATTTGTTAACAGGTCAGTCAATTGATATGATTATTGGATTAGACCCGGCGGGGAGTGATTTTCATAATGATTTTGATAATGAAAATAGCACACTTAATAATTTAAATAATCGTTTAGATAGTTCTGATGCCCGTCATGTTGTTGTCTTTCATACAACAGAGTTATTGGGTTATGAATTTGTGCTAGGTGATGCCGATTATTATATAAATTGGGAAGAGACCTTAATTGGTATACCCGACCCATTTGATTTAATTAAAGCGGCTGATTTACATGGCTATGCCGTTGAATTATTGACTGAGTTATTTGAGAACGATCAAGGTTTTTATCAACCTAATAGTAATAGTAGTATTGGAGAATATTTTGAACTCCAAGATATTTTTAATCAGGATTTAACAGGAGAATATTATATTACAACTCAAGCATTATAATTTAATCTATTAGACTGATCGCGAAATCAGGTAAACTAAGAATGAATCAATGCCTGAAAATCTGACGGGACGATGCTGTAGTAATTTATTTATGATTCATGAAAAGTCTAAAAATCGATTGATTTGCCTAAAATAAATTCTACTATTGCTTACTTGCCAGACTGCCTTTTACAAAATGTTTTTTTGACAACGAAGATTATATTGCTATAGATATTAATCGGATACTGACTAAAGTATTGTATAGAAATCACATCAATAACTTAGATGATTGCTTGATTTTAACGACTGCTGGAATCGGGGATTTCTACCGAATAGCTGCATAATTTTAGCAAGAAAACCTAGAACTATTTTATCAGTTTTTAGATTTTATTTAGCAATAATTATATTAATTATTTAATATTAATGTCTAAAGGCTTTGCTTGTTAAGAGTTGTAACTATTAGGGTAAGTTGTTAGGCTAGATTAACTGCAACTCGACCTGTAATCCTAAATGATCAGACTACAATAAATGCAACTCTCATTGATATGTTATAAAATATTTGTGTAGTCATATCATAAAAAGATTAAACGTTATCGTTCAATGAATCGACTGTTAAAACTCACTTTTCTTGGCTTTTTACTCGTAATCTTCGTCGGTATTTCTCAAGTCAATAGTACCGTGACGGATGGAAGTCATGGGACTTGGATGGCGCATCAACACGATACACCCATAGCCTCTCCTATGATTGCCGTTGAACCAGGGCAAGCCGTCGAAGGAGAATCTGTCGTTTATACTCGTTTGGAGGGTAAACCTGTAACGGGATATCTCGCCCGGCCCAGAGATGCTTCAGAAAATTTACCCGGCTTAATTGTGATTCATGAATGGTGGGGATTAAATGATAATATCAAAATGATGACTCGCCGCTTAGCTGGGGAAGGGTATGTTGCTTTAGCCGTGGATTTGTACGAAGGTGAAGTAGCAGATGAACCCGAACAAGCCCTGAAATTATTACAAGATTCTCAGAATAAAATTAGAAGACTGAAACAAAATATTCGGCAAGCTTATCGTTATTTAGAAAAAGAACAAAATGTAGAAAATATCGGGAGTATTGGTTGGTGTTTTGGGGGAACATGGTCACTCAATACTGCTTTATTATTCCCCAGAAAACTAGATGCAGCAGTGATTTATTATGGGGGCGGACTAGAAACCAATCCAGATCGATTGAAAGCATTGCAAATGCCGATTTTAGGGATTTTTGGAGAACTAGATAATAATCCTTCTGTGGAAACGGTTCGTAGTTTTGAAGCAGCCTTACAACAGTTGGATAAATCAGTGGAAATTCACGTCTATGAAGATGCAGATCATGCTTTTGCTAATCCATCAGGAACACGATACAACGCCGAAGCGGCTGAACAAGCGTGGGCAAAAACAACAGAATTTCTGGCGCAACATTTAAAGTAATCTGGCTGATGTCCCAGCTAAGGGTCGGGTTGAGGCGGGGATAAAAAATTGTTGAAAGAAATTGACTCTTTGTATTTTAGGGTTAAAATCAGATTTTATTTAAAAATATTGATTCAATTCATGCGATCGCCTAAAATGCCAAGTTATTCAATTCTGCGACTGCTGCCCGTCGTTTCAAGTCTTGTAATTCCTTTCGCTTGGAGTGTTGCCAGTCACGCACAAACACAAACAACCCCATTACCCAAGTTTAAAATTCAACGGGTTGATGAACTGGCAAAACAACAGAATTCAGAAGCAGTTGATCTGGCCCCTATTGAAGCAGTCAATCCGACCCCAACTGAGTTTCCCGATGTTATCGTTCAACGTCCGCAAGAGATTACTGTCCCAGCAGAAACAGGGGCAGTGATTTCAGAGATTCAAATCCGATTTTTGGATAAACGAGATAACGAAGTTGACGGGAATACAAAATCCAATATTATTACCCGCGAATTTGATTTACAACCGGGAGATGTCTACGACGAACAGTTAGCCAGAGACGGCATAGAACGGTTGTTAGACTTGGATATTATCAGGCGGGCAAATATCTCCCTTGAACCGACTTCTGACCCCAGTGAAGTGGTGATGGTGATTGATGTGGTGGAAAAAGGATCATTTTTCTTCAACTTTTCTCGTAGTGTTGACCATCCCTCGACTTTATTCGGCCCGCTACAACCCCCAACCGTTTTACCCGGTTCAAACCGCAGCAGTTCCTTTAATGCCGGGACTACATTTGGTTTCCGTAACTTAGGGGGAACCGACCAAAACTTAGTGTTAGGGGTTGAAGGAGGCAGCGATACCTTAGGATTTGATCTACGCTTTACCAATCCTGGAATCGGCGATAATCTGAGAAGATGGGGTTACAGCCTCAACTATTTCCACTCTCAAGCCTCTGAGTTACCTGTCTTTGATAATGGCGATCGCGATGTAGACTTACCCAACGGAGACGCGCCCTGGGTGCATCGTGTTGGTGGCGGTATCGAGGTATTTCGTTCCTTCACAGATGACTTTAAAGGGGCATTTGGCTTGTCTTATCAACAGGTTTCTGTCCGGGAAGATATTTACACGACGGTCCTTGCCCCCAGAGACGGAGATCGCGATATCAATCGGCGGTTGTTACTCCTGCCAGACGGATCTCTTGCGGTGTTTGACTCTGAAAGCGGAGCGGGTAACCGTTTAACCTTCAACGATGAAGGGGTTGATGATTTATTATCCTTTAGTTTTGCTGGGGAGGTCGATAAACGCGATACCCCAATACTCACTACACGAGGATCTCATTTCCTCTTCAGAAGCGATCAATTTATCCCCGTCGGAGAAGCGAGTATATTGTCCAATCGTTTGGCCGCCAGTTACACTGTTTATGCTCCTTTTCGATTTATTGGCTTTAGCGAAGGCCCCCGAACGTTTGTATTTAACATTCAAGGCGGAACCACCATCGGCGCTTTACCCCCTTATGATGCCTTTAATTTAGGGGGTTCAAGTTCAGTTCGGGGTTATGATAGCGGTGAAGTCGGTTCTGGACGGAGTTTTATCCAAGCTACTGCTGAATATCGTTATCCCATTGCTGATTTACGCCTATTTCGCCAGGATATTAATCTGCGAGGCACCTTCTTTGTAGACTTTGCCACAGATTTAGGATCGGGTGATACTGTTCCTGGAGAACCCGCAGAAGCGCGAGATAAACCGGGTAGCGGCTTAGGATACGGTTTAGGGTTACGGGCAGAAACTGGATTCGGGCCATTACGGGCGGAGTTTGGCTTAACCGATCAAGGAGATAGTCAATTTATCTTTACAGTCGGCGATCGCTTTTAAGGGATTATTCTCAGTTGTTAGTTATTTGTTATTGGTTTGATTTTTATCCGTTTATCCTGTAATTTTGTTGTTTATATTTTGCGGGACGATAAGTTAACATTATTGCTCAATCAATTTCATGACGAATGACTAACAACAAATGACTTAGTTATTGTTTCTCGATTGAATCTGTTTTTCCCAAATATTAATTAAATTCTTCACAGTATGATCCCAACTGAATTCTTTAAGATATTGGTGACCCTTTTTCCCCATTTCTTGACGCAATGAGGGATTTTCAATCAATTGTTGTAGCTTTTGAATAAAATCGATTGTATTCTGAGGTTGATAAAGTAAGCCATTGTATCCCGGTTGAATATTCTCCATCACTCCACCCGCAGCCGGGGCTAGGACTGGAATTCCGGCTGCAAATGCTTCTAATACGGTTAATCCTCGGGTTTCTTTTTCTGAGGTGGTAATATGCAGATCACAATTAGCCAATAAGGCTGGTACGTTGTCTGGTGTGACGCGGCCTAAAAGGTGAATATGGGGGGTAAATTTTTGAAAGTGTTGGTTAATTTGATCGGCTATCGGCCCGTCTCCGGCAATTATCCAAGCCACTTGATCTAAATCAATCACTTTTGCTAATTCGGGTAATAATTTCAGGGTAAAATCCCAGCCTTTATCCGGTGTTAATCTGCCGATAAAAATCAGCTTAATTTTGGGGTCAAGTTCGGGTAATTGATAATGTTGTTTAAAAAAATCGGGTTGACGTAAATTGGGATGAAATTGACTGGCATCAAATCCTAATAAATTCTCATAATGGCTATTCTTAATTCCCATTTTAATCAGTTTAGGATGGGTAATTCGGCTAGAAACTAAAGTCAGATCGTAGCTATTATAAATCCAAACAAAAAATTGTTTAAATATCCATTTAATTACAGAAATAATAGCAGAAGAAAACGGAAAATAATCTTCAGCATAATCTAAAAAATTAGTTCTAAAAAAGCTAACACAGGGAATTCCTTTCTTTTTACTATAATTGATTCCGGGTCTGCGAAAAAAGCCAAAAAATAGCCGTTCTGGTTCGTCTACATGAATAATATCCGGCTGAAATTGTTCGAGTTCTGTTTGGAGTTGAACATCAGCCCAAAAAGCAACATTCCGTTCAAAATCCAAGTCCATAAACGGTGTACTGGGTAAATTAATCACCCGGACTCCTGGTAAAATTGAACCGATATAATCTTTCCAATTGGGATAAATGTCAGCCAGTTGACTGTAATCTGGACAAAATAATAAGACTTGATGTCCCCACTGACTTAATTTTTGTAATCTTGCCCAACTACTGACGGTTACGCCATCAATAACGGGTAGAAACCCAGAGGTAATAATTGCAACTTTCATGGATAGTTTACGACAGATTATAGACGATCAAGTGAGTCAAGGTAACAAAACCTTAAAGATCGAATCTAACTTAAACTATAACTCTCTAATTTGACTAAATGCAAATACTGAATTGAAGCGTGAATTCTAATTCTAGAAACGTAAAAGATATAATCTGTCAGCTTTCTATCTTTACAGATTGTAGAAACGTAATCTATAATATCTCTACCCAGAACAACAGGTAATGCTAAAATATCCTCAGTTTTAATTACTATTTTCTACTGGGATAAATCCTGTTTTAATTGCTTCAATAAATCCTGATAATCTTGGCGGTCTGGATTGAGTGTTACTAACTTTTCTAACGGTTCAATCGCCCCTTGTTGGTCATCCATTTCTAACCGTACTCTAAATAATCCTTCTAAGGCGGTTTGATTTTCAGCTTCGCGTTCTAATACTATTTGATAGCCTCGTTCTTGGCTTTGTAACTGTGTGATTACATCAGCTTCCACTGTTTCAGGAGGGGGTGCTTGTTGGGGTCTATTAAAAAAACCTCTTCCCATATAATATCCAGTGTGTCCGAGAAATAGTACCAGTGAAATAAATGTCATTAACCGAACTGTTTTTTTGCGGCTGCGGCTGTCTTGTTTCCCCGTATTCTGCACCATTACTATATCCTGTTTGATTAAACTATTTTTCCAGCTTACCCAACTTTACCCGAAATATTCAATCCGTTTTAGCTTTTTGTTTTTAATATTTGTGAATAGAAGTCTAGAATCTTGTCATTTTAAATACAGGCTGAAAAATTCATAAAAGATATTGAAAAATCCCCCAAGGTTATTGTTTCCTCAAGTTGGGAGATTTATCGGCAATTTATTTATTTTTTTGAGAATCAATACAGAATATGTTGATCTTTTTATAAGAGATTTACTTTAGAACTCTCAGATCAACGTCTTAATTCCCTGATCAAGAAACTCTCATTAACGACCAATTCGACCTGCAAATCCAGAAGATTTGAACTGTTTCAATTGTAAAGGAGTTTGTAAGTTAGTCGGAACAGAAATCCGAATTTCAAATTCCTTTTTTCCCGGCGGAACTTCATCAATACCACCCAGTCGAGTTCTATTTTGCATCACCCGGTTGTCGTTAACATCGTAAATTCTACCAAAAACATCGGCATCGTAAATATATTTACCAGATGTATTGTTAACGGTTCCAGTGACAAGAAAACAGTTTGCTTTTTGACTGGAAAAACTTGAAATTGTGCCTTCTGCTAACTCTGGGGGACAGTCTTTATAATCAAGATTGGAAACTTTCATTTGAATCGCAGCCAAAGCAGGGGGAACCCAGAGCCAAGTGATGATTCCGATTAAAACAGAGACGACAACAACTGGAAAGATTCGTGTTCGCATATCTCTTAACCTTTTAGCCTGCAAGATATAGCATACCGCAGTTTGTCACAAGCAGCGCAATTGTCATTCTATAAAATAGCGGCTAGACCCACCAACCCCTGTTAATGAGGCTGAATGTCTCTAACCGCTGATTTAATTGGCTGTTTTGCAATGGCTTGCTGCTATAGCATGGTACGTCTACCTTCTCATATTTTTCGCCATGTCACGGAACATATCCATGCTAGTGTCGGCTTGACGACGTTCGCTGGGAGAGGGGGTGGAAGCATCAGTGTTAAAGGAGGGAGTAGAAACACTACCATTGCTGGAAGTCGAAGCTGATGGTTTGGGAGGCTCGAAATTGGTGTTAAAGGAGGGAGTGGAAACACTACCATTGCTGGAAGTCGAAGCAGAAGATTTGGGGGAGTCGAAAGAGGTTTTCGGTGTAACTTTAGGTGGAGTGAAAGCTTTACCGCCTGACATTTTAGGGAAAGTCTTCTTTACTTCTTGCGGACGACGCATAAACTCTGCATTTCCAAAGCTTTGAGCGTCATCTTGATCCAAATAGTAATCTTCTTGATCTTTTTTACCAAATCGGCTAAAGAGTCCTGCC
The DNA here is from genome assembly GCA_964434975.1 of uncultured Lyngbya sp. GTDB lineage: Bacteria > Cyanobacteriota > Cyanobacteriia > Cyanobacteriales > Microcoleaceae > JAAURB01. The sequence goes on from CAYSWY010000023.1 coordinate 72,875, forward strand.
ATAATATTCTCCTAATAATCGCTGCTAATTTGTATCGTTATGTAAAATTATATCAAAAATTGTTTGAAATTTTGTCAACATTCTCATATTTTTTCTCAATTTACTCATTTTTCTACGGACTTGGCTTTCCAGGCTTTCAACTCATCAATGGTAAATAAGGCATTAAACTGTAACCCCGCCTCCTGATAAAGTTGTGTGCCGCCTTGTTGTCGGTCAATTAATGAAATAATTTGATTGACCTGGTATCCAGCATCCTGTAAGCGATTGACCGCTTTAAGCGCAGATTGTCCCGTGGTCACCACATCCTCCAATACCACCACTTCAGCACCTGGCGGTAACTGGGGCCCTTCAATATAAGCCATGGTTCCGTGGCCTTTAGCTTCTTTGCGAATAATTAAAGCAGTGATGGGTTGATGCTCATAAGCCGAAACCACACTGACAGCACTCACAATGGGGTCAGCTCCTAGGGTCAAACCCGCAACCGCTTGGGTAGTTTGAGGGAGCAAATTCAACAATAAACGACCAATGGCTAAGGCTCCGAGGGGATGCAAAGTCACCTGTTTACCGTTGATATAATAGGTGCTGCGTTGTCCAGAAGAAAGGACAAAATCTCCTTCTTGATAAGCAGATTGGCAGAAAAAGTCCAACAGCCATGTGCGTAATTGCTTCAAGTCTAAAGTCGAGATAGATAAATTTATGTCTGTTGGTAGTTGACTCATGATTGGGATGGATTAAGATATAGCTGATGGAAGTTCAAGTTCCATCTTTACAATTTGCCAGTTATGTTCTGAGTTGGCAAACTCAAGATTACAGTTCTCAAGAGGACAGTTTAGATGAATTTCTGTTCAAAATTTTATCGTGGTGTGTTAGTTATGTTAGGTGCAGCCAGTCTCTGGGCAACTGCTCCTGCCGCTCAGGCTGATGAATATCGGTTTCCCAGCAGTTATCAACCGTTTGCCATTGACTTTAATCAAGCTGTGTCTAGAAATTCGGGAAGTGCTTTTAGATCTCAATCTTTCTTGGGGCAAACCTCATTTTTCCTCGGAATTAGTTATCCTTGGCCGCTGAAGTTAAATGCTTTTCCGGAAGCTTTGATTGCTGATGATGCTAGACGGATTAATCAGGTTTATCAAGAGGCGTTAATTAGACAGGTTTCCAGCGACCCCGTGATTCGCACACCCGACTTAATCAATCCTTTTAATACTTCTATTTTGACTCAGCCTTCCTTGATTAATAATATTGAATAATTTGATGATATTGGTGCGTCGCGAATAAAGATTGACGTTTGACGCACCCCACCCACTCTAAAATAAACTTTGACTTATAGTGAATAAATAAAGGAATAATTGTCTTTTCGTCTGAAATTTACTGACTAGAATTACTCTTTATAATTATCCCAGTAACATATTCCACAAAGTGCTACCATAAAATAATATAGAGACCCAGCCGGCTGTCAGTAAAGTGCCGATCACTATTTTTAATTTTCCTTCCATAATATTAATGATTCTCCTCAGTTAGCAATTTGCTCTATACTATCAGATTTTCCACTAATTTCAGTGACTGTTTTAACAAATTACTCTACTTTGAGCCAACGGATCAAACGTTTAGCATTCATTCTAATTGAGAGTTAAGCATCTGCTGAATTCAAAGGAATCATTGCGGCTGTCGTGTAGGTTCCAATTGGACTCCAAAGGACATAAGGTAAGAGGAGCAAAGCCGCCCATTTAGAAATCGGAAAGACACTTAAAACAAGTAATAAACTGATCACAAAACCTGTGCCACCTAGAATTGTACCTGCTCTCAAACTCCGTAATTTACACATCACGGGTGTGTAAGCAATTGTAATCACTTCCAATAAAAAATAAACCCCCATCAATAACCATGTTCTAAGAGTATTGGGTTCATTTTCCCAGACGATATAAGCAGACCAAGCTGCACCAATAAATGTTACCGTCCAAATCACAGGAATTAATTTTTCAAAGGTTAACCATTGAGGACGCTGTAAACGGTTAAACCATCTCATATCCTCTGAGCCAAGCAATGCATTACCCGCCCCAGCCACTAATACAACCACTCCCCCAATGACTAACCAGGATGGAATCATATTTCTAACTCCTTGAAAATCGTTATTCGTTGCGATAATAAAATCATGTTTATAATGATGGGGACGGTGTTAATATTTTAATTTATACGTTCATCTTAAAGAAAGATTGGGATGTTTTATTCTGCCTTTCGATATATTTTTTATTCCAAATACAGGAGCAGGATGAGCCATTAACTCACCCTACTAAATTTTGAACCGGAGTCAATATAAACTTAACCTAATCGATGATTACTTTCCATTTGTAAGCGAGAATCATCCCGAGTTGAACCCGTCAGTAATTTCTCATCCTTTGATTTAAATACGACTTTAATCGCTTTCATTAATCGATTGGGTTGGGGAGTTTCTACGGCAGCCTGTTTTCGTGCTTTCACTTTTTGGACTAAGTGTCGCATCACAGATGCATCTAATTCAGTAATAAAATGATCTGCAATTTGCTCTCCCATATAATCAATTGCTTCTGAATATTGCTCCATCAAAACCTCAACTGCATCTGATGTTTGTTGATTCATGTCTGCATCAGAGGGTTCAGATGTGGGTTGAACAGCAGGTGAATTAGAAGGTATTGTTGGGCTTGGAGATGAATTGAACTCAGCAGAGTTTTGAGGGGGTTGCGGCGATGTCTGAACAGAATGGCTCCGACGATTGACTAAGTTTTGGTATTCTGAAACATTCATGCCCAAATTCTGGAGATGATGATGGACATGGTCAATCAAATCTACTTCTTGAGGCGAAAAGGTTGGCCGATTTCCATTAATGCCATGCAACTTAGCCCAGTATCGGACAGTGGATTCATCCTGAAGTTGGTATCGCTCTAGAAGTTGAGAAACATTTAGGTCGGTTTCCGGGGTTGTCTTGAAGTCACTCATAATTTAATCCTTGGCAGTCATTCAACCCCAACCTATTATAGATGGATTTGCGGATAATCTACATCAATTATTACAGACTTATCCTGATGTTAACCCATTGTTACAATATTGCGTATTCATACCTAGGCACTCAGGCTTAGTGCAGAAAACATCTGTTCACGGGACTCTTGTCGGATTAACCCATCAAGCGCAGCGTGCTGTAGGTTAATAAATGCTTCAAAGTCCTTTTGGCTATATTTTGTCATCTGTAGAAGGTAGCGAAGCTGTTTTTCTACTTCTAAACTCAGATAACCTGTCGTCAGGGTATCTTGAACCAACTGATCTATCACCCCCATCCCAAATCTGTTTTGACTACTGCTGCTCATATGACTCTGTAAATTAAGTTGATAAATTCTGACAAAATGAAATACATCTTCACAATCCTAAAGAGAAGTTTAACATCAGAGATATAATCGTGAATGTGATCTGGGACACATTCTGTCCTGCGAGAGATTACTTCTCTATCTTATGACACTTGTCTAATTATGTGTTTACAAATATAATATACTGCTCTTCAATTGCTGAACTGAAATCCATGAAAATACTACGCTCTACACCGTGCTGGTAGCTCTTGACCTTGTAACACAATGATGAACGCCCGATTGCTCATTTTCAGATCAATCAGTGTGATAGAATGGACTATTTTCACGGGGGTTCTCCTATTCTATACTTTGTCCTTGATCCCAACGGAACTTTAGAACAGTACAAACTGGGTCTGGATATCGCAAAAGGAGAAATACTGAGTCGCCTTGTCCCTGGGGACTATTGGAAAGCGGCAGTTTTAAAAGCAGGTGAATTGCGCGACATGGAAATTGCCCAGCCTGAAACATTCCGTCAGCAATTTCCTCATCTGTGGGAACAGCTATCCCAGAGATGTTAAATCATAACCAACTGAGAGATTAGACAAGAGGAATATATTAAATTGAAGATGATAATATATTCTAACGTATAAACAATCAAATAACAAGAAGACAGAGATTTTTCAAGAACCTTTCCCTGTCTTCTTATCCTTTCAGAACTCAACTATTATTGATATTCTGAATATTGTCCAGATGACAGTCGATGGTTACTGAACCATTGTTGATATTCTGGTGAATCAAATAACCAATGATGAATAAAATCAGCCCATTTGACAGGAACTTGTAAGCTTTTCCAAGCTTCATTTGTCGCTAAAGAAAGACGCTGATAGAGTTCCGGAGAAGACATTAATTTTTTAATGCTATTGGCTAAAGCCTGAGGCTGGCTGGCTGGAAAAATCAAAGCATTCTGTTCATGAATTAATTTCAGCATAAACATGGGATGATTGGAGGCAATGATTGGCGTTCGAGAACAGAATGCCTCATCAATTGTTTTCGGAAATCCTTCTGGATATTCTATTCGACTAGGAACAACAACACAATCAGCTTTTTGCATCAGTGGAATAATACTTTTATTCGGTATGATTCCTAGAAACTCAATCTGATCTTCAAGATTAAGAGAGTGAACTTGCTTCTTAAAATGTTCTAAATCACCTTTTCCGGCAATCTTTAATTTAACAGAAAGACCTTGATATTTAAGATAGGAAATCGCTTGGATGGTATCGCCGAGACCTTTAGCTTCTATCAAACTGCCTACATAAAAAATAGTCCAATTCTTTTGATTCGAGGGAAACTGTTTGGCTGGAAAATCTGCTGGAGAGATTTGAGAAGGCCAATCCCAGGGAATAATTTTATTAGGATTAACACCAATATGAGTTAAGGAAATAGAAGCTGTAATTCCATGGTTTCCTACCCAGTCAATTTGGGGATGATTGAGTAACCTAACTAATTGATAGTTATGTATTTTATTCCGAAATCCCTGAGTTTTAAAAGAATCAGCAAAAACAGCTAGTGTCTTCACTTTTTTTTGAATAGCCCAATCCAGTAAATCTGTATTTGGTGTTCTTACAACTAAGTGGGTCGGCTGATACTCTTCTACTAATTGAACTAGCTTTTTCCCATTTACTTTATCTTTAAATCCGGTACCAATGACACGAACACCATTTTCGAGTTTCTCATTATAAGGTTCTTGAGTCAGGCAACATAAAGTCGCAACCTCTTCAATTTTATTTCCTATCTCAGCAACCGCTTCAACAGAATATTTTTGAGCATGATAGGTTTCTTCCTTCCCCGAGAAAAGCTGTTTGAAAACTTGACGGTAGTCTCCCAGATATTGCACAATTAATAAACGCATAAATTCGCTTCCTTCCTTTTTGAGTCAACGATTTATGCACCACTGGTTAAGGTTTGAGTTTTTTTATCGCTGTTTAATGTACTGACGCTTCACGGGTTCAGTCTTTAAGACTGATTCACTCATCAATCAGACAAAGTCTTGAATGATTATGAGAGTGATAATAGCTCTGTTAATAACAGCAAAAGTTTATACAAACTATCAAGAATATCTGTTGTAGAACACAATAAGAGAGTAGATTCGAGCCTCTATTACATTCTGAACTAGATCATAAGCCTTTGTCAATTCTTATATCCTGAGTTGACTGACGCTTGAAATTATTAATTGATAACCCTGTCTTATAATCCGCTTATTAAAACCAACTGTAGAGAATAAAATCATCAATTCATTATTATTTTTAACTGTGATATATCCAGCTTTATTAACCCCTTTTCATTCAAATAATCATCAAAAAAATAATTTACTATTTTCTTGAGCAGAATACGCTTCGTTAATCAATACCATGAAAAATTATATATTTTTATGGATAGAAACTAGTCGGTTATTTCCAATAAGCTAAATTTATATTTTAAGACAGCAATAAAAAATATTAGCTGTAGATTCAAGGGGGTTCTATGAAGCAGCGTGACAACTGAACCCACATCAATAGCTAGTAAAACATATCATTAATCGTATTATTAGAGTCCGCTGAACCCCCCCTTGATTGTTAAAGTTTAATAGGTTCTCCCCCTTGTTTTAAAGACTGACTGAGTCCACTCAGAACTTTAACTAACTCTGTGGCAATATATCCATCCGAACGGTTTGAAGGAATATTTTGTTGAACGCAATACAGAAAATGATCGCAAACTTTAGCTAAAGGTTCTTGTTGAGGGATAGTAATAACATCTTGTTTTTGACCTGCACCTTTCCAACCTTGACTCACTGCTTCGAGATATCCTTGTTGTAAAGTCAGTGGCGCTTCTGTAGACAATTCATCAAAAATTAGCGTTCCTTCAGTTCCCACAACCCCTAAACGTCGCTGTTTATCGGGATTGAGCCAACACAAATGTAAAAAGGCTTGAAATCCGTTAGCATAAGTTAAGGTTGCCATCACCAGATCCGATAATCCGGTATTATAAATAGGGGTAAAATCCGCAACATTATCCGTTTCAAATTGTTGTTCGGGTTGTAACCAAACGCTTCCGGTGGCTTGAACTTTTACAGGTATTTGACCCAGCCAACTATTGAAAATTGCGATATCATGAATCGCTAAATCCCATAATGCATCCACATCTGGTCGAACAGGTTCAAGATGAGTCCGCGCCGCATAACCATAGCGTAAATCACCCAATTTACCTTTAGCAATCACTTGTTGACCTGTTTCAACAGCCGGATGAAATAAATAAGTATGATCAATCACTAATTGACGCTGATATTGTTGCGCCAGGTCACATAATGCTTGAGATTCTGATAACTTTATCGTTAAGGGTTTTTCCGCCAACACATGATAACCCTGTTGTAATGCTTGGGAAATAATGGTGTAATGAGTTGAAGCTGGAGTAGCAACAACCACAGCATCTAATTCGGGTAATGCTAAAACTTGTTGCCAATCCGTTGCTAAATGAACCTCATCGGATAATTGTAAACGAGTTTTGATAGTTTTAAGCCGTTCTGGGTTTGGATCTGCGATCGCAACAACTTCAGCTTGGGGATGTTGGTGAAAGTTACGGATGAGGTGAGTCCCCCAACGTCCGGCCCCAAAAATCGCAACTTTAGTTAAATTTGTCATAGGGTGAGATCTGGCAATATTAAAACACTGATGTAGTGATGATTCCCTGATTTGTCTTGAATCTAGGCTATTCTAAGGATTGAGGTATTGCTGAATGAAAGTATGAATGTATTTGTCTGGTTTCGGTAACGCCCCCTAAATTCTCTGCCCCCAAACCCCCAATGCATGGGGGCTTTGATAGATGGGGGGCAAAATCATACCTGTAATCAGAAATAGCAGGATTTGAAATCATCTGGAATCTTAGAACATAAAATAGAAGTTATATTTAGCTTTTTCTATCATTATCCTAGATTAACAATGGAACCAATGGAATGGGTTGTTGCGGCTCTTGTTTTCGTTGCGGCGAAAGTACCCGATAAAGCGGCTGATAAAATTTTAGATCAATTATGGGATAGAGGTCAAAATTTGCTGAGTCAACTCAAACACAAAGCGCCTCAAACAGCGGCAGCTATTGAACAGGCCCAAACTACACCGTTAAACTGCCAACAGACTATAGTTGATGTTGAGGCGATCGCACAAACTGATGCAGAAGTCGCTGAGGCAGTTAAAGCGGTGGAAGCAACCTTGAGAGAACATCCAGAATTGCAACAAAAAATAGCAACAGAAATTCAATCTCAGCCTACTATCATTCAGAATAATGCAAAACTTGCAGAGAAAATTGGCGCTGTTATTCAGGGAGGAACGAATTACAATACATTCAATATATGACCACAGTCGTCTGTTGAGGTTCAGACAAAGTTAACCTCCATTCCCCAAAACTTACCCCGTAGCGGCGCAACAAAGTTTGTGGGAAGAGACCAACAACTTCAGATACTATACGATAACCTGCAACAAAACCATCAGGTCGCTATTTCTGCCATCGCAGGCATGGGGGGTATCGGTAAAACTGAACTCGCCTTGCAATACAGCCACTCACATCTGCAACAGAAAACTTATCCAGGGGGAGTCTGTTGGTTACGGGTTAGCGATCAAAAAGTTGGGGTGAATATTCTTAATTATGCTAAAGTTCATCTCAAGTTAAACCCACCAGAAGACGAAGATCTAGACATTCAGATTGCTTACTGCTGGCGCAACTGGCCAACTGCTGCTAACCCTCCCGACCCGACATCGGATGTTTTGCTAATTTTTGATGATGTTTCTGACTATTGAGATATTGAGAAGTTTCTCCCGTCTGATCCTCGCTTCAAAATCTTAGTGACAACTCGTAAGCAATGGTTAGCAGAATCATTTCAACAACTAGAATTAACTGTATTAGATGACTCCGCTGCCGAGGAACTTTTAGCGACTTTAATCGGAGAAAACCGCCTACAACAGGAACCGCAACAGGTAAAATTGCTATGTGAAGATTTAGGTTATCTGCCACTGGGTTTGGAATTGGTAGGACGCTATCTTAAGCGTAAGTCTAACTTATCCTTGGCAGAGATGCGCGATCGCTTAAACCTCGATCATAAGGCGCTACAGAAACGCGATCGCAAAGGTGAAGCTTTCCCAGACATGACAGCCAAGCGAGGGGTTGAAGCCGCCTTTGAATTAAGTTGGCAAGAATTGGATGAAGAAGAACGGGAATTAGCTTGTTTACTGAGTGTATTTGCCTCGGCCCCTATTGCTTGGGAATGGGTCGAACAAAGTCAGCCAGAACAGGATATTGAGGAGTTAGAAGAAATTCGTGATGATGTTCTGGTGAATTTAAGTTTATTGCAAGATGAAGGAAATAATACCTATCAACTGCATCCCCTGATCCGAGAATTTCTCAAACATAAGCGACAACAGCGAGAGTCTGCGGACAATATGAAGCAAGCTGTCTGTAAAGTCATGGTAGCGATCGCCGAGATAATTGATCAGACTCCTATCCGCGAAGATATTCTAGCTGTTACTCCTGCCATTCCTCATATTACTGAAGTA
>CAYSWY010000024.1:0-80774 GCA_964434975.1 uncultured Lyngbya sp.
GCAAACCCGAAGACTTTGGCATAAAAACTATACTCTTCTTCAATTGCCCGTTTAATATTTTCTGCTTTCCGAAAGCCATGTTGTTCATCGGCAAACGTGACATAATTCACCGTTAACTGTTTTGCTTTCAATATCTCTACCATTTTTTCCGCTTGGTTGGGCGGCACTACTTTATCTTCTAACCCTTGTAAGAATATCACCGGACAAGCTAACTGTTGGGCGGCATGAATGGGCGATCGCGCAATATAGACTTCCTTCTTCTCAGGATACGGCCCAATTAAACCATCGAGATAACGAGATTCAAATTTATGGGTATCGGTTGCCAAAGCTTCTAAGTCACTCACGCCATAATAGCTAGCACCCGCTTTAAAGACATCTTTAAACGTCAAGGCGCATAGGGTTGTGTATCCCCCTGCACTGCCCCCAGTAATTGCCATGCGATCGCCATCTACGAGTCCTTTTTCGGCTAAATATTTCGCGCCGTTGCTACAGTCATCCACATCGACAATACCCCAATTTCCTTGTAAGCGTTGACGATATTCCCGGCCGTATCCGGTACTTCCACCATAATTAACATCTAGTACGGCAAAGCCGCGACTCGTCCAATATTGAATTTTTAGGCTTAAATTACTCGATGTTGCTGCTGTGGGGCCACCATGACTTTTTACGAGTAAAGGGGGTTTTTCGCCTGCTGGGGCTATATAATCTTTATTGGTGGGAGGATAGTAAAAGCCGTAAGCAGTGGTATTATTTTCTGTAGGAAATTCTATTGATTCTGGAACGGATAAATAACCGGAATCTAGATCCAAATGACTAGAACGTTTTAAGATTTGCTGTTGTCCGGTTTCAAGGTTTAGTTGAACTGCAATAGAGGGTTGAGTCGGAGATCCGCCTAAAAATAATACTTGATTTCCCGAAACTTTAACCCCAGAAATGGAAGTATAAGGAGTATCAATCAATTGTAATCCTTTCTCATTTGTGTCTAACGTTGCTAAATACCAATTGCCTTGTTCAGTATAAGAACAAACGATTTGATCGGCTGAAGCAAAGCCATAGGTAGACATTCCAAATACCCATTGGGGTAAACCAAACTCGGCTGTAGTGGGGTAAAGGGGTTCAATTTCACTATTTTTATAACGGTAAAGATTCCACCAATTTGAGCGATCGCTAACAAAATATAATATATTATCGGGTGACCATTGCGGCTGAAAAATAGACTCCGTTTCACTGCCCGCAATCAACTTTTTGTCTGTAATTAAACCCTCTGAATTTAACGTCGCGACCCATAATTGTGTGCCATCCCACGGCATATTCGGATGATTCCAACTTAACCAAGATAATTGCGATCCATCCGGACTTAAACGCGGACAAATATAAAAATCATCCCCACTGACTAATACTTGAATATCATTATCTTCTGCTAAATTAATACTAACAATACTATTAACCGCTTCCCCATCAGCGCTATGATCTTCACGCACACAAATTAATCGTTGGCGATAAGACTCACGTCTCGCTTCGCGATCGCCATCCACCACCGCATCAGCATAACGAAACTTGCCTTCTGGAGTCAGGGGTGAGGGGGCTGCATTGAAGCTTTGGCGATACAACCGTTGATCGCTAAAATTAGAAAAATAAACCGTATCTTGAGCAACGCAATAAGCGCCGCCACCGTACTCATGAACCCGCGTTCGGACATTAAAGCCGGAGGGGGTTACGTCTTCTGTTTTACCCTCGGCGCTGAGGCGTACAATCACGCTACGGCCCCCTTCTGATGGTCGTCCTTCTAGCCAATAAATATTCCCTTGATCGGCAGCCAACCCGCCTAAACCCACAGTTCCAGCCACCATCAATTCGGCTGTGATCGGGGATTTCCATGCACCATAGGGGGCTTTGGTTGTTTCTGTCATGGTTTCTCTTTTGGGTTAGACTGTAAGGCTCGTGATATTGTAACTTAAACGGTGTTAATTTAACCCACGGCTTAATAATTTGCACCATTTTTGCTTTGTTCTTGAAATAATTATCGTTTATTCCGTTATATTTTTTTAATTGAAATCTTAGATTTTCCATGATAAGATTCGGCTGAATTCCAGCTAGATTAATAATATCTGGTTGGTTTTCGATCATTTTGCTGTCTCAGATTTTAAGATCAATTCATTATGTCTGAATTTCTAGATTTTCTTAAACGAAAATATGCTTATGTTGCCATCGGTGAATTTAAACCCGGAAAATTAACAGAAGCTGAACACCTGTTTGAAACAATTGTTTCTACCTATAAGCAAGGATTTAAAGGTTCATATTTTATGCAAGAACCGGGAACAGATCGAGGAATTGCGGTTATTTTCTGGGAAAATATTGAAGATATGGATGCTAATCAATCTGAGTTATCTGAAGATATCTTAAAGCAAATGAATCACTTATTTGCTAAACCGCCGCAAACTTCTTTTTATGAAGTTCATAGCGAAATTCAACCCCAAGAAGTCGAACAAGTAAAAGAAGTAACTTCATAATCAATTCTGTAGGGTGTGTCAAGTAGCGCACCTTACACTTGATTTTATAAACGTTTTGAAGAAAAACTATTGCGACGTTGAACAGGATTTTAATTATTTAGCGGGAGAATAATTAAAAAAGAGAAGGCAATGGGGCCCAAACCAGAAGATCAGCAAAAAACGAATAACCAACAACCCACGACGAATATTTATCTGCTATAATTTCCTTATATGAAGTCGTTATGAGTTGTATTAAGCAGTTATGAGCCAACCTACAGTAGAAAATTTAGTCATTATCGGATCGGGCCCAGCCGGCTACACTGCCGCTATTTATGCGGGACGGGCGAATATGAAGCCTGTGATGTTTGAAGGATATCAAATGGGTGGTATTCCCGGCGGACAGTTGATGACGACTACAGAAGTGGAAAACTTCCCCGGCTTTCCTGAGGGTCTGACTGGCCCGCAACTCATGGATCGGATGAAGGCTCAAGCGGTTCGTTGGGGCGCAGAGCTGTATACTGAAGATGTCATCTCTGTCGATCTGAGTCAACGTCCGTTTACGGTGCGTTCAGAGGAACGAGAATTCAAAACCCATGCTATTGTAATTGCAACGGGGGCAACGGCAAAACGGCTGAATTTACCCAGTGAAGCCACATACTGGAGTAATGGGATCTCAGCTTGTGCCATTTGTGACGGGGCCAGTCCTATCTTTAAAAATACTGAATTAGTGGTTATTGGCGGTGGCGATACCGCAGCGGAAGAAGCTGTTTATCTGACTAAATTTGCGACTAATGTACATTTATTAGTCCGTCGAGATGAAATGCGGGCGAGTAAAGCCATGCAACAACGGGTATTAGACCATGACAAAATTACCGTTTATTGGAATACCGAAGCGGTGGATGTCTATGGTAACGGCAAAATGGAAGGGGTGAAAATTAAAAACCGTAAAACCGCAGAAGAAACTGAAATTCCTGCTGGTGGGTTATTTTATGCTATTGGTCATACCCCGAATACTCAGATTTTTAAAAACCAAATTGAACTCGATCAAACGGGTTATATTGTCACTAAACCCGATAGCGTTGAAACCAGCGTCGAAGGGGTTTATGCTGTGGGTGATGTTCAAGATCACGAATTTCGTCAGGCTATCACCGCTGCTGGGTCGGGTTGTATGGGGGCAATGTTAGCAGAACGTTGGTTAGCTGCCAATGGCTTAGGGCAAGAATTTAAGCAGTCTGAAACGGAAGAAGTTGCAACTGAGTCAGACAAAACAGATGCAAATGCTGATACAGAAGAAACCTTTGAGTTAGCAGAAACCCATCATATTGGTGGATATGCCCTAAGACGATTATTTCATGAAAGCGATCGCTTGATCATGGTGAAATATTCATCTCCGACTTGCGGCCCTTGTCACAGTCTCAAACCAATTTTACAGAAAGTTGTGGATGAATTTGACGGTAAAATTCATTACGTTGAGATTGATATTGAACAAGATCCCGACATTGCAGAAAATGCTGGAGTAACTGGAACTCCTACTATTCAGTTCTTCAAAGATAAAGATTTACTGGAACAATTAAAAGGGGTTAAACCAAAAAGTAAATATCGGGAGTTAATTCAAACTAATCTCTAGATATTGTACAACTTACCTCTGCAATAAATAGAGATTTTCAGCCTCTCTGACCTCTCCCTAGCCCTCTCCTGCGAGGAGAGGGAAACTGTTTCCCCTAGGGATTATTTAATAAGGTCGAGGGGAGTATTTTTTATATTATTCAGCCTATAAAATAATTAATTACTCCTCCTTCCAAATAAAAAACTATCTTTCTCTTGTTCCTCTCCTCCTAGGAGAGGTTAGGAGAGGTTATCTATTTACCACTTTCAACAACTGAAAAACCTTGGGGATAAAATTGGGGGTTAGGGGGTTGAACTTGAAAGGTTACAGTATCTTCAACGCTTCCTTGCTTAACGGTTAATTTCCATTCTCCCGGCTGCATTGTCCAGAACAAAGAGGATGATAACTGAGTAGAAATTTTTTGATCATTTAACCACCATTCTATCGGTTCTTCAGAAGAATGATTGATTTTAAACTCAAGTTGATTCGGTTTATCGCCAATAAAGATAAAGTAATCATCCGGTTGAGGTGATAATATTTGGAGTTGATTTGATAAACTATTGGATTGAGATTGATGAGTTAACCATTCATTATATTCTGAGGTTAATTGAAAAGAGTTAGTATCTGTTTGATAAGCTTTAATCTCTTTCGGATAAAAATATTCTAAAACAATACCCGTTGAACAATTATCAGTAGGACGTTGTCCGGTTGTGGCACAAATTGGTAGTTGAATTAAACCTTCAGGTGAGGGTAAACTTTCGGGTTCATTAGTGCGATGAAGTTCTAACATAATTTGACTCCAAAGCCGCCCTGCCCCCATTACACCTGAGACTTGTTTCATCGGTTTTCCATCAAAATTTCCTACCCAAGTGGCGACTGTATATTTACTCGTAAATCCCACTGTCCAAGTATCGCGATAATCTGAAGACGTTCCTGTTTTTACTGCCACTTCAAACGGCAAATTTAGCACAGACTCGACACCAAATGCAGCGGCGCGGGCTTGATTATCACTTAACATCTGAGTGATTAAGTTCCAAGTTTGTTGTTGATTGGATGAGGAAGATAATGGCAAATTACTATTCTCACAGATATTATTATTTTCTATAAAAATAGTCTCACAGTCAAAACTTTTTAAGGATTGAAATTCTCCTTGATTGGCTAACGTCACATAAGCTTGTGCTAATTCCCATAAACTGACTTCTCCACTGCCTAAAGCTAACCCTAAACCATAATAGTCTGGAGATTGATCTAAATGCTGAAAACCTAAGTTTTGTAGATGACTTAAAAACATCGGAACGCCGACTTTTTCTAAAACACGAACCGCCGGAATATTTAATGAATTTGCTAATGCTATTCGCACGCGAACGGGCCCTAAAAATGTTTCGCTATAATCTGTTGGGCTATAGAGTTTTGCACCTGGAATGGCATAATATGTGGGAACATCGGCTAAAATCGTATTGGGGCGAATTATTTCTTGCGCTATTGCCAGTTGATATAAAAACGGTTTAAGGGTTGAACCCGGTTGTCGCAGCGCTTGTACACCATCATTTTGACCGCTATTTTTATGATTAAAATAATCTGGAGAACCGACATAGGCTAAAACTTCTCTCGTTTGATTATCAATTACAATTGCAGCCCCATGATTAACATTTTTATCGGAAAGCTGAGTAATAATTTGCTGAACTTGAGTTTCAACAAACTGTTGTATCTTTCTATCTAGCGTCGTTTTAATTGTTGGGGGTTTGTCTAAAGATTGAGATTGAATTAAATCGCTAATTTGTTTATTTACCCAAAATAAAAAATGGGGCGCAGCGATAATTCCTTGTTGGCGAGGTTGGAGTTTTATTGATTCTTCATAAGCTTTTTTCGCTTGGTTTTCTGTAATATAATGATCCTCTACCATACGATTGAGAATATATCGCTGACGTTGTTTTAAACCTTGCCAATTATAATAGGGATTTAAATCAGTTGGATCGTTGGGTAAACCTGCAAGTAAGCTGGCTTGGGCTAAGTTTAAATCGCTAGAAGGAACTGCAAAATAAGCCCGAGAAGCCGCCTCAATTCCGTATAAATTTCCCCCCATGGGTAAACGGTTAATATAAGCTTGTAAAATCTCATCTTTACTCATTCCCGCTGTCAGTCGCCAGGATAACCAAACCTCCACTATTTTATAATAAGCAGTACGAGGCGAAGGGTTTAACATCCGCGCTAATTGCATAGTAATTGTTGAAGCACCACTGACAATTTCTCCGGCTTGTAGGGCTTCGAGTAAGGCACGAGAAAGAGCAATTGTATCTAATGCCCCATGATCATAATATCGCTTATCTTCAGCCGCAATAATCGCTCTTATAAAAACAGGAGAAATCTGTTTTAAAGGAACAATAGCCGTTTGATTTTGATCGCGACTCAGTAATGTTCCCAATGGTAAACCTTTGCGATCGCTAAATTCAACCGCCAGTTGTTGTTGTTGGATATCCTGAGAACGAATAGGGATTAAATAAGGAATTAATCGAATGCTAATTCCACTTAAAAATAGAAGTATAAATAGCCGCAAAGGATAACTTTTCCAAACAATATTATTCTGAATAATTGACAGAATCTTGAGTTTCATAAGTTAGATGATGGGATTGATAACGAGGGGGTTCAATATGAATTAAAATCCGGACAGGATGAAACTGTTTATTCAGCTTTTCTTCCACAGATTCCGTAATAGCATGGGCTGTTTCGACATCTGTGGCATTAACAACCATGTGCATTTCAATGAAAACCTGACGACCCACAATACCCCGTGAGGCAATATCATGACAGTTGACAACACCCGGTACAGACATCACAATTGATTCAATTATTTCAGGTGCGATCGCCATCCGATCCACTAACCAGGGTAAGTTATCTTGCAACACTTCCCAACCACTGCGAAACACAAGTAATGCCACAGGAAAAGATAATATAATATCTAAAATTTGCAGTTGAGGTAGATTCCATAAATTGCCTTGCCAAATTCCAATTAACCCTAAAATAACGGTAATAGTAATCCACACATCACTCATGGTATGCTTAGCATCGGCAATTAATAAAGCACTATTTAAACGTTGACCCACACGCCTTTCATAAAAACTGACAAAGATATTAATTCCCAAAACAACCAATAAAACCCACAATTGTGTTTGAGTAATTTCAATCGGTTGATTTTCCGTAAACACTCGTTCAATAGCATGGCTGAGAATTTCAAAACAAGCAATACCTAGAAAAACCGCCACTCCTAACGCACCAACTGCATCGTATTTTTGGTGTCCGTAGGGATGTTCTCGATCTGGATCAGGAGAAGCCAACTGATTGGCAATTAACCCTAGAATATTATTGGCGCTATCTGTAATACTATGTAAAGCGTCTGCTAACAAACTCAGAGAACCACTCATCCACCCGACGATAGCCTTAATCATCATCACCAATAGGTTTAAGCCTAAAGTAATGAGTAACACTTGACGAATTTGAGAACGGTTGTCTGTTGTCACAAGTTCCTCTAAGTTGCCAACTTACAATATTTTCTTTATTTTATATTATTAATGTTGTGTACTTTCTCTTAAAATGAAACTCAGATTTAAATCAATTTTCGCCCCATTGGCCAGTATTGTTCTCTCTACTGCAATGATTTCATCCAACGCAACTGCGGTAGAATTCGATAAAACAGAAGTTGAACAAGAACGCTTTATTGCGGTTGCTTTTCCTCGGACTTTTGGCTATTCTTTAATTGTGTTCGAGCAAATTTCTGATGCCCAAGCCTGTTGGAGGGAACAGGGAAATTCTCCCACTGTTGTCGATCCGTTACTGGTTAATTTTGATTTTACGGGTATTTGTGGACGCGCCACCGACAGTAATGGCTACTCTGTCCGCATGGGAGAGGAAGATTTAGCCCTCAGCCATAGTTTAACGGTTCGTAGCATTGATGATGAGATTTTTCTGGTTGCCACTTCTCAAGATAACCCAGAAGCCCCTCCCATTTTAATTGGTCGTAGCTATGGCATGAGCAATGGCTTTACCAAAATTATTTTAGAACCCGGTTGGCGCTTTACCAAACGCAATTATCAAGGTAAAACTTTAGGTCATATTTACTTCACTCACGATCAGCGTCCTGATGCGATTGAATATACAACGGAAAATTAACGAGCATGGAGGGATTCGAACCCCCGACCCTCAGAACCGGAATCTGATGCTCTATCCACTGAGCTACATGCCCTGACTCGTTGTAAGATTATAACATAGTATTTCACAAACTGATCCGTTGCATGGATTCAATTCAAATTCAGGGTATTCGCAGCTATGGTTACACGGGTTATTTACCGGAAGAACAAACTTTAGGACAATGGTTTGAGGTCAATGTCACTTTGTGGGTGGATTTATCCGGGCCAGGCAGCAGTGATGCGATCGCAGATACGGTAGATTATCGCCAAACCATCGAAACAGTTCAAAATAAAATTAAAACCTGTAAATATGCTTTAGTTGAACGACTCACCAGTGATATTGCAGAGACATTATTACAACAGTCAAAAGTACAACAGGTAACGGTTCAATTACGCAAGCTTACCCCTCCAATACCTGATTTTAGCGGTTCGATTCAAATTGAAATGACGAGAAATAAATTAAACCTTTAACGGTTCTAAATTGAATTTCAACTTCATTAAGCTACTGGTTTACCCATTGTCAGCCAGAAGGAGATTATATTGTCTCGATATCAATAATAAGTGTGAGATTGAGACTATTTTTCAGAAGGCTATAATTATAAAATCAAGTTTTGAAAGCAATTATAAGATAACAAATCATGGAAGTTGCCATCCAAACCTCTCTGTCGTTTAATCAGTATAGCTTTAATTTATCACCTTTTTTCAAGACAGCAAAGCCCGTCATAGAACCGATTCACAAAACAGACTTTGGCGCACTATTTGAGGCAGATTGTTTAGATATACTACCTTCAATTAAACAGGAATCAGTTGATACTATTTTTGCCGATCCTCCTTTCAATTTAAATAAAAAATATGGTTCTAAATCAAAAGACAACTTGTTAGATACAGAATACCTGCAATGGAGTTATTCATGGATTGATCATTGCATTCAGATTTTGAAACCTGGAGGAGCACTTTTTATATACAATTTACCGCGATGGAATATTATGCTAGGTGCTTATTTAATCAATGCTGGTTTAATGTTTAGACATGATATTGCGATTGAAATGAAAAATTGCTTTCCAATTCCCCAGCGTCTTTATCCTAGCCACTATAGTTTACTATATTTTACAAAAGGGAAACCAAAGACATTTCGTAAAATACGAACTCCAATAGAAATTTGTCGTCACTGTGGTGGTGAAATTCGAGATTATGGAGGTCATCGCAAAGCAATGAATCCTAATGGAGTCAATTTACGAGATGTATGGACGGATATACCTCCTGTTCGTCATTGGAAATTTAAGTCTAAATCCCGTAAAGTCAATGCATTATCTACTAAAATTCTAGATCGTGTTGTTGAGATGAGTACTCAACAGAATGATGTTGTACTTGATCCTTTTGGTGGCAGTGGTACAACCTTTACTGTTTGTGAAAAAAAGCAACGCCGTTGGCTGGGTATAGAACTTAATTGTGCTGAGGAAATTATTCAACGTTTAGAAAATTCAAGTATTTGTCATCATAAAAATGACGATTATGTAGAAGGATAAAGAAAGTTATAAAACGGCTCTTCCATCTGTTCCTTTTGGAATTCGGGGTACATCGAAACTCTGATCATCATGTTCAATCATAATCACCTCTAAAATCCCTTCTTTGCAAGGAATTGATTTCCAAAGCGGAAAGTAGGGTTCGAGTTCAGAATAGTTTCCAATTCTGTCTGTCAGATAACGATAGAGTTGGCGGGAAGGAATAACCAGTAAGCCAGCAATCATTGCTTTTGATAAGAGTCCAAGAGCCATTTTATTCATCGAACGATGACTAGAGGAAATATTACCTGTCTCCCATTCAAATCCTACAGTACCTTGAGTACTCAGATAAGCAGCATCTATCTTTCCAGGACGAACTTGTGTACCAATCGGCAAAGGATATTCTATTTGCCATCCTTGATTCTTTAGGTAAGAAATAGCAGTATTTTTTATCGGTTTTACACCATTCCCTTGACCTCTTTTTTTGCCACTTTCTGGATAAATTGTGAACTTTCCTGAGCCAACCGGCCAGTCTACATTTTGAACAGCCTCTAAAGCCTGCTGACGAATGATTCGCCATTCTTGAGATTGAGCAAAAGATCCGCGCTGAATCAATGTTTCAATATGGGGAATTTTCATTCATCCTCCTTTTTATCATTGTTAGAGGTTTGATTTTCAGCTTCTCGAAGTAGGCTATATGGATCGGCTTCAAGAGTACGAGCAATCATCAAAAATTCAACAACATCAAGTCGGCGCTCACCTCGTTCATATTTAGAAACAAAAGATTGAGGCTTACCTAGTTTTTTAGCCAATTCTTGTTGAGTAACACCAGCAGATTTCCGTGCAGAAATTAAGTATTTTAGAATGATTTTGTATTGATGGGTAAAGACAGATCCCAATCCTTTAATTCTCCGATAATGAATCTACCAATCTCTTTTTAAACCCAAAATCGGATAAACCCAAAATCGGATATTTTGAGCGTTCAGCGAAGTAGTTGTTAATCCCGTTTGTTAATCGCTTAATTTCTTATTGAGTTCAATTGATAGACCAAGATCGTTCATTGATAAAATACTAGAGATCTGTTACCTCGAATACTATGGACGATAAATTAATGCTGATGATACCAGGGCCGACTCCGGTTCCAGAACAAGCTTTACTGGCGATGGCAAAACACCCCATTGGCCACCGCAGTGGTGATTTTAGCCAAATTATGGCGGAGGTGACAGAAAACCTAAAATGGTTACACCAAACCCAAAACGATGTCCTGATTTTAACCGCCAGTGGGACAGGGGCAATGGAAGCGGGGATGATTAACTTCCTCAGCCGAGGCGATCGCGTTTTGTGTGGTTGTAATGGTAAATTTGGCGATCGCTGGGCGGAAGTGGCCAAAGCCTATGGTTTAGAAGTCGAGGTGATTTCCGCTGAATGGGGTCAACCTTTAGATCCAGAACAATTTCGCCAAACATTAGAAGCTGATACCGAGAAACAAATTAAAGCCGTTATTCTCACCCACAGCGAAACCTCCACCGGGGTATTAAACGATCTTGAAACCATTAACCGCCACGTTAAAGCCCATGGTGAAGCGTTAATTATCGTCGATACCGTCACTAGCTTAGGGGCAACTTCCGTCCCGACCGATGAGTGGGGACTCGATGTCGTGGCTTCTGGGTCTCAGAAAGGCTATATGATTCCTCCTGGGTTAGGATTTGTAGCGGTGAGTCCGAAAGCCTGGGAAGCGTATAAATCGGCTGATTTACCCCGGTATTATCTCGATTTAGGCTTGTATCGCAAAGCGGCGGCAAAAGATAGTAATCCTTTTACTCCCCCAGTCAACTTATTTTTTGCCCTGCAAGCAACTTTAAGGATGATGAAAAAAGAGGGGTTAGACAATTTGTTTGCCCGTCATCAACGCTTAACAAAAATCACTCGCGCAGCAATAGCAGCGTTGAATTTACCGTTACTCGCAGCCGATGAATTTGCTAGTAATGCGGTGACAGCAGTTCATCCAGAGGCGGTTGAAGCGGAACAAATTCGCAGTGTAATGAAAAAGCAGTTTGATATTGCTTTAGCGGGGGGACAAGATCATCTCAAAGGTAAAATCTTTCGGATTGGTCACTTGGGGTTTGTCAGCGATCGCGATGTCCTAACGGCAATTACAGCCCTCGAAGCCAGCTTGCGGGAGTTAGGCTATGAAGGGGCAACTCCTGGCGCAGGTGTGGCGGCGATTACTCGATTGTTAGCCCAATCCTAAATTACCAGAAAACCACTATTATTAAAAAGGATGAAGAACCGGAAAGGAAAGTTGACAATACTTCTGTCCATTCTGTCTTCTTCATCCCACTTCAATAGGCTGTTTTTAACCAATCGAAGATTTTATCTAATTGTTCCAATGTCACTAATCCATATTGCCATAACGTCATGGATAAGGGATTGGGATCGAAATACTTGTATGTTTCGTACAGTGAATTAGCCGAATCGTTAGTCTTTTGCGCGATCGCAATTGAAGCTGGGGAAATCGATAATTCTTCTTGTAAAAACCGAATAAATCGAGAATAGGTAGTCGGTGTCATGATTGGGTTCACCTCCTTGGGGTTGGACACCATTGTGTAATATTAGCGTTGGCACGGAAACTGGCAATGAGCCAGATTTTGATCTGTCTACAGAAATTATTCCAGCTTAAACTTGCCCCATCGATCTCGTAGGACAAGCAACTAGGGGGATTTGCCTAGAGACTTAAATGGTTTAGAGATCTACAGAGAGATTGCTGTCTCTTCCGGAGAACAATTTTTTTGTGAAAGGGATTTAGATCGAGAGTCGCTATCGGTCAACCCATCTATTGATTTTAATGATGGCCTCACTTCAGCTATAGCCAGAACCCTTACGATGAGACGAGTCAAGTTAATCACTAACATAGCAGGGGGTTAAGCTGACTGAATCTGTTTCTAGATAGACATTTATATAAGTCAAAAGAAAGAGAAATCCGAACTGTATCCCTCAGGGCAAGGTTGTGATCTAGACCTCACTCCGACTTAATTAACTCTCTTTTCGCCAGTTGCGGCTCATCTGTCGATCACTTGTTCTGAACCATGACGAACTCACTCTCATCTCACACCAATTTGTTGCTGAATTTAAATTCATGCCACTAGGATTGATAGCCTAACAAACTTTTTGTCATTTGTGTAGCCCTGAATATAAAAATCTTAATAAATTTATGAATGTTTTGTAAAGTTTTATAAGAATTATGGAGATACAGACTCAATCACGATGCGGTCGCCCTCTTTGACCCCCAGTTGTTTGGCTCGTCCGCCTCGCAGTTCAATCACTTGATCCACTGGTACACCTGAGCTGTAGCTGGGACAGGGTTCAGAAGTACAAGGGGGGGCTTCGGCTTCTACCCTTTGCACCACCCCATCGCGGAGAAAGATCATATCTAAAGAAATCTTACAATTTTTCATCCAGAAGCCAACGACTCGAGGGGACTGAAACGAAAACAGCATCCCTCGACTGGGAGATAATGACGTTCTAAACATCAGTCCCATTGCTTGTTGTTGGGGAGTTTGAGCCACCTCAAGCTGAATCAGTTGTGAGCCTATCATGGCTTGAGCAGTAATGGGTAACATTTGACCTTTTGCTTCTGGGGAATGGGTTTGAGCCTGCCGACGAGGGAGTACAACAGTCTGTGCGATTGCCGGGTTTGGGATGGATAACAAACTAAAACCACAAACAACAAGACTGCACCCCATCACTGCTAAGCGTTCAACGAACTGAGTCATAGCGTAAGAAAGTAAATCAGCAGATATTATAGCGTTATGCGGGGCTATAATTGGCAATCAAAAGAGGAAAACACAAATCAAATAGTTTAAGAATCTCGTAAAACATAACCCACACCCCGCACCGTTTGAATCAGGCGTTTTTCCCCTTCTTCCTCAATTTTTAGTCGTAAATAACGAATATACACTTCAATCACATTCGATTCCCCTAAAAAATCATATCCCCAAACATTTTCTAATATTTGTTCTCGCGTCAGAACCTCTCGGGGATTTTCCATCATATATTTAAGTAATTCAAACTCTTTCATCGTTAACTCAATCGTACGGCTATTGCGTAAGACGCGGCGAGAGCCTAAGTCTAAGATTAAATCACTAAATCGCAGTTGTTGACGATTGGTTTGATCCGGTTGGAGATATAATCGTATCTGTTGTAAAAAGCTTTCTGTGCGATAGGGTTTAACAAAATAGTCATCTGCACCAGATTCTAAACAAGCAACCCGATCTTCAACGCTATCACGAGACATAAACACAAGCAGTGGCGTTTTGTGTCCTTGATTTCTCAGGTGGCGACAAAAATTTAATCCGGACTCTCCCCCTAAAACCCGATCCACCACAATCACCGCTGGCTGAAGTTCAGCAATTTGATGGAGAGCAATCGTGCTATTGTGAGCAATGACAGGATAGTAGCCCGCTTCCTCTAAGTCTAAGCTAACGTGTTGAGCGAGTAACTCATCTGCTTCAACGATGAGAATTGAAGCGGGATGAACGTCTGGAAATATACTCATGTGTTTGTCTCTCCCAATCGTGATGAAATTTCCCAACACTTACATATTCTCCTGCAACCGAACCAAATCCTGATTTGTATTTTATTTTAATTAATACACTGAGTTTTCCCGGTGTCCCCGTCCACTCACAGCAGAGTCACGCTGATCAGCCATCAACAATTGTTTCATTTCTTATTTTTTAACAAATAGGTCATCATTTCTCCTTTTCCTTTGATGGTAATCAGGCCGCGCTGTTGAAACGAATATTGACTTTTTAAAATATTGTATGTGTGTTCTGTTACTTGAATTTCATTGGCGATACCGTGGGATTCCATGCGACTGGCAATATTAACCGTATCTCCCCACAGGTCATAAATAAACTTTTTCAAACCAATCACCCCAGCAATCACTGGCCCAGTCGCGATTCCAATTCTCATCTG
The DNA here is from genome assembly GCA_964434975.1 of uncultured Lyngbya sp. Taxonomy (GTDB): domain Bacteria; phylum Cyanobacteriota; class Cyanobacteriia; order Cyanobacteriales; family Microcoleaceae; genus JAAURB01. The sequence continues at coordinate 14,753 of CAYSWY010000024.1, forward strand.
AAAATGCTGTCCGGTTTCTTGGTTAAATTGTTCTAATATGAGCCGCATATCCAATGCCATATTTGCGATGTCTTCAGCATAGTGATGACAAGGAACAGGTAAACCCGAAACCACCATATAAGCATCCCCAATTGTCTTAATTTTTTCTAAGCCATGTTGATCTGCTAAATGATCAAATTCAGAAAATATTTGATTCAGCAGTTGCACTAATTCCGCTGGAGGAATCTTACCGGAGAGTTCTGTAAATCCTACAATATCACCAAATAAAACGGCCGCATTCGTAAAGCTATCGGCAATGGTTGTGGGTTGTTTTTTTAAGCGCTGAACAATGGGAAAGGGTAAAATATTAAGCAGTAAATTTTCTGAGCGTTGCTGTTCAACCTGTAGCTGTTTGTAGGCTTCGTTTAAAGCGTGACGAGTTCTAAATTCAGTTCGTGCTAAGCGTTCGTAAAGATAAACAGACAGACAACTAATAAAACCAATCCAAAATAGATAGAGTAATAAAAAATCTTCACTCATCCACGCAGCCGGACGTTTAACGGTTAGATTGAAGAGATATTGACTCCCTAAATAGTAGAAAAAAACCCCAAGTTGAGAGATTAGATGAAATTGCCAACGAACCGGAATTAATGTCGCTTGAGAAAAAAACATTAAGGGCCATTCAATAATTGCAGCTTCAGCCAAACCACTCAGATTTAATCTAATTTGTGGACTGAGATTAACCACCCAAGAGAGCAATAAAAACATCACTCCTAAATATTGCTTTCCCCATGAGGTTTGTAATAAACCTAGACCCATAAATAAACAAACTTCTACCACAATTTGTGTGATTAACCAAGTGGGTCGGAAGTCTGCTAAATTGAACAGTAAACTATTAAATTGTAGTAAAATAAATGTTAAGTAGGCTAAAATTGCTAATCCAAACCCTAAAGTTAGACGTTGAAATACAAATCGATGTTGCCAAGCTTCATAACTGGTGTATTCCGATAAGTCTGGAGTGCGGAAAAGGGACTTTAATTGATGATTCAAAGACCGATCTCGTTTTGGGTGATTTTGAATGCTTGACATCACGACAAATCCTGTAGATTAATTTAAGTGAAAGCCATTTGAATCTGAGTCAATCAATACAGTCGGTTTATGTTGTGATATAGATTGATTTCCTCATCTGGTGGTGTGGGAGTGATGTTTCACTGGTTTTTCAGTTGTAGCAAGTCTCAAAAGATTTCATATCTGTTGTTTATCGTTTAGTTAATCTTTATTGTACAATTATTGTGAAAAATAATCCGCGTCAAATTACATTCTTAACCCTACGCAACTTAGAACAACAGAATCAGCTTGTCGATGTTGTTTTTGACCAGAACATAAGCAAGGCACAGCTTGGAGCGGCAGATCGGCGACTGGCAACTGAACTGGTTTATGGATGTATTCGCAGGCGGCGATCGCTAGATGCATTAATCGATCAACTGGGTAAAAAGAAATCGTCTCAACAACCCCCAGCTTTACGAATTATCCTTCATATTGGATTATACCAGCTTTGTTATCTCAATCAAATCCCAGCTTCAGCAGCGGTGAATACCAGTGTTGAATTGGCAAAAGAAAATGGTTTATCGGGACTGAAAGGAGTGGTGAATGGAGTCTTGCGGCAATATTTACGGCAATTAGAATCTCATTTTCCCAACACAACAAATGATTCTAATTCAATTAATCCGATTACGATTTTAGAAACATTACTCAATTTTCCGGATAATCCCGTTCAACGTTTGGGAATATTATATAGCTTTCCGGATTGGATTATTCAATTTTGGTTAGAACAATTAGGCAGTGAAGAAACCGAAAAACTCTGTCAATGGTTTAATCAGTCTCCGGTCATGAATTTACGAATTAATCCGCTGAAAACAACCCAAGAAGACGTTAACAATGCATTTAAATCTCAAGATATTTCTATTAGTTCAATCACTAATATTCCACAAGCTATCAGATTAAATCAAAGTGCAGGTCAAATTCAAAAATTACCTGGATATAATCAAGGTTGGTGGACAGTTCAAGATAGTAGCGCTCAATTAGTCAGTCATTTACTTGATCCTCAACCGGGAGAATTGATTATTGATGCTTGTGCTGCACCGGGTGGAAAAACAACCCATATTGCAGAATTAATCCAAGATACAGGTAAAATTTTAGCATTAGATAAGGTTAAATCACGCTTGAAAAAACTGCAACAAAGTATTGATCGTTTACAACTTAATTCAATTGAAATTAAAGCCGTTGATATTCGTGAATGTACAGAGTATCATCAAATGGCAGACCGAGTCTTATTAGATGCGCCTTGCTCTGGTTTAGGCACATTACATCGACGGGCTGATGCGCGTTGGCGACAGACATTAGACAATATTCAAACCCTCTCAAAACTACAAATAGAACTGTTAGAAATAGTTGCAACATGGGTTAAACCCGGAGGCTGTTTAGTTTATGCGACTTGTACCCTATATTCTTTAGAAAATGAAGCCGTGATTCAGTCTTTTTTAGAGAATCATTCAGAGTGGAAAATACACCAACCCCCGCAACAGTTCTCAGCTTGGATACAACCTGAGGGATGGATTAAAGTTTGGCCCCATTATCATAATATGGATGGGTTTTTTATGGTTAAGCTATCTCGGCAATAATCTAAAAATAGATTCATTTATTTTGACGATTTAGGCGAAAAAATTAGCTTACTTGATATACGATTTGCTGTATGATTCTGAAATATTTACTAATCAATAAAATAGATTTATTTGTTTTTTTTACAAACTCTGATAATGGCAATTCGCTAATAATTTAAGTTACAATAATATTGTTAGTTAAAGGATAAACAGTAACATGAAGATCATTTGGCTATTAATTAAAGCCTCCTGGGTTAGTGGTGTAGTTGCTATCCTTGCAGGTTTTATCAGTGGGGGTTGTAATGCGCGTTTAATTGCCTTAATTAATACCGCAATTAATGAAAATTCACCCCAATCAATGATTTTACCATTTGTTGGATTAGCAATTCTGGCTTTAATCAGTGGTATCTTGTCACAATTTGTCCTAATTAACCTAGCCCAAAATTCAGTTTATCAGTTACGCTTACGCCTGAGTCAGCAAATTCTAGCTGCCCCACTCCAACAATTAGAAGATCTCGGGCCGAATCAACTTTTAGCTGTCTTAACAGAGGATGTACAAACTATTTCAAATATAGTATTTACTATTCCTTTTATCTGTATTAATCTTGCTGTTGTGGCGGGTTGTTTAATTTATTTAGGTTTGCTTTCAGGTTGGGTATTTTTAGCAGTAGTAACCTTTTTAATAATTGCGATTGCTTTAGTTCAAACCTTAATTAATTATGCTTATCGCTATATTAATTTATCACGCCAAGAAACGGATCAATTATATCAGCACTTTCGTAGTATTACCGAAGGAATTAAACAACTGAAGCTACATTCTCAACGGCGACAAGTCTTTTTTGAAGAAGACCTTATTGCTAGTGCAAAAGCTTCACAAACTTATGACAAAACAGCTAGTCAATTTGCAGCAGTTGCCAACGGAGGCGCTGAAAGCTTATTCTTTGTGATGATTGGGTTACTGCTATTTGGCATTCCTCAAATACTCCCCGATACTCAGTCAATTTTACCGACTTATATTTTAACTTTGACTTATTTGACCGGGCCGTTAAGCAATCTAATTCAGCAACTACCTAGCTTAGCAAGTGCTAATGTTTCGATTAATAAAATCAACGATATGGGCTTGACTTTAACGCAACAAGCTGAGATTAATTCACCCGTCCGGCAACCCTCACCACAAAGCTGGCAGAGTTTAGAATTTAACAAAGTTATTCATACTTATCATAGTAAAGATAGCGATAGACCTTTTACAGTCGGGCCAATTAATTTAACTTTTAAATCTGGGGAATTAGTGTTTATTGTAGGAGGAAATGGTAGTGGTAAATCAACTTTAGCGAAGTTAATTACAGGATTATATATTCCTGATTCTGGTCAATTATTGTTAGATAAGCAACCGATTATAGAAACTAATCAAGAATGGTATCGACAACATTTTTCAGTTATATTTTCAGATTTTTATTTATTTGAACGTTTAATTAGTACTGAGGATATTACTTTAGATCATCAAGCTCAGAAGTATCTTAAAAAATTAGAACTCGATCATAAAGTATTAGTCAAAGAGGGGCAACTTTCTACAACTGCTCTTTCTCAAGGTCAACGGAAACGACTGGCTTTGTTAGCAGCTTATTTAGAAGATCGTCCGATTTATTTATTTGATGAATGGGCAGCAGATCAAGATCCAATTTTTCGAGAAATTTTTTATACTCAATTACTCAAAGAACTCAAACAGCAGGGTAAAACGATCTTTGTGATTAGTCATGACGATCATTATTTCCATTTAGCAGATCGGATTATTAAGCTAGATTCAGGTCAGATTGAAACGGATTATTATCAAGTATAAAACTGTAAAAAATAATACTATTTAGAGTTGCTATCAAAGGGTTAATCAATAGGAAAATATTTATAGAATTTTATGACTCATGAATATAGCTGAAACCCGTATAATTTTGCTAAAATATAAAAGTAAGTAAACGAAAGCAATTGAGGAGACAAATCAATGGAATCAAAATCACCTCGCTTGATAAATCAGATAAAAGCCGTTACCCTAAACTTTCTAGGGGGTGCGGCTGCCGGATGGTTAACCTTCATGGCATTTGCTGGAGTTTGGCAAATCAGTTACTATTGGTCGGTCATGACTGTTGTCACAGTATTGTGCGGTGTCTTAGCTGTGGTATTTCGTCAAAACTTCGATCAAATGTTTACTGCTTTGATGGATAACCCACCCTGGTTTTAATTGAATAATTCTTAGTTTTTTACTCTAAACTTTTGGATGGGTATAATGAAAGTTTAGAGTTATTAATTTAGATTATTATTTTTAAATAAATCGCGATTTAAATCCTATAAATATAAGTTTATCTAGATAAAATATTAAAATTTAAAATAGTATGATATAAATAGGATGGCATGACACAAATTGCTTAAAACCTGATTCATCTGGATAAAATGCACTTAATCCTCTGTCATACAACCGCAGATTTTGATGCCCTCGGCGCTGCTGTCGGAGTCACTAAATTATGTCCGGGTAGTAAGATTGTATTAACTGGGGGTTGTCATCCGGCTGTTAAGGATTTTCTGGCTTTACATCGAGATGAATTTGCGATGATAGAACGACGTTCTGTTATCCCCGAACAAATCCGACAATTAACCGTTGTAGATACTCAAAATAAAGAGCGTTTAGGCAAAGCCAGCGAGTGGTTTAGTTTGCCTCAAATTAATCAAATAAACGTTTACGATCATCATCTTAATATTGCATCTATATTCGGTGCAACAAATACTAAAATTGAAGCAGTAGGTGCGACGACGACTTTAATAGTAGAACAAATTAAACAGCAAAATATTAATGATTTAACCGCCGCAGAAGCCACTGTTATGGCGCTCGGAATTCATACAGATACAGGTTCTTTAACTTTTGCTCAAACAACCCCTAGAGATGCTCTGGCGCTGGCTTGGTTAATGGAACAAGGTGCTAGTTTATCTGTGATTGCAGATTATGCAGAACCGGGTTTATCTCCTGAATTACAAGACTTATTAATTGTCGCATTAGATCAACTCAATAAAGTCACAATTCGAGGATATACAGTCGCTTGGATTTTACTGAAAACCGATCAATATATTCCGGGTTTATCTAGTTTAATATCTCAACTTTTAGACTTAACCGAAAGTGATGCAATTTTACTGGGAAATCGTTATTTTTTAAAGAATGGCAAGGATAAACGATTTACCATTATTGGGCGATCGCGTATCAAAGGAACAGACTTAAATCAACTATTTCAACCCTTAGGCGGTGGCGGACATGATCAAGCTGCATCTGTGGTGTTAAAACAAGAGAATGATACTGAAACTTTACAGCAATTAGTCGAACATTTTATAGCACAAATTCCTCAGCCTTTAACAGCGCGTGAAATCATGTCTTCTCCGGTGCGGACTATTCGTCCGGATACAACAATAGCAGCAGCGCATCGTATTTTACTGCGTTATGGTCATTCTGGATTATCTATTGTTAATCAACAGGATAAACTTGTTGGTATTATTTCTCGTCGAGATATTGATATTGCCTTACATCATGGCTTTAGTGATGCGCCTGTAAAAGGTTATATGACCCCTCAATTAAAAACCATTAAACCACAAACAACGTTACCAGAAATTGAATCTTTGATGGTGACTTATGATATTGGCAGATTACCTGTTTTAGAGAGAGATAATTTAGTGGGAATTGTCACAAGAACTGATGTTTTACGGCAACTTCATCAACAACAACAAAATCAAAATATTAACGCGGCTGAAAGTCATCATAGTGTAGATATCTATGCTCTTCAATCTCGTCTAGAAGCACGAATAAACCCCAATTTATTAACCCTCTTAAAACAAACCGCAGAACAAGCAGAAAAACAGGGTTTACAACTGTATGTAGTCGGGGGTGCAGTTCGGGATTTATTGCTAGCTAAGCCGGAAGAAAAGTTATTATTAACCGATATAGATTTAGTCGTAGATGGCTGTCATCATTTATCTCCAATTGAAGCCGAAAATCATCCCCCCGCTGTGGTATTGGGAAAAGCATTACAACAATCTTATCCGGGTGCAAGATTAGAAATTCATGGGCAATTTCAAACCGCTGCTTTATTGTGGCATAATGATCCAGTTTTTGATTCTCTTTGGATTGATATAGCAACAGCCAGAACAGAATTTTATCCTTATCCTGCCGCAAATCCAGAAGTAGAAGCCAGTTCAATTCGGCAAGATTTATATCGCAGAGACTTTACAATTAATGCCTTAGCGTTGCGGTTAACAACTGGAAATTCGGGTGAATTATTAGACTTTTTTGGCGGACTTTCTGACTTACAAAACCGTCTGATTCGAGTATTACACGCCAATAGTTTTATTGAAGATCCAACGCGAATTTATCGTGCGGTGCGGTTTGCCGTTCGTCTAGGATTTGAGATAGAAAACCAAACAAAAGATTATATTCATTATGCCATTAGTAGCGGCGTTTACGAGAAAAGATGGCATCAAGATTCTGCTTTAGATCAACCTCAAAGAGTTCCGGCTTTAGAAACTCGTTTAAAAAGTGAATTGAAGTATATTTTACAAGCCAGTTATTGGCAACCTGCTTTACAGCTTTTAGGGGAATTAAAAGCGTTGCGATGTATTCATCCAAGCTTAGAATTAGATCAACAATTGTGGCGAAATATCCGTTTAGTAGATCGCTGTTTGAGACAATTTGATCCAGACCAACAACAGTTGACTCATTGGCAAATGCGCTTAGATGTGATTCTGGCTCATTTAGCGCCGCAATACCGTAAAATTGTAGCAGAAGCCTTACAACTGCCATCTGATAACGTTAAACGACTCCAACAGCTAGAGCAAAGTAAAATAGACATTAATCAATCTATTTCTAACTGTCAACGTCCCAGCCAATTTGTGCAGTTATTTAAACCGTATGATCTACCGTTACTGATTTTAATTTCAGTACAAAGTGATCGGTTTGTCCGACAAAAAATCTGGCAATATTTAACAACATGGTCAGGGGTTAAACCGTTACTCAATGGTAATGACCTAAAAGCATTAGGATATAAACCCAGTCAACAATTTAAGCAAATGCTGCAGGAGATCTTAGCGGCTACCTTAGACGGTATATTGAGTGATCGCACTGAAGCTGAAGCATTTCTCCTGAGTCATTATCCCCAGGAAAAGACGTAGGGGTCAAACACCCTTTATCAATCCTTTACCAAAATACCTACGATTTTTACTTAATCTTGAAGACGAGACGGTTCTGATACCGCTATTCTATAAAAAGAATGTCAGAAGAATAAAGTTCATCCGATTCACCGGGTTGCTTGATTATGTGTAGCATTCTTGAATGATGTCCATCTGTCTTTAACAGCTCTCTTACAAGGTAGCCCCGTCAAGGCTACTTTTTTATTGAGAATTTTTTAAGGAGCTTGAATCATTTCAGTATCTTCGATGGGTTGACCTTGAGAATATAACGCTTTATGACCATTAGTATTTAACGTGACTTTCACCTGATTTTCACCCGGTTCTAAATTTTTAAGATAATACCAATTTCCATAAATTCTGGTTACTTTTTCACCATTAATATACAGGTGAGCGTGTCCTCCACTCATATCATCGGCTTGATTGGTTTGACTGGGGGTAAACTCAAAATTAGATACTTTAACCTCTAAATTCCAGCCTTGAACAGCATCCGAATGAACCACTAAATCAACTTGTGGCACAGGCTGACCCGAAGGAACTTCAACCGGTTGATGACTGTGATCCATGCTGCCATGACCTTCACTATGACTGTGAGACTCGTCTGCAATGCCTCTTAAATTTGGCAAGGTTGTAATGGTGAATAATGCGGCGGTTAAGACTAATGATTTGACGAATAATTTCATTTGACCCTGGCTTTCTGTCTGTAAAAATTTTGAATAAAAATTATAGGTAAAATTTTGAATTCAATCAACAGACAGCCTGTCGTTTTCCCCTTTTTCCCCCTTTAAAAAAGCTACGGTGTGCACACAAGTCATATCTACTATCCTTCAAGGCTACTTAAGCCCCCGTGCATCCCCTGCCCCCAAACCCCCAATACTGGGGGCTTTGACAGATGGGGGACTTTGAGTCCGGTTTCCCCCAGAGTTGGGGGGCTAGGGGGGCTAAATGCAAGGTGTGTGAATTCAATCTAAGATCTGTGTACAAGGTAGCCTTAAAAAAGGGGGGTGAGGGGAGGTCAAACTTAACTTTCGCTTTCTGTATTCTCAGGAGGGTTGTAAGCGGCTTCAGTCTTTTCTCGGTCTAACTTAAACACCAATACACCCAAGGGCGGGATACACAGATCGATAGAATAGGGATAGTTATGCAGCCACCATTCCTCTGTCCATTTTCCGCCTAAGTTCCCCATATTGCTACCGCCATATTCCCCGGCATCACTGTTAAACAGTTCGGTATAAAATCCCGGTTCAGGAACACCAATGCGATAATGGCTATGGGGTTGAGGGGTAAAGTTACAAATGACAACGCTAAAGTCGCCTGTATCTTTGGCTCGTCGAATAAACGACACCACACTATGACTATTATCGCTACAATCAATCCAGGAAAACCCTTCTTCATTGAAGTCCTGCTCATACAAAGAAGGTTCGGTGCGGTAAAGATGATTTAAATTCTTGAAGAAGCGCTGCATGCCTTGATGGCTGGGGTATTGCAACAGTTCCCATTGTAAAGTTCCCCAAACATTCCACTCATTCCATTGGGGAAATTCCATTCCCATAAATAGGGTTTTCTTACCGGGATGAGTAAACATATAGGCAAATAAACAACGAACGTTCGCAAATTTTTGCCAATCATCCCCCGGCATTTTGCCTAACATATTCTTCTTCAGATGCACCACTTCATCGTGAGACAACGCCAGCATGAAGTTTTCGCTGTGGTTGTACCACATACTAAATGTGATGTTATTTTGGTGGAATTGACGGAACCAGGGGTCCATCTCGAAGTATTCCAACATATCGTGCATCCACCCCATATTCCACTTGAGGTTGAAGCCTAAACCCCCTGTATAAGTCGGCCAGGTCACCATTGGCCAAGAGGTAGATTCTTCTGCAATAGACAGTAAACCGGGATAATAGCTGAAAACCACATGATTAGTTTGCCGCAAGAAATCAGCCGCTTCGATATGTTCAGCACCACCATAATGGTTCGCGACCCATTCCCCATCATCACGCAGATAGTTACGGTATAACATCGAGGCCACCGCATCCACTCGCATTCCATCAATATGGTATTTATCAAACCAGAATAAAGCGTTTGCAACCAGGAAGTTACGGACTTCATTGCGGCCATAGTTAAAGACTAAAGTTCCCCATTCTTTGTGTTCACCAATGCGAGGATCTGCATACTCATACAAGTGACTGCCATCAAAGAACGCTAAGCCATGTCCATCTTTGGGGAAATGTCCCGGTACCCAGTCAACGATGACACCAATATCATTTTTATGGCATTCATCCACAAAATACATGAAGTCTTCCGGGGAACCAAAGCGAGAAGTCGGCGCATAATACCCCGTCACTTGATATCCCCAAGATCCATCAAAGGGAAATTCTGCCACAGGTAACAGTTCGATATGAGTAAAGCCTAATTCTTTGACATAAGGAACAAGCTGTTCGGCTAACTCCCGGTAAGTTAAGTAACGGCCCCCCCCATCAAGTTCAACCGCTTGTATTGCAGGTTCAACCGTGCCATCGGGTAATACATTGGGTTCGGACATCGAGGCGCGGTTCCATGATCCCAAATGACATTCATACACTGAAATGGGTTGAGTCAACTGATCTGTATGACGGCGTTTTTCCATCCAGTCAGCATCATTCCATTGATATTTATCTAAATTAGAGACGATAGAAGCGGTTTTGGGACGGACTTCTTGATAATAACCGTAGGGATCGGACTTTTCGTAAATGTGGCCTTCCCAGTTTTTAATTTCGTATTTATAAGATGTTCCCTCGCCTGCTTCTGGGATAAATAACTCCCATATCCCATTGCCAAACTTCCGCATTTGATGTTGCCGGCCATCCCAATTATTGAAGTCACCCAGAAGAGAAACGTTACGAGCATTAGGAGCCCAAACCGCGAAATAGACCCCACTTACGCCATTAAGAGTGATTAAATGAGCGCCGAGTTTCTCATAAATGCGGTGATGATTTCCTTCGGCGAACAGGTGAACATCTAAATCAGTTAACTTAGCAGAACGAAACGCATAAGGGTCGTAAATTACCCGTTCATGGTCTCCCTGCTTGTAGCGAAGTTGATAGTTTGCCAGTTCGGAAACCTCAACGATACACTCAAAAAAGTGAGGATTGTGTACCGACTGCATTGGGTATTCTTCTCGTTCCTCTGGTAAAACGACCCATGCTGCATCGGCATCGGGTAAATAGGCTCGAACAGCCCAGACAGTTTTGCCATTTTGCTCGATTTTATGGGAGCCGAGGACTTCAAACGGGTCATGGTGTTGGTTCCAAACAATCCGGTCAATTTGATCTAATGCGATGGTCATGGGTCTTAAAACGCGCTACTACAAACAGATTACTATCAAACGAGAGTGTAATATTGATTTAGATTTTTTCACATTTTTCGAGCAGTTGCTCTCTTTGCTTGAATAAATCTCATCAGAATTTCAATGCACGAATCTTAACACAACTTATTGGAGGTAATGGGTGTGGAATTTTTGATTGTAATCAGGAATTTATACTCATCATTGAGCATTCACAACTTGTCTGTTGCTAAACCGGGCGGCAAAGGTTCATGACACAGATAATGCACCTCACGAATGCGTTGAAATACCCAAGGATAGCGATCGCGATAATCAGGCAAAAGTGCCAAAGGGCTTAGTAGTGCAGCCGCTGTTAGATCGGCAAAGCTGAGGCGATCGCCTACCAAATAAGCCTGATTTTCCCAAGATTTTAACACTTTAAATGCCACTTCCAGCCGTTGTCTGGCTAATTTTACCGCCGCAGAATTAATATTATATTGTCGCCGCACCACCTGAATCACCAATTGGCTAAACAAGGAGGGATCGATTTGTTTTCCTGCTCCGGCACGATAGTCATAATAAACAAATCGTGTAGCTGTGCCAATGCTTTCATCTAACCAATCTTCTAACAGTAATGCCTGAGTTTGTTGCTGTGGATCATTTAAAGATAAAGGCGGTTCTGGACAATAGGACTCTAAATATTGAAAAATATTAGAAGAATCTGCAATCACTTCAGGTTGATTTTCTTGTTGAGGCAATAATACCGGAATTGTGGTTAATCCCGTTAAGGGTTTCAGTTTTAAAGCATGAATTCCAGGGGTGAGATTTTCTACCTGATAATCTATCTTTTTATATCCTAAAGCCAGGCGGGCTTTGCGGCAGTAATGAGAGGTACTAAATTGTAACAGTAGCATTATACTATTTTTCTTTATTATATTTTTTAGTATTGTTAATTGATATATTCATGTTTATTGTGTAATTGGAATATATTTCGGTTGTTGTTTAATTCGTTGAATCCATTTTTCTATATTCGGAAATTGAGTTAAATTAAATCCGCCTTCATCGGCAACATGAGTATAAGCAAATAAACAAATATCGGCAATACTATAAGAATTTCCAACAAAAAATTCATGTTTTGTTAAATGTTCTTCCATCACAGATAATGCTTGATTTCCTGCTTTGTATTTCTGTTGCAATGCTTCTTGATATTCTTCTGCTTTTCCTAAGACAGAAATCCAATAACGAGACGTGGCAATATTCGGTTCATGGCTATATTGTTCAAAAAACATCCACTGCATCACTTGCGCTTGTTCAAAAGCTTCTGTTGGGAAAAAGGGTGTATTTTGGCTAAAATAATAAATAATAGCATTAGACTCGGATAAATATTTTCCCGGTTCTAATTCCAACAGCGGAATTTTGCCATTAGGATTTTTTTGTAAAAATTCAGGGGTACGAGTTTCTCCCTTAACAATATCAACAGAAATTCGTTCAAACTCAATATCTAACTGAGTTAACAATAGACGAATTTTATAACAGTTTCCAGAAGGCGGATATTCATATAATTTCAGCATAATTCTATTCCCGTGTATTAATTATTGTCGTTCTAATAAAACAGCCGTTTGCCAATAATAGGCTTCCCGACGAACATCAACAATTTTAAACCAAGGTTGACGTTTTTGACAGAAATAATCTAAATCATAGAATACCAAAGAACGGGTATCTCGTCCGAGGGTAAACATAGAAAAATTTGATTGAGAATATTCTTGATATTTACGATAGCATTCTGCTTTCTCATCAGGTAACCAGATATTATTGCGATCTAACCAAGCTTCCGAAAACTCTTTAACTGTATTGATCAAATGTTGTTCTTGAATAGTCACATAAGCCATGCCACCGGGTTTTAATATTCGTCTTAATTCTAAGAACCAAGCATCTGCTAAATCATCAATATGGGTAAATACAGAACCAGCATAAATTAAATCAAAATAGCCATCTTCAAAAGGTAAATGGGGGTGAGTAGTTCCCATGAAGAAATGAAATGGCGGACTTAAATTTTGTTGACACCAAGTAATACAATCTCCACTAATATCTGTTCCCCAAATTTCACAATTTTCTGAAAACTTTTCTAAATGTCGAATCATTCGTCCAGACGCACAACCAAAGTCTAAAATATGGCTACCGGACTGAATAAAATAGCCTGCTTTTTCTAACGTTTCTTGGAGAATACTAATCTGAACTTCTCCAGAATTAAGATAATATTCTTCACTTTCAGAGAAGACAAACATCAATTCTTTTGGCGGAATGGCTAAATTCCAGCGTCTAGTTTTTTGATTTTGACGAGGTGTTTCAGTTTGATATAAAATATAGTGACCCGACTCTCCCCAAACTGGATAATACTTGAGAAAATCAATCGATTCTAGTTCAGTAATTGCTGTTTTTCCGGTCGGGTTTTGACTATAATTTAACGCTTGATTTGCTTCTTTTATTTTCTGTTCTGCTGATTTAAAGTTAGGTTTAATTTCTAATGTTTTTTCAAAACAATTAATCGCATTTTCCCAGCGTTGTAACTGCATCAACACTTTACCCAATTTATAATATGTCAGATAAGATTTTGGTTCGAGTTCAATAGCGTGACTTAAAACGGTTGCGGCTTCTTGCCAACGTTGTAGATAAATTAAACATTCTGCATATTTATCTTGTAACCAAAATAAATTCGGATGATGCTGTGTTGCTGCTTGATAGATTTCTGCCGCCTTTTCCCATTGTTTTAACTGAATAAAAGCAGTTGCTAAATTAGCAGAAGCCCAAACAAACTTAGAATCTAATTCAATTGCTTTTTGATAAACAGGAATTGCTTCTTGCCATTTTTCTAATTTAATTAACGCTTCGCCTAAATTATTATAAGCCCAGAAAAACTCAGGATTCAGTTCAATTGCTTTTTGATAAATCGGAATGGCTTCTTGCCACTTTTTCTGCTTAATTAACGCTTCGCCTAAATTATTATAAGCCCAGAAAAATTCCGGATTGAGTTGAATTGCGGTTTGATAAATCGGAATCGCGTCTTGCCAACGTCCTAACTTCAAAAAAATTTCACCTAAATGATTATAGAACCAAAAAAAGTTCGGTTCGAGTTGAATTGCGGTTTGATAAACTGAGATAGCTGCTTCTAATTTTCCGGCTTGAGTGAGTGCTTCTCCTAGCTTTTGATAAACCTGAATATTATCAGAATCTAGCTTCAGAACTTGCTGATAAATGGCGATGGCTTCTTCATATTTTTTGGCTTCTAAAGCCTGATCTGCTTGCTGAAAGAGTTGAGATATCAGTTGTTTTTGCTCAGCAGTTGGAGAAGAATCAATAGACATAAATGACTTCCAAATTTAAAATAAGTTCTACAGTACGGCAAATACATCACTGTATTTTACATGATATAGCAATTGCTGTGCATGGTTTGTGAGGGTGTTTGAGTCAGTATTGCTGTAGAAACGTTTGATGGAATATCTCTACTCCAATACAAAATATTCCACTATTGCCTTCTACAATAAAATTTTCTGACAACTCTTAGGAGATTACGATAGAACCCATTTTAATGATTTGAAAACAACACAATTTGAATGATCTAATAATCTCTAAATTAGATTTTAGGTAACCACACCACAAAAGTTGTTCCCGGATACAGTGAGGATTTTTCTGATAAAATTTGAGAAGTCCATTCTGAATTTCTCGGAGAAAACACTTCAATATTTCCTTGCATTTGCTCTACTAAATCTTGTGCAATTGCTAATCCTAATCCCGTCCCAGAAATCTCACCTTCAGCTTGAACCCCTCGATATCCCCGTTCAAATAAATGCTCCAAATCTTGACTCGGAATTCCAGATCCAGTATCACTAATTCCAACGCCCAGTTGATCGGGTGTTGAGTGAACTTGAATTTCAATCTGACCGCCTGCTGGGGTATACTTCAGCGCATTATCCAGAAGATTACTTAAAATTTCTCGCAAAGCTTGACGATTGGCTTTAACGGGCGGTAAATCGGGCGGTAAATCAATCAAACATTTAAGCTGACGATCGCCTGCCACCGCACTCGCCGAAGTCAGTAAAGGTTGTAATATAGACTCAAGCTGAATAGACTCTGTTAATTCTGCGGCAGGTAACAAAGCCGGAACAGCAGCAGCGTTAGCATCTAAAGACTGATTCAATTCTTGATCGGGTTGATGATCAGAATCAATCATCTCCGAGTCGGGGGATAAATGATATTGAGCATCTCCCACTTCAACGGTTCGATCAACTTGCTGCAATAGGTCTTGAATGCGATTACTTTCTTGAATAATACTATTGGCAATTTGAGAATTTTTATCATCGGCTAAAAACCGTCGGCGTAGCAGTTTTCCAAAGGTTTTTAAAGCGGTTAATGGACTTTTTAATTGATGCAATAAACTTTGCAACGTTTGATATTGTTGAGCTTGAACTTGTTGCTGTTGTTCGTAGCGTTGAGTCAGCCATTGAAAACGACGATCCAAAGTACAAGCGGCCGCTAAACTACTAGCAATGCCTTGAAGCTGATGTTGTTCTTGTGCATTCCAGGGGCGATCTTCGCGTCCAGTTACGAAAAACCCCATGACGACATCTTTATAAACCAGGGGAATGACTATTTTTTGTTGTTCTAAATTCGGATCATTGACTGAGTTTGTGGAGGCTGTCTGAGATTGCGTGGATAATTCGATTGTCACAGCATTTGAAGTATCAGAATCATCCAGGGGAATCAGGGCCGTTGATTGACGAACTTCGGGTAACGAGAGAATGGCCTGATCTGTTCGCCAAGCTTTAGAAGTTTCAGGATAGGTGGCGACGGGAATGAGTTTATGATGAGTTTCATCCACCCAATCTTCTGTCAGGTAGACTACACTCACAGAGGCCCCTAGACTGGCAACCAGAGAGACTTGAGTTTGGCACAGGGTTACGAATTCTGAACTGGTTGACATTCCCATCTCAACTCCACTTGATCTGCGATTATCGCTTGGATTATTCATAATTTACCATTTTCATCTGTAAGATTTCTTCTGTCTTACGCTATAGCAGTGCTACAGTTCTCAGTCCGGGCAACAAAAATAGGTAAAAATACAGGCTTACAGGCTTACAGGCTTGCAGACTTCTGCCCTGAGGTTCATATTCTTAACAAATCTTAATACTACCGTTGATCGATGAAAGTCAGTGATAGCATGAATAGGGTTCAAAAACAATACATTTTTGTGTCAGTTTATTAAAAGATATTGAATTTTTTTTTCAAACCGGATATAATGCTTGCGGATTTTGTAGCTATCACTACATCTGTCTGCAAACACAGGAGGTTAACACGTTGGCTAGAAGAAGAAAGCGCAAAAGTCGTCGCAGACAAGAAGGTCGTCGAATTCTTGAATGTGTCCCCCAATTTAGCATCTCTAGTGGCGAAGACAAGCCTGTTACCGCTGCTCGTAAGTTTATTCACGCTGCTGGAATTATTCCACCCGCTTTATTGCTGGTTAAGCGTAATGAGCATACAACAGATCGGTACTTTTGGGCAGAGAAAGGATTATTCGGCGCTCAATACGTCGAAGAAAACCACTTTTTATTCCCGAGCTTAAAAGAGGTGGCCGAAAAGACCATTCCATCGACGACTCATAATCGGCTGGTGACATCTGCGGGATAAACGCATCAGGAAAGACGTCTTTTTCGATTGGAGGTGCTCAATATAGGGTGCGTTTAACTCTCATTTCAGTTCAGGTGACTCAAAGCTTGGATAATTAATGGATTGATTAATTGCGCTGGTAGATGATTTGACGGAGCGAGAGTGTCTGACTGAGTCATCACTCATGGTACGGCAAAAAGCATCCTATCAAACCCCAATTGCTGGAGACAGATACAATTTTACAGATGCAACGCCCGTTAAACGCCGAGTTTAAAGGATTGATGGATGTGAATAGCCGTTATGTATTTATGGCTCAGATGAAGTCACAGGTTCCCAGGTTTTTAACTTGAGAGCCTGTTTGATACTTGTGAGTTCGTCTCGATGCCCTTGGATACGAATAATACTTTGGGGCTGGTTTTCTGAGCGACTCGTGGCTTCTAACTGAAGTGAGACTTGCTCGCTTCGTCCTGCCCGTTGCCAGTAAAAAAAGCCAGCTAGGGGAGACAGCACCACTAACCCTAGGAAAATGTTTTGTTGCTGTGGTGTAACCATTGACAGTACCAAGGCAAGACATAATATTCCGATGGCAGTGAGCAGGGTTAAAAACACAGCCAACAATCCACTGGGACGAACCATTCCCTCAAAGACAATCTGATTTTCATCCGGATTTGTACTAACGATGCGGTAAGCACGGGACTGAAAATACTGTTTAACTTGCTTTAACAGTAAATCAGCCGCTTGGTCAGCAACAAGTTTTTGCTGCTCTATACGAGCTTTCACAGAAGCCTTCACAAAGAAGAACAGGCCAATCGCTAGCAAGAAAGTGAGGAAAAATGTTGATGAGAGTACAGGCAAAGACATAAGTTGGGTGAGTTGAAATCATCATAGAAATAAATTCCTCTCACTACTTTACATACATTTCTGTCTCACCGTATACTCATCCCATAATCGAGCCAGTTCGAGAGCTTTGGCTTGAAATTCAGGACTAACCTGATACATTCGCCTGGGACGGCCTCGTCCTTCCACTTTCTTCCAATATCCACTGATACTGCCTTCTCGCTCTAAAAATTTGAGCGCACTATAGAGTACGGTATCAGATAAGCGGAAATCAGCATACTCTTTTTCTAAAAATTCAATCAGTTCTGTGCCGTAGGAGTCTCTACGCAAAAAAACTGATAGAACATAACAAACCGCCAACTCCCTATTTAAATGAATTGGAGGGGGGCTTTTAAAGAATCTGTAAATATCTTCAAATGTCATCTTGAAATGTACTCCCTCTTTATCTGCTAGCTCAAAGGTCTACTCAATTAAGCGTAGTAACCTAATACATTTTGGATTTCACTTTCCTAATGTATCGCGTTCTAAGGGAAGCATTTAGTCAAGACTGTCACCTTTTTGAAGTTTTTTGTTAGTCAGAGGAATGTTAACTCAACGAGTGACAAAATCGCGCAACGGTTGCTCATAACAAGTTATATCAGATCTGTTTAAGAGGATTAACAAGATTGACTAAATTTTCTTAATTGATGTAATTGAGTTTAATCACTTCAAAACATTAACTAGCTGGCTCAGTTTCCTCGGACTGACCTTGCTCGAGTATACGATAACATTCTGCAATAGGAGCTCGCTCTTTTAAAGCCTCGACTAAAGCCTCATAAGCAGATTGATGTTTTTCAATCAAAGCTTTAGCCTGTAAAATCCCCCAACGTTCCTTCATTTTTGCTTCGTTACCAGAGCGTTGCAATTGCCGCCATAATATTCTAATTTTTTGCCTGTCATCTGTACCACCGCTGGCGGCACGATAAACCGATTGTTCAGCCGCAATACCCGCCATCCAGACTGTACAATAGCGATCGAGTAACTGGGCGGAAATTTGACCCTGCTGCAATTGCTCCAATAATTTCTCATCATCAAACCGTACACCCCCCTGAGCTGTTTGTCCTTGCTGAAAAGCCTCCCAAGCACTTAGAGCATAGCCACTGACGGGAATTTCCATCAAATAAGCCGCTAAGAAATGTCCCGCTTCATGATAAATAATGCGTTCACGGGTTTGACCAGAACTCCCCTCCAATATATCAAGCAACATAGAGCTTCCTTGCCCTTGTAAGCCCCAAGCATCAACTGCTCCGAGGACTAATAACACAAAGACAATACTGGCTGGAATTGTCGGGGATAAATGGATTAATGGCCCCAGTAAAACCGACAGCGTCATTAAAAAGATGGTAATCGCAATTAAATTTAAAGTAGTAGGTCTCATTATTTTTGAAGCAACAGGGAACGGGGAATAGAAGGCACGAAGGCGCGAAGGCACGAAGGCGCGAAGGCGCGAAGGCGCGAAGCTTGCTAAGAGTGTTTACCTCAAGCGCGAAGCCTTAGCGCAGAATGGGGAACGGGGAATGGTGATAATTTATCACGGCAGGTTTGAATAGTCTGCCTTGGACTTTCAACTTCTCTATGAGGGAACAGAGACTTCTGAAGCAAAACTTGCCCAGCGAACAAATTCAAATGGCCCGGCTATTGCTCCCCAAATGTGTTCATCAGTTTCTGGGTCACGTCCTCGATCATGACTGCTAAAGCGATTTTGGTCAATCTCAAAGACGCTATCGAGATAGGTTTGTTTGCCCTTGCGTTCTACCATACAGCCCTTTCCGGCTTCCACACCGCCTTTAAAGCTATTCCCCGTCCAATGGGTGATAAAATTACATCTCGGCATTAATTTGAGCTGTTCTCGCTTTAACGCCTGCAACCGTTCCGGTTCACGAGATGCGCCGTAGAATTGTTCTTCTCCCTCGATTGAATAGTTCTCAATTTCGATATGATTCTCTTGAGGAACAATTTTAAGCACCCGGACACGATAGGGTTGCTTGAGATCGACATCATAAGCCTGTTCTAAGTAGAGACTAATGCCATCGAGCAATTCATAGGCTATCGGGCGCATACAGACCCGAATATGGGCGAAAAAAGGCGGATTATCAAACGCTTGTTGTTGATTACTAAAATCAGCCGCCATCCATTGGCTTAAAGTAATAATATCAGTTGAATGAGTCATGGTTTATTATGGGTTATTCGGGCTTGGCGTTATTCGTCTTAAGTTGCGATCGCATTTTGTCTGCTGATATCAAATCTATTTCTATTTGATTTATTCTAAAAACCAATCACAAATAATAGTCCGCAGCATATTGCGCTACTCATGTAACAACGAATGACGCTCCAACAAATAATAACTAACAAATTCCTTGAGTTTGAATTGCGGTAATCACCACAGTATTTATAATATCTTCAACGGTGCAACCTCGACTAAGATCGTTGACGGGTTTTTTCAGTCCTTGTAAAATCGGCCCAATGGCGATCGCTCCCGTTTCCCGCTGTACAGCTTTGTAAGTATTGTTACCCGTATTCAAGTCAGGAAAGATAAACACAGTCGTTTGTCCGGCGACTTCTGAATCTGGCATTTTCTGAACGGCAACGGCTGCATCGACTGCCGCATCGTATTGAATCGGGCCTTCTAATTTTAAATCAGGTCGTCGTTGTTTGGCAATTTGAGTTGCGGATCTAACTTTTTCAACTTCTTCTCCTTTGCCAGATTCTCCTGAAGAATAAGATAATAAAGCAACCCTCGGTTCAATGCCAAACATTTGTGCGGTTTCGGCTGAAGAAATAGCGATTTCTGCCAGTTGTTCTGGATTAGGATTAGGATTAACTGCACAATCTCCGTAGACTAAAACCCGGTCTGATAAACACATAAAAAACACAGAAGAAACCACCGAGAAATTAGGTTTTGTTTTAATCATTTGTAGAGCGGGTCGAATCGTATGCTGAGTCGTATGAATTGCCCCCGAAACCATGCCATCCGCGTCACCGTTGTACACCATCATTGTGCCAAAATAAGACAGGTCTAAGAGGTATTCTCGCGCCGCTTCTATCGTCATTCCTTTATGTTGACGGGCTTGATAAAGTTGTTGAGCATAACTCTCAAACTGTGGAGCAGATTCAGGATCAATAATATTAACTTGATGTAGATCTAAATTGATCCGATTTTGATTTAAAACTTGCTCAATTTTCTGAATATTTCCCAGTAGCGTTAGTGTGACAATTTGACGCTCTATTAAAACTGATGCCGCTTTCAAAATACGAGGATCATACCCTTCCGGTAAGACAATATGTCGGGGCTGTAACTTAGCGGCTTGAACTAAGTTATAGGTAAACATTTTCGGTGTCATTCCCTGTACTTTAATTGTACTAATTTGAGATTCAAGTTCGTCTAAATCCACAGCATCATCAAACAGCTTTAAACTCAGTTGAATTTTATCAGTACTATTTGCTTTTAAGCTGGTATGAACTTGAGTGATAGCTTGAGCCGTTTCATAAGTATCAGTTTCAACGGATAGAATTGGCAGGGGATCAATTAAGCCATCAATGAGTTTTAGAATAGCAGCATCTATTGGGGCAGAAGTTGATAATAATAAACCGGATAAACTGGGATAGTTTTGAGATTCATGTGCCTGTAAACACCCAATAATAATATCTGCCCGATCTCCGGGTGTAATGACTAAACAATCCTCTTTTAAGCGAGTAATTGCATTCGGGAGTTGCATTGCTGCAATCACATAATTGGGGACTAAATTATTCAGCTTATTTTCCCCATACAAAACGTTTGCATTCAATGTTTCAGCTATTTCTTCTAAGCTAGGACTACTGAGATTACGATCATAAGGAATGACGGATAATAAATAGCCATAATGATTAAATTCTGTTTCTAAAGCTGTTTTTAATTCTAAAACTAATTGAGAATCTGCTTTATTTAAAATTACCCCAATCACTTTACAATCCTGTTTTTGATAAGATTCCACTGCCATTTCAATCGGAATAATCGCTTCTTCAATAGTACGAGATTCGGCATTACCGACGATTAAAATTGGACAACTGAGATTTTTAGAAATGACTTGATTTAAATCAAACTCAAAAGCAGAACCTTCTTTTAAATAATCCGACCCTTCACAGAGAATAAAATCACACTTTCTCTCTAAATTCTTATAACTTTCAATAATTTTTTCGATAACAGTATCATATTTTTTATGACTAATTAAATCACTGGCTTCTCGATAAAATAAGCCAAAGGATTCTTCATAAGATTGTTCGAGATTGAAATGAGTTAAAATTAAGTCAATATCTTCATCTTTTCTACGAGAATGATGAGAGGATCGAATAATCGGTCGGAAAAAGCCAACTCGGCTGGTTTTGCGAAGAATCAGTTCTAAAATACCCAAAGAAACAAGGGCTTTTCCACTACCCGCTTCAGTTGTACTAATATAAATTGAACTTGCCATTTTCCACACCTCTTGATTAATTACTGGAAGTTCCGCTTAACAACAGTAAAGACAAAGATGAATTAACATAATAAATCTAGCTATTTTGATTCATTCTGATCGATTCTTACAGACGCTGTGTCATGTCAGAAATTCAATGAAGATCAAAGCTAAATCGTTATGCTTCCTGTTTCATACTAAATAACAGAAACTGAGTCGGTGATGTGGTATCGTGAGGATCATTACTGATTAAAATTAAACTGCTATCCCCATTGGGTAATCTCGGCCCTACAGTCATCCCTTCCAACGGTTGAGACGGCAGATTTAATTCATCTAAATCAAGTAATAGCTTTTTCTGCAACGGCTGTACAATTGAAATCGGTTTGCGTAAACTGGCAATTTTAGAAGTATCTGTGGCGTTGCCCGTAAATACTTGATAAATTTTGTCATGGTATCCAGATGAATTGGAGAATTCCTCTAAACTTAAGAACATACCACTTTCAGGTAAAGCCACCATTGCAATTAAGCGAGAAGGTGAGTCTGTTTCAGGATGTGAGTCCAGGGAATAGAGATTTTCCGAGACCAGAAAAGAAGCCCGATCTGCAATCACATAATGGAGTATTCTTAACTGAGTCTCATCGGCATCAAGATCTTGGAATAACGGTGCTGATGTCGTGGCAAACAAACGAAACGGATCAAGTCCGCCTTTGCTAAAGCCCTCTGGAGCGATTGTGAGGGAATGAAAACCGAAATTAGACTGAATTCCTTGAGGCGCTTCTTCGTCAGTCTGAGGGCGATAATTCGGCGGTAACGGGACTGTATTTTTCAGTTGACCGGTTTGTAGATCAAATTCTCCAATTAACGGTATATTTTGGTTTTCCTCAACCTCTTCTGCGGCAATAAAAACAGAGTCACGGGGAGTAAATGTAATACTTTCAAGCTGTAAATTTTTATCTTTGAAAGTTTGACCGGATTGATCTTTAAGGGCAATAACAGATTCTATACTTACCTGCGAAGAGGTTGAGGTATCTGAGAGTAGATTTTCTAAGTTTAACTCGATCTGATAAATCTCAGGAACCCCAGATGAGTTCATCTCCTCAGAAACCCCATAAAGATGAACCCCTGGAGAGCTTTTAGCACTGTAACCTTGAAGCTGGTAACTGACCCCAGATAAATGACCTGTGGGTAGTGTGGTTTCTCCTAAAAAATCCAGTGATGCATCCAAAAACATTCGTGTTTCTGCTGAAACCTGTGGTAAAGCACAAGCTGTTAGCAGACTCAACAGCATCATAACCATTAGTAGGCGTTGGACTAAAGCAAACGGTTTCATTGCAGATAGAAATTAATGGATAGATCACACTGGGTTAAGTAAAGTTATTCGTCATTGTTGGAGCATCATTCGTTGTTCAAGACGGGTTATCACTCAATCTGTTGACTAATAACGAATAAATAAAGACTCACAACAAATTTTAATCGTTCCATTCTCCCCGTGGAGGAACAGGAGGATTTCGTTGTAAACGTAGGGCTAAGTCATCTTCTGGACGCTCTCCTCTGAGCCACTGACGTAGCGCTGTCTCAATGACTTTACTGGGATTACTCGTTAAATGATTGACTTGTTCAATAAGTTCTGAGTCAAGCTGAATGGAAACTTCGACTTTCTCTCCATTTTTAGAAGAAACTGTATTTTGATCGTTCATACTGGAATATCCTGTTGATTAAAATATTTTACCTGTGATTCTCATGATTCGGACTTAAGGTCACGGCTACCATGACTCAACTGATGTTGATTGAGAGTCAGCGGGATATACTTCATTGTACTTTCTCTAATCGAAGTAAAAGTTATAGCCGTGAAAATATCAAGACTTCTTCACAATTCAAGATCCTTATTTTCACCCAACAACAAATATTTGTTTAACCAACGGCAACAATCTCAGTGCGCTTCTAAGTAGGGTTTTGAGAATTAACTGACTTGCAGAGTGCATCACAGGTACACCCTACAAGAGAATCGATCAGTTAAAGTGTTTTCAATGTTGAACTATGATTTTAGGGTTGCTCAAACTTAGAAGCGCTGGGAAATCCGTTTTTCGGTTGACCCGATAACGCCCGACTCATAAAGTCTCGCCAAATTGGTGCAACTGTTGTACCGCCTGTGGCACTGTAACCGAGGGGTGTAAAGTCATCATTTCCCACCCAAATTGCGGTAGACAGTTGAGGCGTATATCCCACAAACCAAACATCCCTTTCGGAAGAAGTAGTTCCTGTTTTTCCCGCCGCTGGCCGACCAATTTGGGCGCGGGTTCCGGTTCCGCCACTAATTACCCCTTGTAAAACGCTATTGAGAGAAGCAACAGCCCACTGATTTAATACTAAGCGAGGTTTAGGCGTATTATCTAACAATACATTTCCCTGACTATCGGTCACCTGGACAATAAATGTGGTGTCGGAATGCCAACCGTTATTGGCAAATGTGGCATAGGCCCCTGCCATTTCCATCGGAGTCACATCCACTGATCCTAAGGGTAGTGAAATAACCGGGTCAATGGGACTCTCGAACCCTAAAATCCGGCAAATCTCAATCACCTGATTTAAGCCCACCGCTTGACCAATTTTGACCGCAGGGATATTCATCGAACTTTCTAAAGCCGCCCGTACACTCACTGCCCCAGAATAACCGCCGCCGTAGTTACGTGGACTGTAATATCCATAGCCATCACGATAACTGACGGGTTGGTCATATACTGTTGAACCGGGGCCGTATTTACCCGAGGCAAAAGCAGCGTAATACACAAAGGGTTTAAACGCAGAACCGGGTTGACGGCGGGCCTGAATAGCGCGGTTATATTGACTGGTTTTATAGTCTGCACCCCCCACCATGGCTTTAACAAAGTGAGTCCGAGGATCAACGGCGGCTAAGGCCAATTGACCGATTTTACGATTACGATAAACCCCCCAATAATAGAGGCGGTCATGCCACTCACTCACCACTTGTTCAGCCATCCGCTGGAAATTGAGGTCAATGGTGGTTTGTACCCGCATTCCGCCTTTTAGCACCGCATCTCGACCAAAGCGTTCGGTTAACTCCTGAACCACTGCTTCTGTGACATAAGGCAGTTGACTTTGTCTAAACGAGGTCACCGTCCCAACTAATAATTTTTGTTGCCGGGCCTCGGCTTCTTCTGCGGCGGTAATCCATTTAAGATCCCGCATCCGCCGTAATACAATAGCTTGACGTTGCTTGGCTTTTTGGTAATTCGTAAACGGACTATAATCTTCTGGCGCTGGAATTAAACCCGCCATCAATGAGGCTTCGGCTAGGGTTAAATCAGCGGCTGATTTGTTAAAGTAACTGCGGGCGGCTGTTTCTGCACCGTATAGGTTATGTCCCCAATACACTTGGTTGAGATACAGATCTAAAATCTCATCTTTCGATAAAATCTGCTCAATCCGAATCGCCATGACCGCTTCAGCGGCTTTCCGGCTAATGGTACGGTTGGGAGAGAGGAACAGGTTTTTAACAAGCTGCATCGTTAAAGTAGAACCCCCTTCAACGGTGCTACCCGACTCTAAGTTCGCCAGTAACGCCCGAATTACCCCAGTGGGATAAATTCCTCTATGGTAATAAAAATTACTATCTTCAATTGCCAGCACTGCCCGCTTGAGATGAGGAGAGATCTGATCGAGGGGAATCACTTCCCGGTTGGCCTCATCGTGCAAACTCGCTAACGGCTTGCCTTTGATATCATAAATGTATGTGGTTTCAGTTGGAGCGTAGTTCTGAATCACCCGCACATCTGGCAAGTTACGGAAACTAATGGCTAAACCGACTAACCCGCCAGCGACAACAGAACTGGCTAACATTGTGACACTCAACAGTGTTCCAGCCGTTACTTTACTAACAGATTGAACAAAGTCGAAAATCCCAGATGAGGGCATCTCTGGCTTCTGTTGAATCGCATTTGTTGATGACACTTTTTGTTAACTCCCTCGGTGGAAAAGCTAGATTAATCAGATATAAAACAGGGGATAGGGTATAAGGTGTGAATTTAAGTCTCTTATATGTAATAGCACATTCGACTTAAGTTGAGCGGTTTTCACCCCAACGGCTAAAATTTTGAGCAGAATAGGAGACAGCCATCTTGTCGAATTCGTCATTGATTCCTCGTGGAACAGTTGTTGGCAAAATTAGGATAACGCAAAGGGTATTTCTGCGATCGCGCCCAATCCCTACACTCCACCCTGAGCACCCTACTGCTACAAACTTCATCACGCTATGAGCGACGACAAATGACGAAGAACCAATAACTTACAACCAATATGATAGGATGCTTGTCTAAGTCAACAGATATACATAATATATATTCTATGGCTTTGAGCAAACATCAATAGGTTAAAGGATTTTAACCCAAATTGGTACAATTTTTAAACCGAGTTATGACACCGAGTCAAACCGCTGCTGAGGGCAATGAATGCGGATCTGCACAAGATTTTGAACGTTTACGTCGAGGGGTTTGGGAGATTTTCCCCGAACAGCTTGAGTCGCAAAACAAGGATGAAAATTTATTTCAAAGATTAATTCAATCTACCCAACCGCTGCGGATTAAACTGGGAATTGATCCCACCGGAACTGATATTCATCTGGGACATAGTATTCTGTTTCGCAAGTTACGGGCGTTTCAAGATGCCGGACATACGGCTGTTTTAATTATTGGGGATTTTACTGCCCGCATTGGTGACCCGAGTGGGAAATCAGAAGCGCGGCAACAATTAACGGCTGAACAAGTTGAAAAAAATGCTCAAACTTATTTAGATCAAGTCCGTCCGATTTTAGATTTTGATACCCCCGGACGGTTAGAAATTCACCGTAATTCTAGTTGGTTATCTCAGTTAGATTTAGTGAAAGTTTTAGATTTACTTTCGACAATGACAGTGAGTCAAATGTTAGCAAAAGAAGGATTTGCTCTGCGTTTTGAACAAGAAAATCCGATTTATATTCATGAGTTTCTCTATCCGTTAATGCAAGGATATGATTCGGTTGCAGTTAAAGCAGATGTGGAACTGGGCGGCACGGATCAAAAGTTTAATTTAGCGGTGGGTCGAGATTTACAACGTCATTTTGATCAAACCCCTCAATTTGGTTTATTAATGCCCATTTTAATTGGAACCGATGGCGTACAAAAAATGTCGAAATCTTTAGGGAATTATGTCGGATTATCGGAAGATCCGCTGTCGATGTATTCTAAATTGGAAAAAATTCCTGATAGTTTAATTGAACAATATTTTGAACTATTAACCGATTTACCGCTCGATAAATTACCGAAAAACCCCAGAGAACGTCAGAAACAATTGGCGTTAGATATTGTGGCTCAATATCACGGTCAAGCCGCAGCCGAAGAAGCCCAGAAAGCCGCTGTAACTTTGGTTCAAGGAGATGCTAAAACAGCAGATGCTGTTCCTGAGTTTTCCCTAGCTGAGATTGAATTTCCTGCTAAATTATTTTATGTTTTAGGCGCTAGCGGACTGTGTAAAAGTGGCAGTGATGCCCGTCGCCAAATTCAAGGCGGTGCGGTAAAATTAGATGGCGATCGCGTCAATGATGCCAATTTAATTTTTGATTCGGCTGAAGATTTACAGGGTCGAGTTTTACAGGTGGGCAAGAAGAAATTTATCCGTTTAGTGGGCTGAAATAATGAACCCAGATCAAATTATTGTGCCTCTAGATGTACCTACAAAAGCAGCAGCAATTGATTTAATTGAAAAGCTGCCTCAAGTTATGTTTTGGAAAGTCGGTTTAGAACTGTTTGTCAGTGCCGGGCCTGAGATTTTAACGATTTTAAAACAAAAACAAAAACGTATTTTTTTAGATCTAAAATTTCATGACATCCCCAATACGGTGGCAGGGGCCTGTCGTTCAGCCGCACAATATGGCGTAGATTTAATCACCATTCATGCCACCGCTGGAAAAGTTGCCCTCAAAGCCGCTCAGGAGGCTCTAGAACAGGGAGCGAACCAAGCAAACCTACCCAACCCTCAATTAATCGCAATCACCCTTTTAACCAGCCTTAATAGCCGGGATTTAGCATTTGAGTTGAAAGTGCCAGTTGAACTGCCCGAATATGCCTTACACATGGCATTACTGGCAAAAGACTGTGGTTTATCTGGTGCGGTTTGTTCTCCCCTTGAAGCCCAACAGTTACGGCAAGTTTGTGGAGATGATTTTTTGTTGGTCTGTCCTGGAGTCCGGCCCACTTGGGCGAATATTGGGGATCAACAGCGGGCATTTACTCCGGCTCAAGCCGCACAAGCAGGGGCTAATTACCTGGTCATTGGCCGACCCATTACCGCTTCAGATGATCCGGTTGCTGCCTTTGAACGAATTTGTCAGGAGGTCAGCTAGAAGTCAGAAGTTAGAAGTCTGCAAGTCAAAAGTCAGAAGTTAAGGATAGGGAAAAATAGTCATTTTTGACTCGTTATTAGTTATTTCAGGGAACGGGAAATAGCTCCTCCCCTTCTCCCTTTCTCCCCCTCTCCCAGTCTCATCTCATCTTCCCTTATTGAGCAGTTGCCTGCTGCTTTTGCTGGGCTGCCACCTGTTGTTGTAAAACTTCTAGAGCTTTAGCATACTGAGGATCATCTGAGGTTCCGATTTTGGTGCGATCTGTTCTTAAATTTTCCCGTTGTTGCTCTGTTAACTCCACATTAAAATCGGGCTGAATACCCTCATTGTTGATATCTCGACCGCTGGGAGTAAAATATTTAGCAATCGTCACCGCTAAACCGGAACCATTTCCCAACTCTCGCACAGACTGGACTAAACCTTTACCAAAAGTCTTTGTACCCACTAAAACAGCCCGTTCATTATCTTGTAAAGCCCCAGATAAAATTTCACTGGCACTGGCTGATCCCCCATCGACTAAAACCACAAGGGGTGCAGTGGTTAAGGCTCGGTTATTGGCTTGCTGGCGATCTTGTTCTCCGCGACGATCAACAGTTGAAACAATATCTCCTTGCTCTAACCACATCCGAGCAATATCAATACTAGAAAATAGCAATCCACCCGGATTAGAGCGTAAGTCTAAAATATAACCCGCGACATCTTGCTGTTCGAGTTCTTCTATGGCTTCTTCCATTTCCTCAGAAGCATTGGCACTAAACGTATTCAAGCGAATATAACCAACATCACCGATTGAACTTTCTTTTGCCGAAGCGCGAACTGGATGAATTTCAATTTTATCCCGTGTGATCGGATAATCAATTTCTTGTTCACCCCGTTTAATGGTTAAAATCACCTGAGTCCCAATGGGCCCGCGAATCAGTTGAACGGCTTGGTTGATGTCCATGCCTTTGGTACTTTGCCCATCAATTTCTGAAATAATATCTTGTGCTTGCACTCCAGCTTCAAAGGCAGGGGAATCTTCAATGGGAGAAATAACAATTAATTTTTCTGTCTCTTCGTCTTGAGTCAGTTGAATTCCCACCCCAGTTAATTCCCCTGAGGTGTCAATTTGCATATTTTTAAACTCTTCCGGGTCCATGAAGCGAGTATAGGGATCTTCAAGCTTCTCCAACATCTCTCGGATGGCATCATAGGCTTGATCCTCAGTCGTATAGTCTCGGTTGAGATAATCATTGCGAACCTCTGTCCAATCAACTTGATTAAACGTACCATCTACATAATTTTTATCGATAATTTGCCAGACTTCATCGATCAAATCTTTTGGGCTTTCACGGAATGATGCCTGACTTGAAAGATGAATGCCTGCCCCTACAACAGCCACAGCAGTTAGCATGACTGCGGTTGTACCTACAACAATCCCACTTCTAGAGATAACCATCTGTGTTTGTGAACCGGAAGAAATCACTGTACCCTTCATTATGCACAATCTAGCATAGACCTGTCAGGGACATTTAATTTATCTACAAGTAATTTATGATTTGAGTGCTTCGTGCCTAAGATCTTTTTGGGTGTAGGGTAGAGGTTGTAGGGTGTTGGGTGAAAGGGTGGATTAGGCATACAGCTATATTATTCTCAACCGAGAAATATTTCCTGAATCAAGTACTAAAATATAGATCTTAAGTTTAGAAAGTTTGTGATTTTATATAGTGGTGACTCCTAACTCATCAGTCTCCTCGTTTGAGTTTGACTCAATAGAATCTGCCTTAGCAGATCTCAAAGCCGGGCGCTGTATTGTGGTGGTTGATGATGAACATCGAGAAAATGAAGGGGATCTGATTTGTGCGGCTCAATTCGCTACCCCTGACATGATTAATTTTATGGCGGTTCAAGCCCGTGGGTTAATCTGTTTAGCCTTAACTGGCGATCGCCTGGATCAGTTAGAATTGCCGCTGATGGTCTCTAATAATACGGACAATCATCAAACGGCTTTTACCGTTAGTATTGATGCGGCTTTAGAGATGGGAGTAACGACAGGAATTTCGGCTGAAGATCGCGCCCGGACAATTCAGGTTGCCATTAACCCCTCGACTCGACCCCAAGATTTGCGTCGTCCCGGTCACATTTTTCCACTCCGGGCCCGGACAGGGGGTGTGTTAAAACGCGCTGGTCATACAGAGGCAGCGGTAGATTTATCTCGACTAGCCGGACTCCATCCCAGCGGGGTGATTTGTGAAATTCAAAATTCGGATGGTTCAATGGCGCGACTGCCAGAATTAATTGAGTATGCCAAAACCCATCAGCTTAAACTGGTGAGTATTGCAGATTTAATTAGTTATCGCCTCCAACATGACCGATTTGTCAACCGGGAAGCCATTGCTAAATTACCGACTCAGTTTGGTGAGTTTCAGATTTATGCCTATCGCAACACGATGGATAACACCGAACACGTTGCCATTGTTAAAGGCGATCCGCAGCAATTTCAACATCAACCGGTAATGGTTCGGGTTCATTCTGAATGCCTGACTGGAGATTCGTTTGGATCGTTGCGCTGTGACTGTCGAATGCAGCTACAAACAGCATTAAAAATGATTGAATATGCGGGTAGCGGTGTGGTGGTTTATTTGCGTCAAGAAGGACGCGGGATTGGTTTAATTAATAAGTTAAAGGCCTATTCATTACAAGATTCAGGCTTAGATACAGTTGAAGCGAATGAACGCTTAGGGTTTCCGGCTGATTTAAGAAATTACGGCATGGGGGCGCAAATTCTTAATGATATTGGGGTAAAACAAATTCGATTAATTACCAATAATCCCCGTAAAATTGCGGGTTTAAAAGGCTATGGCATTGAGATTGTTGATCGAGTGCCGTTGTTAATTGAAGCCACGGATTATAATTCGGTTTATTTAGACACAAAAGCGAAGAAATTAGGTCATTTTCTCTTACAAACTTATTTAGTAACCGTCGCCTTACAATGGAATGAATCTGAATTCACGAGAGATGTTTCACCCGGACGCAATTCCCCTGTGGGTTTACCTGGACTCTTACAGTCGGCGACTCAGCATTCTGAAATCTTAGAGAAATTAAAACACTTAGCGCAAACTTATCACTTATCGTTGCGGGAAGAAACTCGTCCCGTTACTATTGCTTTATTTGGTCGAACATCCATGGTGTTTCACCTCGGTTTAGATCAAGCACACATGACGACTCCAAACTGGTATCAACAGCCAGAACATCCCTATGTTGAAGCTGTTTTCAAAGTCTTAAATGAAATTCATCAGTGGTCAGGATTAAAACAAATGGAGTTTTTAGTTGCAGATGGCAATGATCCTTTAACTCATTTAAAAGTTCAGTTAAAACGAGAAATTTTCCCTTTATCTCAACTTCCCGGTTCCGTTGACAATTGTCTACAACTACAAACCATTTATAGTTTTACGGAGAAAACAACGAAAGAAGGTTAATTTAATGACTTTGAACCCATCGGAATTTCTATGATAAATTCTGTTCCTTGAGTCGGGGTAGAATGACATTTTAGATGACCGTGATGTTTTTCAACAATAATTTGATAACTAATTGAAAGACCTAATCCTGTACCTTTTCCGACGGGTTTGGTTGTAAAAAAGGGATCAAAGATATGTTCATAAACAGCTTCACTCATGCCGGGGCCATTATCAGCAATAGAAATTGCAATCCAGTTTTCGCGACAAATTTTTGTATCAATTTGAATCTTCATAGGATTTAATATTTCTTTCATTGATAATTCTTGCTGTGTGTTTTCTTCTAAAGCATCAATTGCATTACTTAAAATATTCATCAAGACTTGATTTAATGGCCCTGGATAACAATCAACTAAAGGGAGTTTATTATAGTTTTTAATCACCTCAATTCCGGGATGACCTGACTTTCCTTTGATCCGATTATTTAGAATCATTAATGTACTTTCAATGCCTTGATGAACATCGACATTTTTTAATTCTGCTTCATCGAGACGAGAGAAGTTTCGTAACGATTTAACGATTTCTCGAATGCGTTCTGTGCCGACATTCATTGATTTTAAAACATTGATGAAATCAGTTTGAATAAATTCTAATTCTATTTCTTCTATTGCGGTGTCAATTTCATCTGGAGGATTAGGATAATATTGTTGATAAAGTTCAATTAGTTTTAATAAATTATTTGCGTACTCTTGTGTATGATGAAGATTACCATGAATAAAGTTAACGGGATTATTAATTTCATGAGCAATTCCCGCCACCATTTGTCCTAAAGAAGACATTTTTTCACTTTGAATAATTTGTGCTTGAGCGCGCTTAAGCTCTTGCAAAGTTTGCTCTAGAACTTGATTTTTTTCTCGCAATAATGCTTCTGATTTCTGCACAATAGTCTCAGCTTCATGACGTTTTGTAATATCTCGAGAAACGCCTAGAATACCAATAATTTCTCCATTTTCATCTTTTAGAGGTAGTTTTTGAGTATCCAGAACTTGAGTATTACCGTCTGCACTCGTTACAGGATCGCAAGGATTATGAATAAATTCTCCGTTTAAAACTTGTTGATCATCATTACGAAATCCTCGAATTCCTTTCTCAGAATCTCCAAATATTTGTTCAGGTGGCAACCCCAATTCTAAATCATTTTTACCAATTATTTCTTCCGTGGAAAATCCTAACGCTTTAGCTAAACTTTGGTTGACTAAAATAAACCTAAACTCACGGTCTTTAATAAAAATCCAATCCGGTGTGGTATCAATGACACTTTGAAGCAACTGTTGAGAACGCTGTGTTTCTTTTAATGCGGCAGTTAATGCTCGTTCGGCATGTTTACGATCGCGAATTTCTAATAATAATTGTTCTTGAGTAAAACTTAATTCTTGCAGTGCTAAAGTTTTATATTTAAGCTGTTCTTTTAGGTCATCATTACGGACAATCACTCGACCTGCCAAGGGACGTAGTAAAAATAGTATTATCCCGGTTCCGAGTATAATTAAAAGAAGAATAAATCCACCCACTTGTAACAAAAGCCGATGTACGGGTGCATAAAGTTCTTGACTCTGAATTGCGACAGCAAGTCCCCAGTTTGTTCTCAAAACAGGTTCAAATGCAACGAGAGTTTGTGGAAATCTATTTCCTTCAGGATACAATAGTCCGGATTGTTTCTGAGTGGCTTTTTTTAGTGCCTTTATCAGTTGAGTTTCTAATGAGGAATCTGTTTTTTGTAAAGGTAAAAATAATTGAACTTGATCGGAGTGAACTATACCCATTACAATGGCTTCAGTTGTTTCTAAATCGCGATGATTTCTAAGAATTTCCTCTATAGGATCGAATTTAAATAAAACTAAGTCTGTACCGATTCGTTGATTCTTGTATACAATGGGAGTCGCGACTACAAAATAACTGTTTCCTTGAAGTTGAATAGGGTTGTAAATTTGTGCTATTTTAGTTTCTAAATCAGGAATGATTCCCTGATACTGAGGAATTGCTAAACCCACTTGTACAAGTAATTGTTCCGTGGCATCAAACCGACTAATTCCGATAATCTCTTCTGACTGATTTAAAGCATCTTGTAATAGGGGGTCTATTATCCTAGCAGCTTGATCTTGAGGAATTTGTTTTTGATTATACTGAATTAAAGTTTGACGCGCTGTTGTCCGACTGGTAATCTGTTTAGCAATATCTTGATAACGGTGAAGCAACTCCTCAATCTTCAAAACACGAGTTTTTAAAGCAAGCTGCAAGTTCTGTTTTTTATTTACTGTGAGTTTATTGTAAAGCGGAACAATACTAATCGCCGCAACCAATATCCCAACGATTAAAATTCCAATTGCTGAAGAAACAATCAGAACTTGGTGTAGTTGCTTTGTATTCATCTAATTGATTTATTACTCTTGTAAATGAGCAGCAAAATTCAGCAGAGTCAACCTACTTAGAGTACTCTTGATTGAGACAAGAATTCAATACTATCAGGTTTGCTATACCAATTAGTCTATTTTAAAACAGTTTTTGAGACAATTCGTGTCTTTTTCCGGTCAGCTTCAGACAGTTCTTCACCCGATTGTAGCCGAGTTGCACTGGTTTGTAGCACAGTTGCGGCATTTTTATCTCCCATTTGTAATGCCGTTTTAGCCGCTGTTTGTAACATTGTCGCCGCGCCAGAACGATCTCCTTGTTGGAGTTTTGTTTCAGCAATTTGTGTCTGTCGATACTTTGCTAAGGATAAAATATGCTGTTGAACTTGAGGATTATTCGTTGGATGATATTGAGAAATAACATTCGCTTCGACAACAACGGGTTCTGAATAGAGATTTTCTCCCCCTAAAGCTGGATCATCATAACGGACTTGAATTTGAGATATCGCCTGTCTTCCTTCTGGCAATTGTCCAATATAAAGATTAGCTAAAACGACTCGTTCGGTGTCGAACATTAAATCTCCTAAACGAACTAAATATTGATCTCCTTGTTTTTGAATGGGTAATTCAATCGTATCCGGTGCCACTTGGGCAATCGGTTTAAGTTCTGCCAATCGCACTTTTGGCATTAATGAAAAAGATAAATAAGCATTGGTTAAACCTACTGATTGCATCCGAGTAAATAAGCGGCTAAATTCATCAATCGCCCGATCGGGATATTCAATATAAGCCAGCGCCCCACTCCCGGCATCAGCAATTTCTTCTAATACATCTTGATTCCAATCATCCCCGAATCCAAAAGTATTTAAGGTTAAATTATAATCGGCTGCCAATCTTGCCATTTTTAAACAACGAATATTATCCCCATGTTCATTTTCACCATCCGTGAGTAAAAACGCTTGAGAAATCCGTTCTTGTTTACCTTTACCAAGTTCTTCTATGCCTAATCTTAATCCTTCATCAATAGCAGTTCCGCCTGAAGTTCGCAGGCGATTAATTTGCCGCTTAATTTTCTCTGGGTCATCAATATCTTGGTTGGGAATTAATACTTTTGCCCGATGATCAAACACAATTACGGAAATCCGATCTCCAGGTTGAAGTCGATCAATTAATTCGGCGGCGGCTTGTTTAACGGTTTCAAGCGGTCTACCACTCATTGATCCACTGTGATCTAAGATTAAACAAAGATTTAATGGAACATGGGGACGGGCAGCATCCGCTAAGGCAGAAACAGAAATGGATAACTGACGCTGTACGGTTCCCTGGACAGCATCGAGATTAGGATCGTTGAGAATCGGTTGTATACTGACGTTCATGGGACTGATCTGGACTTGCGCTACTATTTCTTATAAGGATAGCTTCATTTAACCAAGCTACAATTGCTGAAGAGTTCACCAAATATAATACTGTGCAATCACCATATTCTTACAATGACAGTCCAATGCGTACCCCCCCGCCCGATTTACAGTCCTTACTGTTAAAGGAACGGATTGTTTATTTGGGGTTGCCGCTGTATTCTTCTGACGATATCAAACGCCAGGTTGGGATTGATGTCACCGAATTAATTATCGCCCAACTGCTGTTTTTGCAGTTTGATGATCCGGAAAAACCGATCTATTTCTATATCAACTCCACCGGAACATCTTGGTATGGTGGCGATGCCATTGGCTTTGAAACCGAAGCTTTTGCCATTTGCGATACCATCAATTACGTCAAGCCTCCCGTTCATACCATCTGTATCGGTCAAGCGATGGGAACGGCTGCAATGATTCTGGCAGCGGGAACTAAAGGATATCGCGCGAGTTTACCCCATGCTACCATTGTCCTCAACCAGGCGAAAAGTGGAGCGAGAGGTCAAGCCACCGATATTCAAATTCGGGCAAAAGAAGTGTTAGAAAATCGTCAAACCTTCCTCGAAATTCTGGCAAAAAATACCGGTCAGACTGTTGATAAAATTCAAAAAGACACTGACCGGATGTTCTATCTGACCCCCGAAACTGCCAAAGAATACGGTTTAATTGATCGGGTTTTGGAAAGCCGTAAAGAGTTACCAAAAGCCGTAGCAGCGCTTTAAATTCAGTTCATTGATTCCATCATTTAACAAAGGTTAATCTTATGCCAATTGGTATTCCAAAAGTTCCTTACCGTCTTCCCGGTAGTCAATACGAACAATGGGTGGATATCTACACCCGTTTAAACCAGGAACGGATTTTATTCCTCGGTCAAGAAGTCAATGATAGTATTGCCAATAGTTTAGTGGCGGCGATGCTGTATTTAGACTCGGATGACCCTAATAAACCAATTTATCTTTACATCAACTCTCCAGGGGGTTCTGTGACCGCTGGCATGGCAATTTACGACACCATGCAATACATTAAATCAGACGTAATTACCATTTGTGTCGGTTTAGCCGCGTCGATGGGATCATTTCTGTTAGCCGCCGGAACCAAAGGAAAACGCTTAGCCCTGCCCCATGCCCGGATTATGATTCACCAACCCATGGGGGGAACTCGAGGTCAGGCGACTGATATTGAAATCGAAGCGAAAGAGATTCTCCGGATTCGGGGTCTATTGAATAGTATTCTAGCTGAACAAGCTGGACAACCTATCGACAAAATCGAGAAGGATACAGACCGAGATTACTTTATGTCTGCCCAAGAGGCAAAAGAGTACGGTTTGATCGATCAAGTGATTGAAGAACGCCCAGTTTAATTCAATCAGAGAAGATAATATATTTTCCCGAAAATAGGGAATCATTTCTGTAGGGACGTTATCGATAGCGTCTCTACTATTTATTCGGTGAGTGGGTTTGAAATTCAATAACGTTGATGGATACAATCAATTATTATCGGAAGTTGGGGTTAAATTTGGGGGCGAGTTTACAAGAAGTAAAAGCCTCTTATCGCCGTCTCGCAAGACTCTATCATCCTGATGTTAATCCGGATAATTTACAAGCAAAAGAGCAGTTTATTGCCATTACAGAAGCTTATCAATATCTGTTAAAAGTTGCCCCGGTAGAACCCGAGAAGAAATATTATCGGCCGTCTAAATCCTCACCGAAAACCACTTATTATCAACCGAAAAAAGCACCCCAAACCACTTATTATCAACCAAAAACCACTCAGGTTCGACGAAAACAACCCTCTGTTAAATTTAATGCGAATTTAAGTGAAACGGAACAACATCTCAAAGAACGTTCCTATCAACAACTGCAATTTTTATTAAAATATCAACGATTTCCACGGGCGATCGCCTTAGTTGAAGGGTTAGCCCAACGCATTCCCCAAGATATTGAAATTCGTCAATGGCAAGCGATCGCCTATCAACGTTGGGGACGGCATTTAATTAAAGAACGAAAAGTTGAAAAAGCTAGAAGTTACTTGAAAAAAGCCCTGAAAACTGATCCCCATAATCGCACATTATGGGCAGAAGTGGAACGGGATTTTCGTCGCTTAGAACAGATTTATTAGGGGGGAAGAGGGAAGAGGGAAGAGGGAAGAGGGAAGAGGGAAGAGGGGTAAAAACCCTTTCCTGACTCGCTGACTCGGTGATTAATATTGCTTCACAATCTGAGGCGACGGCTTTTGGGTACAATAAGCTGTAACCCTTTTCCTGTAAGGGAAAGCGCGAATCAAGTAAAATTTGTGTAATAAAACTTATTCTTTTTTCTAAGATAACTCCTCTGAACTCTATACAATAAAATTCGATACGGTTTTTAACAAATGCCCAGTAATCGACCGAAAACATTTTAATCTAAAAGATTAACTCGGCTGGCGCGATCAACTCGAGAGCAGGGCTTTCTTAACTAAGTATCTTTACTTAGTTTCCTAAATGAATCCTAATAGATCGCTTACAGTCTAAATCAAAATGCTGTCATAACTCTCTCGTTGGGAGCAGAAAAAAACGAATGACTATTAAAGCCAGTGGTGGCGGCTCTATTGCCCGTCCACAACTTTATCAAACTGTACCAGTTTCAACTATTTCTCAAGCTGAGCAACAAGATCGCTTCTTGGGACGCACTGAGCTAAGCGAGTTAGCTGAATATTTTAGTTCGGGCGCAAAGCGTTTAGAGATCGCTCAAACTCTGACCCAAAACGCAGAATTGATTGTTTCTCGCGCCGCTAATCGTATTTTTACAGGTGGATCTCCTCTATCTTTCTTAGAAAAACCGGACGACCAGCCCGAAAAGATTGCCGTTGGGGCGATGGGTACTGAAATGGATGTCAGCGAAGGCATCAAACTTGGCACAGTGTCTTACGTCGAAGAGCGCAGTGGCGGAATTTTTGATACTGTCAAATCCTTCCTAAGCAGTGCAGGTGGCGGCGGTGGTGCGGGTGCTCCGGTTAAGATTCCCCCCGGTTTTAGCCCCATCAACGTCTCTCGCTATGGCCCGAGCAATATGACCAAGTCATTGCGGGACATGAGCTGGTTCTTGCGTTATACTACCTATGCGATTGTAGCGGGCGATCCCAATATCCTGACGGTTAACGTCCGTGGCTTACGGCAAATTATTGAGGATGCTTGCTCTAGTGCAGCCACTCTGGTGGCCTTGCAAGAAATGCGTCGGGCATCGATGGGTTACTTCAAAACCAATGCAGAAGCTCAAAGCATTATTGAACAATACTTTAATATTGTAATTTCTGAGTTTGAGGCCCCCACCCCGTCAAACAAACTTCGCCAACGTCAAAGCAGTGACCAACAAGGCTTAGAACTGCCTCAAATTTATTACAATGCTGCTGAGCGCCGTCAGAAATTTGTGATGAAACCGGGCTTATCTCTGTCTGAAAAGCTTGATGCTGTTAAAGCCGCTTATAGACAGGTGTTTGAGCGCGACATTAAGCGGGCTTACAGCTTAGATTTGTCTGCTTTGGAGTCAAAAGTCAAAAACTGCGAAATCTCCATGAAGGAGTTTATTCGTCGTATTGGGAAGTCTCCCCTGTATCGCAAGCAGTTCTATGAGCCGTTTGTTAATAGCCGGGTTGTTGAACTAGCAGCGCGTCACTTCCTGGGGAGGGGTTTAAGTTCTCCTGAAGAATTTACCAAATATTTCGATATTATCTCGGCGAAAGGCTTAGCCGGCTTAGTAGACGCGATGGTAGATTCTCAAGAGTATTCGGATTACTTTGGAGAAGAAACGGTTCCGTACCTGCGGGGTTTAGGCCAAGAAGCCCAAGAATGCCGGAACTGGGGCCCACAAATTGATCTGTTTAATTACAGTGCGCCCTTCCGTAAAGTACCGCAATTTGTGACCCTATTTGCGGACTACGATCAACCCTTACCGGATCAACACGTTTACGGTCAAGGCAATGACCCCTTAGAAATTCAGTTTGGTGCGATTTTCCCGAAAGAAACCCGTAACCCCAAAAATAGTCCCGCGCCTTTCGGTAAAGATACTCGGCGGATTTTAATTCGTAACGGTGCAGGAATTGATAACCAACTGAGTAACCCCGCCGCACGACCCAAAGATCCGGGTTCATTAGGGCCAAAAGTCTTTAAGTTGGATCAAGTTCCTGGTGGCTATATTAACAGTGGATACAGCAATATTGGCGGCGGTAACGGGGCCAGTGTTAAATACTCCGAAAGTTCCACTCAAAAAGTGATTAAAGCGGCGTATTTACAAGTGTTTGGTCGGGCGGTTTACGACGGCGAAGGCCAGAAAGTTGCTGAAATTAAACTGGAAAACGGTGATATTACCCTGCGTGAGTTTATCCGCGCCTTAGCCAAGTCCGATACTTTCCGCAAGATGTACTGGACTTCCCTGTATGTCTGTAAAGCAGTTGAATATATTCATCGTCGCTTGTTAGGTCGTCCCACCTATGGTCGGGCAGAAATTAACAGTTACTTTGATATTTGTGCCAAGAAAGGCTTCTACGCCCTTGTAGATGCCATCATTGACTCTCCAGAGTACAATGAAGCCTTCGGAGAAGATACGGTTCCCTACGAGCGTTATTTGACCCCTGGAGGTGTTTCCTTACGAACCATGCGAGTGGGTAGCTTACCTGCAAAAATGCCTCAACTTGCGGCTCAGCCAGAGGTGACTCCACGGTTTGTGGAATTGGGAACACCCGATCAAACAGCGGGACGCTTTGAACTTAAGAACCGTGTTACCCAAGGGGTTAGTCGGCAACGGGAACAAACGAAGATCTTCAAACTCACTAATACTGAAGATAAAGCGGCGCTGCAAGTATTAATTCAAGCGGCTTATCGTCAGATCTTTGAACGCGATATTGATCCCTATGTGGTTAAAAATGAGTTCACCAGCCTTGAAAGTAAGCTCGGTAACCAAGAGATTAACCTCAAAGAGTTTATTGAAGCCTTGGGTGGTACTTCTTTGTATATTAAGGAGTTCTATACTCCCTATCCCAATACTAAAGTGATTGAGTTAGGTACGAAGCATTTCTTAGGTCGTGCGCCGCAAAATCAAGGGGAAATTCGTAAGTATAACCAAATCTTAGCCACTCAAGGATTAAAGGGTTTCATCAATTCTATGGTCAATAGCGTTGAATACGCTCAATTCTTCGGTGAAGATACGGTTCCTTATCGTCGTTTCCCAACCCTGCCAGCGGCAAACTTCCCCAATACAGAACGGTTGTACAACCAACTCACGAAACAAAACGAAGATGTTGTTATTCCCAGTTTTGAACCTGTGGCAGTAACAGATCGGAGTTAAGTTAAAACCCTCAAATTCTATTAATTTGAGATCAATAAATCATTAATTACATCAATCCCTAGCTGACTAAAAGTTAGGGATTTTTTTGAATAAATATGGCTTTATATTTCAGATATAGCCTTTTCCCACCAACTTCGTAAAGGGTGACTTTTCTGAGGTGCATATCTTCCTTGAGTTTGGATATTATTCAGTATAATCTGTAGCTGAGTTGAATCGATTTTGGCTTCTTCTGACCAATACTTAATAATTTCAAGTGTTGATAGAATTGTTAAATCAGGTACTTCTCTACGAAAAAAAGAAATTGCTCGTTTATCATCTGTTGCGATCGCCCATCCCCGATGAACTGCAATTGCACCGGTTGCAGATTCTCCATCATCTCTCATTTCAAATACAAAGCTCACAAACGTTTCCATTTCTGCTTCTGAATCAAAATCTACAATTTCGAGTAAGTTTTGTGTGATTGCTTGTTCATACTGAATTGCACCTTCGTTATTTTGTTCGTCAATCTGTCGCAGTGTTTTCAATTCCTGCTCATGCACAACTTGTGTGACAACAAATTGAACGGGAATGACTTTTAAAATAGCTATAAAATGCTCTGAAGCACATAAGTTGAGAACACAGCAAGCATCAAGCACGATATGGGAGTGATTAATTTCCATAAACTTTACAACATCTCCCATTTTTACTGAACTTGACGCAAATCAATGTGAGTGACTTCCTCTGTTATTCCGCTAGAATATTCTCGTAGTTTTTCTGCAATAC
The DNA here is from genome assembly GCA_964434975.1 of uncultured Lyngbya sp. Lineage (GTDB taxonomy): Bacteria > Cyanobacteriota > Cyanobacteriia > Cyanobacteriales > Microcoleaceae > JAAURB01. The sequence continues at coordinate 56,599 of CAYSWY010000024.1, forward strand.
GACGAGCTTCTAAGCGATTAACACCCATAAGATTGGCAAAATGTCCTTCAGTAATTAAGCCCTGGTCTAATGCATTAATGGCTAAGTGTTGGTAGTAAATAGGAAATTGATCGGGGCGTTGTGGTATTTCTTCTAAACCTAATTCCTGTTGTACTTGTCTGACTTTCAATCCGCGATCGCTTAATCGTTCCCAAGTTCCTGACGATAAAAGTTCCATTTCTTCTAATCGGTAAACCAGCGCTTGTACGGACACACCATAATAATGTGCCAAGTTAAACAAATGAGTCGGTGTAAATTTACCGCTATGTTGGCGCATATCATTAAAGCGTTTCAGCAAACTACTGGTCGGCATTAAAAAATATTTAGGAAAAGCCTCAGCCAGTTTTTCGCTCTCAGGCATTCTTTGATATTGACCATCAAAGTCAAACACAGGCTTGCGTCGATGGGCTAGAAAATGAAGGTATCCGTGAGCCAATGACCAACGTCGTCGTTCTTCAGGATGATTGAGGTTGATTGCTAAACATCCGCCCAGAGATTCATCATAGTTATAAATTTCTGAGTATTTTGCAGGCATCTGAATATAAAATATTCGCAAGCCAACCTCTTGTTCTAAAATATCTCGCAGCATTTGAACCGGGCTATCCCCTAACCCAATTCGTTGACGTTCTTTTATGGCTAGGCTTTCGGCAGTGCGTTCAATGGGCATACCCGCAACTTGATATTCTTGAGGATAATTTCGGGGTAGAGGTGCATCCATTAACTTCTCAAGTTCTAAATAATTTCGACATAATGCTTCAAAATGCCGAATCACAGGTTCAATTTGTAATTCTTCTGATTCACTGCGTCGATAAGCCGCTCGAAATTGTACCTCAAACGGCTGTGATGTAGGAGGGTCTTGCTGAACTAAATCACTAACGGCTCGTCCATAAGCACGGGCTAATTTAATCAGTTCAGAAGGCTTCAGGCGACGTTCTCCTTTTTCAATGGCTACCATGGTTGTCCGGGCAGCATCAATTACTTTAGCCGCATCTGCTTGAGTCATACCGCACTGTTTACGTGCCTGTTGCAGCAGTTGCCCCAACTGACCCATATCAATTTTGTCTAGGATATTGGTAGCCATGATGTTTCCCCTCAAGCTTGTTGAGCCGTTACTGAGTATCTATCTAATACCTGTGAACCACTCTGTTTATTCAGAAGACCAATTGCAATTTGAGATTTTACAATATTCCATTCGGCAACATAGTTGTGATATAGCTGAATCAAACGGCTTTGCATCTGTGTAGAAAACAGTTTTTCTGTTGAAGCAGTTCGGTCTACAATGTCATCTAATATCGGAAACTCCTTTGTTAAGGCTTCCCATTGCAGATTAGTTTGATTTGACGTATTAAGCAAGTGTTCTAACGTGCTAACTTGTGCCAGCATATTCAGCAAAGCTAAGCTCGTATCCCCCTTTACTTCTCGTTCTCCATGTAGTACAACGTAACGAGTTTGATCTTCTATGTTTGATGCTGCAAGCGCCTGTCGTCTCAGAAGACAAGATGAACAGTATCCACATTGAATAGGTTGTTGACGGTGTGGACTATCACATGACATTGTCAGCGATGGCAAATCTGTTCTTCCGTTTTTAGCCAATTCCTGACACATTTGAGCTTTTGTCCAGAAAAGGAATGGGTTATGTATTCGGAAATCTTCTCCTATTAGTTCTGAGACTAATTCACTAACCATTAGTAAAGTGAGTGGATGAACAGAACGAGAATGATCTAATCCGACAGCAGAGGCACGATACGGAAGATTAATTGCACCTATTCCATTTTCATAAATATAAAGTTTTCGCTGCTCTCTCAGGTATGCACAAGCTGCACCAAGCAACATAAATACAACACCTCTTGCACGAGAAATTTTATTTTTGCGTTGTTCACTACTGTCAGAAAAACGAATAGGAACTCTGTACAATTCGGTTCGACTAGGAAATATAGATTGAATCTTTCTAGCCACCTTTCCCTGACGAGCATAGACACTCTCATTACTGCCCGTTCCAAACAGTACAAATGACTTTTCTGTATCATTTTGCAGACGAGTATAAAGACCTGCTAAAGCATCAAGACCGCCACTCCAAAGTGCTACTTCATAGTCTTGATTTACTGGAAAAGTCAGTTGATTATCACCATAGCGTTCTGGTGCATTCCGTTTTTGAAAGTCAAAAATCCATCGACTACCAGTCGCCCATTCAAGCAGATATTCAAGCTTTTCTGAAAATAATTTTGTGCTTAAAAGTTCTGGATGACGGACAGGAAGAGATACAAAAAGGCGGCGTTGTCTGTGACGTAAATCTTGAGGTGCAAGACGGTCTGAAGCATAGATAGCCACAGCAAGGTCAATTATATCTGTAATAACAGAATACTGAAAAAATTGTGTTAATTCTTTGTCATTTATACTAACACCAATATTAATCTCCTCGCGTTTCGAGTGATCGATAAAGCGAACAGTTCCATTTTTATTCGAGATAGGATTAAAATAGAATGAATAGTTTTTGTATTCACTACTTTCAATTTCTTCTATAGTATTTTTATAGGTCATAATAAATTCTCATTAAGATCTACAGGTTTTATCTGGGTTACTTTTCTCCGTACAGGTCGCCGCAGTTTTTTGACTTCATCACCAGTATTAGCCTGATTTGCCCAATAACTAATTGCATTCGATATCTCTGGCTTAATCGCTTTAATTCTAGTTTCTAGAGTCTTGGCATCAACTCCAGCATAATGTTTAGGAGTCAGTGGAATACACTTTTCAAAATTAGATTTATAAACTTGTTGCATATATCGTTCTACAACAACTTCCGATAAATTATTAGTGTCTACTATCTTTTGATAACGCAGATCATGAATCACTTCTTTAGCAGCATGAATAACTAACTCTTTTATATAATGTGAAACTCTAGTTTGTTGAGCTAACCTGTTAAGCTCCTCACTTAAAGCAGTCCAACTTACTACTCCGTTTTTACTAAAATCATTAATAACTTGACTTATAGTTGAGCCTATAGATTTTGCCAGCTTAATAGGCTCGTTACCTTTGTTCTTGATATCCTTTAGAAGTGCTTTCATGACAACCCAAGCACATTCTTGGCTGTCAGCTTTCCCTTCACACAGCCATTTATAAGGTTTTTGATAAACCCACCTAAGTCTACTGTGGATAATGTCTCCGTCGGGCATAAATCATATTACCTCCGCAAAGTGGAATTTAGTTATACTCTAAAGCTAACCCTTTAACCTGACATTGTCAATAAATAAGATAAATTTTTAGGAGAAATGTCAGATTTTGAGATCAATATAAGATAATTTGCATTTCCACAGACTGCAAAAGTCAGAGTTTGAGCAAAATAGCCGTATTTTATATACTCTCGCCAGAGCATATTCGAGGCGATGTTGTATCAAATAAAGGAGAATGATCTCAACTCCAGTTTCAGATAAATCTTCTAAAGTAAAAGATATCATTAAACTTTAGCTGAGACTATAGAAAATCCGTGCCAGAAGATTTTAGATTAATTGTAGATTTAGTATTAGTGCTAGCGGCCGCCACGGTTGGGGGTTTGTTGGCTTCCTTGCTGCGACAACCTGCCCTCCTCGGCTACCTGATAGGCGGTATAATTGTTGGCCCTGCGGGGTTAGGTGTGATTAAAGAACTGATTCAAGTGGAAACTTTAGCACAATTTGGTGTGGCGTTTTTGCTGTTTGCGTTAGGAGTTGAATTTTCTTTTGCAGAATTGAATAAAGTTAAAAGGATTAGTTTAGGGGGTGGCGGCTTACAAATTACCCTAACTATTGCAGGCACAGCGATTATTTCAGTTTTATTTGGTTGGGTAACTTCTAGTATTCAAGGCATCTTTTTAGGGGCAATTTTATCCCTGTCTTCAACTGCGGTGGTGTTGAAATGTTTAATGGAACGTAACGAAACAGACACCCCTCACGGTCAAGTGATGTTAGGGATTTTAGTTGTTCAGGATTTAGCTTTAGGGTTAATGTTAGCAGTGTTGCCTGCTTTAGATCAACCCCTGGAAGTCATGGGATATGCGGTAGGAAAATCCCTTTTATTACTCGGATTATTTGCGCTTGGGGCGATTATAGTTGGCATTTTTATTATGCCTTCTATCTTACGTTTTTTAGCAAAAACAGAAAGTCAAGAGTTATTTTTATTGGGGGTTGTGGCAATCTGTTTAGGAATTGCACTGTTAACAGAACATCTGGGTTTTTCGATTGAAATGGGGGCGTTTGTTGCCGGGTTAATGATTTCGGAAGTGGAATATGCAGATCAGACTTTAACTTATGTTGAACCGTTACGGGATATTTTTGCCGCGTTGTTTTTTGTGGCTGTTGGGATGTTAATCGATCCGGTATTTTTATGGCAAAATTTAGAACTGATTTTAGGATTGGTTTTTCTCGTTGTTGTGGGGAAATCTATTATTGTAATTCCTTTAGTTAAACTATTTGGTTATTCTTTAAAAACGGCAATTATCGCTGGATTGGGATTAGCTCAAATTGGTGAATTTTCTTTTGTTTTAGCCAGCGCTGGACAGAATTTAGGATTAGTAGAACGACCTGTTTATCTATTAATTTTAGGTACAACAGCGGTAACTTTGGTAATTACACCGTTTGTCTTGCAACTGATTCCTCGATTATTAAATTGGGCAGAAACTGTTCCTTTTTTGGTTAATTTATTAGAACAAAGTACAGCCCCTTTAGCCATAGCCGAAGAACTTCCTCAACAAAATCATATTATTGTTTGTGGCTATGGACAAGTCGGACGAAATTTAGTGCAGTTATTACAAAACCATGACTATCCGGTGACTGTCATTGATCATTCTGAAAGTGCTATTCAAGAATTACGCACTGCTAAAATACCTTATTTATATGGAAATGCCGCCAGTTTAAGAGTATTAGAAACGGCTGGAGTTGATGGCGCTCAAGCGATGGCGATCGCGCTTCCTGATCCGATGTCTACTCGTTTATGTTTGAAACGATCTTTAGAGTTTTCTCCAGATTTAGATGTGACTGTGATGGCATATCGTTATCAAGATATTGAACTATTTTATCAACTGGGAGCCAAAGAAGTTGTACAGCCAGAATTTGAAGCTAGCTTAGAATTATCCACACATTTGCTGGTGAGTACAGGTTTATCTTTAACTAAAATTCAACAAGAAACCCAAGAAATTCGTAATAGTCATTATTTAGATTTTCGTCCTCAGACGGCGGCTGAGAAACTGGCTAAAGAAGTCAAAGCAGCGGCTCAAGAAATGAACAGTCAATGGTATAGTTTACCCGAAAAATCTCCTTTACTCGGAATGACAATTGAAGAAACAAATATACGTCAATTTAGTGGCGTAAGTGTGATTGCAATTCAACGGAGTAATGGAGAAGAAATTGATTATCCCAATACTCGAATTATTTTACAATCAGGCGATCGCTTATTGCTGGTTGGAGATCCAGCAGATATCGCCATTGTCGATCAAATGGCAAAAGGAGAAGTGACGATCCCGGCAGAAAGCATTTCCTGTCAATGGCTAAAAATCCCAGAAAACAGCCCAGGTGTGGGTCAGAAACTGATTGAAATTGACTTATCCCATCGTTATGGCGTACAAGTTCAGGCATTGCGCCGAGACAGTAAATTTTTGCGCTGGCCGGGTCGCAACTCCACCTTACAAGCGGGTGATCGTTTACTACTTTGTGGAGGGTTTCATGACTTAAACTGCGCCCGTCGAGAACTGATTCCTCACTCCTCTGTTCAGCCTCCAGCCAAACAAAAGAAAAAGTCTACCCCATCTAAAAAAGTTGTTAAGTCTTAGCTTTCATATAGGCGATCGCCTGTCGCCAGACTAGGGTAATCTGTTGCTGAGCGTCAAGTAAACAGATACAGTTTTGATCTTGCCAAGCAATTGTTCCTTCTAGGACATCGTTTGTCGTCAGTTTAATTTCTACAGGTTGTTTTTCTTTGAGATAGGTTTGGATCTGACGAATACTCGGTAACCCAATATCAAATTCAGACATAGTTGAGACATTCCCAATGTTAGTATGATGCATATCAAGTATTAAACCCGAACAGAGAGCCACCGATAATCTATGGTTGTTGAGTTTACTAAATATCAGGGTCTAGGCAATGATTTTGTTCTAATTGACAATCGTGCCTCAGCTGAACCCATCTTATCTCAAGCTGAGGCGGTCAAAATGTGCGATCGCAATTTTGGCATTGGGGCCGATGGGGTCATTTTTGCTTTACCTGGAACCGCTACGACAGACTATACAATGCGGATTTACAACGCTGATGGGTCAGAACCCGAAATGTGTGGTAATGGTATTCGTTGTCTGGCTCATTTTATCGCTCAATTAGAAAACGATATTACAGGTGGGCAGAAGGCAAATAAACCGTTAACTTATCAAATTAGTACATTAGCGGGGATGATTGCCCCTCAGTTACTGCCAGATGGTCAAGTGAAAGTAAATATGGGCCAGCCCCGTTTACTCGCCCAAGAGATCCCAACTACCCTGGCAGCAGCCACAGAAAAGGTAATTAATGCTAATTTAGAGGTGGATCTTCAGTCTTGGCCCGTGACTTGTGTCAGCATGGGCAATCCCCACTGTATTACTTTTGTTGAAGATGTTGCAGCGATTGATTTAAACACAATTGGCCCTGAGTTTGAACATCATTCTGTTTTCCCTGAGCGAATCAATACCGAATTTATTCAAGTGGTGCGACCGGACTATATTAAAATGCGAGTATGGGAACGGGGTGCAGGTGCAACCCTGGCGTGTGGAACAGGGGCTTGTGCTGCCGTCGTGGCAGGTGTATTAACAGGCAATTGCGCTCAAAGCTCAACCGTAGAATTGCCTGGGGGATGTCTACAAATTGAATGGTTAACAACGGATAATCATATTTTTATGACTGGCCCTGCCCAACGGGTGTTTACAGGTCAATGGCCAGGTTAAGAAAGTTGAATTGTGAAAAAATTTATCATTAAATACGAGAAAATATGGGTGGCGGAATCTATCTGATTCAAGATGACGATCGCTTAGTTGAACTGATGGAACAGCCTTATGATTCCGAGGATCAGTTACAAGAGTTATTAGAAACTTATCCTAACTTACTGGCTGGCGATGAAATAGATCGCGGTACAACCCGCAGATGGCTACTGATTTCGCGGGATGTCACCATTCCTGTTGAAGAAGATGCGGGGGGTCGTTGGTCAGCGGATCATTTATTTTTAGATCAAGACGCTATTCCAACGTTGGTTGAGGTGAAACGCAGTCAAAACGCTGAAACTCGTCAAAAAATGGTGGGTCAGATGTTAGACTATGCCGCGAATTTAACCCTGTACTGGCCGATGGAATCGATTATTGCTCATTTTGAATCCAACTGCCGAGAACAAGGCAGCGACCCCGAACAGGTATTTGAGACGTTTTTGGGTTCAGCAGCCAATGAAGAACGGTTCTGGCAAACGGTGAAAACCAATATTCAGGCCCGTAAAATTCGCCTTGTGTTTGTGGCCGATGAAATTCCCGCCTCCTTGCGGCGGATGGTGGAGTTTCTCAATGAACAAACTGACCCAGTAGAAGTATGGGCCCTAGAAATTAAACAGTATGTGGGTGAAGAAGGCTTAAAAACCCTGGTTCCCCGTCTCATAGGCAAAACCACAGAAGCCCAACAGCGAAAATTAAGCGCTACAGGTGAACGGCGGCGTTGGGATGAAGATTCATTTTTTAAAGAGTTGGAAAGCCGCTGGGGTCGCGATGAAGCAGATATTGCCAAGGTGATTCATCAGTGGGTGATCAAACATCATCCAGAAGTGGATATTCAGTGGGGAACAGGGGATATTTACGGCGGGTTTGCTGCCATTGCTTATTGCAAAGCCAGAACACAGCATCCGTTATTTACAGTTGATATTTCTAGTCGTTTAGAAATCTCCTCGAGTCATTATGGTCATCAACCGCCTTTTGATCAACCGGAAGCTTGGCTAGAATTAAGAAATCGATTTAGTTCTATTGGACTGTCTTTACCCGTTAGTCGAACAGAACGCAGAACGCTTTCCTTGAGTTTGTCTACGCTACAAGATGAGTCCACTTTACAACAGGTATTAGAGACTTTTGATTGGATCATTTCTCAAATTAATCAAGTTTAGTCGGAGGGAAATTAAAACAATTTATTCCCTTTTTCTTTCTACCGTAACCGCCTTCAGAACTTGAAAAGGAGATATTTTTTTAAGATGTTCCAGTTCTTCTCGGTTGCGGACTAACATCGCCCCTCCAATTCCCAGAGAATTGACTTGAATATTTTCATAGACGTGTTGACTTCGCGGTACGATTAATATCCATTCTCGAGTAATCAATAAGTTATATGGGTGTGTTTGTTGCCCCGTCAAACCCTGTTTCCCTTTAATATTGAGCGTATTTAATAGTTGATGATAAGCCTCTAAGCTTCGTTGAGCCATTGTTTCTGCTAAGGTATTTGCTTGCCAATCTAACTGAATTAAGCCGTGTTGAAACGGCAAATTTGGCACTGTACCAATGCCTTGATGATAATCAGCAGTTGCTAAAACGTCGGCAATGGGTAACGAGGTTCCGTCCGGCATTAAAGGATATGGTAGTAACTGTAAATGTTTATGGCGTTGACTCGCGCCCGCCGCTTCTCCACCATTATAAAAACCTAATCCATCAATTTCGACTAAACAGCGCCACAGGGCAATAAAATCTGAAAACGTCAGTAAATTATCTTGTTCTTCAAAAGCACGAGTGATAACTAATAAATGATGATCGACCACATTATATTTATTTAGTAAACATAAATGGGTTTCGGATAAATCAGCCACAAATAAGTCTTCTTCGTAGGGTAAAAAAGGATCGTATTCTTTCCCCGACTCAGCCGCTTGTTGTTGCTTTTGTTTGGCTTTTTCTTTTCGGATTAAATTCGTAATAATTCGCACACAGAAACAAATCCCATTTTGTTCTATCCGTTCATACTCTGTCGAAATCGATTGTAACGCTCCACATTCGTAGGCATACTTCGTTTGAGATCTTAGTTTATCCCACAATGTCCCAGGTTTTAACATTATTGCTAAATTAAGAAAATTGATACATTTTAAAGGCAAATCGGCAAATCGGCAATAGCTATGAAACTCATCAAAAATCCTTTACGGGCGCATGCAATGCGCCCCTACCTGACTCGCAGACTCGCAGTCTCCTAAATAATAGCTTGTCAATCAATCTAACGTTATGCTAAACTACAAAATCGCAGTAACGGCGGCATAGCCAAGTGGTAAGGCAGAGGTCTGCAAAATCTTTATCCCCAGTTCGAATCTGGGTGCCGCCTTTTTCAATTCTCTTGATTTGAGTACTTATACAAAAAAAGTCATTTGAACTTGACGCTTGAGGCTAAATTGAGATTATATTATTAATCTATCCCTGAGAATCATGATAATTGCCTCAATCTTCTGTCTAGCAATTTGTCATGCCAAGCACTGAGTTAATTTCGTTCAGTTACGCCCATGCAATTACCCACCGATACTCAAGCCTTAGTGGTCAATTTACGGAACCGTCGTCAGAAATTAGCGCAGTTGATAGACTGTCCTGTTGTATTATGGGCAGGAACCAGTCCCTCTCGGAATTTCCCCGCCAATATTTATCCGTTTCGCGCCAATAGTCATTTTCTTTACTTTGCCGGACTCCCCATAGACAATGCCGTCATTCGCCTAGAAAAAGGCAGACTAGAACTGTTTATAGATAATCCTCCAGCAAGTTCGGCACTTTGGCATGGAGAAGTCCCCACTCGAGATCAAATTGCCACTGCAATTGGGGCCGATAATGCTTTTCCTAAATCTTATCTACCCGAACGAGTAGAAGATGCTGCGACAATTTTAGTCCAAGATGCCGCCACTCAAGCCGAACAACATCAAATTCTTAATCGCTTGGTCTATTTCCCCACTCAAGCCAAAGGGATTGATTTTGAATTAATTCAAGCCATCATTCAGCTTCGTCTCACCCATGATGGGTTTGCGTTAAACCAATTACGAGAAGCCGTTAAAGTGACCGTTGCCGCCCACAAAGCCGGAATGGCAGCCACAGCAGAAGCAACCCATGAAGCCAATATTCGGGGGGCAATGGAAGGGGTAATTATTGGGCAAAATATGGGAACGTCCTACAACAGTATTGTCACAGTTCATGGAGAAGTGTTGCACAACGAACACTACCATCATCCGCTGCAACCCGGTGATTTATTACTGGCTGATGTGGGTGCAGAAACACCCCTGGGTTGGGCAGCAGATATTACCCGCACTTGGCCGGTTTCTGGACAATTTTCTGCGACGCAACGAGATATTTATCAAGTGGTCTTAGCGGCCCATGATGCCTGCATAGAGCAGGTTAAACCCGATATTGAGTACGAGGATATTCACTTGTTAGCCGCCCGTGTGATGGCGCAAGGATTGGCGGATTTAGGCATATTAAAGGGCAACCCCGACACTCTGGTTGAACTTGATGCCCATGCTTTATTTTTTCCCCATGGTGTGGGTCATGTTTTGGGGTTAGATGTGCATGATATGGAAGATTTAGGAGATTTAGCCGGATATGCAGCGGGACGGAGTCGTAGCAAACGCTTTGGTTTAGGATTTTTACGATTAAATCGATCTTTACAAACTGGGATGGTGGTGACTATTGAACCTGGATTTTATCAAGTTCCTGGGATTTTAAATAATGCAGAATACCGAGAAAAATATCACGATGTGGTTAATTGGGAACGTTTAGAACAATTTGCTGATGTGCGGGGAATTCGCATAGAAGATGATGTTTTAGTGACGGATGAGGCGGCAGAAGTCTTGACAAAACAGCTTCCCACGGATGCAACTGCAATTGAACAGTTAGTAAATAGCTAGAAATTATCTCTTCGTCTTTGTTTAAATAAAATTCACCCTATTGCTTCCCGAGTCGTCAGAGGTTGACCGGATAGGGTGAATCAGTTGTTGTTGCCTAAAAAATATAGATTTCTCCTGATGTAATAACAGACGATTGAAATAGATGACAGTTCGACTACGCTCACTGTGAACAGTATTATTCTGATTGATTGATCTGTTTTTACCCGTAGCTAAAATCATACATATTTTTGGCATTAAAAGTTTATGAAATATCCAATTATTTTACAAAATAGTGAAGAAGATTGTGGAGCCGCTTGTCTGGCTTCCGTTGCTAAATATTATGGACGAAATTTTACCCTTTCCCATTTGCGAGAAGTCTGTGGTACGGGTCAACAAGGTACAACTCTTTTAGGCTTAAAACAAGGGGCAAATACCACGGGATTTAATGCCCGACCGATGCGGGCAGATCCTAGTATTTTAGATAAATTAGATCATGCACCGTTACCGATGGTGATTCATTGGCAAGGATATCATTGGGCTGTTTTGTATGGTAAATATCGCAAAAAATATGTGATTGCCGATCCATCTGTCGGGGTGATTTATCTGACGAAACAAGAACTAATTGATGGTTGGAAAGATTGGGTTTGTTTACTGTTAGAACCTGATCCAGAACGCTTTTTTCTCAAAACCAGTGATGCAGCGACAACGTTGTGGCGTTGGGTTAGCAGAATTTTAATGTTTCGCCCTATTTTAACTCAGGTTTTGATGATTAATGTTGTCCTGGGTGTTCTATCGATTGGTTCTCCGTTTTTAATTCAACTTTTAACGGATGATGTGTTAGTTAGGGGTGATTTACAACTGCTAGCGGGAGTGGCGATCGCGGTTGTAATTATGAATATTTTTAGTAGTGCTTTAGAGTTAGTTCAGTCTAATCTAATTGTACATTTCGCCCAAAGATTAGAGTTAGGGATTGTTTTAGAATTTGGACGAAAACTTATCAATTTACCTTTAAATTTTTATGAAACTCACCGCAGTGGAGATATTGTCAGTCGGCTGAAAGATATTCGAGAACTGAATCAACTGATCTCTCAGTTTATTGTGAGTTTACCCAGCCAATTTTTTGTCGCAATTGTCTCTTTAATTGTGATGTTAATTTATCATGTGCCTTTAACCCTTTCTGCTTTGTTTATCGGCGCATTAATGACCTGTTCGACTGTAATTTTACTGCCTCTACTTCAACAAAAAACACGCCGCTTTTTTGCTTTAGAATCAGAAAATCAAGGGATATTAGTTGAAACGTTTAAAGGCGCTTTAACCCTTAAAACCACAGCCAGTCAAGAGCAGTTATGGGAAGAATTACAAGGACGGTTTGGACGCTTAGCAAATTTAGCTTTTCGTACCTCACAAATTGGTGTCGTTAATGATGTTTTTTCTGGGGTTATTAGCGGGGTTGGAAATGTCGCTATTCTTTGGATTGGTAGCCAATATGTGATTGCAGATGCTTTAAGTATTGGGCAATTACTGGCTTTTATTACTTTAAATCGAAATATTAGTAGTTGGATCGAATCTTTAGTTAAATTTGTTGATGATTTAACCCGTGTAAGAACAGCGAATCAACGCCTGGCTGATGTGATTGATGCGACTTCAGAACTTCAACATAGAAGTGAGTTACCTTGGGTTAATATTCCATCTTATGCGGATATTGTCTGTGCAGATGTATCCTTTGCTTATGGTGGACGAGTGAATTTACTCGATGAATTTTCAGTCCGTTTTCCAGGGGGAAAAAATACAGCAGTTATTGGTCGTTCTGGCTGTGGGAAAAGTACTTTAGTCAAACTACTAACGGGTCTATATTCTCTACAATCGGGTAATATTCGGTTTGATGATTATAACCTGCAAGATTTGTCTTTAGAAAGTCTACGAAAGCAAGTGGCTTTAGTGCCGCAAGATGCTCATTTTTGGAGTCGAAGTATCTTAGAGAATTTCCGAATGGGAAATCCGAGTTTACCCTTTGAACGAATTATTCAAGCGTGTAAAATTACAGGGGCAGATGAATTTATTAGTCAACTTCCCGAAAAATATCAAACCATTTTAGGGGAATTTGGAGCCAATCTTTCCGGCGGACAACGACAAAAATTAGCCATCGCCCGTGCCATTGTAACTGATCCTCCGATTCTGATTTTAGATGAATCAACTGCTAGTTTAGATCCTGTGAGTGAGTCGGAAGTTTTGGATAAACTGTTGTATTTTCGGCGTGGGAAAACCACTATTTTAATTAGTCATCGTCCCCAGGTGATTAACCGTGCAGATTGGGTGATTTTATTAGAACAAGGTCGGTTAAAAATGGAAGGCCCATTAAAGGATTTACAACAACTTCCTGGAGAACATTTAAACTTTGTAGCAGTGTAGTGGTTTATTATTCGTTATTCGTTGTCAGTCATTTGTAACTAAGAACTAACAACTAAGAACTAACAACTAAAAACTAACAACTAATTACCAACTTCCGGGGATTTGAAATAAGTCTCGAGAACCGGTAACGGCTTGACCAAAAAACAGGAGAAGGGCAATACAGTTTAAGATTGTATGAGCAATTCTCCATTTTTTATTTTTATAAATTTCCGGTACAATTGCTAAAGAAATAATCATCAGTATCGATGCTAAAACCCCATAATAGTAATGAGAAACATACCATTGATTGCTCAGTCGCCAAACGCCATCTTGTGCGCCTAAAATAATTAACCCGGCACTACTCAAGGCTGCAAATACTCCCCGCCATAACGGTTGATTGGGTTTAGCTTTGTAGAGAAATACTAACGAAACAATGGTTGCCGCAAACATCAAAACAATAAAAATAGCCTCTGGCATTTTCTCTGGCGAAAAGTCTTTGAACACTCCCTTAAACGTGACAGAAGCCGCTAACGCAATTAAACTGACTCCTACCACAGAACCCGTTAGCCACTGTCCAATTTTCACGTGTTCTCGCCCTACAACTGGCGGAATTTTACTCTTGCCATCAGGCCCGGCATTTTGTAGTCGTCGCTGCCGAGTTTGCCAGGCAAAATTAACCGTCATTCCAATAGCCGGAAAAACCACAGCAACGGCTAAAGCGGGATGCACCAATGCCATAATATCTTTAAGTTCCATGATGTTCTCCTCAAAATGAATTAAGACGTTTACTCTCAATGGATATTGTTTCAATATGGCTCACTATAAATTAAAATCATGAGTCTATCCTCAATTAATTTTACAGAATTAGATTTAAAAAATGAGACAATATCGATTGTGCTGAATCGATTATGATCAATCAATGATAATCCTCCTGGCTTAATTGCTGTCTATTACGATGAGAACCATTGCCGAAATCAATCAAAAAATCCAGGATCAATCGGCTGTCGTCTGGACTGTAGAACAAGTGAAAGCAAGGGTGGCTGAAACCTCTATCAGTCAAATTGCTAAAGAGGTAGATGTGGTAACCACAGGGACATTTGAGCCGATGGAGTCCTGCGGAGCCATTCTTAATTTAGGACATACTGACCCCCCCATCAATGTTCGTCATTGTTGGCTCAATGGTGTTCCGGCTTACTCTGGGTTTGGTGCGGTGGACTTGTATTTAGGTGCGTCTCAAATCGCCGAGGAAACCGATGAGGGCCAGGGCCGAGGGGGCGCTCATGTGATAGAAGACTTAATTGCCGGGAAATCCGTGCATTTGCGAGCCGTGGGGGCCGTGAATGACTGTTATCCGCGTAATGCTCTCGAAACCACTATTACTCAAGATACGATTAATCAATTTTATCTGTTTAACCCCCGTAATCTTTATCAAAATTTTATTGTGGGGGTCAATGGTGGCGATCGCCCACTGTATACTTATCTGGGATTATTACAACCCAATTTAAATAACGCGGTTTATGCCAATCCTGGGGCAATTGCGCCGTTATTTAATGATCCTGAACTAAACTTAATTGGGATTGGGACGCGCATCTTTTTAGGCGGGGGAATTGGTTATATTACCTGGGAAGGAACCCAGCATTTCCCGTTACAAAAACGTTTAGCCAATGGTACACCCATAGGCCCTGCTGCCACCTTGGCTTTGATTGGAGATGCTAAAACGATGAATCCCTACTGGGTGAGGGGATGCTATTTCAAAAATTATGGCCCGTCTTTAATGTTGGGGGTGGGGGTGGCTTTACCCGTCTTAACAGAGGAAGTGATTGTCCGTTGTAGCGTTCAGGACAAAGATATTGTTGCTCCTGTGGTTGATTTTTCCATTCCTCGGCGTGTTCGTCCGACATTTGGTTTAGTCAGTTATGCTCAGCTTAAACAAGGTCAAATTTTAATTGAAGGTCAACCCGTGCGAACCGCTCCATTAGCCAGTCTTTCTCGGTCTCGTCAAGTCGCTGAGGAGTTAAAACAATGGATAGAATCCGGGCAATTTACCCTCAGCGAACCAGTGGCTCCGATTCCGATGAACAGAGCCTTTCTCCCGCGAGATTTAGGGGGATTCTGAGCGATTTTTCTGGATTTTAGGTTTTGGCTTCGGTGCAGAACTCTCCCCTGGCCGAGAAGAGCTGGGCCGAGGTTGATAGTTACCACCGCTACGGGGACGGAATTTACCGCCGCCACCGCCAGAATAATTGCCTTTCCCTCTTGGAGAAAATCTACTATTGCGGTCGGATTTATTCCAACGCTTGACTGGAATTGCCCCAATATCGTGGCTTTCCTCAATTTTGAGGGCATTCTCATCCAGACGAACGTGTAAATCATAGAAATGTCCGACTGATCGCAGACCCGCTAAACCATTGAGTTTCAGTTTAAAGAACTTGGGTTTATCGCTGTCTTTGCGAGAAGACTGACGGATTTTGATAATGATGTACTTTTCCTCATCCTGAGACTGAAACACCACTTCTCCCCGAATTGAGAAATAGCCATGTTCAATTTCAGCCAGTGCTAAATCTGATGAGGCTTGTGGGTCAGGTGGATTGGTATCATCACCTTCGTCGTCGGCTGTCTCTGCATCCGTTTTGTCCTCAGACTCATCGGAATCAGATTTTAAGGTTTCAGGTTCCCATACACCGACGATTTGTACGTGTAGGTTTTCCTCTTCCTGGCGAGTCCGAGGATAGACCACCCAAAGGTGTTCTTCTGTCAGGTCAATATGTTTTTTGACCAAACTCATGACTCGACCCAATAACACCGCATCAATTTCACCACCATCTGGAGTGTATAACGTTCCTTGGGTGAACTGTTCTTCAGAGGCTTGGTAACGCCCTCTAACTAACCCAATCGCTCGGTATTGGCGGGGTTCACTCGGGGGCGGAATTGGATGTTGCAGCATGCGATCATCTGGCTCATCCTTTTGAACTGAAGTATCTGCTTTTGCAGGCATTTCTGAGGATGATTCTACAGACTCTGATGCAGTTGTTTCTGTCGTTTCTGATGACTCAGTTTTTGTCTGCGTCACTTCTGCGACAGTTGTTTCTTCTGTCGTTTCTTCTGTCGTTTCTTCAGAAGCATTCAACTCATTTGAGACATCTTGAGGCAACTCAGTCGAATTCTCACTGGATGGAGTCGGCTGAGATGCCGCAGAACTGGAAGTTTGGGAGGGGTAGTTTGATGAAGGACTCATAGAACCTCGAAGAGCGGAGACACATCCCATGCGGGAACTTAAAACAATCAACTGAAAATAGTATGCAACCTTTACCCGAAAAATGAATCAGGGTTAATGTTTTCTCTGAATGATTCAGACTTCATTAACTATCGGGAGTATTGATTGGCAATCATTCCCCGTTTCATATACAGTTTCGGATATAACTCTTGTTCAATAAAACAAGAGAGCCATGATTGATGGATTTTCAGTGGATTAAATCAAGTGTTATAACTTGACAGGCTGTGAGCAAATATTGCTGATGCCTATTCTACTGAATCCAAGTTCTAAATCGAGGAATCCGAAAGCTTTCAACAAAATTCAGCCAAAGTAGATATGTCACTTCCTGTGAAATTGTAGGATTGGGGATGTTGATAGAACATCTCGAAGTAGATTGCCAACAGGGGTCTGCTACTATATTAGCTGCAAGGCAAAAGTGGTTGAATCTTAACTGGGATTCTAGGCTGGTAAAAGTACGGTAATGAGGGTATATCTTTAAATTCTTGTTTGAGTCATATATGCTCAATTCAATTCCCACCCTCAGCTCGGTTCTGAGATGCCATCAAATTAAGATTGTGTTGTCAATCGTGTGTCATGTCATTGATTGTTATGAATTGATTTTGGAGATTTCAGCTTTATGGTAGACAAACGTCGTGGGTTTGTTGGAGTCGTGTTGATTCTGTCTCTGGTTGCTTTTGTTGGATTTTCCCTCGGGCCAATTGTCGGCGGCATTATTGGGGGCAATCAAGCCAGTCAGCCTGCGACTCCCACCTCTGAACAATCGGCTCAAACTCAAAGAATCAATGATTTAAAAGCTCAAGCCCGAGGTTATGAGTTAGTCCTGCAACGTGAACCGCAAAATCAAACGGCTTTACAAGGATTTCTACAAGCTCAGCTTGAGTTGATTAGTGTCGGGGAAGGAGAAGTTGATACCCTGATAGAGCCGCTCGAGACCCTGTCTGAGCTCAATCCTCAAACAACCGAGTACAGTATCCTTTTAGCCCAGTCTCAGCAGTATGCGGGGGATTCTGAGGCCGCTGCTCAAACGTATCGTTCGATTATTGAACAACAACCCGGTCAAATTCAAGCGCTACAAGGATGGGTCAGTTTATTGTTAGACCAAGAGCAACCCCAAGCAGCAATTGGTATCCTAGAAGAAACCCTCAGAGCTGCGCCAGAAGCCAATCAAGCTCAACCCGGTACTATTGATCAGGTGTCTGTACAATTGATTCTCGGACAGGTTTATGCGCGCCAAGAACGTTATGATGAGGCGATCGCGATTTATGATGAAGCCATTAACACCGATGAAACTGATTTCCGTCCTGTTTTAGCCAAAGCTATTATCCTCAAAGAACAGGGTCAGGACGAGGAAGCTGAGCAATTCTTTGCGAATGCAGTTGAATTGGCTCCCCCAAGTTACAAAGATCAAATTCAACGTCAGGCAGAGGGTGCTTCTACCCCAGTTGAAACGACTCCTGCACCTGAAACTTTAGAAGCGCTGCCAGCAGAGGAGTAAGTGAGTAGGGAACAGGGAACAGGGAACAGGGAACGGGCAACGGGCAACGGGGATTAAGTAAGTTGGCTGTCGTGACTCGGTGACTCCAGACTCGCGCTCCTCCAGACTTCTGACTTCTGTCTCCAGACTCGCTGACTCGCAGTCTCGCTGAGATTAACATTTGTTTTGATAAATTATTACAACTTTGTACTTGCTGAGAGATGCGATCCTTTAAGATGAGTATGATTGAGATGCAGAGAATTTGGGATGAAATCAACGTCAAACCCGTCTGAGGAACAAATTGCTAAGCAGTTTCGTTATCTACAACATCAACTGCGCCAGCATTCCCAAGAAAAAGACCAGCTAGAACTGGGAGATTTTGATGTTTTAGTGATGCCCTCCATTAGTCTTGATCAAGCTCAATTGTCTAAAATTGAGGGGGTTCATCAATACGAAGAACGACTTTTATTCTCTCTAATTCGGTTGCGTAATCCTCGGATGCGGTTAATTTACTTAACGTCTCAACCCATCCATCCTAGTGTAATTGATTATTATTTACACTTAATGCCAGGCATTCCCTTTTCCCATGCTCGCGATCGCCTGATGTTATTTTCAGTGTATGATTCTTCCCATCAATCCCTCACCAATAAGCTATTAAAACGTCCCCGTTTATTAGAAAGAATTCGGCAAGCTTTACGTCCGGGTCAGTCTTACATGGTGTGTTTTAATTCCACTGTCTCGGAACGGGAATTATCGGTAAAATTAGGCATTCCGTTACTCGGTTGCGATCCGGATTTACTCGAATGGGGAACTAAAAGTGGCAGTCGGAAAATTTTTGCAGAATGTGATATTCCTCATCCAGATGGGAGTGAATTAGTCTGGAGCGTTGACGATTTAATTGAAGTCACGACAGCATTATGGGAACGTCAATCTCAACTTAAACGGATTGTGATTAAATTAAATGAAGGGTTTTCTGGAGAAGGAAATGCGCTATTAGATTTACCGAATGAGATTCCCCCAACCCATCCACAACGACGAAATACGATTGAAAAGACTTTAAAACAGCTACAGTTTCAAGCAAGGGGAGAAAGTTGGGAAAACTTTAGTCGCCGCATTCCAGAACTGGGTGCGTTAGCCGAAGCCTATATTGAAGGCAGTGATAAACGATCTCCGAGTGTTCAATGTCAAATTCATCCCACAGGCGAAGTCGAAGTTGTTTCTACCCACGATCAAATTTTAGGCGGGCCAGATGGTCAGGTGTTTCTCGGATGCCAATTTCCAGCCGATGAACCTTATCGACTTCAGTTACAAGCGCTCGGTGAAAAAGTTGGAAAAAACTTAGCGAAAAAAGGCGCTTTAGAACGGTTTGCATTAGATTTTATTGCCGTTCATCGCAATAATCAATGGGACTTACAAGCGATTGAAATTAATTTGCGTCGCGGTGGAACAACTCATCCATTTATGACATTAAAATTACTCACGAATGGAATTTATGATAATGCAAGTGGATTATTTTATAGTCCGAAAGGATTACCGAAATATTATATCGCCTCAGACAATTTACAGAAAGATTGTTATCAAGGATTATTACCCGATGATTTGATGAATATTGTCGCTCAACATCAACTTCATTTTGATAGTAGTACTGAAACCGGAACTGTATTTCATCTCATGGGATGTTTGTCAGAATTTGGTAAAGTGGGACTCACTTGTATTGGGAATTCTCGCTCTCAAGCAGAAGAAATTTATCAGAATGTTGTGGCGGTTTTAGATCATGAAACTCAGTCTGAGATGGCAACTTCTGGCAGCCGTAAATTATTCCTCGTTCCTCAACCTATCCCAGATTTTAACCCGGTTGAATCTTTAGACTTCGCCACAGTTGTCGGGAACGCTTAACGCTTAACGCTTAACAGCAGGAAAGAATGGAGACAATTTGCACTACTCATTAATTACTTTTTTCAGGGCTGCAAGAGATCTCGATCAATATCTCAAGAAGTATAACATGATGTTAAACTTAGCAGCGTTGAGTAATTCCTCGCAGAGACTCTGTTAAGTTGATATATTCAAACTGGTCGAGGGTTCCAACACTATAAAATTGAGACAAGCAACTATTAACTGCATTAAAGGTTGTTTCTGCTGAAATCCACCGTTCCCCGCCCATCAGGGCTTTTTCCGGGGTAGTATAATCTTCATTTGAAATTAACTCAACCCCATAGGGAAGTATAATCTGCCATTTCCAGCGATTGCGAATATTCTGAGCAGAAATCAGCAATCCATAATAATCTTTATTCATAGGTTACAAAATCTGTAAACCGTAATACTTTTTAAAGTTTTCTTAATGTCCCTAATTATAGGATCATTTTCTAAGAAACTCAACGTTTCCAAAATAAAAAATAATACAGTTGACTATAATCAATCTTTGATCGCGACAGGAGTGAAGCTTTGGTTAATATTCAAGTCAAACAGATTACCTTTAGTCATATAGAAGCAATTATTTTTGATAAAGACGGTACTTTACAGGATTCTCGGGATTTTCTACGGAATCTAGCGCAGAAGCGATCGCGCCTGATTGATGCTCAAGTACCCGGTACTGGGGAACCGTTGTCAATGGCATTTGGTATAGAAGACGATACCCTCAACCCAGTAGGACTGATGGCGGTGGGAAGTCGGCGAGAAAATGAAATTGCTGCTGCGGCTTATATTGCCGAAACAGGGATCGGATGGTTAGAATCTCTCACTATTGCTCAGAATGCATTCCGTGAAGCCTCGGAGTGGCTGCAAAAAGATACAGTTCCTTCCCCTATATTTCCAGGGACTGTGGAAGTGCTGAAAACATTACATCAAGCGGGTATTAAGCTGGGTATTTTGTCGGCGGACTCGACTGAATCAGTTAATCAGTTTGTAGACTATTATCAACTCAACGACTATATTCAATTGAATATGGGAGCAGAAACCGAACTCAGCAAACCCGATCCAGCACTCTTTTTACAAGGCTGCGATCGCTTAGGGGTAGATCCGGCTGTAACCTTAATGGTGGGAGACTCTCCTGGGGATATTCAGATGGCAACGACAGCCTCGGCTGCTGGATGTATTGGTATTTGTGATCCGGCATATTCTCATCATCTCAAGACGGCAGATGTAGTGATTACTCAACTGAATGAAATTAAAATTAAATCATTTTAAAGATTCTGTAATCGTTTCAGGATTAGAGGGTTGATTGGGGATGATATAAGGTAAGATAGGGCGAATGCATCAGTTATCCATGCACCTCAAGCCAGCGATTTTAATCATTTCTGATATAGAGCAAATAAACGAATCATATTAGTTGAAGCGTTCAGCTCTGATAAGACTGGAGAGAAAACCGAGGCAACGTAGCATATAGATTTAAGGAGGATTTCCCTTTGACTAATCGTTATCTATTCACATCTGAGTCAGTAACAGAAGGTCATCCCGATAAGATTTGCGATCAAATCTCGGATGCCATTTTAGATGCTCTACTGGCTCAAGACCCTAAAAGTCGTGTGGCAGCAGAAGTTGTAGTGAATACGGGTTTAGTGCTGATTACAGGAGAAATCACTTCAAAAGCCCATGTCAACTTTATTGATATTGCCCGTGAAAAAATTACCGATATTGGTTATATTCACGCTGACAACGGCTTTTCTGCCAATAGCTGCTCTGTTTTAGTGGCTGTTGACGAACAATCAGCCGATATTGCCCAAGGGGTTGACCAAGCTCAAGAAACCCGAGAACAGCTCAGTGAGGAAGAACTCGATGCCATTGGCGCGGGCGATCAGGGATTAATGTTTGGCTTTGCCTGTAACGAAACGCCAGAATTAATGCCGTTACCTATTAGTTTAGCCCACCGTATTAGTCGTCAACTGGCAGCGGTTCGGAAAAATGGAACGTTAGACTATTTACGACCCGACGGTAAAACTCAAGTTACCGTGGCTTATGAAGATGACCGTCCGGTTGGAATTGATACTATTCTCATTTCCACTCAACATACCGCTACCATTGGGGATATAACCGACTCTGCGGCGATTCAGCAAAAAATTAAAGCGGACTTGTGGAAAGAAGTTGTAGAGCCCGTTTTTGCAGATATTGAGCTGAAACCAGACGATGCAACTCACTTTCTGGTTAACCCCACGGGTAAATTTGTGATTGGTGGGCCCCAGGGAGATTCTGGATTAACTGGGCGTAAAATTATTGTCGATACCTATGGTGGTTATTCTCGTCACGGTGGTGGCGCGTTTTCCGGTAAAGACCCCACGAAAGTAGACCGCACAGCCGCTTATGCTTGCCGTTATATCGCTAAGAATATTGTCGCTGCCGGATTAGCAGAAAAATGTGAAGTTCAGGTCAGTTATGCCATTGGTGTGGCTCGGCCGATGAGTATTCATATTGATACTTTCGGGACGGGTAAAGTCGATGAAGACAAACTATTAGAAGTTGTCAAAGAAAACTTTGAACTCCGACCCGCAGGTATGATTCAGGAGTTTAATTTACGCCATCTTCCCGGTGAGCGAGGCGGAAAGTTCTTCCAAACTGTTGCTGCCTATGGTCATTTAGGTCGGACTGATTTGGGTTTACCTTGGGAAGAGACAGATAAGGTTGAGCTACTGAAAGAATTATTACTGCAACCTCTATCTGCTGCTCGATAAAAAGTAACCGCGCGATGTCTTTTGTGTGCAGCAACACTGCATTCAAGGCTTCCTAACTCAGCAGGATATATCTGACCCAGCTAGAGGGAGTTTCTCTCCCTTTAGCACTTGCTATTGCTTTGGCGTTAGACTTTAGTATTTAACCAGAGTTCAGGATCAGCAGATCAATAAAATCATGAGCTGTTATTCGCCTCATCCGAACTCACATTATATTAATAATAAAAAGATAAAAGGGATTTTAAACCGGATTTTTAGCAGTATATAATCAAGGTTAAAACAGACTTAACTGACTTTTAGAAAATGCTATAATCTGTTGATAGCTATAAGGTTTTACCTTAAAAGAAGGTATTGAAACATAGACAGAGTCTACTCAACAATAGGCTTGAGCATTGATCAAAACTGGATCTTATTTGTGACAATCTATGGTGAACCTATTTCTCAAAACTAAAGTCTATAAAAATATCACCTAAATCTTATAGATGAAAATGTAGTCAAGATAGTAGACGTGTCGTACACGCTATCACACTATCAACAAAGGCTAACTCTATCCCAATTCAATCCAGGAAACAACATGAAAAAGATTTTAGCAGTCGCCACCTTACTCTTAGCAACAGGTTCTACTCTTCCGGTTCTAGCCGTTAGTCTTGAGTCTAGAACCACTCAATTACGGAATCATCAAACATTTCAGTCTGAAGGGACGCTAATCGCAGATAGATTCGAGGAAGAATTTAATGACTATCGGGAGCGCCGTCACGTTGAACTAGAACGTCAAATGCGACAAGAACTGACTCAATCTAAGTATCGTTATATGTCGCAACAGGAAAAAGAACGCTTGATGAAGCAAGCTCACGATAACCTCGAGGATGCACTAGAGAGAGAAGAAAGAGCTTGGCGCAGAGAAAACGAAAAGCGTCAAGATCGTTACGACGACCGTTACGATAATCGTTACGACCGATATGATCGCTACGATAACCGTAATGACAATCGTTTTGATAGTCGTTTTGACAATCGTTTTGACAATCGCTACGATAACCGTAATGACAATCGTTATAATGACCGCTACAACTACCAGCGGAGTCGATACAACCAGCGCTACAACAATCGCTGATAGTCATTGACTGCGTGAAGCGATATCAAGATTTAATCAACGATAAATAAAAACTTTAACGAATGGAGCAGTTTTTTCTTCTGACTCCATTTTTTTTGATGATAAAAGTTAAATCGCTGGCTTAATTTCTTATTCATCTCCTCCGGCGGTTAATTAATCATTCAACGGCTGGGAATAATAAAGATAAGTGCTTTTCAGAATAAGTAACTTAGTGGCATTGACACAGGTTTTCTATCCTCTATCTTTAAGATTAAAGCCAATGTAAGCACTCAGTTTATAGTTTTTTCCGGAGTTAATGACAATGACTAGCTTGACACATCAAATTAATGGCTATCATCTTCTTGAAACCATTCACGAAGGATTAAAATCCCTTGTATTTCAAG